>JAZOOH010000043.1:0-141932 GCA_045654905.1 Acutalibacteraceae bacterium | reverse complement strand
CGACACAACTTGCTTGCAACCGGCACTACAGGTAAACTTGTTGCTGATGCAACCGGGCTGGAGGTTATAAAGTTTTTAAGCGGTAATCAAGGTGGTTCGCAGCAAATTGCTTCGAGAATTGGTTGCGACGAGGTTGACTTGGTTCTTCTGTTCAGAGATCCTCTTAATCCCAAACCCCACGAGCCTGATGAAATGTCCATCTTGAGACTTTGTGACGTACATAACATTCCGGTTGCAACAAACATTGCAACGGCAGAGGCTCTCATTCACAGTCTTGAACGCGGCGACCTTGACTGGCGTGATATTGTAAATCCGAAAAAAAGATAAAATATTATTAAAATCGGGTGCTTTTTCCGCTCCCGATTTTTTGACTTTATAAATTTGAATTTTTATGTTTAAAAGGTAGGAACAAAAATGGCATTCAGTGTAAAAGCAATTAAAGGTACAAACGACGTTTTGCCAAGTGAATCTCACAAATATCAATATATAGAGCAGGCAGCTCTCGACACGGCAAAAAGCTTTGGCTTTTTAGAAATGCGCACCCCCGTGTTTGAGTATACAGAGCTTTTTGACCGTTCGGTTGGTGAAACTACCGACGTTGTTCAAAAGGAAATGTACACCTTTAACGACAAGGGTGACCGCTCAATAACCTTAAGACCCGAGGGCACCGCAGGTGCTGTAAGAGCATTTTTGGAGCACGGTCTTTTTAATGAGCCGCTGCCGCAAAAAATATGCTACTTAACCTCATGCTACCGTTACGAAAAGCCACAGGCAGGCAGACTCAGAGAGTTCCACCAATTTGGTGTTGAGGCTTTCGGCGCAGGCACACCCGTGCAGGATGCAGAGGTTATTTCACTTGCGTACACTTATCTTAATTATTTAGGAATTGACAATGTTGCGCTTGAAATTAACTCAATAGGCTGCCCCGAGTGCAGAAAAAAATATTTAGAAGCATTAAAGGCACACTTTGAAAATAAAAAGGCAGACCTTTGTGAAACCTGCCTTTCAAGACTTGACAGAAATCCAATGAGAATTCTTGACTGCAAAAGTCCTGTTTGTTCAAAAATCTCTGAGGATGCTCCCGTTGTATTAGATTTTATTTGTGACGATTGCCGTGAGCATTTTGAATCACTTAAAAAATACCTTGACACAATGGGCATTGAGTATAAAGTGAATCCGCAAATTGTCCGCGGACTTGATTATTACACAAGAACTGTTTTTGAGTTTGTTTCAAAATATGAAAAAACAAACGGACTTGTAGTTTGCGGCGGCGGTCGCTACGACGGACTTATTGAAGAATTAGGCGGTGCAAGCATTCCTGCTTGTGGCTTTGGTATGGGTCTTGAAAGACTTGTGCTTATTATGGAGAGCGCAGAAATTCCGTTCCCTGAAGCACCAAAATATAATCTTTCAATAGTTACCGCAGGCGAGGACGCACTTTTAAAGGCGCTTCAGATTGCAACAGATATGCGCAGTGAGGGCTACAGTGTTTCTGTTGATACTGTTGGCAGGTCGATTAAGGCTCAAATGAAATATTCCAACAAAATCGGCGCAGAATATACTGTTGTTTTAGGTGACAACGAGTTAGCTGAAAATAAGGCTAAGCTCAAAAATATGAGTGACGGTACAGAAACAGAGGTTTCACTCGATAAATTTTCAGAGGACTTTTTCCAGTCTGTTGTAAAGGATAGTATGGACGGTATAGCAGATGCCTCCTTCTTTGGCATTTAAAAAATTAAGTTTTTCTAAAAAACTAATTCGGATTATTAAGCTTTGGTGGTGTAAAAATGGATATTATAGATATTTCAAGGGATATTCTTAAAACGCCGGTTTACCCCGGTGACCCTGAAGGATATTTAGATGAAATTAAATCTATGAAAAAGGGAGAAAAATGCAATCTTAACGCTTTTTATACCTGCCTTCATACAGCAACCCATATTGATGCACCGCTTCATTTTATTAATAACGGCTTGCCGATAGATTCTATTGAATTAGCAACCTTTATAGGTGAGTGTGTTGTTGTAGAGGCACCGCCCGGTCCTATTACGGGTGCTTTTGCAGAGGATAATTTCCCCTGGGATGCAGAAAGAATTTTAATTAAGGGCAACGGCAATTCTTATTTAATGGAAAGCAGCGCATATTGCTTTGCTGACTCAAAGGTGAAATTACTCGGTACAGATTCACAATCAATCGGCTACGGCAGTGCAAACGAGGTTGTGCACCGTGCCCTGCTTACAGAAAATATTGCTGTTTTAGAGGGACTTGATTTAAGCAAGGTTGAGCCGGGCAAATATTTTTTAATGGCACAGCCGCTTAAAATAAGTGACGTTGAGGCCGCCCCCTGCAGAGCTGTACTCATAAAGGATCATTTATTCTGGACGGGCACAAGATGACGAGCTGCGCTCGAGTGAAGAGTGAATAATGAATAGTGAATAGTTTCGGAACTGCGTTAGCATTATAAAGGTTTTGAGGTATTAATATGAGATTAGACAAATATTTAAAGGTTTCAAGAATTATAAAAAGAAGAACGGTAGCAAACGAGGTGTGCGACGCAAAGCACGTTACCGTTAACGGAAAAATTGCCCGTGCCTCTTATGAGGTTAAGGAAGGCGATTTAATTGAAATTCAGATGGGCGAAAATCTTACTAAGTACAAAGTTATTTCAATTAACGAGTACGCAAAAAAGGATGACGCCGCAGCAATGTACGAGGTAGTTAACTAAATAATATACGGCTGTAAAAAACGGATGTTTTTTACAGCCGTATATTTTTCGTGCGAATTAACAATTTATTAACAACTAATTAATATGGACTTTAATTATAGCGGATAATATATAAACATAAATTACGAGTGTTCATTCCTATCTCCTTATTCAAATATACCCCACAAACACAGTAAAGTGCTTCCCGTCCGCAAGGGAAGCACTTTGCTTTTGCATTTTTACTTGTTTTTAACATTGCAAAAAAAAGTGCAATATGTTATCATAATATTACAAACTTTTAAGTATAATACAGAGGTGCAAGGTATGAAAAAATTTATGGATAAAGATTTTCTTCTTAAAACTGAAACGGCAAAAAAGCTTTTTGCAGCTTGTGAAAACGAGCCTATTTTTGACTGGCACTGTCACTTGTCTCCGAAAGAGATTTATGAAAACAATGCACCTAGTGACATTGCTTATTTATGGCTTGCAGGTGACCACTACAAATGGCGTGCTATGCGCTCCTGCGGCATAAGTGAGGAATATATAACGGGTGACAAGTCTCCTTATGAAAAATTTAAGGCTTGGGCAAAGGCAATGCCGAATTTAATTGGCAACCCGCTTTACCATTGGACACACCTTGAATTACAAAGATATTTTGATATTTATGAGCCATTAAGTGAAAAAACCTGCGACGCTATATGGGAAAAAGCCAATTCTTTAATTAAAAACGGTGGCTACACCCCAAGAGAGCTTATTGAAAAAAGCAACGTAAAATATCTTTGCACAACTGATGATGCGGCAGATACCTTAGAATACCACAAGCTTTTAAAGGAGGACAAAACCTTTAAATGTCAGGTGTTACCTGCCTTCAGACCGGATAAGGCGCTCGGAATTGAGCTTGAGGGCTACCTTGAATGGTTGGCTTCTCTTGAATGCGTTTCAAATACTTCTATTAAATCCTTTACAGAGCTTAAAAAGGTTCTTCTTACAAGAATTGAATTATTCAAAGAAATGGGCTGTTGTGCAAGCGACCACGCCTTAACCTATATTCCTTACGTAAGAGGCAGTGAGGATGAGTTAAATGCGCTCTTTACTAAAAAATTAAGCGGTGCCAAGCTTACTGCTGAAGAAATTGATTTGTACAAAACAGAGCTTTTAATATTCCTTGCTAACGAGTATGCAAAAAATAACTGGGCTATGGAAATTCACATTGGTGCTATGAGAAATAATAACACCGAAATGTTTAAAAAATTAGGCCCTGACACAGGTTACGATTCAATTGCAGACTATGAAATTGCAATAAATCTTTCAAAGCTTCTTAATGCAATGCATTCTGAGTTCAGACTTCCTAAAACTGTTCTTTTCACACTTAATCCTAAGGATAACCAGGTTTTAGGCACAATGCTCGGCAACTTCCAGACAGATGAAGCGGCTTCTAAAATTCAGTTTGGTACAGCCTGGTGGTTTAATGATAACTATGATGGTATGCGTGCTCAAATGAGCTCCTTAATGAATCTTGGTGCATTTGCAAAATTCATTGGTATGCTTACAGACTCAAGAAGCTTCTTGTCCTACCCAAGGCACGAGTATTTCAGAAGAATTGTTTGCGAAATAATCGGTGATTTGGTGGAAGAGGGTAAATACCCTGATGATTTGGAATTTTTGAGCGAGGTTGTTAAGGATATCTCCTTTAGGAATGCACAAAAATACTTTGGCGTAGAATAAATTTAAAAAACGACAGAAATTAGCGTTTCTGTCGTTTATTTTTACTTGAAATCCCCTTAAATCCCTATAGGTTTGTAGTGGATATTCACAAAAAGTTAATAAACTTTTTGAACAAAATAACTGTAAAGTATTGATTTTAGTGTTTGGATATAATATAATATACATGATATTGTATAATTGAACACAATGTATTGGAAAGAGATTATTTTTGAAAGAGATGAGGTGGAGATCATAGACGTTTTGACAGTTGCCGCAGAATATTCATCTATTGCGGAGAGAATAGCGGCAAATGCAGCGGCAGACAAATTTGCTTGGTATGATATGGAAAATATCGTGGTGAATTGTTCGGCTCTCCTTTTGCTTTTGTTCTTGAGAATTCAGCACAAGAGTATTAAAAACAGCTTCCTTTTAGACCAAAAGCTGTTCACGTTTATGTTAGATTTAGCAATGGTTATGTGCTTTGTAGAGGCAGGTGCCAATTCTTGGAACTACAGGGCGCTTTTTACAGCCTTGCTACCGAATGAAGCTGCGGGACTTTTTGTAGACCGCTCTGTGAGTATGGTGCTTAACATACTATATTTCGGTGTGAATATAGTTTTCGGCTACGTTTGGTGCCTGTACGCAGTGTACAAAATGTACGGAAGCCCGCGAAGGGTGAAGCGTTATGCAAAAATTATTTGTGCTCCGGCAATAATCGGACTCGTTGTGCTTCTTACAAACCCTGTTACAAATTTGGTTTTCTATATAAATGAAAACAACAAATATGTTCGCGGCGAATTAATGCTGCTTCCTTCTATTGCAATTATGTCGTATCTGCTGTTTGGTGTTATTTACATTAACTCAAACCGCAGACGACTTAACAAGTATATGATTTTACCAATGACCGGTATTATTACACCTATTTTCATAGGTGCGCTTGTGACCTTTTTAGTGCCGGGTACAGCAATTATTGCAATGGTTTTAACAATTTCTCTTGTTGGTCTTTATGCAAGTACACAGTCAGAATATGCTTATATTGACCGTTTAAGCGGCGTTTACAACAGACGCTATTTGGACGATTACCTTACCTCCTTAAGTGAAAATAAAAAGCACAAGGAAAAGGGTACAACCATTACCGGCATAATGGTCGATATGGATAAGTTCAAGCAGATTAACGATAATTTCGGACACCACATGGGTGACGATGCTATTTCTCAGGTAGGTAAAATTTTAAGAGAAAACTTAGGCAAAGGCACCTTTGCTGCTCGTTACGGCGGCGACGAATTTATTATTATAACCTATATGCTTGATACAGACAGCATTGAAAGTCTTATGCAAAATCTTACAGAGGTTGCAAAGGAAAGGAATGCCTCGGGCGACTACCCTTACGTTTTAGATTTTTCTTACGGTTATGCTCAGTTTACAGTAGGTAAAGAGGAAAACTGTGACGGCTTCATGAAGCGTATGGATGATAATATGTACAACTATAAGGTTGCAAAAAAAGCACGCGCAGAAAAAGCTGCGGCAGAAGAAAATAAATAATTAAAGAGCTGTAAAAACATTTAGTTTTTACAGCTCTTTTTATGTCAGCTTATAATTTAATCTACAATATTGTTTACCCAGACCTTTTTCTTTATTAACGTAAGACCTACGGCATCCTTTATTAAGTCGGTGTATTGCACCAGCGGGAATATAATGAAAATGGACAGGTGGAAAGCATAATGTAAAATAAACGCGAAGGGGACAACACAACCAAGCAGGAAAACGCTGTCAAATAAAAACGTTACCATAGTTTTGCCGCCGCTCCTTAGAGTGAAATATGAGGCGTGTGCAATAGCGTTTATAGGTGCTACAAATGCAGCAGTTTTCATAAAGTATTCAGCGTAATCCTTAGCCTCCTGCGAGGTGTTGTAAAGCAATAATATAGGGTTGCTTGCAAAGAAAATTGAAACACCTACAAGCAAGCTTGCAAAAAGCGTAAAGGCAAACATTTTCTTTACGGCAGAAATTGCCTCATCAAATTTACCTGCACCTAACAGCTTGCCTGCAATAATGCTTATGCTTGAGCCTAATGCTTGGAAAGATATACTTAAAAGATTTACAACGGTTGAGGATATGCTGTAGCCTGCAACAACGGCTATGCCGTGAAGGCTGTAGCTCATACTCAAAACGGACATACCCGCCGCCCATAAAAATTCGTTAATTAAAAGAGGTGTGCCTTTAGCAGTAATATTCTTAAGCAGGTTTTTTGGTATATAAAGTGTTTTGAATGCACCCTTGAAAAACGGGAAGTCGTTTTTCTTTTTTAATGTGTAAATTACAAAAACAATGCACTCTACGTACCTTGCAATAACGGTTGCTATTGCGGCACCCTCTGCGCCTAATGCGGGTGCACCGAATTTACCAAAGATAAGCACGTAGTTTAAAAAGCAGTTTATAAAAACAGCAACAAATCCCGTAACCATTGGTATAACTGTTTGACCGGTTTCTCTTAGTGTGCTTGAAAAAACGTTGGAAATTGCAAAAGGGAATAGTCCTATAATAATTATATTAAGGTATTTCTTTGCAATTGCTGCGGTAAGCTCCAAGCTTGAGGTGCCGTCACTTTCGTGGAGAAAAAGACCGACTAAAAAATCACCGCCGAAGAAGAATACCAGTGCCGCTATTACTGTAAGCAGCAGAACAGTTGCTGTTTTAAACCTTATTGTGTAGCGGATACCCTCGTCATCCTTTTTTCCGTGGAATTGAGAGGTGAAAATTCCCGCGCCGCTTACCGCTCCGAACAGGGCAAGCGTAAAAACAAAGTATAACTGGTTTACAATAGATACAGCCGACATATCCTCCGTGCCAAGCTTACCAACCATAACGTTGTCTAAAAGGCTTACAAAATTCGAAATTAAATTTTGCACCATTATTGGCACGGCAATGCCGAGTGACATTTTGTAAAAGCTTTTATTACCTATGTATTCTTTAACGTCCATTTTATTTAACCATATCGTGCTCTTTAATGAAGCTTACAACGTCGTCTACGGTTGTGAAGGCAAGTCCTACTACTGTGTCTGCACCGCCGTAATAAATTGCAATTCTGCCGGTGTCAGCATCTGCCAAGGCAGCACAAGGGAATACAACGTTTGGTACGTCACCTACAAATTCGTAGGTTTCACGAGGGCTTAAAAGGTAGCAGTCTGCTCTGTGTAAAACCTTCCAAGGCTCGTTAATATCTGTAATCATTGCACCCATGCTGTAGGTAAAGCCATTGCAGCTTGTAATAACACCGTGGTAAAAGCAAAGCCAGCCTTCGTCTGTTTCAATTGGTGTAGGTCCAGCGCCAACCTTTGTCATTTCCCAGTTATTTTCAGGCTTTATAACAAAGCGGTGCTTTCCCCAGTATGTAAGGTCGGGACTGTGGCTTAAGAAAATATCGCCGTAAGGAGTGTGACCCTTGTCGCACGGCCTTGTGAAAATCATATATTCGTTATTAACCTTTCTCGGGAATAAAACGCCGTTTCTTGAAACAGGTAAAACAGCATTTTCTTTTCTGTCCCAGGTAATAAAATCCTCTGTTACGGCAATGCCTATAGATGTGCCTCTGTCTGTATGGCAAACCCATGAAAGATAATACTTTCCGTCTATTTCGCAAAGGCGTGGGTCATAACCGCGAAAGATTTTTTCGTCATTTAATTCCCAATGAATGCCGTCCTTGCTGAAGCCCGTTACAAGGTATTGCTCACGGGTAATATCATCAAGTCTGAAAACTCCGGCAAAATCATCCTCTTTGTCACGTCTTACAACGGCAGAGTTGAATATGCTGTTTGCATCCTTAACAAAGCTTCTGTCTATAATAGGGTTTTCTGTGTAGCGCCATACGGGCTCTGTGTAGCCTGCAGGCTTGTCTTGCCAGGGGATGTTTTTTACGGTTGAGTTTAAAATCTTTGACATAATTAAAAATCCTTTGTATTGTTTATTTTTAAATTCTTGCGTTGTCATAGTAGTTTGCAGTTTCCATTAAAATGTTAGCTGCATCAAATATTGTTTTTCTTGAAAGATTTGCAAGCAAATCCTTGTTGCTGAAGCATTTGTTTATGTATTTTTTAGACGTGCCGAGTGAGCAGGATGCAAAGTGATGCACTGTAAAGGGCGTAAAGCTAGAGGTGCCTATTATTGTGCTTTCCTTTCGGATTTTTAAATTCAGGTTGTCACAAGCATCCGCCATAATGTTAGCAGTGTCCTTGCTGCCCTCGTTACCACTGCCATCTTTAAAAAATACGGCAAGCTGCTTTGAGGTGGTTAACTCCTCAACAGGAATGAACACCGTGGGGATGTCTCTCATAAGCTTTTTGTACTTAGCGGCAAAGGCGTAAGCGCCTGCGTGGTTTGAGTATTCACTACCTGTAATAAGGCAGCAAAATTCAGTTTGGTTGTATCTGAAATTATTTTCATGCATCTGCTTCATAATTGCGGTGATTGTAGCGGCAGGTACAATGCTTGAGGAAAGTCCGCTTGCGGCATTTGAGGGATGCACCAAAAGAATTGAAAGCAAGTAAAACACGCAAAAGAAAAGAGCAATAGAAGAAAGAAGCTTAAATGCAGGGTTGCTTTCGGGAGCGCCTGCAAAAAGATATAAAATGCAGGTGCAGAAGGTAAACGTGTTACCAATTATGCAGCAAGCAAGCAGCACTGTTGTGAGATTTGTTTTGAAAAGGAAAAATCTTTGCTTTTTCGGTGCGTCGGCACGAGCAACAAGCACAACTCTGTTTTGTGGCTCAAAGTGCGCATATCTTTTAGCAAAAATGTTTATTGAGGTTCTTTTTGGGAAGAGCGCATCAAGAGCCTTGCCGTCAAAAAAGAATTTGTAAGCAAATACAGAAAAAATCAAAATACTCAGAATTGTGCAAATGCAAACCGGGATAACGGAGCCGCGCTTTTCTGCAGCTTTTAAAATAAATGCGGAAACAATTAACCCGAAGCAAAGTATTTTTAAAAGATACGTACCTACCTTTAAATTGGTTGTGAAGGTCTCTTCACGTGTTTCGTCGCAGTAGCTTTTTAATTCATTCATAATAAGCCTTGCGGAATACGCTTCACCGGGTGAAGCGGGTAATCGGTCGGAGCTTTCAGAAAGAATTCTGCCTGCAATTGAAAATACGTAATCTATATTTTCTGTGGATAGTTTTGGTGTGATTGTCATTTTAAAATAATTTCTTTAAACCTTTTGTATGCAGCTTCCCACTTTTCGTTTTCAGTAGGAAGGTAGCAAGTAAGGTTTTCACCCTCTGCAATAATTTTTCGTGCTTCCTTAATATCCTTAATAGCACCTGAGGAAATAAGCTGAACAGCAACGTTGCCTAAAGCGGTTGCTTCAATAGGACCGCCGTAAACCTTAACGTTACAGCTTTCTGCAGTCATTTGTAAAAGAAGCTTATCCTTTGTGCCGCCACCCATAACGTGGATTTTGTCGTATTCCTTTTGTGTGCATTCCTTAATGCCGTCAAAGGTGTAACGATATTTTAAGGCAAGGCTTTCGTAAATACATCTCATAATTTCGCCCGGAGTCTGCGGTACGTATTGACCGGTTGCCTTACAATACTCCTGAACACGCTTTGGTATGTTGCCCATAGAGCCGAATTCAGGTGAATCAGGGTCAATAAAGCATTTGAACGGCTCGCATTCAAGTGCTAATTTTTCAAGCTCTGCATAAGAATATTCTACGTTTTCACGCTTCCATTGGCGGCGGCTTTCTTGTATAAGCCACAAGCCGATAATATTTTTAAGGAAGGCTGTTGTGTAGTTGTAGCCACCCTCGTTAGTAACGTTAAGACGCTTTGAAGCCTCGTTTATAATAGGCTCCTTAACCTCTGTACCAAAAAGTGACCACGTGCCACAGCTTATGAAAACAAAGTCGTCCTCCTGAGAGGGCACAGCCGTAATAGCGCTTTGTGTATCGTGTGCGGCAACAGCAATTACGTTTGCCTTAGGTAAGGAAAGCTCTTCACAAATTTCGTCACTTAAAGCGCCTACAACAGCACCTGTAGGTGCTATTTTTGTTAAAAGTCTTTTCGGTAAGCCTAAGGCGTTTATTATTTTATCTGACCAGTCGTTAGTTTTTAAATCTACCATTTGTGAGGTAGTTGCAATTGAAAATTCTGTGGATTTAATACCGGTAAGCATATAGTTAAGAAGATCGGGTGTGAAAAGCATTGTTTCTGCTTCTTCTAAAATATAAGGGCGGTTTTCCTTTAATGAAAGAAGCTGGAATACGGTGTTAAAATCCATAAACTGAATTCCCGTAATGTCATACATTTCTTCCTTGGAAATGTATTCCTCTGCTTTTTCTATCATACCGCTGTTGCGCTTGTCGCGGTAGTGTACGGGGTTTTCTAGTAAGGTGCCGTCCTTTCTTAAAAGACCGAAATCCACACCCCAGGTGTCTATGCCTATGCTTTCAAAGCCGCCGAATTCCTTTGCCTTTACCATGCCCTGCTTAATTTCAAAGAATAGTCTTTGAATATCCCAGTATATGGTACCGTTAATGCTTACGGGGTCGTTTGAAAAACGGTGTACCTCCTTAAGGTCGATTTTTTTACCGTCGAAGGTAGCTAAAATTGCTCGGCCGCTTGATGCGCCAAAGTCAAAAGCAAGAACTCTCTTTTCCAAATAGAACACTTCCTTTTCGTCAACGTAAGAAGCAGTTAACAATAATTTCTTCTGCCTCTTCCTCTGTTTTACCTAACGTTTGAAGCTTTAAAAGCTGGTCGTTGTTTATTTTACCTATGGCTGCCTCGTGTACAATATTTGCATCACAATGGTTTGCAGCAATTTCAGGAATTGAGCGTATGTGTGCGTTGCCCATAATAATTGAGTCGCACTGAACGTGTGCTCGGCACTTTGCGTTACCTACAGCCTTAGGGTAGAACACCTGCTCGGAATTATCCTTTGCAACTGAGCGCGAGATAATTTGCGAGGAAGCATCAAGCCCGTTAAGCTCAATTGTCATATCGGAATGGGCAACCTGGTTGTCGTGGGTCATAAGCTTTTCTAAAATAAGAAGATGTGCACCCGACTCTAATTTGGCAACGGTGTTTCTTTTTGTGGAATCAACACCCTCAATTTGCACCATTTCCATTTCGCAGTATGCATTTTCATCCATAAAGATTTCTGTAACGGGATTTAAAACCCTTTCACCCGTGCCGGTGCCCTCACCATAATGCTTTTCTACGTATTTTATACGAGCGTTTTTACCAATGTGAAAACGGTGAATACCGTCGTGTTCACTCTTTTTGTCACCCGAGTTGTGAATTCCGCAGCCGGCAACAATTAAAACGTCTGCATCATCACCAATGAAAAAGTCATTGTAAACTAAATCGTCTACTCCGGTTTCGGTTATTATAACAGGAATATGCACGCTTTCGTTTTTAGTGCCGGGTTTAATTGTAATATCAATGCCCGGTTTGTCCTTTTTGTTTTCTATTATTATATTTTCTGTTGAAGCACGACCTGCGCTTTCTCCGTTACGGCGAATGTTGTACGCACCCTTTGGTACGTCATGCAAATCGGCAATAGCCTCTAACATATGAGAATCAATTTTTTGCACAGCATTCACCCCTTATCTGAAATTACAAGCGTTGTTAAATTCGTTCATTAAAAGAGGGAAAACCTCATCAACAGCGCCTTTTTTTGTTATAGTGCCATTTGCTACAATGGCAATTTCGTCTGCGATTTTCATAATTCTCTCCTGGTGAGAAATTATAACCATGCTCTGGTTGTTTTGCGCAGAGATGTTTTTAAAGCTTTCAATAAGCATATTAAAGCTCCAGAGGTCAATGCCTGCCTCGGGCTCGTCGTAAATAGCAAGACTTACATTTCTTGCCATTATGGTAGCAATCTCTATTCTTTTTATTTCACCGCCGGAAAGGGTTGAGTCAACCTCTCTGTTAAGGTAGTCCTTTGAGCAAAGCCCTACGTTTGTAAGGTAGGTACAGCACTGGTCCTCAGGCAGGGTGCTGCCGTGTGCAAGGCTTAATAAATCTCTTACGGTAAGACCCTTGAAGCGCGGTGGCTGCTGGAAGGCATAGCCGATTCCCAATTGCGCCCTTTCTGTTATGGACATATTTGTAATATCTGTACCGTTCCAAAGAATTTTGCCGCTTGTAGGCTTTTCTATACCCATTATGATTTTTGCAAGGGTGGATTTACCGCCGCCGTTAGGACCGGTAATAACAAGAAATTTCCCATCCTCAAGGGTGAGGGAAACGTTGTTTAAAATTTCTTTTTTTTCACCTTCGTCATCAACCCTGAAGGATAAATTTATTAACTCTAACATATAATTTCACCAATGAATTAAAATTTAGTATAATAATATATACTATAACAGATAGATTATATAAAATTTTAAAGATTTATTCAAGTGTTTTCAAAAAAACCTTGTTAATGAAGAAAAAATGTGTTACAATTACAAATATGTATAATCTTCTTTTTATTTTTTGATTATTTTACACAAAGGTGGGTGCCCTATGAAATACGGCGGATTAAAGGAAAGTGAGCTCTCTAAAAAAGAATTAGAGCTGATTTTAAGTGAAACTGTTGCGGGTATTGCAATGGTTTCTCCTCACGAGGAGGGTATTAAGCTTGAATACACAAACGAGGGCTTTTTCAGTCTTTTTGGTTACACAAGAGATGAGTATGAAGAGCTTCCGTTGGAAACAAGACTTAATCTTTTCCATTATGATGACTTTATGAATATTCTTCACCGTGTTAATACAGCCTACAAGCCCGGCGAGGTACAAAAATTCGAGTGCCGTTGCAACAAAAAGAACGGCGAGGTTACCTGGGCACTTTTCTCTGTAAGAAAGCCGCACGACGCAAAAGAGGGCGAGCAGCGTTTTATTTGTAATATTGTTGATATTACTGAAATGAAGCGCCTGCAGATGAGAATTCAAGAGGAAAAAGACAGATACGAGCTTATTGAAGAAATTTCTGATGATATTATTTTCAATTATGACGTTGCATCAGACGTGCTTGAGTGCTCACCTAAAATTTTAAGAACACTCCGTACTGCAACAAGAGTTGAAGATGCTATTGAGTATATTACCTATGGTAACGTTTTCGACCACAGAGATATTCCGCTTTTTATTGAAGCGGTAAGCAATGCACTTTCAGGTAAAAGAATAAATATTTTTGATGCAAGAATTATAAATCAGCGTAACGACGTGGTATGGCACAGAATTAAGTTTGCAACTATTTTTGATGCTGACGGAAACGCTGTAAGATTTATTGGTACTATTTCAGATATTGATAAGGAAAAGAAGGAAAAATCAAGACTTATTGCACAAGCTGAAACAGACCAGCTTACAGGCTTCCTTAACAAGGTTTCAACAGGTCTTAAAATAAACGAGCTCATTAAAGAATATCCTAATGAGCCGGGTACAATGTTCCTTATTGACGTTGACGACTTTAAGCATCTTAACGATACCTATGGTCATCACGAGGGTGACTTATTCCTTCGTGAGTTTACAAGTAAATTAACACTTTCATTCCGCTCTACTGATATTTTAGGTCGTGTAGGCGGTGAGGAGTTTATAGTGTTTGTTAACGGTTTAGGTGATGTTAAAGAGCTTGTTGAAGAAAAAGCAAAGGAAATTGAAAAGATATGCCACAGCGTAATGCTTGATAAGGCGGCAGGCACGGTTATGTCTTGCTCAATCGGTGTTTCGATTTACCCTGAAACCGGTATGGATTATAACGATTTGTTTGAAAAAGCAGACGAGGCAATGTATTACGTTAAAAAGCACGGTAAAAACGGCTACGCATTTTCAGAATAATTTATTTTGTACTTAAAAAATTCCACTTCTCGTTTTCGGGAAGTGGAATTTAGAATTGAGAGATTTATATGTCGCAGATAATAGATTATATAAAAAATAAAAAGCTTCTTATTCTCGGCTTTGGCAGAGAGGGTATTTCTACCTATAATTATATAAGAAAGCATTTACCCGAAAAGAAAATTACAATAGCAGATAAGAATTTTTTAAAGCTGGAGGACAGTAACGTAGATTTAATTTGCGGTGACAGCTACCTTTCCTGCTTGGGTGACTTTGACCTTGTTTTCAAAAGTCCGGGTATTGCGTTTTTAGATGACGTTAAATATCCAAAGTCAACGGAAATCACCTGTCAGACGGATATGTTTCTGCGCTTTGCAAAGCCTACGGTTGTTGGTATTACGGGCTCAAAGGGTAAAACAACCACCTCAACGCTTATTTACGAAATGCTTAAAGCAGGTGGGAAAAACACCTGCCTTATAGGTAACATAGGCGTGCCCGTATTTGAAAAGGCAGACGAGGGTGAGGATTTAATTGCTGTTATAGAAATGTCCTCGCATCAGCTTGAATTTACAACGGCGTCACCTAAGGTTGCGGTGCTTGTTAATATTTACGAGGAGCACCTTGACCATTACAAAACAGGCTTTGACGGTTATGCAAACTCCAAGCTTAACATAACAAGGTACCAAACTAAAGAGGATTACCTTGTTTACAATGATGAGCAGGACGTAGGTCATGGTCTTGATATTGAAAAAAGCATAAACGGTACACCTTTAAAGGTGGGCTTTTCTAAAGCTGAAAAGGATGAATTCGTTAACGAGCTGTGGCAGAGCACCGAGCATCTTAAGGGTGAGCATAACAGGCAGGATATTGCCTATGCCGTTACCGTCGCAAGAATTTTTGGTGTTTCTGACGACTCTATAAGAAAAGCTATTAAAGGCTTTAGCGGCATTGAGCACAGAATGGAGTTTGTAGGTAAATTTAAGGGTGCGGCGTTTTACAACGACAGCATTGCAACAATTCCTACAGCGGTTATTGGTGCAATTAAAGCACTTAAAAACGTTCAGACCTTAATATTCGGCGGTCTTGACAGAGGTATTGATTACAGCTCGTTTATTGACGTTTTAGCTGCCGGTGAAATAGAGAATTTAATAGGTCTTCCCGAAACCGGTCACGATATATTAGACGAGGTAAGGCTTAGGAATTCCTCTGTGAATACAGTTTATGCAGAGGATATGGAGGATGCGGTTGTGAACGCCTTCAAATACACTAAGGACAATGGCGTTTGTCTGTTTTCTCCTGCGGCGGCAAGCTACAATTATTATAAAAATTTTGAAGAAAAGGGTAGACACTTTAAGGAATTAGTAGTAAAATATGGTCAATGAAGTGTTTAAATTAAAAATTTAGGAGAAGGTTATGAAAAAGCTTATTTCAATTTTACTTGTTATTTCAATGCTGCTTTCATTTTCATTAACATCTTTTGCTGCTGAAGCAGAAGGCGACGTGCTCAGATTCAGAAAAGACGGTACGTTTAAAATTCTTGTGCTTGCAGACGTGCAGGATGAATATCCGTTGCAGGATGATATGATTGCATTCATTAACGAATCACTCGACTATGCAAAGCCGGATTTAGTTGTTTTCTGCGGCGATAACATTGTCAGTGAAGACGTTCGCGGCTACGAGCAAATGTTATTCCCTCTTGTAGAACGCGGTATTCCGTTTACTTTTGTATTTGGTAACCACGACGTTGAAAGAGAAAATTTTACAGCGGAGCAGCAATTAGCAGAGTACCAAAAATACCCGGGCTGCTTAGCATATGATGCAGACCCTACTCTTCACGGATGTGCAAACCATAACCTTTTAATTTACTCAAGCAAGGGTAACGATATTGCATTCAACCTTTGGATGTTTGACTCAGGTACTTCTCTTCATGATGAAAATGGTCAGTGGCTCGGTTACGACTGGGTAAGAGCAGACCAAATTGAATGGTACAACAAAACCCGTGATGAAATTACTGCTGCTAATGGCGGTGAGCTTGTTTATTCAATTGCTTTCCAGCATATTATTCCAAAGGAAGCTGTTGAGGTTCTTTTCTATGAGACAGATACATCCTTGGGTGAACTTACCTATAACTTTAATGACGGCGGAATATATTCCTTCGTTCCTAAAATTGATAAATTCGAGGGCTACATTTTTGAAAAGAGCTGCTGTGGTAACGGCTCAGACGGTCAGTGGGATGCTATGCTTGCAGGCGGCGACGTGCTTGCAGTTGTTGTAGGTCACGACCATGTTAACAGCTTCGTGGCAGATATTAACGGTATTGACCTTGTTCAGACACCGGGTGCAACGTACCACTCATACTATAACAATATGCTTCAGGGTGCAAGAATTATTGAGCTTGACGAAGGCGACCTTGACAGCTACCATACTTACGAGTTGACATCAAGCTTCCTTGCAACTCAAGGCGGTTCAACAATTTCTGACGGTGGCACAAGAACAGATTTCAGCTACACTATGTCTAAGCTTTTACTTCCTGTTTTTGATATGTTTATGGATTTCTTAAGAGACATATTCAAGAATTTTGCAAGCGGTCTTGAAGCTGCAGTACCACCGGAGGTAACTGACCAGGTAGTCGAATAATAAAGTTAAAATAAAGGGTTCTTACAGGTGTATGTCCTGTAAGAACCCTTTTTTTGTAGTTTAATCTTCCATTAAAAATGCAACCTGTTTATAAACGGGACTTTGCTTTATTGCTAAAAGCTCAGGAGAATCAGCAGGGAATGCTGCAAGCATAGCCTTTAATTGCTCTGCCATCTGGAGAAGCTCGGGAGCCGCATTTTTTATTTGCTCCTGCTTTTTTTGCTCTTCTTGTCTTTGAAGGTCCTCAATAAGAAATTCTATTATTTCTTTTGCTTGAGGAATCTTGTTAAGAGCAGCCCTTAAGGTTTTTACGTATTCTAACGGGTTTTCTTCTTTTGATTTTTCTGCTTTTACTAAATACCACGCAAAGGCGTGTGTTTCTGTAAGACAGGTTATGTAGCTTTCCTCCTTTAATAATTCAGGGTTGTACTGATAAGCTAAATAGTCTTCTGCAATATTTATAAAAGCGTCTAACAGCCTGCTTTTTGCAGCTGCGCTTAATTCAACGTTATTGTTGAATAATATAACGGTGAGTAAATTGAAAATAAAAGATGTATGCGGGTAGCTGTTGCAAAAATTCTTTGTACAGTATTTTTCGAGCAACGCTTCTGAAAGCTCCTCGGCACGTAAGCTTATATTGTTTATAAGTTTTAAAAGAACGGAATGTTGCATAACTAAAAGCTCTGTCGGCAAATCAGCTTTTAATAAAAGTGCCTGCTTTAATGCAATAGGCATAAGCTCTTCCCAATTTTCAATTTTTTCAAGCAACTTTTCTGCATTTTTCTTTTCTTTTTCATCAGCAATAATTGCAGACGTGCCAATTGAACCGGGTATTTCCGCAAATAATAAATAAGTATCTGACTCGCTTAAAACAGAAAAGTAAACTGAAAGCTTGTTAATCAATCCGTTGTAAGTATCAGTATCAGCTTCCTTGGCTTTAGTTAAAAGCCCTGAAAGGTATTTGCTTATTTTAGAAACGTTTTTGCTGTTTTTGCTAAGGTGCGAAACCACAACAAACCAGTCTGAAATTATTTTTTCTTCCTGCTTGTAAAGGTTGACCTCGGTGAGCACTTTTAAAGCCTCGTCCTCACGGTTCTCCTTTATCATAGCTTCAGCTATAATAATTTCCACTTCATTTTTGTGGTATTCGTGAGCGTGAAGCAGTGTTGCGGAAATTTTTTCTAAGGTTGCAACGTTGTCCTGCTTTTTTCGTTCAGATAAAGCTTTTAAGTATTCCTTTCCGACCTTTATGCACTCAACGTATTTTTCCTGTGAGAAAAGATATTTTACTTGAACGTATTTTGTGTCAATTGTAATATGTTCTGATTTCGGGAATTTTTTGAAGGACCACTCAAGCCATTCTTCAATAAATGGGTCGTTGTCGTGGTTTAAATACAAAGCTATTTGTTTTGCGCAGTTTGCAGCAGCGGAATCCCAAAATTTGTCTGAGGGAGATGCACTTTGTAATTTTTCAATAGCGTATTTTGTGTAGTATCGACGGTTAGCGTCATTGTGAGCAGAGGATTCAAGGCACTGAAGAATAACACGGAGGTTGTTAGGCTCTTTGTCGAGCTTTTCCTTTAACAGCTCTAAGTTTCGCGCCTCTTTTTTTGCCTTGTGCTCGGGGGAAATATGAGCGTATCCGTCGTGGTCAAAAATAGTATTATTTAATATGTATATTTCGTCGTACGTTACAGGCTTGTCAAAATACTCGTGAATTGTGCTTGTGTAGCGTGCACCCGTACTCATTCTGCACATTCTTTTTGCATTGAAATCGGAGTACTTACCGTTCATATTTTTTGAAAAATGGTTGCGCTGTATTATGGTTGCTTCCTTCATTTTGTCGGCTGCCTTGCTTGTGAGAAAGCTTACAAGCTCATCAACGCTTGAAGAAAGGTATTCATCGGCATCAAGCGTAAGATACCATTTTCCCGTGCATCTGTCCATTACGGCGTTTCTTGCAGCAGAAAAGTCGTTTACCCATTCAAAGTCAAAAAGAATATTTGCGTATTTTGCAGCAATTTCCTTTGTTTTGTCAGTGGAGCCAGTATCTGCAATAACAAGCTCGCAGGGAATAGCTTCTCTTAACGGCTTAAGTGCGCTAAGACATTTTTCTAAACAACGCTCCTCATTTTTTACAATCATACCGATTGAAAGTAAGGGTCCTGCCATAAAATTCACCTCGTTTATATACTATTATATATAATAGCAAAAAAATATGGAAGTTTCAAGACAATTGACAACATAATATTCCTATGCTATTATACTATTATATATGGTGTGTGAAGCTTGCTAAAAGGAGGTAGCATTATGAGCAATTCAATTCAGACGGATGTTTCTGCAATGAGTGCAGCAAGAAACGTTAAAATTCATCAGAAGAATGTACAGAGCAATATGGAAAAGCTCTCAAGCGGCTATAAAATAAATTCAGCGGCAGATGATGCAGCAGGTCTTGCAATAAGCGAAAAGCTTAAAGGTCAGCTTACAGGTCTTGAGCAGGCAGAGTTAAACGTGCAGGATGCAGTTTCTCTTCTTCAGACAGCAGAGGGCGGTATGAGTACCGTTCACAATATGCTCAACAGAATGGTTGAGCTTACCACAAAGGCCGCAAACGGTGTTTACGACACAAGTGTAGACAGAGCCGCAATAAAATCTGAAATAGACGCCTTGAAGGATGAGATTAACAGAATAAGCAGGTCTATTAACTTTAATAATAAAACGTTATTGGACGGCAGCTTTAATAATATTCAATTCCAAATCGGCTCCGAGGAAGCAGATGCAATGGTTGTTACTATTGGTGCCTTGGATGCTACCGCTTTAGGCTTGGACGTAATAGACGTTTCCTCACCGGAAAAGGCAACCGAGTCTTTAAAGGTAGTAAAGGAAGCGATTAACAAGGTTTCAACCGAGCGTGCTAACGTGGGTGTTACGCAAAACAGACTTGAGTATACGTTAGCAAATATAACTGAGACGTACTCGAACCTTGCGGAAGCAAATTCAAGAATCCGCGACGTTGATTATGCTAAGATGATGATGGAGTATACAAAGAATCAGCTTTTAGAGCAAGTGGCAACTACAATTCTTACTCATAAAATGAGTAACGCGCAGAATATACTTCAGCTTTTCAATTAAATAAAGTAAAATGACTCTGTTATTTTAGGTTTTATAAGCCTAAAAGTAGCAGAGTTTTTTATTTGTATAGATAAAAAGCTGAATAAGCAAAAATAGATTTTCACGATTAAAACCCGGTATTAGTATGGAAAATAGGTGTTTTATTGGTGTTAATAGCTAATTGGGTGCTTGTTCGGTTGTGCAAAAAGCACAAATAAATAAAAAATTAAAAAAATTTGAAAAAAAGACTTTAGAAAATTTAAAAGCGAGGAATAACTATAAGTGTAAGGACAACACAGTCACCCGCTGAGTTGAGCACCTACAAAAATAAAAATTAAAAATAGCGTTGCCAAACAAACCAGACAAGGACGTCAGGTAGGCGATGCAGATTTCAAGGAGGAAATTATTATGGGTATGGTAGTTAGAACAAACATTATGGGTATCAATGCTAACAGACAGTTAGGCATGAACAACAGTCAGGTTTCAAAGAGCCTCGAAAAACTTTCATCAGGTTACAGAATTAACCGCGCTGGTGACGACGCTTCAGGTCTTGCAATCAGTGAAAAAATGAAAGCTCAGATTAAAGGTCTTGAGCAGGCTTCTTCAAACGCACAGGATGCTATCTCTCTTGTACAGACAGCTGAAGGTGCTACAACAGAAATCCACAACATGCTTAACCGTATGACAGAGCTTTGCACAAAGGCTGCTAACGGTATCTACGATACAGGCGTTGACCGTCCTGCTATCAAAGCTGAACTTGATGCACTTGCTACTGAGATTTCTCGTATCACTACATCAACAAAGTTCAACAGCACAGTATTACTTGATGGTAACCTTGATACTCAACTTCAGATTGGTACAGAAGGTACAGATATTCTTACAGTATCTGTTGCAGCTCTCGACGCTGGTTCTCTCAGCGTAGCTGACCTTGACGTTTCTTCAGCATCTTCTGCAAACGCTGCATTAGCAACAGTTAAAACTGCTATCAATACAGTTTCTACTGAAAGAGCTAACCTCGGTGCTATCCAGAACCGTCTTGAGTACACAATCAACAACCTCGACACAACAGCAGAAAACATGTCAGCTGCTAACTCACGTATTCGTGATACTGATATGGCTAAAGAGATGATGAACTACACAAAGATGAACGTTCTCACTCAAGCTGCTCAGGCTATGCTTGCACAGGCAAACCAACAGCCACAAGCTGTTCTTCAGTTACTTCAATAATTTACTCCGTAATATCCTGCGGGTTGTACCCACAGCCCGCAGGGTGCGAGTGAAAAACCTATTGCAAGAAACGCAAATTACTTAGTTAATAACTCTTTCCGAATTGACTTACGTTGGTTAATCCGGTAATGTTACAAACTGAAGTTGTGAATAGTTTGTAGCATTACCCCAAGGTAAGCTGCATAAATTAGGTTTTTAATGCCATATGGGCTGTTTTTGGGTAGCAGCCCGGCATTGGAAATAAATATTTTTAAATGTGTTACTTATATGAGTAAGCAAGGAGCTTACCGGTGACACAATTTTCAAGGAGGAAAAGATTTATGGGTATGGTAGTTAGAACAAACACAATGGGTATTAACGCAAACAGACAGTTAACAATGAACAACAGCCAGGTTTCTAAGAGCCTTGAGAAATTATCTTCAGGTTTCAGAATCAACCGTGCTGGTGACGATGCTTCTGGTCTTGCAATCAGCGAGAAGATGAAGGCTCAAATTAAGGGTCTCGAACAAGCTTCTGCAAACGCACAGGACGCTATCTCTCTCGTTCAAACAGCTGAAGGTGCTACAACTGAAATTCACAACATGCTTAACAGAATGGTTGAATTAACAACTAAAGCTGCTAACGGCATTTATGATTCAGGTGTTGACCGTCCAGCTATCAAAGCTGAACTTACAGCTCTTGCAACTGAGATTTCTCGTATCACAACATCAACAAACTTCAACAACACAGTATTGCTTGATGGTAATCTCAACACTCAACTTCAGATTGGTTCAGAGGGTACAGATACTCTTACAGTTTCTGTTGCAGCTCTCGACGCTACATCTCTTAGCGTAAACGACCTTGATGTTTCTTCAGCATCTGCTGCTAACACATCAATGGCTGCTGTTAAGACTGCTATCAACACAGTTTCTACAGCTCGTGCTAACCTCGGTGCTATCCAGAACCGTCTTGAGTACACAATCAACAACCTTGATACAACAGCTGAAAACATGACATCAGCTAACTCACGTATTCGTGACACTGATATGGCTAAAGAGATGATGAACTACACAAAGATGAACGTTCTCACTCAGGCTGCTCAGGCTATGCTTGCACAAGCAAACCAACAACCTCAATCAGTTCTTCAGTTACTTCAGTAATCATTGAACAGAGGATAATAGTTTTCTACATTGATTTAGCATTCACTGCTAAGTAAAATGTCTGCGTGACCCCCGGCGGGGGTTGCAAAATAAAATACCCAAACTAACAACCAAGGCCTCTTCGGGTTTACCCACCTGAAGAGGCTTTTCCTTTTTCTTGATGTGTATCTTCAGCACCTAAGCCGTTTTTTCACCCGCTCGACGTACCCTTGTACGCCTTCGGGATAAAGAAAACGTCTTATGCACTAAAGCTACGCATCAATTTTTTTGTTTCATCTTCAGCACTAAGCCGTTTTTTTACCCGCTCGACGTACCCTTGTACGCCTTCGGGATATACAAAAACAACCTTATTTTTTCTTTTTCAGAAAAATAAGGTTGTTTTTTACCATTTTTTTCTTTTTTATATAAAGTTGACAATATTGATTTTTTATGATATTATGTGGTAGTAACCATAGTGCCCTTGTATCGTTTTATGCTGAAAAAGAAAAATAAAATGTACAAAATGGCAAAAAGTTACGAAAAATTCACAGGTGATTTGTCTAAATTACCACAAGGTGTAGTATACGAAGGGGGAAGCTACAATGTATATAGTACCTATTACACCAATGGAAAAAATGGATTTTTCTAAGGTAGAAAATGTTAAGACTGCAGCAGAAGCTACGGAGAGCGGATTTGCAAGTCTTTTGGATAATGCAATTGACGAATTTAAAAAAGCGGATGCACTTTCAGACGTTGACGGTAATTCACTTTCGTTAGGAAATGCAGATGATTTGGCACAGATTCAAATCAATATGTTAAAAGCAGAAACTATGCTTCAAACTACTGTTCAGATTACTTCAAGAGCAGTTAACGCTTATAAAGAAATTATGTCAATTCAGGTTTAATATATAGTTCGCATACTATATATATTAATGAACAAAGACTTAAAAAAGAAATTCGGGGTAGTGTCAAGTGGCAGAAAATAGTAATGCTTTAGAGAATATGAAATCCAAGCTGTTGGACGAAAACACAACACTTGGAAAAACTCTCGTTTCAATTAAAAATTATTTTGCCGATATGCCAAAGAAAAAGCGCAGTGCTGTCTTTGGTATTGCTGCCGGTATTGTTGTACTTGCGGCAGTTTTGGCGATTATATTAAACGTTACGGGTGATAAGTACGTTGCGCTTTATCAAGGTCTTGAGCCTACTGAGGCGGCGGAAATTTACCAGGAATTGCTTGCTGATGGAATTGATGCACAATTAGATTCCACCGGCAATGTTGTCGTGCCTACAGAGCTTTACGACCAGTGTCTTTTAATGCTCGCGCAGGAGGGGTACCCTAAATCTGCCCTCACGTACGATATTTTTGAATCTTCTCAAGGACTTACGGCTACTGAGTCCGACAGAAAGCAAGCACTTATTCACCAAACTCAAAACCGTTTGCAGGATACCTTAATGAGAATTAAGGGTGTTGTTTCTGCAGACGTTACACTTGCTATTCCCGAAACTACAGATTACGTATGGCAGCAGACCGAAAAGGATGACAAGCCGACTGCCAGTGTTAATATTGAATTCGAAAAAGACGTAGAGCTCGGTGACGAGCAGATTACTGCTATTAAAAACCTTGTTGCATCTGCAGTTCCGAAGCTTGAGCCTGAAAACGTTTGCGTTGTAGATGCAAACACAATGGTTGAGCTTGTTATAGATGAAGACAAGTACGGCGGACTTACATATAATCAATATGTTGACCTTGAAGAGCTTATTGAGCAAAAACTCGAAAGTAACGCTGAAGAAATTTTAACTCAAATCTATGGTAAGGATGGCGCATATGCAGTTGCTAAGGTAACCATTAACTACGACGAAAAGTTGACCGAAAAAATGGAGCTTATTCCTAACTCTAAGGAGGAGGGCTTCTTAACCCATGAGGAGGGTACCTTCCAGGGCGGTCAGCAGCAGGTTGCCGGTGGTGTTGCAGGTGAAGAAAACAACACAGATACACCTACTTACCAGTATAACAACGGCTCTGCTCTTGATGCTGACACAATGATTGAAGGTCTTCGTGATTATGAGTACGGCTACATTAAAACTCAGATTGAAAAAAATGGTTATGCTATTGAAAAATCAACTATTGCTGTTATAGTTAAACAACCCAACCTTTCTAATACCACTCGCGAGGGAATTATAGACCTTGTTTCAAAAGCTGTTGGTACTGCTCCTGAAAACATAAGCGTTTCATCCTTTGTTGGTGAAAAGCCGCAAGACGACGTGGTTGTTAACAAAACCTTCATTGAAAAGCTTGCTGAATTGGAATTGTGGAAACTTATTCTCATATTTGGCGTTATTGTGCTTATTGTTCTTCTTATTATCCTTATTCCTGTTATTATTATCGCAAAAAAGAGAAAGAAGAAGAAAAAGGATGGTATGGAAGAATACCTTCAACAAATCGAAGACGAGCGTGCAGCAGAGCAGCTTCAATTGCAGCAGGAAATCGACCGCTACAAGAAGGAGCTTGCAGACCTTGCTATGGGTGACGCTGACCCGAAAGATGAAGCTATCCTTAAAGAGGTTCGTAACTTTGCTAAGGCTAATCCGAAGATTACGGCTAACCTCCTTCGTTCATGGATAAAGGACGGTGACGATTAATGGCAAGAAATGCGACTAAAGGACTTTCTCCAATAGGCAGAGCAGCGGCTGTTATCGTTGCTCTCGGTTCAGACGAGGCCGCAGGTGTATACAAATACTTAACTGAGGACGAAATTGAAAGAGTTTCCGTCGAGGTTGCTAAATTAGAAAAGCTTACACCGTCAGATTTGCAAGAGGTTGTAGACGATTTCTACGGTCTTTGCACAACTCAGAAAATTATTTCTGAGGGTGGCGTTTTATATGCAAAGGATATTCTTGAAAAGGCTTTCGGCCCCGAGCTTGCTCAGTCCTATATGGACAGAGTTGCAGGTGCTATGCAAACAAGAGCATTTGAATTCTTAAGAAAAGCAAAATCAAGAAATCTTTTAATGATGTTACAGGGTGAACACCCGCAGGCTATTGCGTTCATTCTTTCTTACGCTCCGCCTGAGGAAGCATCTAAAATTATTTCTGAACTCCCACCTAATACACAGCTTAGTGTTATTAAGAGAATTGCGACTCTCGACAGCGTTTCGCCAAGTATTGTTAATACTGTTGAAACTATTCTCGAAAGACGCTTCTCCTCCGTTGTTTCTGTTGATATGACAGAAATCGGCGGTGTTAACCATGTTGCAGATATTATGAACCATACAGACAGAGCTACTGAAAAGCGTATATTTGACGAGCTCGGTGCTACTGACCCTGAGCTTACAGACAGCATCAAAAAGCTTATGTTTGTTTTCGAGGATATTGTTCATCTCGACCCGTTCACCATTCAAAGAGTACTTCGAGACGTCGATTATCAGGACCTTGCTATTGCTATCAAGGGTTCTACAGAAGAAATCAAAGACGTATTACTCTCAAATATTTCTGCACGTGCTAAAGAAAACATTCTTTCTGACCTTGAGTATCTCAGAAACGTTCGTATGCGTGACGTTGAAAAGGCTCAGCAGAAGGTTGTTGATATAATTCGTACGTTAGAGGAGT
Organism: Acutalibacteraceae bacterium; assembly: GCA_045654905.1. Lineage (GTDB taxonomy): Bacteria > Bacillota > Clostridia > Oscillospirales > Acutalibacteraceae > DTU089. The sequence goes on along the minus strand of JAZOOH010000043.1, from coordinate 116,010 downwards.
CCGGGGAAATTACAATTTCTCACGGAGGGGAGGATGCAATAATTGAGTGATATTTTCAGAACCTACAATTATGCAGCTGACAAGGATTCCGTAAAAATTCCGGACGTCGAATTTGAGTTACCTAAGGTAACTATTGAAGCAGAAGCAGAGCTTCCGCCTGAAGAGGCTTTTATGGAATTTAAGCCCGAAAGCTTTGAGGTAGAGGCGCCTCCCGTTGAGGAGGAGCAAGTTGAAAAGCTTGTTTACCCTACACGTGAGGAGTTAGCAGAGTTTTACAGAGATGAACTCAATGCAATTGCTTTAGAGGTGGAAATCAAAGCGTATTCTGATGCACTGCAAAGTAAAAAAGCAGAGCTTCAGCAGAGCATTGACGGCATTTCTCAAAAAATTAACGAGATGGAAGAACTTCAAAATTCTTTTTTGAAGGAATACGAAAGAAAACTGAAGTTTTTTGCCATAGATATTGCAGAAAAATTAGTCTGCAGAAAAATTAGTGAGGACGATTTGTATTTGCAGGAGCTTGTAACAAAAACCGTAAGCGAATGCAAGGGTACAGATTGGCTCACACTTGAGGTTTCAGACGCTTTAGCGGGTCTTGTAGAGGCTGCAAAAGCAGAGCTTTCCAAACCGGAGTATCGAGGTGTGGCAGAGGTTAAGCCTATTGCCTGTGCAGATGATACTTGTGTTGTAAGCACTGAAACAGGCGCAGTTGTCGCTACTATATCTGTTCAGGCAGATAATCTTCGCCTCGCTTTCAGAGAGGCTGAGATGGAGGTTTAAGAGTGTTGCATTCCGGTAATATTGATTTGAATAAGTACGAGAAGGTATTAAGGTTAACGGATACTCTCACTCGTGAGGGCAGGATTAACAAAATAATCGGTATGACCGTTGAAGCGACAGGCTTGACCTGCAGTATTGGCGATATTTGCAAAATTTTTCTTCCGGGGGAAGAAGGAGTAGTTTTATCTGAGGTAGTTGGTATTTCCGAAAGCACGGCGTTTTTAATGCCGTATCAGGAGGTAGACGGTATAGGCTACGGCTGCAAGGTTATAAACACAGGTAAAAAGCTTACCGTGCTTGCAAGCAATCAGCTTATAGGCCGAGCAGTAGATGCTCTCGGTAAGCCTATTGATAATAAGGAAGAAATTACCGAGGGTACGTCCATTTCCATAGGCGGTGCGCCCGAAAACCCAATGGCACGACCACCAATCAATGAGGTTATTGAATTAGGTGTTAAGTGCATTGACGGACTTCTTACAATAGGTAAGGGTCAGCGTATGGGCATCTTCGCGGGAAGTGGTGTTGGTAAAAGTACGCTTATGGGTATGATTGCCAGAAACGTTAAGGCCGACGTAAACGTAATTGCACTTGTTGGTGAGCGTGGCAGAGAGGTTGTTGAATTTATAGAGCGTGACTTAGGTCCCGAAGGACAGAAGCGTTCCGTTTTAGTAGTCGCAACGTCTGACCAGCCTGCTCTTATGCGTTACAAATGTGCGCAAACGGCAACGGCTATTGCAGAGTATTTCCAAAGACAAGGCAAGGATGTTCTTTTAATGATGGACTCCTTAACTCGTTTTGCAATGGCACAGCGTGAAATTGGACTTAGCACCGGTGAAGCACCCGTAGCAAGAGGCTACACGCCCTCTATTTATTCAGCTTTACCAAAATTACTCGAAAGGTCCGGTAACTTTAAAACCGGCTCTATTACAGGTATTTACACCGTTCTTTCAGAGGGTGATGATACAAACGAACCAATCTCTGATACCGTAAGAAGTATCATTGATGGTCATATAGTTTTGTCAAGAAAAATTGCATCAAGAAATCACTACCCTGCAATTGATGTTCTCAGTAGTCTTAGCCGTCTTATGAGCGGCATAGCTTCACCGGAACAAAAAGAAGCAGCCGGTCAGTTGAGAAATATGATGTCCATTTACAAAGAAAATGAGGACCTTATTTCAATTGGTGCATACAAGCAGGGTAATAACCCTGAGCTTGACAGAGCAATAAGTCATATGCCGAAAATCAACGAATTCCTACAACAGAGGGTTGAAGACCCTTGTGGATTCGAAGAAACACTTCGACTCCTTAAACTTGCTGTAAATTAGAGTGTGTAAAATGAAATCGTTTCAATTTTCATTATCAAAAATGCGTAGTTATAAGGAGCAAGTTCTCGAAAAGGAAAAAACGACCTTAAGGCAGCTTCAGGCAGAAAAGGCGAAAATAGAAACAGATATTGAAAATCTTGAAAATTTTCGTACGGCTCGTGAAAATGAATTTAAACAAAGCAAAAACGGGTTAATGGCAACACAGCTTGGACTTTACAAGTTTCATGCAGAAAACACCCGTCTGCAGTTAAATAATCTTTACGAGGAGCTTGAAAAAGCCGAAGCACGAATAGATGCACAAATCAAGGTTGTTGTTGCCGCTTCGCAAGAGGTTTCGGGACTTGACAAACTCCGAGATAAACAGTTAGAGGAATATAAGTATTTGGAAGCAAAGGAAGCACAAGAAGAAATTCTTGAATTAGTAGCCCAAAAAACTGCTGAGGAAGAATAGCTTGTCTTTGTGAAAAATACTATATTATATAAATGTTATTTAAGGAGGTGAAAAAGTGGAACAGGTGACTTTGCAAGCAATTAAGCAAATGCGAGTATCACGTTCGAATGGTAATTTTACAGGTGAAGCTTCATCAGGCACAGACGGTTTTATGCAGCTTATTGACAGTATGCTTGAAAACCTTGTGGATGGTGAAAATTCAGACGTAACAAACGCACTTTTCGGCGGAAGCTTGCAAAACGGTGAGGACGTTGAAGATAATGCTTCATTGTTGAGTATGCTTAGTGAATTGTTACAGTCAAACGGTGGCAATCTTTCTCAGGATATTCTTTCGCTCTTAGAAAATGTAAAGGGGCTTGACAGTGTAGAAATTCCAAATATGGTTTCTAAGCTGCAGGAGAACAATTTCTTTGAAGCTATGGGAATGGATGAGAATGCAGCGGATACGCTTTATACTATGGGCAACAATACGTACAACTATTTTGATGCTCAGTTAGAAGCAATAAGGAATTATGTAGAATCCGGTGCTGCAGCAGATGACACAGCTCAGGTTGTAACAGGCACAATGAGTACAATGGCTACAGAGGCTACAGCCGTTAACAGAACTGAAAACGCTAAAGTAAGCGCAGAGGCAAACGAAATACCAATAACTTCAGTTTCTTATGAAAAGGCTAATGAAGCTCCGTTAGTTCAACCAACAATAGGCGTTACCGTGCCAAATATGGTTTCTCAACGAATTATCAAAGCAGATTTAAGTGCTTTAGGGCAGTTGAACGCTGATGATAACAGCGGCGAGAATAACGACTTCAACACAACTCTCGGCGAAATTGCACTGGCGAATGCAAATGCTAACCCGGTTATGGCAGAAATCGAATTGCCAAAGATTGAAACCTTAAGCAATCCGTTATTCAACGAATTTAACGTTGCGGAGCAAATTACAGACGGTATCAAGGCAAACGTGAATCTTGAGAAAACTGAATTTACCGTTAAGTTAAATCCTGAATCTTTAGGTGAATTAACATTAAAGCTCGTTGAAGAAAACGGGAAAATGATTTTAGACATTACCGCGGCAAGTGAGAAAACAGCCAAAATGTTAAACGGTGATTTAGTAGCGCTTCGTGAATCTGTTGGCTCAATGAACATTGAGGTAAGAGAGGTAACGGTTACGCCCCCTGAGGACGTTCAGCAAAACAATGCACAGTTTAATATGACAGGTCAGCAATTCTCAGAGCAGCAAAGAGCATTCCAAAATCAACAACAGCAGGAAAACACACCTTATTACGCAGCACAGCACAGTTCAATTGCTACGGGTGAGGTTACTGCAGATTACTCCGGTAGGATTAAGTCGGCTGTTGACGGATTAGACACATACGTGTAATTCTTTTGAATTACAAATTCTGAAAGGAGGAAATTAAGTGGGCGATTACACAACTGACAGAGTGTTAGGCGGTTCCAAGACCTATAACGCAGTGTTTACAGACAAAAAGGATAACTCAACTCTTACTCAGGAAGACTTTTTAAAGCTTATGATTACAGAGCTGACTAATCAGGATATGAACAACACAGCGGATACAAGTCAAATGGTAAACCAAATGACTCAGTTTTCAAATATGCAGGCTATGCAAGAAATGCTTTCATATTCAAAAACAAGCTACGCTATGTCATTAGTTGGCAAAACTGTTACAGCTTCTCGCTTTACCGTTAGCGGTGAGCTTGATACTACAACAGGCAAAATCGACAAGGTTTCCTTAGTAGATGACGAATACGTATTCTACATTGGCAGTAAAAGATACACACTTCCACAAATTATGTCAGTGCAGGATTCAAATGACGTTTCTGCTACAATTAACCCGGCAAATTACGGCATTACGTTCAGCGACGTAGCCGCAAATTCAGTTAAGCTTAATTGGGAGGTTCCTACAGAGGATGAATCAATTGCTCAGGACCTTATTTACAGTATTTATTACTCAAAGGACTCTGCTTTTACCACTGTAGATGAAATTCTTAAAAACGGTACTCTCGGCGGCTCTTCAATAAAGAGTGATTACCAAGAGCAAATCGTTACAAGATTAGAAGCCGGTACAGAATACTTTTTCAACGTAATAGTTGAGGACTCAAAGGGTAACAAGTATTCCTACAAACCAATTAAAGTTCAAACTAAAACAGAATAAAACATAAACAGAGTAAAAACACAGAAAGGTGAGTATATCATGGAGGATATTCGTTTTAAACACTTTTCGCCTATCGTAACAGGTACTCCGGGTGCGGGTCATGGTTTGTATCCGCCTACAACAGGTAACACACAGGTTAAAGAGCCTTCGGTTTCTTTCGCAGACGTGTTAAAAAACACAATCGAAAAAAACAGTGAGGTTAACTTTTCAAATCATGCTATTAAAAGAGCGGTTGACCACAATATGGATATAACGGACGACGAGCTCAGCAGATTAAATGAAGGTGTGAGACTTGCAAGCGAGAAAAATCTTGATGACACTCTGATTCTTGTTGGTGAAAAAGCATTTGTGGTTAGTGTTAAAAACAACACTGTAATCACAACAGTAAACAACAATTCAATTCAAGGCAATGTATTTACAAATATTAACGGAGCTGTTATTGTGTAACTTATTACATAAACTTAAGCCGGACCTTTGGAGGAGGCTTACGGTATCTTGACCGATTGATAGATACCACTTCGTTTAGGGTGAGAGTAACCGAACTGCGTTCGGTTAGTAAGCTTTACCCTTTTTATACCAATAGGTTACTTATGCGCAGCTTCGCATAAGGAGAAATAAATATGAATAGAGCTTTGTTTTCAGGTGTGGCAGGTTTAAAAACCCACCAAACAAAAATGGATGTTATTGGTAATAACATCGCAAACGTTAACACATACGGTTATAAATCACAGCGTGCTGTGTTCAGTGACCTTTACTACCAGGCTCTCAGAAACGCTTCTGCAGGTACTGCAAGCCAGGGTGGTAAAAACCCATCAGCGGTTGGTTACGGTTCTCAGCTTGCCGGCATTCAGACTCAAATGTCTCAATCAAGCATGCAAACAACAGGCTACGGTATGGACGTTGCTATTACCGGTGAAGGCTTCCTTCAGGTTATGGACGCTTCCGGTAACATCTTCTATACAAAGGCTGGTATGCTTGACTATGATGCTAACGGTTATTTAACTGATATTAACGGTAACTTTGTTCTTGGTACAACAGCTACAGGTACAGCAGATACACAAAAAATCTGCTTAAGCAATATTGGTACTGTTAACCCAAAGAAATCAACAGTTACAGAATCAATTAACGGTATTGATTATACTATTACTGCTTCAAATCCGAATAAATTCGGTAACATAGCAATCTCTATTTCTTCAAGTGAAGGTCTTCCGGATGGACTTCCTGCAAAAGCAGTTATTTCAAGCACAGGTGCTATTTCAATTGAGCTTAACGCTTACCATAAGTTTAACTCAATGAACGAACTTAACACAGCTATTAACGACGCTATTACAGAGGCTAACGGCGGTAACCAACACGCAGCAGGTAAGTTTACACTTACCGCAACAAGAAATATGTTCGGTACAGAGGCTACTGAGGGTACCTTTAAGGGTGTTGCAGTTGCAGAGCCTTCAGAAATTACTTTACCGGCAGATGCATTCGGGGGCAAAATAACAGTTTCAAAATTTGACCCTCAAGAAACCACTCAGATTATTGCTGACGGTTCACCAATTACAATTACAACTACTCCGGTAGCTAATACAAACCCTGCTGAATATACACTTACAGCTTCTGTAAACGGTATTGATTACACAGCAAAGGTAACAGGTACTTCTATTTACCCTGTAACCCTTGAGTCAGCAGGCGGCGGCTCTATTGAGCTCAATACAAAATTAGGTCAAAAGATTACTGAGACCGATTTAAACAATGCTGTACAGACACCTGTAACAGGTACAGTTTCTGCACCTCAATATTTCCTTGGTGGTGCACAGATTTCAAAGGTTAGTGAAAAATTCCCAAGCTCAAGCGCAATGGAGTTTGCTATTGCAAATCTTGATGCTACAAATCATACCTTTGACCTTTCAGTTACAATTGCAGGTATTACCTACACAGCAGAAAATCCGGCAGTACCGGGTCAGGAAATTACTCTTAAAACAGATAATGAGGCTGACGGTTCAATTACACTTTCTATTCCGGCTCTCACAACAATGGCTGAGAACTACGGTTTAGATATAAATAGTGCGGGCTTTAACGCAGCACTTAACGATTTACTTTTAAACAGTGTTGATTTACACTCATACGCATCAGTTGCTTCTAAGGAAGCTGTAACAGAGCCTCTTACCGGTGCTGAAATTGCAGGTACAGACTTCTCTGTAACAACAGGTCAAATGACAGGTGCTATTGAGGACGGCTTCTTCGGCGGCGGTATGTTATTTATGCAAACAAGCACAGACTTCTCAGGTAAGGGTACAGTTACACCTGACAAGTTTACAGCTTCTTACGTTGAAGGCGTAGATGATGGTAACTCATACTGGACAGTTACTCTTGATATTGAAGGTAAAGAATACACAACCACAATTTCAGAGGGTACTATTGCTTCTTCATTACTTCTTAAAGGTCCTGACGGTGACTACATTCAGGTTACAAACCCGGGCTTTGACGGCATGACAGAGTATTTCAGAAGCCAACAAAACCCTGCACGTGACCCTGCAACAGGTGATTCAGTTCAGGCTCTTAACGGTAATGATACTATTGAGATTACACCTTCTGTTGCATCAAGAGAAATGGGTCTTTCTTCAAAGCCGTTTACACTTGCAGGCGGTACTGAAGGTGGCGTTGTTACTCTTGACGAAATCAGCAGTATTGCTATTGCAGCTGACGGTACAATCACTGTTTCTCACGGCGAGCTTGGTAACGTTGTAGCAGGTAGAATTTCTCTTGCAAGCTTTGCAAACCCGGCAGGCTTGTTATTACAAGGTACAAACTACTTTGCAGCAACTGCAAACTCAGGTGAACCTAATCTTTGCGACCCAGGCACAGATGGTACAGGTTCTCTCGTTACAAGTGCTCTTGAGATGTCTAACGTTGACCTTTCTGCAGAATTTGCAGATATGATTACTACACAAAGAGGTTTCCAGGCAAACTCTCGTATAATCACAGTTTCAGACTCAATGTTAGAGGAACTTATAAATCTTAAGAGATAATAGGTTGTAGTTAGGACGTACCCAATTATTTTGTTTTAACTACATACCATAAGTCTTTTGAATATATATACCATATTTAAGCAATGCATTTTGGTATGTTATTCAGAATGTATCGAGATGCATTTTAAGTTGATTTTCAACTTATAAACCCATACCATAAATCTTTTAAAATAATGCGGCGGCAGCTTATGAGTTGTTGCGTAGGTTGTCGCCGTAATTACAATAAATATTTTAAAAATGGGGAAAAACTATGATTATCTTAACAAAATTAAACGACGTTCAGTTTTCATTGAATCCGGATTTTATTGAAACAATCGAAGAAACCCCGGATACGACAATCAAATTAGTTACGAAGAACATTATTATTGTCAAAGAACCTATGCAAGAGGTTTTAGATAGAATTTACAAATATCGTGCAATTGCAGGTGGCACAAAAACAAATATAATTCCTAATATCAGCGATTTATAAGGGTTGTAAAATTAGGATATTAAATTTAAAGGGGCGTATTAAGCTTTATGAAACGAAAAATTGATATAATGTCAATAGTGGGCGTATTACTTGCATTTGGCTTGATGGTTTTTGGTATTATGTGTTCAAAAAAAGAAGGCGGCGGTTATGAATTTGTAACTACTACTCTTAAAAGTTTCTTCGATTTACCAAGTATAATTATTGTGGTTGGTGGCGTTATTGCATGTTTAATGTTTTCTTTCCCAATTTCACAATTCGCAAAAATACCAAAGCACTTAGGCATCATCTTTTCTCCAAAGGTATATAACCCTGATGTTTATATAGCAAAAATAGTTGAATGTGCTAAAAAAGCAAGAGCAAACGGTCTTTTAGCACTTGAAGAAGACACTAACGAAATGACCGACGCTTTTATGAAGAACAGCTTCCAGATGGTAGTTGACTCGGTCGACCAGGAAAAAGTTAAAGAACAAATGGATTGCTGGCTTGCAAACCTTGACGACCGTCATAATTCAGACAGGGCATTTTATGACAAGGGTGCAGAGCTTGGTCCTGCGTTCGGTATGATAGGAACACTCATAGGTCTTATTAATATGCTTCAAAATATGAGCGATATTGATACATTAGGTCCTAACATGGCGGTTGCGCTTGTTACTACCTTCTACGGCTCTATTTTAGCGAATGTATTATTCTTACCTATTTCTAATAAATTAAGAGTTCGCCACGAGGAAGAATATCTTTGTATGTCAATTATTGCAGAAGGCGTACAGGCTATTCAGGCAGGCGAAAACCCAAAATTAGTTCAAGAACGACTTGTACATATGTTACCGGAATACAGACAAAAGAAATTTGCTCCGGCTGACAGCTCTGCTGAGGGCGAATCAGGTGGCAAAAAGGGTAGAAAATAATTTAATTCCATTAACTACGTAAAAAGGTTGGTAAAAAATGGCAAGACAAAGAAAAACCCCCGAGGGTGGCGGTGGTCAAGCGTGGCTTAACACCTATGCCGATATGGTTACCTTGCTTCTTTGCTTCTTCGTTTTAATGATTAGTATGTCTACCATAAACGAAGAAAAATTTAATGCTTTCCTTGAATCATTCCAAAATATTGACAAAGAAGTGCTTGAAGATATAATCAACGCAACTCAGCAGGGTGGCGGCGAAGGCTCAGGTAATAATCAAAATCTTGATGAAGCTCCAATGGATACCTTGTACGAAAAGTTGGAGCAATACGTTCAGGAAAATAATATGCAGGCTTCAGTTTCAATTGCAAAAATTGAGGATGTTATATACATAAGATTTGACAGTGCTATATTCTTTAAGCCCAATGAGTACGCCTTGAGAGATGATGCTTACGAGGTGCTAGAGTTTATAGGTGATGGCTTAAAGGAATATGAAAAGGAAATTAAGCTTATAAACATTTGCGGTCACACTGCAAAACCGGCTATTGAGCAGGACCCGGAAAGAACCTGGCGTCTTTCAGGTGAAAGAGCGGCAGTTGTTGCAAACTATTTTGAGCTTGATAAAAATATAGACGAAAAGAAAATTACTATTTTAGGCTACGGTGACAATTTCCCGGTGGAGCCTAACGATACAGAGGAGCACATGAGGAAAAACCGTCGTGTTGAGCTTGTTATTATAGGTAAAAACAGTAACGTTAATACAAGCATTTACGACGCTCTTGCAGACCTTTATAACAGTGACGAATATCCAAAGCAGGGTGACGTAAATGATGTTTTGCTTCCGCAAATATCAGGTAAAGAAACAACTAAATGATAAACTTATTATATTTTCCGAGAAAGGAGTTGAGTAGCTGAATGGCAGAAGCGTTATCCCAAAGCCAAATTGATGAACTTTTGCAGCGAATGAAAAGCGGTGCGCCGGTTGAAAGTGAGCCGGAGGAACGAATAAAGGCATATAACTTTGCTTCACCAAAAAAGTTCACGAAAGACCAGCTTAAATCGTTAAACAACTTTCTTGAAACGTTCGCAAGAATTATTTCTTCTTACTTTACTAACACGCTTCACAGCATTTGTGAGGTAGATGTCAGTCAAACAGAGGAACAAAGATATTTTGAGTTTAACAATGCAATTCCGGACAGTACCTTAGTAGGTATTATAGGCTTTGAGCCGGAAACCTCGAGCTTCGGTGAAACAACCATGCTCTTAGAATTCCCTACCTCCTTCGGTTATATGTTAATTGACAGATTGATGGGTGGTAGCGGTGAGCCTACAATATTACAAAGAGATTATACGGAAATAGAAACAGCATTACTTGAACACGTAATGACAAAGGTTGCCAAAACCATGAAGGACGCATGGCAAACCTATTTCCCGCTCGAAACTTCTTTTAAGGGGCTTCAGACAAACGGTAGACTGCTTCAGGCGTTTTCTCCGCAGGATATAGTTCTTATTGTTACGTTTGACATAAAAGAAGAGTTTTATGAAGGTACGGCAAACTTGTGTATGCCTGCTGATAAATTTGAAGAAGTCATTAATAATCTGAGTCAAAAATACTCTCAGGGTGAAAGACAGCAAGACCAGGAAAAGGAAAAGCAAAAGCAAGAGCTTCTTATGGATTACCTTAAGAAGTCTGACCTTAACATTGAAGCTTACCTTGACAGGTGCACAATGTCCTTTGAGGAAGTTACAGACTTAAGAGTAAATGACGTTTTAATGCTGAATAAGCGTATTGACGACGACATAGAGGTTCACATTGAGGGTATGCCTTGGTATACCGCAAGAATGGGTGAATCAAACAACAAAAAGGCGATTAAGCTTGTTAAGTCATTAGGCGACCAGACACAAGAAAAACAAAGGGAGGGTGCAACAGTTGAAGACTAACAATGAAAACTTTTTAACACCAGATGACCTCGACGCCATTGGTGAAGTCTTAAATATAAGCATGGGTGCTGCCGCTACTGCAGTATCTTCAATGTTAGATAAAAAGGTATTAATCACAACTCCTAACGTTGAGTTAAATACCTTTGATACTATCGACTACTCAAAGCTTGAACCGGCAATTTTAGTAAAAATTAACTATGTTGAAGGCATAGAAGGTTCTAACGTAATTATTCTCAGAAGAAACGATATGAGAATAATATTAGATATTCTTATGGGCAACGATTACACTCAGGGCTCAGAGGAAGAATTTGAATTTGACGATATGAGTCTTAGTGCTGCTTGTGAGGTTATGAATCAGATGATGGGCTCATCTGCAACAGCACTTTCAGAAATCCTCGGTATGAGTGTTAATATTTCAACTCCTGAATCAAAGCTCATTACATCACGTACAGACGTGCTTGAGTCCTTTGAGGCAGAGGGTCATACAGAGGAAAACGTTGTAGCAGTTTCCTTTAACTTAACCATTGAGGATAATCTCATTGGTAAAACAATTGTTGACACCATATTTACTTCTTACTTATCAATAGATTTGGCAAAGAAAATTATTTCTATAATATCAGGTCCTGCAGAAGAGCCTGCTCCTGTAGTAGAAGCACCCGCTCCTGCACCGGCACCTGCTCCGGTAGCAGAAGCACCTGCTCCGGCTCCTGTGCAAGAGGCACCACAGCCGGTACAGCAAACGCCACCTGCTTCTCAGCAAATGAATCAAGGAATGCCAAATATGTATGCTCAGCAGCCGCCAATGTACGGTCAGGAGCAATATATGGCTCAGGGTATGTATCAGGGTCAGTATCAGCCGCAGGGTATGATGCCGAATCCTTACTATCAAATGCCAATGCAGCAGCCAATGGGTTACGGAATGCCTGTAGCAGGGCAGCAAGACCCATCTATAACAATAAAAACAGCCGATTTCCCGGATTTTGGTAAAAAGGTCGGAAATCCACAAAACCCATATAACGGTAACCTTAACCTTCTTATGGGCGTTCAGCTTGATATTTCAGTTGTAATAGGTCGCTCAAAGAAAAAGATTAAGGATATTATGGATTTTGGTCAGGGCACAGTTATTGAGCTTGATAAGCAAACAGGTGCTCCTGCAGAAATTATAGTTAACGGACAATTACTTGCTTACGGTGACGTTATTGTAGTTGGTGACAACTTCGGCGTTCGTGTAACAGAAATTGTTGGTGCTAAAGAACTTTTAGATTCACTTGGGAATTCATTATAATTAGAAAAGAGGAAGAATTATGTATAAGATTATGTTAGCTGATGACGCAGGCTTTATGAGAAAAATGATTCAAAACCACTTAAGTGGTGCAGGCTATACAGATTTTGTTGAGGCAGCAGACGGTGCTCAGGCTGTTGAGCTTTACCAGGAGCATAAGCCGGATTTAGTGCTTCTTGACATTACTATGCCAAATATGAGCGGTATTGAGGCTCTTGCGGCTATTAAGCAAATTGACCCTAACTCAAAGGTAGTTATGTGCTCTGCTATGGGTCAGGAATCAATGGTTATGGAGGCTATTAAATTAGGCGCTCTTGACTTTATTGTTAAGCCTTTTAAGCAAGACAGAATAGTTCAAACTGTAACTAAAATTTTACCATTATAATAATTGTAATTAGTCGAAACGCAGTTGCGTTTCGCAAAAGCCGATTTTATCGGCTTTTAGCAAAATTGCTTTTTATAAACACAATTTTGCATTACAGTCATTGAAAGGATTATAGTCGAATTTTCAAAGAAAATTCGATACCAAATCATATATTTGGTATCGAAACAGCGTAAATTTAGACTGTTTCGACTAACTATAATCATTATAAGATAATAAAAGAGAGGGCTTTGTATGGGGCAGACTGTTGAAACAGTTCTTGTAGGAATTGGTACAATTGTCCTTATGCTGCTTGTTTTCGTCGGAGCTTATTTTTTCTCTAAATTTGCAGCAAAGCAATACCAACCAAGGTTTGGTGCTGCAAAAAATATAGAAATAATAGAACGAATGGTAGTAGGTAAGGACCAGTCACTTGCTTTAGTCAGAGTTTCCGGTAGAGTATTTCTTTTAGCATTTACAGCGCAAAGCGTTACAAAGATTGAAGAAATGGATTCTTCACTTTTTCCTGTGGACACGGAGGTTCAGAAAACAGGCGAAAACTTTATGAACTTCTTCACAGACGCTTACAAAAATTTGTTGAATAAAAAGAATGAGGAGAAAGGGGATGGAATTGATGAATAAAAATCCCGCTGCTGAAAAGAGCAAATCTCCTCGTTCTAAGCAAATAAAACGGTTGTGGGGACGTCTGATAGTATTAACTGTTGCCATAACTGTTTTTACTATTATTTTCGCAGTTACTGCAAATGCAGCATCAGTAAGTGTTGATATTAACAGTGACACGCAGAACGGTGCAATGAGTGAATTACAGCTCTTGTTCTTGTTCGTGTTACTTGCGTTAGCACCATCCTTACTAATGATGATGACAAGCTTTACACGAATTGTAATTGTCTTGTCGCTTTTAAGAAATGCAATCGGTTTACAGCAAACACCGCCTAATCAGGTTATTATAGGACTTGCACTCGCATTATCTCTTTTTATAATGGCACCCGTTATTTCAACGGTGAATAAGGATGCTATTGAGCCTTTGCAAAAGGGCAAAATTACCGAAGAGGTTGCTTTAGAAAAAATGCAGGACCCTATAAAGGAGTTTATGCTTAAACAAACTAAGGACAAGGATTTGAATATGTTCTTATCACTTGCAGGTGATGAGGAAAAGGTAGAAGGCGGAAGCACGGAATCATTGAAGGAATTAAGTCTTTCTGTTATTGTTCCCGCTTTCATTACAAGTGAATTGAAGCGTGCATTTACAATGGGCTTCCTGTTGTTCCTGCCGTTTTTAGTAATTGATATGATAGTTTCGAGTACCCTTATGTCAATGGGTATGGTTATGCTGCCTCCGTCTATGATATCGCTACCGTTTAAGCTTATGCTTTTCGTAGTAGTTGACGGATGGGGACTGCTTATAGAAACGCTTATAACGAGCTTTAATTAGCTACGCTTAGTTAAAAATACAGATTTTAGTGAAGGGAGGAATTGTAATGGCACAAGATGATGCTCTTGTTATATTCAGAGAAGCTATTCTTTTAATAGTAAAGCTTGTGTCACCATTGCTTATAATAAGCGTGGGCGTGGGTTTAGTAATTGCCATATTCCAGGCGGCTACACAAATTCATGAGCAGACTCTTTCCTTTGCTCCTAAAATTTTAATAATAGGCGTTATTCTTATTTTGGCAGGGTCTTGGATGATTGCTAATATTCAGGAATTTTTCCAATACATAATGTCATATATGTCGGGGTTGTAGTAGATGACCGGGCAGGTATTGGTACAAGGTCTTAGCGCTTACATACTCGTTTTTTGCAGAATGGGCGGAATGCTGTTTTTTAACCCGCTGCTTGCAAGAAAAAACGTTGTTTCGGCAGTTAAAATAGGCCTTGCTTTAGGTATCACGTTAATTTTAACTCCTTCGCTTAAATCAACGGGAATAGCAAGCTTAGATGGGCTTGCATTTCTGTTTGCAATGCTTATGGAGTTTATGGTAGGCTTTGCCGCAGGTCTTATTTTCCAAATTTTTTACTATATGCTTTTTGCCGCAGGTGACATTATAGATATGGGCTTCGGTCTTTCAATGGCAAAGGCATTTGACCCGGGTACAAATATTCAAACCTCGGTTTCAGGTAAGCTATTTGAGCTTTTGTTTATAATGTACTTTTTTGCAACGGACAGCCACCTTACTTTTATAAGAATAATGGCTTCATCCTACGACGTAGTGTCTATGGGCGCAGTAGAAATAGGGCAGGACACAGCAAAATTTATAATGACGCTTTTCGTTTCAGCCTTTGTGCTTATAATAAAGCTTGTAGCACCTTTTGTTGCAGCAACCTTTGTTATAGAGGTAGCATTAGGTGTTTTAATGAAGCTGTCGCCGCAAATCAATATATTTTCAATTCATTTCCCTTTGAAAATTTTTGCCGGCTTATTGCTTTTATTTGCTTTCTCTGTTCCGGTAGGAAATTTTATGGAAAACTATGTTGTAATAATGATGGAAAATCTTTACAAGCTGTTTGCTGTAATATAGTTTTATTTTAAATTTATTCTTACTGTGAAAAGTGGTGGTTAAAAATGGCTGGTGAAAAAACCGAAAAAGCGACGCCCAAAAAGCGACGGGACGAACGAAAGAAAGGTAATGTCTTTCTAAGTAAAGATGCTGTTACAGCCGTGTCGCTTATTGCATCCTTTTATGGTTTAAAAATGCTTGCACCCTCCATTTTTGACAGTATTCAGGAAATGGTAAAAAAGTATTTCACCTTAGCAGGTACTACGGATACGTTTTTATCAACGGACGTTTCTACTACTTTTACAGATTTAGCGCTTGTGTTTTTAAAATGCGCTATGCCTTTGGTGCTTATTTCTGTGTTGGTTGCAGTAATAGCTACTATGGCACAGACAAAAATGCTTTTTTCACCAAAAGCATTCGCACCAAAATTCAACAGAATTAACCCGCTCAACGGTATTAAAAAAATGTTCTCTATGAGAGCAATAGTTGAGCTTTTAAAATCACTTTTTAAAATTACAATTTTACTTTACGTTGTTTACACTGTGCTTATAGACGAGGTTGTAACCTTGCCTATGCTTATAAATATGACTCCTATGTCCGTTATAAACAAAACAGGTGATATTATAATGGACGTAGTGCTTAAGTCAGGCATAGCCTTCGTATTTTTAGCTGCAGCCGACTACCTTTATCAGTGGTGGGACTACGAAAAAAATATGAAGATGAGTAAGCAAGAGGTTAAAGATGAATTCAAGCAAATTGAAGGTAACCCGCAAATTAAGGGACGACAAAGAAACGTTCAGCAGCAACGCTCTCGTCAGAGAATGATGCAAAACGTTCCCGAGGCAGACGTTGTTATTCGTAACCCTACTCACTTTGCGGTTGCACTTAAATTTGACAGAGATAAAGACAGAGCTCCGCGTGTGGTTGCAAAGGGTATGGACCAGCTTGCCTTAAGAATTGTTAAGGTGGCTGAGGAAAATAACGTTTACGTTACCGAGGACAAACCACTTGCGCGTGCGCTTTTCAATGCTGTAGAGGTCGGGGATGAAATTCCTGAGGAATTCTACAAGGCAATTGCTAAAATCTTAGCATTTGTTTACAGCTTGAAAAATAAAGCAGATAAGAAATAAAAGAAAAGGAGGTTAGAAAATGAACATAAAATCAAGGCTTAAAACAAGTTCAGTTGCGTTTCTTATGGTTGCGGTTGTAGCACTTTTAATTATTCCGCTTGCACCGGGAATTCTTGACTTTATGTTTATACTTAACCTTACTATTTCTTTAGTTATTTTATTTATAACAATGTACATAAAGGAAACGCTTGAATTTGCTATTTTCCCGTCATTGTTACTTGTTACTACAGTTTTTCGTCTCAGCCTTAACATATCCTCAACAAGAGCTATTCTTACAGACGGCGGTAACGCAGGTAAGGTTATTGAAACCTTCGGCTCATTTGTTATAGGCGGAGGCAACGGCACTATAGAGGTTAAAAACCTCGTAGTCGGTCTTATTATATTTATAATTCTTGTTTTAGTTCAGTTTATTGTTATTACAAAGGGTGCTGAGCGTGTTGCAGAGGTTTCTGCAAGATTTACACTTGATGCTTTACCCGGTAAGCAAATGGCAATTGACGCTGACTTAAGCTCAGGTCTCATTACAGAGGAGCAGGCAAGAGAAAGACGTTCAAAAATTCAACGTGAAGCAGACTTTTTCGGCGCAATGGACGGTGCTACCAAGTTTGTTAAGGGTGACGCAATTATTTCTATTATTGTTACCTTAATAAACTTAATAGGTGGTATTGTTGTCGGTCTTATAAACGGCGGACAGTTTATGGATACCCTCACAACCTACTCAATTGCTACAGTAGGTGACGGTCTTATGAGCCAGCTTCCGTCACTCTTGATTTCAATGGCAACAGGTCTTGTTGTTACACGCTCATCCTCTGAGGCTGACCTTAACTCGGACGTTCTTAAGCAATTCTCAAACCAGCCGTTTGTTATACTTATTGCGGGCGTGATTTTACCGTTCCTTATGTTAATAGGCTTCCCGGTAGTTCAAACCTCAATTATTTCTGTGGCGCTTATTGCGTTGGGTATAGTTCTTTTAAGAAAATCAAAGGAGCCAATGGGTGCAGAGGGCGAAATCGGAGAGCTTCCGTCTGCACAGGAGGTTACAAGCGAGGTAAGCTACTACAAAAACCTCGACAACGTTTACAACCTTCTTAACGTTGATGCAATTTGTGTCGAGGTTGGCTACAGCCTCTTACCTATTGTTGATGAAAGCAGCGGTGGTAACTTCCTTGACCGTGTGGTTATGCTCAGAAAGCATTTTGCTGACGAAATGGGTATGGTTATTCCTGCTATTCGTCTTAAGGACAGTTCACAGCTTAATCCTAATCAGTATGAAATAAAGCTTAAGGGCGAATCTGTTGCTGTAGGCGAGGTTTTACTTGACCACTATTTAGGTCTTGTACCTGCAGAAATACCTGAAAACGACGTTGATGGTATTGAAACTGTAGAGCCTGCATTTGGTATGCCTGCTAAATGGATTAGTGATGATAAGAAAATCAAAGCGGAAATTGCAGGCTACACACTTATTGACCCTACCTCTGTTATGGTTACACACTTGTCTGAAATTATAAGACGCCACGCAAGTGAGCTTCTCAGCAGACAAGAGGTTAAGAGAATGATTGAAAATCTTAAGCAAAGCAACGAAAGCATTGTTGAGGATACCGTTCCTGCAATTGTTTCTCTTAACGAGCTTCAGAGAGTTTTAAGAAATCTTTTAAGAGAAGGTATTCCTATTTTAGATATGGAAACTATTCTCGAAACACTTTCGGATTATGCACCGACCGTAAAGGACCACGATATGCTTACGGAATACGTAAGACAGGCGCTGAGAAGAACTATTACTCATAAATTCTCAATAGCAGGTCAGTTAAAGGTTGTAAGCCTTGATTCTGAAATAGAAGATTTAATTATAAAAAGCATAAAGAAAATTGAAGGCGGTGCTTACTTAGCACTTGAGCCGGACATAATCCAAAAAATTGTTACAAGCACAACGGAGCAGATAAATCAAATGAAAAAGCTCGTTCAGGAGCCTATTATAATTACCTCTCCCGTTGTAAGAATTTACTTTAAAAAGCTGCTTGACCAGTTTTATCCGGATATTACGGTGTTATCCTTTAATGATATTGATACATCCGTACAAATTCAATCTCTTGGCACTATTACACTTATGGCAATGTAAAATAGGTCGGAGTCAGATTTTTGGTGTGACTTGTCCACCATAAAAAGGGGTGATAACAGTTATGGGCGAATCCTTTGCAATTAAAGAAGTAAAATTAGATAACCCTGAAAAGGTTATGAGCGACTTCAAAGCAACCGGTAGCGTAGAGCTGAGAAATAAGCTTGTTATGCATTATCTCAATCTTGTAAACTTAGCTATTTACAGTATGCGCTCTGTGCTGTTATCCAACGTGCCGTTTGAGGACTTTTTTAACCAGGGTGTTATAGCACTTATAGATTGCTTAGAGCGTTACGACCCAACAAGGGGCGCAAGCTTTGACACCTACAGCTACTTAGCAATTCGCGGTGCAATTTTAAAATATATGCGTAAGCAAAATTGGCTTACAAACAGAGCTTGGGATGCACAAAACAAAATTTCACAAGGAAGAAAATTTTTAGAGCAAAAGCTGCTCAGAGAGCCAACTGATGCAGAGCTTGCTGAGTATTTGGGCATTACAGAGCAGCAGTTAGGTCAAAGAATTGTTGAAATTGCATCTGTAGATACAATCTCCTTTGAGGAGATGATAGAGCAGGCTTGGGAGGGTGTTATTGAGAAATCAATGGATACCTCCAAATCTCACGTGGATAACGATTTGTTAGAAAACGAGCTTCGTGGAGAGCTTGCAAAGGCAATTGATTGCCTTGACCCAAAGGAAAAACAAGTTATATCACTGTATTATTACGAAAACCTCAATTTAAGAGAAATAGGCGAGGTTTTAGATATTTCTCAGCAAAGAGTATCGCAGCTTCGTAAAAGAGCGCTCGACAAGCTGCACGAGCAAATGAAAGATTATAATTGCGATTAGGAGGTAAGCTTATGTATTCAGGTTTTTACACACTTGCTTCAGGAATTCTTACAAGACAAAATGAAATAGACGTTCTCGGTAATAATATTACAAACGTAAAAACACCGGGCTACAAAACAGACAGAGTTGAAACCTCTGCCTTTGAAATGGAGCTAATGGTAAGAATGGAAAACGGAGAAGCTACCGTTTTAGGTGATGGCGTTGGCCAGGTTTCATCTATTATTCAGGATATTCACACCATTATGGATGCAGGCATTATTGAGCAAACAGGCAGAGAGCTTGATATGGCAATAAACGGCGACGGCTTTTTTAACGTGCGCACACCGGACGGTCAGACAGCAATTACCAAAAACGGTAATTTTGACCTTGATGAGCAGGGCTTCCTTGTTCTTAACGGCGTTGGCAGAGTTTTAGGTCAAAACGGTGAAATTTACATTGGTGAAAGCGGTTTTCAGGTTTTACCAAACGGTGTAATAAATTCTGCAAACGGAAATTATATTGATACTCTTCTTGTTAACAGGCCTGCAGAGGGTATTACTGTTACTAAAATTGAAAATTCTGCATTTGTAGTTCAAAACCAGGGAGATTTGGTTGCAGCTGAAAATTATACAGTGCTTCAGGGCTCCTTAGAGGCTTCAAACGTAGATATAAACACAGAGCTTACAAAGCTTATAGAGGCGCAAAGGTCCTTCCAGCTTTACTCCTCTGCAATGAAAATTGTAGACCAAATGGACCAGCAGGCATCTTCTAAAATAGCATCAGTATAATAAGGAGGAAGGTTTATGAGAACAGCTTTTTATGCGGGCGCAAGTGGTTTAATTGCTAACCAAAAGGCAATGGATAACCTTGGTAATAACGTTGCTAACGTTAGTACTGTGGGCTATAAGCCGCAAAACGTTTCGTTCCAGTCGCTTATTTATGATGAGATGTACGTAAATACACCTACAGACCCCGAAAAGGGAAACGGTGTAAAGGTTGAAATAAATGATACAAACTTTACTCAGGGCTCTTTAATTCCTACAAACTATCCGTTAGACTTTGCAATTACAAGCAACGCTTTGTTTGCTGTTGAGCAGGATGGTATTATCGGTTACACAAGAGCAGGTAATTTTAACGTTGGCTTAATTGGTGAAGAGGGTTACCTTGTAACACAAAGCGGTGATTTTGTTCTTGATAAGAACGGTCAAAGAATTGTACTCCAAAAGGTAGAGGGTACAAACAATTTTGACACAACTAACTTAACAAACACAATTGGACTTTTTACGTTTGCTAACCCTAACTACTTAACACCTGTGCAGGATAATCTTTTTGCAGTATCTGAAAAAAGCGGGCCTGCAGTAGCGGTAGACAATAACGATGGTCAGATTATTCAGTATGCACTTGAGCAATCTGCAACAGTGCTTTCAGAAGAAATGGTAGAAATGATTACCCTTCAGAGAGCATACCAATTATCAGCAAGAGTGGTTTCTGTTGCTGAGGAAAATCAAAGAACAATAAACGAGCTTAGGAGATAATTATGGCGTTTGAAAATTACGAGTTAAACGAAATGCAATTTGATGCCTTAAAGGAAATTGGTAACATAGGCTCAGGTCACGCTGCATCTGCATTGTCCTCAATGCTTGACAGACCTATTGATATGAACGTTCCGCAAATAAATATTCTTGATTATAACGAGGTTGTGGACAATCTCGGCGGTCCTGAAAACGTGCTTGCAGGTATTTTAATGTCCCTTACAGGTGACGTTTCAGGTATGATAATGTTCCTTATTCATAAGCCGTTTGTTAAGATTCTTTTAAGTAATCTTCTTGGTATGGATATTGAAGATAACTTTGACCTTGACGAAATGAGTCAGTCTGCAATTAAAGAGGTTGGTAATATTATTGCTGCTTCTTACGTAAACGCTATTGCAGAGCTTACAGGTCTTGCTATTGAAATTTCTCCACCTGAGCTTTCTGTAGATATGGTAGGCTCTGTTTTAAGCCTTCCTGCAATCTATTATGCAAATATCAGTGATAAAATCATCTTTATTAAGGATGAGTTGGATGAAGTAGATGCCGCATCATCACAAATTATTTTGATTCCTGATGTTGACTCTCTGAAAAAAATTATGGAAAGTTTGGGGTTAGCTGAAATATGAGTCAAAATGTTGTAGTGGGTATATCCGACTTGAACGTGGCAAAGGACGGAGACGTTCTCGTTACATATGCACTGGGCTCCTGCATAGGAATTTGCCTTTATGATGAAAGCGTAAAGGTAGCAGGGCTTTCACATATTATGCTGCCTACAAGTGAGGGCTTTAACCCTCAGGGTAAGGAAATATGGAAGTTTGCCGATACCGCTATTCCGGATTTAATTAAGAAGATGGAGCAGTTAGGTGCAAATAAATTCAGAATAAAAGCCAAAATTGCAGGCGGTGCGCAAATGTTCCCCGGCTTTAATAATACGTCGCTTTCATCTATTGGTGAAAGAAATATTGTAGCTGTTAAGGAAACGCTTAAAAAGCTTCGTATCCCCATTTTAGCAGAAGATTGCGGTAAAGATTACGGAAGAACACAGTTCTTTGATTCTGCTAATGGTGAAATGAAAATAAAGGCAGCTCTTCGCGGCGAATGGGTATATTAAAAAATCAACTCCCGAAACCAAAGTGGTTTCGGGAGCTTTTTTATAGCTTGTTAAAAATATTTGTAGGTAAGAATTGAGTACTCAATTGCTTCAACTAATTACAATCATTTTAAGCGCTTTTCCATTTTTACGTGCGGTACGTTTGCTTCTATGAAAACGTCACTCACTTTTTCATAGCCGCATTTTTCATAAAATTCATATACGGCAAATTTTGCTTCTAAGTAAAAATAATTAAAGCCGCGCTTTGAAAATTCACTTTCTATAAATTCAAGCAAACGCTTCCCAAACCCGTTTTTTCTGTGTTGAGGTAAGAAGCAGAATCTTTGAATTTTCAATTCGGAATCTGATATTAAATTGCACCTTGCAGTGCCAACGGGCTTGCTGTTATATAAAACTAAAACGTGCTCACAAGGAGAGCCGAGAGTATCAAGCTCATCAAGCTCAATACTCTCGGGTACACCCATTTCATTTATAAAAACGTTTCGTCTTATATCAAGAGCCGATTTTAAGTCGTTCTGTGTTTTTACAAATTTAAATTCTACCATATTATTGTGGAGTGATTTCAAAGAATACAACTGCGTGCGGAGCTAACTCTATATCAAGAGTAAGCTTGCCGTATTCAACTGTTGCTGTTGAGTCAACCGGTATTAATTTTGAAGCTTCTTTGTATTTTGGATAAAGCTCGTTAAAGTAAATGCTTCTTGCGCTTTCATCCTTAAGAGTGGTTGGGTTGTCAATTTGCGGGTCATCAGGTGACCAGGCAAAGCAAGCGTCTGTAATGTTATAGGTCTTTCTGTCCTCGCACCAGTCATCAAAATAGTTGCAGCTGTCGTCAATAACGTAAGCTCTTACGTTAAAGGTCTGACCGTCATGTTTTGGGACATTTATAACAAACGTTGTTTTTATGGTCTGGTTGTAGTCGAGTGTATTTTTAAAGTTGTAAGCCATTACACGAATTGTGCCTGTGCTTTCATCTAATGAGGAAACAGCGCCAATATCTGCGCCCTCAATATTTCCCGCAAGCTGCTTTGCTGTTGGTAAAAGTCTTGTGCCGGCAAAGCCTGCTGCATTTTTAGCTACGTGGTAGCTTACTGTTGGGTTGCCCTCTAAAAGACCGTTTGAAAGGTATCCCCATGCAGAGAAATAGTCTATATCATTATTGAACATCTGAGTAATAAGTCTTGCATCATAAGAAGCCTGGTAGGTGTAGCCTACTGTTCTTGAAAGAAGCTCAGCACTGTCGCTACCTGCGTGAACACCCTCAAGAATTCTGCCTTCATCTATACCGAATTCTAAGTCTATAAGACCATATTCAATTGCTGCATCTCTTAAATGCTTGATAGTGTCAGGGAGGTTGTAGCCGCTTGTGTAGTTTTCAGGGTCGCTGTCGTAAAATGAGCCTGAAAGGTAGCAAAGCCTTGAGCCCTTTTCACCTGTTTTGTAGTTTTTACCTTCTGCACAGTGCTTAATGAAATCTCTTTCATCCCATTGACCCTCTGTAACAGCCATTGCGTGAGCGCCTACGTAAACGTCCTCGGAAATCGCATCAATAAGCGCCTGTACTGTGTAATCGTAGAGCTTGCAGTATTCCTCAAAGGCACTTTTTGCTTTTCCGTCGTTAGCGAGGAACCAGTCGGCATTTTCAAACTCTGTCATAACACCAAAGCGCCATGATAAAACCTCTTCTTTGCCGAATTCTTCAACTAAAGAGGTAGCTAAAGCATAAATGTAATTGTAGTAAACGTCGTAATCATCCGGAGGGTAAGGGTTGATGCCAAAGCCGTGCTCGGTTGTAGCCTTTGAAGAATATTTAAGCGGAACGCTACCTAATTTAAGCATCGGCTTTGCGCCTAAGTTCAGTATACCGCGGCAATTTTCCAAAAGGCGAGTAAAGTCGTAATCGTCAAGCACCTCTCTGTTTAACGGGTCAACAAATAAATCCCTTTCTGCTGTACCGCCTGAGCATTGCATAAGCTGAACGTACTCAACAAATTCAAAAATGTTGTTTTCGGTGTTTACCTGTGCATCCTTAAAGGGGTTACCCTCTATTGACCACACGTTAACGTTATTAACAACGTTCTGAAGCTCTCTGCCCGGTGCATTTGCGTTTATAGCAAATTTAATTTCATCATCTGCACGGTCAAAGCTTGTGTTAAAGCTGAACGAGCCTAAAAGTGTAAGTATGGCACTGAATAATGCCATAAGTCTTTCAAAAATTGTACCTGTCATAAAAATTACCCCTTAAAAAATTTTTATACTTATTAGTCCCACTCGGCACCTGTTACGGTGTCCATATCAATACCCTTGGTTTCGTTTGCTTTTTTCAGTAAGGCAATAAACGCCGCAATAAACCCGGGTACTAAAAGAGCGAAGGCTACAATTCCCGTTACGCTGTTACCTAATATTGTAATTAGCGGAAGGCTTATTCCGTAAGAAACAGCCACGCCGATTCCGGTAACAATAAATTGTGCTGACATACAAGAAGAACGAAGATTCGTAGGAGATGATTCACCAATCATCATAATCAAAACGTCATTTGTAGAGTAGTAGCTTCCTATTGCAGCACCACATAAAAAGCCAACAAGGTAAGGCTCCCACGCGAGCCTTGAGCCAACTGAAAACGCTACAAAGGCTAAAAGACAGTTAAGCGCAGTAACAACTGCGGCAGGCTTTCTGCCCTTCCAGTCAGAAATAAAGCCCATAATCACCTGCGAAACAGCGAGACCTACCGGAAACATAAAAATAGCAGCCGTTACAGGCCCAATGCTCACGGCATTCATAACCTCGTCACCAAGTGAGCTGAAAAGCCCTTTTTCTACGTAATTTTGCGCATAGCCATAGGAGAGTATAACCTGATAGTTTATAGTGCCTATAAAGCCTAAATTCGCAATAGCAGACGTAATGTAAAGCCACTTTAACTGCTTGTGCTTAAATGCAAATTTAAGTGCAGGAATAAGACCGCCCTGCGCGTTATCGGCTTTCTTTTCTTTCTTTTCAAGAAGCCTTTCCTCGTCAGTCATTTTTAAATAACGGAGACGAGATTCAATAAATACGTCTGTTTCTCTTGCGGTTAAAAGTGCCACAAACGAGGTAACAAGACCAATGATTGCGGGAATAAGGTAAACGTTACGCCACTCCGAAGCAGATGCCATTAAGAATCTTCTTAAAAGCGGAATGACCATTACCGCCATATTTGCAATGAATTTAATTGAAGAATAAACCCTTGCACGGTGCTTTGAGGGAGAGGACTCCATTATGTAAACCACGTGCATATCGTGCGGGATGAAAAATTGAACTAATGCAGCGCCGACAAAGTAAAGTATTAAATTACCGGACAAGAAAATTACAAGCAACGCAAGACTCATACCAAAGGTGTTTATTATTAAAAATTTCTTTCTGCCCCAACGGTCTGCTAACGGTCTGTATAAAAGGCCTATTGCCTGAAACGGTACGACTAATATTGAAAGAATATCCAAAATACCAACGGAGCTTTCACCAAATTTGCTTAAAAGGTCATTGGCAATTTCGGTTTTCATAAGCGTGCCTATTTGCGAGGCAATTTCGTCTGTGCCGTAAATGAGAGTAATTATAAAAACAAGATAAGCAAAGTAAAAGCTTTTTTTAGGTCTTGCCTTTTCTTTTTCCCATTTTTTAATTTCCTTTTCTCTTTTTAAGGCTTGTTTTTTTAGCTTTTCAGTAGATGCTTTTGTCAAAAAATCACCACTCTAAAATTGATGCTTACATTTTATCACAAAAATATATTTTTTGCAATTACATTTAATTGACTAGATATATTTTAAATGCTATAATTTTTTTAGAAATTTGTTGACTGGGGATTTTTTTATGGATTACAAAAACACAAATCTAACACCTGAAGAAAGAGCCAAAAGCCTTCTTGCTTTAATGACCTTGGAGGAAAAGGTTGCTCAAATGGATATTATAAGGGGCGTTGAGTTTTCAACCAAGCCTCATAAATTATATCACTGTGCGGTACATACTGATTCGGAAATAAATCCCGAAAAATTAAAAGAAACCTTAAGTGACAGAGGCATAGGCTTTATTCACGATTGCTATTCACACCCGGTGTTTTTTAATAAGCTGCAAAAATTTGTTGTTGAAAACAGCAGACTTGGAATACCGTGTATGTTTACGGGTGAAGCCCTCCACGGCATTCTCTGGCCGGGCGCAACCGTATTCCCTGTGCCGTTAGCCTTGGCTGCGAGCTTTGACCGAGAAAACGTAAACTCAATAGGCAGAGCCATAGCAAGTGAAACACGTGCTTTAGGTATGCACGAGATTTTAGCACCTAACTTAGACGTAGCCCGTGAGCCGCGTTGGGGCAGAGTAGAGGAAACCTTTGGTGAGGATACCTACCTTTCAAGCGAGCTTGCTTACCAGATTGTTACGGGTGAGCAGCAGGATGGCAATATAGAAAGAGCGGATGCCGTAGTTTGCGAGCCGAAGCACTATTGCGTGCACGGCATACCTGAAAACGGTATAAACTGTGCTCAGGCAAGAGTCGGCAGACGTGAAATAGAGCAAAGCTATTTACCCGTTTTTGAAACGGCAATTAAAAAGGCGGGCGCTTATAACGTAATGGCTTGCTACAATGCAATAGACGGTGAGGTTGTATTAAGCTCTAAATATTATTTAACAGATATTCTTCGTGAAAAATGGGGAATGAAGGGCTACGTAAGAGCGGACTGGGGCTCAGTTGTAAGACTTGTAAACCGACACTTTACCGCAGCAACTGATGAGGATGCAATATGCGACTCAGTAAATGCCGGACTTGATATGCAGGGTTGCTGCGATTACGACACAAAAACCTGGGAGGAGACAATTGTAAAAAACGTAAAAAACGGCAGAATTCCTATGGAAAGAATTGACGACGCTGTTTTAAGAGTGCTTACAATTAAATTCAAGCTTGGCCTTTTTGAAAATCCGTATACAGATGAAACGCTTCACGAAAGTGTAATAAGATGCGAAAAGCACTTAAAGGCTTCTCACGAGGCAGCAAAAAAATCTATGACGCTCATTAAAAATAACGGCGTGTTACCGTTACAAAAGGGTAAA
This sequence comes from Acutalibacteraceae bacterium, assembly GCA_045654905.1. GTDB lineage: Bacteria > Bacillota > Clostridia > Oscillospirales > Acutalibacteraceae > DTU089. The sequence continues at coordinate 89,010 of JAZOOH010000043.1, read as the reverse complement.
TATAAAAGAATTGCTCTTTTAGGACCATCTGCAAACCGTCAAAGATTAGGCGGTTATTCATCAGTGCCCGACGGATATGAATTAAAATCTGTTTTAGATGAGCTTAAGCTATTGTTGGGTGACGAGGTAGAAATAGAGTATTGCAACGGTTGCGGCATTCCAAAGGACGTGCACGTTGAAACGCAGGAAGGTCAGCCGCACCTTGTGGAGGTTTACGACGAGGATGAAAAGGAGTGTATTCCTGAGGCAATTGAAATTGCTAAAAGAAGCGACCTTGTTATTATTGTCGGTGGTGACAATACTTTTACAAGCAGTGAGGGTCACGACAGAGCAGATTTAAAATTACCCGGAAAGCAGCGCGAATTAGTAGTAGAAGCCGCAAAAGCAGGTAAGCCTGTGGTGCTTGTTTTAGAAAACGGCAGAGCGGTAGATTTATCGGTAGAAAACGGAGTTTGCGACGCTATTTTAATTGCTTGGTTTGGCGGTGAAACGGGTGCAAAGGCAATTGCACAAACACTTGTTGGTGAAAATAACCCTGCCGGCAGATTGCCTGTTTCATTCCCTCAGGACTCGCACAGAATCCCTTGCTACTACACCGTGCTTCCAAATAATACAGAGGTTATGTTTGAGGGCAGCAGAAGACCGCGCTACGAATTCGGCTTTGGTCTTTCTTATACAGAATTTGAGTACTCTGACCTTAAGGTCAGCAAGCACACAGAGCTTGACTATACCGTTACTCTTAACGTTAAAAACGTTGGCGGGGTAAAGGGTGATGAGGTTGTACAGCTTTACGTTAACGATAAGGTTTCCTCAATTATAACTCCGCTTAAGGAATTTAAGGGCTTTGAAAGAATTTCTCTTGAAGCAGGTGAGGAAAAGACGGTTGAATTCACACTCGGTTTCGATTCCTTCAAGCTTCTTAACAAGGATTTTGAATGGGTTGTAGAAAACGGCGAGTTTGAGCTTCTTGTGGGCGCATCTTCAAACGATATAAGACTCAGAGAAACAATTACAATAGGGTGAATATAAATGAATGAGTTAAGCACACTTTTTCTTGACGTTAAAAATGAAACGGAAATAACCTTAGAGCAAAATAAAATTTACCACGTAAGGCAGGATGATTCCTTCGTGCTTAAAAATTACTATTGCTCAAACAGTGCAAAGAAGGATGAAAATCCCGACGGTACACGCTATACGGCAATTTCCCTGAAAGAAAAAAGAGACGTTACAATTAATGGTAATGGCGCTACTGTTTTAGTGCACGGTAAAATGACGCCGTTGCTTTTTGATGGCTGCGAAAATATTGTTTTTAAAAATCTTACAATAGATTATGCGTGTCCTACCATGTCTGAATTTAAGGTGCTTAGAGCCGAGAACGGTGTGTGCGATATAAAAATTAATAAGGACTGTCTTTTTGATATTCGTGAAAACGAGCTTTTCTGGGTTGGTGAAAAGGATGGAAACGGCAGCCCTTATTGGGAGGACAGCTACCACGGTAACAAAAGGCATATTAAGGTGTTTGACCCCGAAAGCTTTGAAACCTGCGACTTTAAAAGAGAAAATTTAAGCTTTTCTCAAATTGAGAATTTGGGAGACAACGTTTTAAGGGTGCATTTTGAAAACCCGGCGGTTTGCTTTAAAGCGGGGACTATAATTCAAACACGAAACATAGTCCGCGACCAGGTAGGCAGCTTTTTTGAACGCTGTAAAAATTTGTGCTTTGATAATATTAAAATGAAGTTTATGCACGGACTCGGTGTGGTTTCTCAGTTTTGCGAAAACGTGTTGTTTGTAAATTGTGATTTTACACCATCTGAAAACAGAACAATAGCAAGCACGGCAGATTTCTTTCAGTTTTCGGGCTGTAAGGGCGAGCTGCAAATTTTAAATTGTGTGGCATATGGAGCGCATGACGATTACGTAAACGTACACGGCACGCACTTAAGAGTGGTAGAGGAAAATAAAGAGGCAAGAACCATAACCGTGCGCTTTATGCACAATGAAACGTGGGGCTTTAACGCTTTTTCAAAGGGTGACGAGCTTGAATTCATAAAGTGGGATACGCTGAAGCCGTATTATAATGTAAAGGTAGAGAGCTTTACAAAGCTTGACGATACAGATATTCTGCTTAAACTTGACAGAGACCTGCCTGACATAGAAATTAACAAAGACGTTGTAGAAAACGTAACTTGGACTCCTGATTTATACGTACGGGACTGCTTTTTCGGTCAGACCTCCGGCAGAGGAATACTTTGCACAACACGCGGTAAGGTAGTTATTGAAAACAACAAATTCTTTAAGCTGTGGGGTCCTGCACTTTTAGTAGAGGACGACTGCAATTTTTGGTTTGAATCCGGCTACACAAGAGAAATAACGTTTAAAAACAACGTAGTGGATTCCTGCGATTTCGGCAAAACGTTTAAGGGCGCTCCCGTAATTCGTTACACACCTAAGGTAATGAATGAGGCTTCAAGGGAATTTGTTCATGGTAAGCTTGTTTTAAGCGGTAATTTCTTTAAAAATTGCTACGAGGGAAAGCACAGAATTCATCTGGAATACTTGGAAAAAGCAGAAATCGAAAACAATATTTTTGACAAGCCCTTCGAGGTGGAAAGCCTCTGCGTGGGTGAGGTAGCAGAAAAGAATAATCTTGTTTTGTAAGTTCTGTAAAGCATAATTTCTTCTCTGTAGAACCCGGCAAAATTATATAAAAAACAAAGGCATCCGTTCATAAAACGGGTGCCTTTGTTTTTTGATTTGTATATTATTAAATGTTTAGCAAATGAATTCTGTAAAACGAGTTGCACGGCGCGGGAATGCCCTGAAAAAGTCTTCGGCGCTGGTTTTAAGCTCAACACCATCAATAAACAGAGCGGTTTCTGCTGTGTGACCTTCACCTGCAAGGAGTAATCTTGCTGCGGCAGGCGGGGTGAGGGCTATATCGTAATCACCGCTGTCTCTTTTGGTGACGGTTGCTTTGCCGTTTTCATATTCAACGTCAAAAATGCCCTTGTTCTCATTAAGCTCATCAAGGCTTAATATGCTGAATTTACCGTGCTCCTTTGGGTAGGCGTTATTTTCAAGCAACTTTTTAAGGTTGTAAATTCTTGCAGCAATGCCACCTGTGTATTCATAGCTTGCGTTATCAATTCTGTCAGCAAAGCAAGAAAAGGCGGAGCCTAAGTACTGTTTTTTTACAACCAATGCTTTTACTATGCCGTCATAGTTTCTCAAAAAACCAATAAGCTTTATAAGAGCCTCGGGGGTTAAGGTGAACAATTCTTCTGCAATAAGCTCGTCGGGGCGCTTTACGGTAAAACGCACGTAGCCGTCTATTTCACCGGATTTGTTACGGCTAAGGTACGTGTAGTCTGCACTTTCAAGCGGGGTGTCGCAAAACTGCTCCTTGTGGTCCCTTAAAGTCATAAGGTTTTCTTTGAGTGCGCATTTATTGTAAAACTCGCACAGCTCGTTAAATTGCTCGCCGTTATAAAGCTCAACGTCGTTGCCACGCTCTATGTGCGAAAGATTATTAAAAGGCACTTTTATTGAGAATGCACGGTTGAGATTTGCAAAGCCGAATTTTTCATAGCAGGAAATAGCAAACGGTGAAAGAAAGCCAATAGCTACGTCGTTTTTTACAGCAATTTCAGCCACCTTGTCAAAGAGTGCTCTGACACCGCCTGTTCTGCGATATTCGGGCTGACTGCAAATTCCGTCGAGAACTACTGCATTAACAACATTACCGCAATAATTGCATTTGTGGTTGTAAACCTCGGCACCTGCAACAAGCTTTTCGTTATAAAATGCGCCAAGAACAGGCATCTCAACCTTGTTGTCTACCTCTTTATCAAATTTCCATATGAAGGATGCGGCGGAAACCTTAAGGTACTCTGACGCCTCCTCCGGTTTTATAAATCTTACTTCCATAAAGCTATTCTCCTGAATAATAATTATGCTTTAATTATACCATTACTTATAAAAAATTCAATATGTGAATGCACCGTATTTTCAAGAGCTTTATTTTTTGCACGCCTGGTAGACAGCGGAAGGCAGTTTGTATTTGAACCCAGATAGCCTGCTTACTATCTTGCGTATTCGATAAGAGCTAAAGTGAAAAAACTTTACTGCATAATACAAAGAAAAAGTGCAGTAGCTTTTGTAATTATTGCTTTTTTACAACCACAGTGATATAATCAAAAAAAATATCGGTGGTGATATATTTTGAATTTATTACATATGAAATATGCTGTTGAAGTTGCGAGGCTTGGTTCTTTGGGTAAAGCATCTGAAACCTTGCTTATTGCAACTCCTAATATCAGCCGTTCAATAAAAGAGTTAGAGAGTGACCTTGGCATAACTATTTTTTGACGCTCTCAAAAAGGTGTAACATTAACTCCTGATGGCGAAGAATTTATAGGCTATGCAAAAAGCTTGTTAAAGCAAATTGAACACGTTGAAGGTCTTTATAAAGAAAATAGTGTAAAAAAACAAAGATTTTCAATTTCAGTTCCAAGAGCATCATATATTTCAGAGGCGCTTGTTGATTTTTCAAAAGAATTAGGTAAAGAACCAGTTGAAATTTTTTATAAAGAAACAAACTCTCAACGCACAATAAACAATATTTTGAATCACGACTATAAATTAGGAATAATTCGTTATGCCGAGAATTACGATAAATTTTTTAAAACAATGCTTGAAGAAAAAGGGCTTGCTTATGAAATGGTTACCGAGTTTTCTTATAAACTTGTAATGAGTTCCGAAAATCCTTTAGCCAAAAAAGAAAATATCACGTTTGATGATTTAACAGATTATATTGAGATTGCTCATGCAGACCCTTATGTGCCATCTTTACCTTTAGCGAAAGTTGTAAAAGAAGAATTGCCCGATAATATTGAAAGAAGAATTTTTATTTTTGAACGTGCAAGTCAGAATGATTTACTTTCACAGAACAAAGAAACTTTTATGTGGGTTTCACCAATTCCTAAAAATGTTCTTGAAAAATACAATCTTGTTCAGGTGGATTGTGTTGATAATAAAAAGGTGTATAAAGATATTCTCATATATAAAAAGGGATATAAGTTAACAGATTTAGACAAAAAATTCATAACCGCTTTGTGTGCTGCAAAAAGGAAAAATTTCTAAAAAATTGGGTGTTATCAAAAATGATAACACTAACCTAACAATTTAATAATTTACAAACGCAAGTAACCTTGTTAAAATATTAACGAACTTGAGAAACCCAAGAAATTACAAGAAGGAGTTAATGACAATGGTTACTAAAGAATACGAAATTGTTGACGGCGTTGAAAAGCTTCAGGAGGCTATTGAACGTACAAGAGAGGCGCAGAAGAAATTTGCTACCTACACTCAGGAGCAGGTAGATAAAATTTTCCTTGCTGCTGCATCTGCTGCAAACAAAGCAAGAATTCCGCTTGCAAAAATGGCTGGTGAAGAAACAGGTATGGGTATCGTAGAAGATAAGGTTATTAAGCACAACTACGCTTCCGAATACATCTACAATGCTTATAAAGATGCTAAAACTTGCGGTATTATCGAAGAAGATAAAGCATTCGGTACAAAAAAGATTGCAGAACCCATCGGTGTTGTTGCTGCGGTTATCCCCACAACTAACCCCACATCAACTGCAATTTTCAAATGTCTTCTTGCTCTTAAAACAAGAAATGCAATTATAATCTCTCCACATCCCAGAGCAAAGAACTGCACAATCGCTGCTGCAAAGCTTGTTCTTGAAGCAGCGGTAAAAGCAGGTGCTCCCGAAGGAATCATCGACTGGATTGACGTTCCTTCTCTTGAAATGACAAACGTAGTAATCAAAGAAGCAGATATCATCCTTGCAACAGGTGGTCCCGGTATGGTTAAGGCTGCTTATTCAAGTGGCAAACCCGCTTTAGGCGTTGGTGCCGGTAATACTCCTGCAATTATAGATAGCTCTGCAGATATCCTCTTAGCAGTTAACTCAATCATACATTCAAAAACATTTGATAATGGTATGATTTGTGCTTCTGAACAATCTGTAATTGTATTAAAGGATATTTATAAAGAGGTTAAGAAAGAATTTGCTGCACGCGGATGCTACTTCCTTAACGCAGATGAAACAGAAAAAGTAAGAAAAACAATTATTATAAATGGTGCTTTAAATGCTAAAATTGTTGGTCAGAGTGCTCACAAAATTGCAGAGCTTTCTGGTGTTACAGTGCCAGCAGGTACAAAAATTCTCATAGGTGAAGTTGAAAGCGTTGAAATAAGTGAAGAATTCGCTCACGAAAAGCTTTCTCCAGTACTTGCTATGTATAAAGCAACAGACTTTAGTGATGCACTTAAAAAGGCAGAGCAATTAGTTGCAGACGGTGGTTTCGGTCATACTTCATCAGTATATCTTAACGAAGTAACTGAAACAGAAAAAATCAACGAGTTTGCTGCACGTATGAAAACCTGTCGTATCCTTGTTAATACACCATCTTCACACGGTGGTATCGGTGATTTATACAACTTTAAATTAGCACCATCACTCACACTTGGTTGTGGTTCATGGGGTGGCAACTCTGTGTCAGACAATGTTGGTGTTAAACATCTTTTAAATATTAAAACAGTAGCAGAGAGAAGGGAAAATATGCTTTGGTTCAGAGCACCTGAGAAGATTTACATCAAGAAAGGGTGCTTGCCGGTAGCACTCGACGAGCTTAAAACAGTAAGGGGCGCTAAAAGAGCATTTATCGTTACAGATACATTCCTTTACGAAAATGGTTACACAAAACCAATTACAGATAAATTAGACGAAATGGGTATTGCTCATACAACATTCTTTGATGTTCAGCCAGACCCAACATTAAAAAATGCAAAAGACGGTGCCTCACAAATGGCTGCATTTAAGCCTGATACAATCATCGCACTCGGTGGTGGTAGTGCTATGGACGCTGCAAAAATTATGTGGGTTCTTTACGAACATCCCGAAGCAGACTTTATGGATATGGCAATGCGTTTCATTGATATAAGAAAACGTGTTTACACATTCCCTAAAATGGGCGAAAAAGCGTACTTTATTGCAGTCCCTACTTCAGCAGGTACAGGTTCAGAAGTAACACCATTCGCAGTTATTACAGACGAACAAACAGGTGTTAAGTATCCACTTGCAGACTACGAGCTTCTTCCTAATATGGCTATTATAGATACAGATTTCCATATGTCTGCACCAAAAGGTCTTACAGCAGCTTCTGGTATTGACGCTGTAACTCACGCAGTTGAAGCTTATGCTGCAATGCTTGCTACAGATTACACAGATGGTCTTGCTTTACAGGCATTAAAAAATATATTCAAATATCTTCCACGCGCTTACGAAAATGGTCAGACAGATGTTGAAGCAAGAGAAAAAATGGCAAATGCTGCAACAATCGCAGGTATGGCTTTCGCAAATGCATTCTTAGGTGTTTGTCACTCAATGGCTCATAAATTAGGTGCTTTCCACCACTTACCACACGGTGTAGCAAATGCTTTAATGATTGAAGAGGTTCTTCGTTTCAATGCAAGTGAAACTCCTGCAAAAATGGGTACTTTCTCACAATATGACCATCCACACACTCTTGCTCGCTATGCAGAAATTGCAGATTTCTTAGGTCTCGGTGGTAAGAATGACAAAGAAAAATTAGAAAATCTTATCAAAGCAATCAACGAGCTTAAAGAAACTGTTGGTATAAAGAAAACTATCAAGGATTACGGAATTGACGAAAAAGCATTCATAGATAATCTTGATGAAATGGTTGAACAGGCATTTGACGACCAGTGCACAGGTGCAAACCCACGTTATCCGTTAATGAGCGAAATCAAGCAAATGTATCTTAATGCTTACTATGGTAAGCATTTTACAGAAGCAGAAATACCAAAGGCTTAAAAGGGGGATGGTAAAATGAAACTTGATAGAATTATTGCAGTAAGAAATAATAAAACAATTTATCGCGATGGCGACAAATGTATAAAAGTATTTAACGAGGATTACTCAAAATCAGATATTCTTAATGAAGCATTAAATCAGGCGAGAATTGAAGAAACAGGTCTCAACATTCCAAAAGTATCAGAGGTTACTATGATAGATGGTAAATGGGCGATTGTTTCAGACTTTATAAAAGGTAAAACATTAGCACAGTTAATGGAAGAAAATCCTAAGAAGAAACAGGAATATCTTGAATTATTAGTAGATTTACAGTTAGAGGTTCACTCAAAAACAAGTCCTTTACTTAATAAATTAAAGGATAAAATGACAAGAAAAATTACTCAATCTGAGTTAGATGCAACAACCCGTTACGATTTACATACCCGTCTTGAAGGTATGCCAAAGCACAACAAGGTTTGTCACGGTGACCTTAACCCATCAAATATTATTATTGCAGAAGATGGTACACCTTATATTTTAGACTGGTCACACGCAACACAGGGTAATGCGTCTGCCGATGTAGCAAGAACATATTTACTTTTCTGGCTCAATGGCGATATCGAAGGTGCAGAAGCTTATTTGAACCTTTTCTGCAAAAAGAGTGATACTGCAAAACAGTACGTAGAAAAATGGATGCCGATTGTTGCTGCATCACAGTCAGTAAAGGGTAATGAAAAAGAACGTGAATTCTTACTCAGTTGGGTAAATGTTGTAGATTACGAATAAGGGGGATTTTGAAATGAAAATCACTATATGTATTGGTAGTTCCTGCCACATTAAAGGTTCAAGACAAGTTGTTGAACAACTTCAGTATCTTATTTCACAAAATAATTTGGGTGATAAGGTAGAGCTCGGCGGAACATTCTGTATGGGCGAATGTCAGAAAGGCGTTTGCGTAACAATCAATGATGAATTCTATTCAGTTACTCCTGATACAGTAAACGAATTCTTCGAGAAAAATGTAAAAGGTAAGGTATGAAAATGACAATTCAGGTTTGTGTTGGTAGTTCCTGCCATATAAAAGGCTCACCTGAAATCGTTGAATTGTTTCAAAAAGCAATAACTGAAAATAACCTTGAAAACGAAATTACACTTGTCGGTAGCTTTTGTATCGGCAAGTGTAATCGTGTAGGTGTAACAGTTCAATTTGACGATAATATAGTTACAGGTGTTACAAAAGAAAATTTTAAAGAGATTTTTAGTGAGAACGTCTTAACAAAAATCAAAGGAGAATAAAAGCTATGCCTAATTGCTTAACTCTAAAAAAATCAAACTGCAAAAACTGTTATAAGTGTATTCGTCATTGTCCGGTAAAGGCAATCCGCTTTTCAGGCAATCAGGCACACATTATAGGTAATGAGTGTATTCTTTGTGGACAATGCTTTGTTGTCTGTCCACAAGATGCGAAAGAAATTGTTGATGAAACAGAAAAAGTAAAAGTATTTTTACAAAGTGGAGACCCTGTTGTAGTAAGCCTTGCACCATCTTTTATAGCGAATTATGACGGTGTAGGAATTTCTTCAATGCGTAAAGCCTTAAAGCAATTAGGCTTTTATGATGTTGAAGAAACTGCAATTGGTGCAACAGTAGTAAAAACAGAATATGAAAGAATGTTAAAGGATGATGACAGAAGTATTGTTATTTCTTCTTGTTGTCACTCTATAAATCTTTTAATTCAGAAGCATTATCCATTTGCACTTGAATATCTTGCAGATGTAAAATCACCAATGCAGGTTCATTGTCAGGATATAAAGAAAAGAATAAAGAATGCCAAAACAGTTTTTATAGGTCCGTGTGTTGCAAAAAAGGATGAAGCTGAATATTACGAAGGTATAGTAGATGCAGTTCTTACCTTTGAAGAGCTTACACTTATGTTAAAGGCACAAAATATAGAGTTAGAAAAAGAATTAGACAAAGATGAAAATACAAAAGCAAGGTTTTTCCCGACAACTGGTGGAGTTTTAAAAACTATGTCACAGGAAGAACGTAGATATTCTTATGTTGCAATAGACGGTGTCGAGAATTGTATTGCAGTTTTAAATGATATTAAAGCAGGTAAAATTCATAATTGCTTTATTGAAATGTCAGCGTGTTTAGGTAGTTGTGTTGGCGGTCCTGTTATGGAAAAATATCACCACTTGTCATCTGTAACAGACTACATAAGAGTTGCAAATTATGCAGGCAATAAAGACTTTGAGGTTTCACAACCAGAGTCAGCAGAATTACAAAAAGGCTTTGAATTTATTGAACAGAGAATTCCAAAACCATCTGAAATAGAAATAAATAATATTTTAAGACAGATGGGTAAATTTAAACCATCACAGGAGCTTAACTGTGGTTCTTGTGGATATAACACTTGCCGTGAAAAAGCTATTGCTATCTGTCAGGGTAAGGCAGAAATTTCAATGTGTTTGCCATTCCTTAAAGATAAGGCAGAAAGCTTTTCAGATAATATAGTAAAAAATACACCTAACGGACTTTTCGTTCTTAACGAACAATTAGAAGTTCAGCAAATAAACGAAGCGGCACGAAGAATTATGAATATCAGGGCTGCGAGTGATGTTTTAGGTGAAAATGTTATAAGAATTCTTGACCCTACTATTTTCCTTAATGTAATTGAGAAAAATCGTCAGGTAAGAGACGAGCGTGTATTCCTTGCTGAATATAACAGATATGTAGAGCTTACTATTGTTTATGATAAAGATTCACATCTTTTAATCTGCATTATGCGTGACGTAACAGATGAAGAGACTGAACGTGAGAAAAAAGAACGAATCGGCAGACAGACTATTGAAGTTGCCGACAAGGTTGTAGATAAGCAAATGCGAATTGTTCAGGAAATAGCTTCACTCTTAGGTGAAACTGCAGCTGAAACAAAAATTGCACTTGCAAAATTAAAGGAGTCAATTACCGATGAATGATTTATGTGCTGATATAGGTTATAAATCTATAAATCACGTAGGCGAACAACTTTGTGGTGACCACGTAGATATAGTTGAACCAGACGAAAATTCAACGGTTATTGTTTTGTCAGACGGACTCGGTAGTGGTGTTAAAGCAAGTATTCTTTCGACACTTACTTCAAAAATTATTTCTACAATGCTCGCTGAAGGGTTGCCACTTGAAGAGTGCGTTTCAACAATCGCCGCAACACTTCCAGTTTGCTCTGTCCGTGGAGTTGCTTATTCTACGTTTACTATAATTCATATAAAAGATAACGAAACTGCTGAGATTATTCAGTATGATAACCCCCAAGTAGTAGTTATCCGTGATGATGTAAATTACGATTATCCGAAAACAGAAATGAACATCGGCGGTAAAAAGATTTTTAAAACTGTTTTGAATTTACAGGAAAATGATGTTTTTGTTGCTATGAGCGATGGTTGCCCTCACGCTGGAATTGGTACAGCTTACAACTTTGGCTGGAAACGAGAAGATATTATCGGTTTTATAGAAACTCTTGTTCCGGCAGGTTATACAGCAAAAACCCTTTCAACTATGCTTGTTGATGAATGTAACAGACTTTACGACAATAAACCGGGTGACGATGCAACAGCCTGTATTGTTAAAATAAGGAAAAGAGTTCCTATGAATATGCTCTTTGGTCCACCATCTAACAGAGATGATGTAGAAAGAATGATGTCTCTGTTCTTCTCAAAAGAAGGTAAACATATTGTTTGTGGTGGAACAACTTCTTCAATAGCGGCGAAATACTTAAATAAACCATTAAAAGCGAAACTTGATTTTACGTCAGATATGCCGCCTATTGCAGAAATTGAAGGCGTCGATTTAGTAACCGAAGGTGTTATTACAGTAAATAGAGTTTTAGAGTACGCTAATGACTACTTAGGCGAAAACAAATTCTATGAGCATTGGAGCTTCAAAAAAGATGGTGCTTCGCTTATAAGCCGTTTACTTTTTGAAGAAGCAACAGATATTAACTTCTATGTCGGTAGAGCAATCAACCCAGCCCATCAGAACCCTGATTTGCCTATAAACTTCAACATTAAAATGAATCTTGTTTCAGAGCTTACAAAATGTCTGAAAAAGATGGGTAAACGAATTAAGGTAAGTTATTTTTAATATAGAGTTGGTGTGTAAATGAGAAAATTTGATACTAAAGTGCAATACTTAAAATATAAAGTTTTAAGAGAAGTAGCAAGAAGTGCGTGGAATGATACATTACTTCAGAATGCTTTAGATATTCCAAGAGCGATAGTACCCGGTAAAACATCAACAATGCGTTGTTGTGTTTATAAAGAACGCGCAATTTTAGGTGAACGCGTAAAAATGGCTATGGGTGGTAACCCAAATAATCCTAATGTCATTGAAGTTATAGATATCGCTTGTGACGAATGTCCGGCGGCGGGTTACGAGGTCACTGACTCTTGTCGTGGTTGTCTTGCCCACCGTTGCGAGGATGTTTGTAAAAGGGGCGCAATTGTCTTCGACCACAACCACGTAGCACATATTGATAAATCAAAGTGTGTTGAGTGTGGTCAGTGTGCAAAGGTTTGTCCGTTTGCCGCAATTACAAACAGAAAACGCCCTTGTCAGAATGCGTGTAAGGTTAAAGCGATTTCTATTAACGATGAAAATGCCGCTGCAATTGATAATGGTAAATGTATTGAATGCGGTGCGTGTGTTTACCAGTGTCCGTTTGGTGCTATCACAGACAAATCATTTATTTTAAATGTGATAGATATTATTAAGAAAAGTGAAAATAATAAAAATTATAAAGTTTACGCAATAGTTGCACCGTCTATTTCAAGTCAGTTTACTTATGCAAAATTAGGTCAGGTTATTACAGGACTTAAAGAGTTAGGCTTTTATACAGTAATTGAAGCGGCTCTTGGTGCAGATATGGTTGCTTTAGCTGAAGCAAAAGAATTAACAGAAAAAGGCTTTTTAACAAGCTCTTGTTGTCCGGCATTCGTTAAATATATAGAAAGTGCGTTCCCTGATTTAGTACCGCATATTTCCCATAACCTTTCACCAATGGGTGCGCTTGCAAAATATCTTAAAGATAACGAAGAAAATGCAAAGGTTGTTTTCATTGGTCCTTGTACCGCTAAAAAGGCAGAAGCATTAAAAGATGATGTAAAACCTTATGTTGACAGTGTATTGACGTTTGAAGAATTGCAGGCACTCTTTGACAGCAAGGATATTGATATTATGACTTTAGAAGAGGGTGTGCTTGATAACGCATCTTACTTCGGCAGAATTTTCGCTCGTACCGGTGGACTTTCTGATGCAGTAGTACAGAGCCTTAAAGAGCAGAATTTAGAGTTCGATTTAAAGGCTATAAGCTGTGATGGTATAGAACAATGCAAAACTGCACTTCTTAAAAAAAGTAAAAACGTACTTGATGCAAACTTCATTGAAGGTATGGCGTGTGTCGGCGGGTGCATTGGTGGTGCAGGTTGCCTTACTCATGGTGAGAAAAATAAAGCACAAGTAGATGAATACGGTAAAGAAGCATTTGAGAAAACAATTCTTGATGCAGTTTCATTGTTAAAATAATTGATAACAATTAGCTAAGAACAGTAAAAAAACAAAACTCTCAAGTCCTGTGACTTGAGAGTTTTTACTTTGGTGCGGGTAGCAGGGGTCGACGGCGCCCGCTGCGCTTTGCCGTCGCCGGCAACGATTATGTTCACCTTCGGTGAGGACAGGTTCGCCCCCTGGAATTACCACTCATAAAAATAAAAAGAGCCACAAAAAAGTGACTCTTTCGTTATTGGTACAGGTGTTCATAACCAACCTGACAAATAATCGCTGACTTGCCGGTAGTTACACGCTTTTCTCGCTCTGCCCAATCCGTGAAAGTGGTGGTTTCCTTAAAAATTAAGGAGGACAATCAAATGTCAAAGTTTATTGAAGAATTTTATTATGGTAATTTAGATCCACAAGCGCGTAGCACAAAAGAAAACAAATTAAAGAAAGGGTTACAGAAAGCATAAATGAAAATATAATTTACAATTAAGTGATATTGGTGGCAGGACGATTAAATTCTCCCTGCCGCCAATTGCAGTTATAATTGATTTGTAATGGGACGATTTTGGTGCATAAAATTTCATTTTCTCTTGTTAATACATACAACTTATGTTATAATAAGTCAAACGAGGTGATATTGTGCTGAATTATGAGAAATTATCAGATGAAATATCTGCGCGAATAAAGAACGATAGAGAAAACGGTTTTGTCGGAAATATCGCATTTGACGAAGCTAATGTGATTCGGCGCGACAATAACAAGGATAAAGCAAATATCATCCGCACGGCTTTTATTCGTGATATTGATAAAATCGTTCACTGCCCTTATTACAATCGATATGCCGATAAAACTCAGGTGTATTCTTTTTATAAAAATGATGATATTACTCGACGCGGACTTCACGTTCAACTGGTGTCGCGGATTGCGCGTACCATCGGCAAGGCGTTGGGCTTAAATCTTGATTTAATAGAAGCCATCGCACTCGGCCACGATATCGGTCACGCGCCATTCGGTCACGCAGGCGAAGAGTTTTTAGATGAGATTTTGTTTGAACACACCGGCAGACATTTTAGCCATAATATTCACTCTGTTAGAGTGCTTGATAAAATCTTTCCCTATAACATTTCACTTCAAACCCTTAATGGTATTGTTGCACATGATGGTGAGTTGGAATTATCTGAATATTGCCCTGTGCCGCTTAGCAACTTTGAAGATTTTGACAAGCAGATTGAGGCTTGCTACATAGATAAGAAAAATGTTCGCAAATTAGTTCCTGCTACTCTCGAAGGATGCGTGATGCGAATATCAGATATCATCGCCTACTTGGGTAAAGACAGGCAAGATGCCGAAAAAGCGGATATACTTCAAACTGACTCCTACGAAGATTGTGCCATCGGCACTTATAATGCCGAAATTATTAACAACCTCATTGTAAACATCGTCGAGAACAGTTACGGTAGGTCGTATATAAAAATGGATGCCGAGCATTTCGAGGCGCTGAAAAAAGCGAAGGCAGATAATTATGAACTAATTTATAAAAACGATACGGTAAGAGCCGAAACTCACCATATCGTTCGCCCTATGATGCAACAAATGTATGAAAGGCTTTTATCCGATTTGACTTTAGGCAAAAAAGATTCGCCTATTTTTACTCATCATATAGACTATGTAAATAAGGCATACTACAAACGGGATGTGCCGTATGAACGCACAGAACCTAATCAATTAGTGGTAGATTATATTGCCAGCATGACCGACGATTATTTCACGGATTTATATGCCTATCTTTTCCCTGAAAGTGATTTAAAAATAATTTATAAAGAATATTTCAAATAATATTTAGAAGGTTTTGAGATGCAAAAATATAAAATAACAATGGATAATTTGGACGGTACATTCGAAAACGTTTGGGAAAAGAAAGCTACCGAAGAAACTATGACCGAAGAGTTTTACAAAGTTATAAAAGCGCAACAAAAAGCCAGAAAAGCTGACCCCACAATTAAATGGCGCGTAATCAGAGTATTTGACGAGTTAGGACACCAAATACGTCAAGAAAGTTAATTTATATTCATTTAAAATTTGAGGCTGGTGGCTTTAATGTTCTATTTTTCGAAATCAAAATACTGTCTTATGTGGCAGTGCCCGAAACTTTTATGGCTTTCCAAATATAAACCCGAGTTAAAACCAGAAGACCTGTCGTTGCAGGCAAAATTCGATGAAGGTAATGTTATTGGCGATATGGCAATGGGCTTGTTTGGTGATTTCACCGAGGTTACTGCTTTTAAAGAGGATGGACGCCTTGACCTTAATAAAATGCAAGAAATCACCAAAGAATGCATTGCGAGTGGTGTTGAAAATATTTGTGAAGCCTCGTTTAATTATGATGGCCTTTACTGTGCGGTGGACATTTTACATAAAGAAAAAGATGGGTATGCCATTTACGAGGTTAAAAGTTCAACCCACGCGGCACATATCTATACTGTTGATATTTCGTATCAAAAATATGTTTTGGAACATTGCGGCGTTAAAGTTACAGGTACATATTTAATTTGTATTGATTCTGACTATGTTCGCGGCAAAGAATTGGATATTCATAAGTTTTTCAAGATTATTGATTTGTCGCAAGAGGTGGCAAACGAGATTCAAAATGTTCCTTCCCTTCTCAAGAAAGCTGAACAGGTTTACGCTTTAAGCGAGGAACCAAATCGCGATTTAGGTCTTCATTGCCGCGATCCTTATGAATGTGGCTTCTGGGGATATTGTTCTAAGCACTTGCCGACCCCCAATGTATTTGATCTTTATAAAATGGGTTTCAAAAAGGCCATGCAGTTTTATCATGAAGGGAAAATGTCTTATCGGGATGTTATTATTGATAGCCGAATGACCAATCCAAAACAACTACGACAAATATTACATCATATCAATAAACAAGAAGATGAGGTTAATAAAGATGGTATTCGGGATTTCCTAAATACGCTTTCCTATCCCATATATTTCCTCGACTTCGAAACTATACAACCACTTATTCCGCAATTTGAAGGCACAAAACCATACGCTCAAATTCCATTCCAGTATTCACTACACTATATTGAATATAAGGGTGGTCCTTTGCTTCATAAAGAGTTTTTGGCGGAGTCCGGCACTGATCCTCGTCGTGCTATTGCCGAACGTCTTTGCGAAGATATACCAAGAAATGTTTGTGTCACAGCATACAACAAAAGTTTTGAATGTGGAAGAATGAAGGAGCTTGCAGAATATTTCCCGGATCTTGCCGAGCATCTTTTAAATATTGAAAGCAACATCAAAGATTTGTTAACCCCGTTCCAAAGCGGATATTATTACAACAAAGCGATGGGCGGTAGTTTTTCCATTAAGAGTGTATTGCCTGCCCTTTTTCCTAATGACCCCGCTCTTGATTATCACAATCTTGAGCAAATACATAATGGCAGCGAAGCAATGAGTATTTTCTCTAAAATTAAAGATATGTCACCGGAAGATGCTGAGAGGACACGTCACAACCTACTTGAGTATTGTAAACTAGATACGTATGCAATGGTTAAGGTGTGGGAAAAACTGAAAGAAACCATAGGAGAATAAAGGAGATCTGAATATATGGATAATTTAGAACCTAAAAAACTAGCACTCATTCGCATTTGGCAGATATTTCATAAATACAGTGATTACGATCATCCTCTAACACAGGATGATATTGCCGAGCATTTGGAATCTGACTATGGTATTGTGATTGAACGCAAAACTATTAGCCGCAATATTTCTCTTTTGAAAGAAGCAGGTGTGGATATTGAATCTCGCCGTGCGGGAAGTTACCTGGAAAGTAGAGAATTTGAGGATTCTGAATTAAAGCTTTTGATTGATGGTGTTTTGTGTAGTCAACATATTAACCCTCGCCATTCTTCGGATTTGATCGAAAAATTATGTGGACTTTCTAACAAATATTTTCGTTCTCACGTTAAGAATATTCACACGGTTGGAGATTGGAACAAAACCGAAAATAAAGCGTTGTTTTATAATATCGAGATGGTTGATATAGCCATTGAAGAGGGTAAACAGCTTCAATACGATTACAATAAATACGGACTTGATAAAAAGCTGCATAAATCCTCTTTTCAGCGAGTTACGCCCTATCAACTGATTCTTCATAATCAAAAATATTACCTAATGGCACACAGTACCTATTGGGATAATATGGTTTTTCATCGATTAGATCGAATCAGTAATATGCAATCCTGTGATAGACCTGCTAAATCAATTCGTGAAGTTCAAGGTTATGAGAGCGGTATTGATTATAAGAAGATTGCTTCTACCATGCCATATATGTATACCGACGAGCCGGAGCTTATTCAATTTATTACTTCGGTCGGCATTATTGACCAAGTGATCGACTGGTTCGGTAAAGATATTAAGATTGAAAACACTGATAACGAAAACGAGGTCATTGTTTCTCTTTCGGCAAGCCCCTATGCAATGGAACACTGGGCAATGCAGTATTTGAATCATGTAGAAGTTATTGCACCGGAATATTTGAGAGAGCAAATTAAGAAAAATCTTGAAAATGCAATTAAGAAGTATTGAGGAGAAGATTAAATGGCTAATATAGAAACACGCACGGTTCAAAGTGCCGGCATAAATTGTCAATCAATGATTGCCGGCAATTCATTTATTATTAAAGAATATCAGCGAGGATATCGCTGGGAGTCACAGCAAATTGAAAACTTATTGCAGGATTTACAAGAATTTAATCACTATAATCACACGGTGAAATATTGTATGCAGCCGTTGGTAGTAAAACGTGTTGAACTGTCTGACAACTCGCATGCCCGCGAATTATCGCAAATAATAGGTTCAACCAGCACGGCAGATAGCCCCGATGTTATGTGGGAATTAATCGATGGACAGCAGCGTCTAACCACAACACTGCTAATATTAGATTCCTGTAATCAAACCTTTAGAGAACCACCCAAATTGCCATATCGCATTTTTTATTCCTTGATGCGCGACATAGACGCATACTATATAAACAATGCAAAAAAGACAATCGATGACTGGTTTGATAGTTTTGGAGATAGCGTATATGATATCAAGAATGAGATAAGAGGAAAAATAAACTCCGATGTTGAATTTATTTGGTATGAGGTTGATGCAAGGGCGAATTCAGTCGATATTTTTACTAAGTTGAACATTGGAAAAATTCCTCTTACTAATGCGGAATTATTCAAAGCTCAATTGTTGAATCCAGATAACGCTCCTTCGGAAACCCAGCAAAAATTATCATTCCAAATCAACCTCACCCAAATTGCATTCGAGTGGGATAAGATTGAACAATCCTTGCGAGACAATGATTTTTGGAGTTTTATTTCCAACACCAGCCAGGATGGCGAAACACGAATAGATTACCTTTTGAGGTTGTATGCTATTCAGTTGAAAGAAGCCAAAGAAATTTCCGATAAAATATCAGAAAATGATAAATTGTTCCCATTTGTCGCAATTAACGCATACTTGAAAAGCAATCCTAATTCCACAAGCTTAACCATTTGGGAAAGCGTTGTTGCTATACACGATAAATTAAAATCGTGGTATTCTGGTGAAAAAAACAATTTACTTTACCATTATATTGGGTTCTTAATTGCTGTAGATAAATCAAATATTAAAGTTATTACCAATCTTATAAAAAGCACAGAAGGAAAACGGAAATCAGAAGTAGTAGCATTTGTGCTTGCGTGTGTTCGTAAAGAAATGGCTAATGTGAAATTGGATGAACTTTCATATCAAAAAGATGGTACGAAAATACGTAAAGTATTGCTGTTATTTAATTTGCTAACATTAATAAATAGTAAGACAGATGCAAGGTTTTCCTTTAAGCAATATAAAGACCCGAAAATCCACTGGGATATAGAACATATACACGCACGTGCAACTGATGAGGAAATTCGTGCAATAAAAAACCCTCATAAACGTATTGAATTCTTAAGTACATTATCAAAACAATTTGAAAATATCGGTGACGGTGAAACGGTTCGAGAAATTGAAATTTTTATAACAGATAAAGTCGCACCAGATATTATTAGTGAAGATATGTTCCTTGAATTTTGTTGTAGAATTACCGATAGGTATGGAGATTTTGATGAAAATGGCATCGGCAACCTTACACTATTAGATGCTGAAACAAATCGTTCATATCATAACGCCCTTTATCCTGTTAAAAGAATGAAAATTATTGAAAGAGATAAAGGAGACGTTTTTGTTCCGGTGTGCACCAAAAATGTGTTTTTGAAAATGTATTCAACTAATTTTTCTAATATGATGTCTTGGACCAAAGACGACGCCAATGATTATCTTAATGAAATGAAAAAAGTTCTCGTTGAGGAGGCTCAAATATGTCAATAGGTGAAAAAACAACGTTTTGGAAATTGCTTGCATCAACAGATATTGAATGCATAGAAATTCCAAGAATTCAAAGAGATTATGTCCAAGGGCGAGACACTGCGCAAGTTAAATATGCTCGTACAAGATTAATTGATGAGATGGTCACATCTATAGAAAATGATGAGTCTTTAGACTTAAATTTTGTTTATGGCAAAGTTGATGATAGAGTTTTTATACCTATTGATGGGCAGCAAAGACTTACTACCCTTTTTTGTTTACATGTTTACGCCTTTGCAAGAGAGGGTTACAAAAATGAACTCAGTTTGCTTAACGATAAATTCAAATATAGCACTCGCACCAGTACAACTCGTTTTCTTTCCACACTTCTTTCTCATCTTCCCGATTTTTTCACACAAGAAGAACTAGACATTATAACATATATAGAAGATGCTTCGTGGTACTCTCCTGAATGGGATAAAGACCCCTCGATAAATTCATTCAAAGTTGTGTTGAATGTAATACATGAAAAATTTTGCACTATAGAAGATTTGTCCAGTAGGTTAATGTCCGGTTCTTGCCCAGTAACATTTATGTCTCTTAAAATTGAGGATATAGGTCTTGTTAATGACCTGTATATAAAAATGAATTCAAGGGGGAAACCTCTTACGGAATTTGAATCGTTCAAATCAGAACTGTTCGAATTTGTTGATGAACACATATTGTCGACCGACGGCTTTACGGCTTCGGATTTCAAACAAAAAGCAGATAATGAATGGCTGAATATGATTTGGTCACTTTGTGATGACCCGGCAAACGAATGCGACGCAATTTACATGAGTTTTTTGCATCAAATCATTATTAATCGTTTAGTTCCCGGTGAATATGGCGGCGACAATTCTGACGAGTGGATAAATCTAAATTCAAACGACGGTTTTTATAACTTTGCAAATTACAAACCGTTTTTAAGAGATAAAGTTGCCATAAAGGATATTTACTTTACTATTGAATTATGCAGGAAACTTATTGATTCAGGAACTAACAATAGTGCATGTGAACTAATTAAGTTTTTAATCAAAAATGCAGGAAAATATGATAATAGAAATAAAGAACCAGTGCGCGTTGCCACAATTACGAAGTATGCAATCCAAATAGATCAACAGGATTGGGATATTGACAGATTCTTCAATTGGTTCAGGGTGCTAAACAACTTAATTAACAACACTCAAATTGACAAACCAGAAAAGTATAAATCTGCTTGTAAAAGTGTTCTCTCAACTGAAGAAGAAATGTCTAGAGATATCAACAATTACATGATTAGCACGAATGGTTCCTCCATCTCTTTCTTTGACTCTAAACAAATTGAGGAAGAAGTCCTTAAGTGTCGTTTGATAGCTGTCGAAAATCAATGGGTTGAACCCATCACAAAGGCGGAAAGTAATCCCTATTTTTCTGGAGAGATTCGTTTTGCTTTTTCTCTTTGTGGAATAACATTTGACAATATTCCTTCTGATAATTTGCAAGCAATTCAAAATTTTAAAGATATCTGGGGAATAATCTGTAAATTGTTTTCTAAAAATGCAAAAAGTAATATTGTTGTTGATGATAACCTTTTCAGAAGAGCTTTGCTAACATATGGTGACTATTCTTGCTGGGCCAACTCTTCTTATACCTTTTTCTTCGAGGAAGGCAAAGGATATTTTAATTGGAGGAGAATGTTGAGAGACGAAAAATCTTTTGTTGTCTTTGCAAGATTTTTTGCTGATTTGAAGACAGAAACCATAACCTGCAATGCAGATTTGGAGAATTTTTTGGCACGGATAATAGATGATTACAATGATATGACAAACCCTCTATTTTACTACATTGTTAAAGTGCCGGAAATAATGCAATTTATGAGAGAAAAACGTTTTCGCACAAAAGATGAATACAACAACAGAGATCTTTTCTATAGCGGGGCAAGATTAAGTGCTGATTATGCCGAAGCTAATACCTTTATAGTTTTTAGCTTACTTGATTATGACAAAGAATATCATTACGGCAAAGGCTATCTTGATTCCGATACAACATTTGCTTATATTGAACAGATAAATGGAATGGAATGTCATATCGAGTATAGTTCAGATGGTTGGTTCTGCAACAAAGACGGAACGGCATATCTTAATGGCAAAGGTCAACCTATTTCTGCAGTTTCAGACATGTTGTCATATATAAAGGCAAATTTTTAATTTAATAATTATATTCTAGTAAGAACCGTACGCGAGTGCGGTTCTTTTTTTATACTCTTTTGTTATGCACCATTTTTGGGATGTGAGATTTGATATTATATCTGTGTAACCCGCCCTTACTATACACTTTTTTAGAAAAACGGAGGAAAGAATATGAAAGATTACAAATTAACTATTGAAGATGGTGTTATCACTTGGGTTGAGAACACGGATGAAAGCGGAAATCCTATCCCAGGAAGATTGTTTGTTCCGAAAGAAGCCATTGCTTTCCATCCCGACGCGTGGATATTTCTTGGCTGTAATGCAGATGGAATTGTAGTTGATGAGGAAAACCCTGTTTTTTCTTCTGCTCACAACTGCCTTTTGAGCAAAGATGGCAAAACCTTGATTAAAGTTTGTAAAAATAGTGATATTTCGAAGCTAAGTTCTCTGGAAATCATTGGACAAGATGCATTTAATGATTTGAATGTTGAACGCGAAGAATTCACTTTAAGAATTCCTGATGGTGTTAAGCGCCTTGATTACCGTTCCTTAGCTGTGAATGCTCGTAAAGTTCATATCACTGTTCCATCCTCTGTTCGTGCTATTGGTGCATTGGCATTTATGATTCATAGTGATAGCACACATATCGTTTTTGGGGGTGATGCAGAACTTGAAGTTGGTGCCTTTGGAACTGAATTGGAGGCTGAAGATTCTGATATTGAGGTTTATAACTCAATGCCGTCCATTGTATATCCTAAGAAAGAAACACTGACCATTTCTTGCCCTAAAGATTCCAATATTTCTAGTTATTGTAAGAAATACGGAATCAATGTATCGGGTAAAACAACAAATTAAAATACGAGGTGCCGTAAAATGAGCAAGAAAAATACAAAAAAGAATGAAAACGATATTGTATTAGCTGCAAAGCAAAAGTCTAAGTTTTTCGAAGAATACTACGCTAATCTTCAAACAATCCAAGACAAGCTTACGATTGAAGAAATAAATATTATGGCGAAAGCTCTTGAAGTTGCTACCATTCAAGCCAAAGAGCGAGAGGCCGAAAAACATAGAAAAGAAATTGCTGCAAAAGAACGTGCTATAAAGGAAGCTGAACTTAAGAAAAAAGAGAGAGAAGAAAAACGGCGTGCGGCAAAACTTGCTCGTGAAGAAGCAATTAAACACAGAGAACACGTAAAAAGTGTTACCTGTATGGACCTTCCTCTTGACTTTTCAAATGCTTTCGAAGGCAATAACGAAATTTGTGAACACGTGGAGTCGGTTGCAGACGGACTTATTGCTTCTCTCGATAATTTAGGTGCAGTTGATATTGAGTATATTTCCGAGGTCACCGGAATTGATATGAAAGATATTATCAAGGAATTGGATGGTGCTATATATCAAAATCCGCTTACTTGGAACGAATGCTGGTACAAGGGGTTTGAAACAAGTGACGAGTACCTTTCAGGTAATATACTCTATAAACTGGAAATCGCAAATGATGCCAACGAAGAATATTTAGGCTATTTTGAAAAGAATGTTGAAGCTTTGAAAGCGTTGGTTGCACCTAAGATTGAAATTAAAGATATTTATTGTACGTTAGGCTCACCTTGGATTCCTGCTGATGTGATTGATGATTTTATTCTTCATCTTGTTGGATTGAACCCTCTTGACTCTGCAGCAAAGGTGTGGGAAGAACAGCAATACAAGGTGCTTCACGACGAATTTACGGGGATTTGGGAGGTTCCTGAAAAAGGTCGTTTTAACAAAAGTGAGCATAGCGGCAAATATGAGCAAATCGTTTTTTCTGCATTTGGCACAAAGCGAATGCCTATGCTTTTCTTGCTTGAAAATACGCTTAATCAAAAGACCGTTCAGATTACTGATGGTGTTGATACCGGAACATTTAATGCGGCAGGTAAACCGGTAATCCACCGTTTTGTAAACAATGATGAAACTATCAAAGCGGTTGAAAAGCAAGAAAAGCTTGTTGAAGAATTCCAAAATTGGGTATGGTCTGATGAAAAGAGAGCTCAGCGGCTTCAAAATGCTTATTGTAATAAATTCGGAAACATAAAGAAAAGAGTGTTCAAAGGCGAATTTCTTAAATTCCCGAATATGAGTAAGGATATTTCTCTTTACGATTATCAAAAAGATGCGGTAGCACGAATTCTATTCACCCCCAACACCTTACTTTCTCACGATGTTGGTGCAGGAAAAACTTTCGTAATGATTGCGGCTGGGATGGAACTCAGAAGATTACACAAATCTAAGAAAAATTTATATGTCGTACCAAACAACATTTTAGGTCAATGGAAAAATACTTTTCTTAAAATGTATCCTGATGCAAAATTACTGGTTGTGGATGAAAAGAATTTTAAGCCCTCCAAAAGAGCCGCTACAATAGAGCAAATCAAAACGGAAGATTTTGATGCAATTATTATGGCGTATAGTTCTTTTGATATGCTCTCACTTTCTAAGAATTATTATAAAAAGCTTTACGAAAGTCAACTTGAAATGCTTAACAAAGCGCACGCCAAATTTAATAAAAAGGGCAAAATTGAAGTTAAGGAAAAGCGAATTAGAAAGGCACTTGAAAAGCTTGAGGAGGAAGCACCTAAAAACATTTGTACTATTCCTTTTGATGAGCTGGGCATAAACACCTTGTTTTTAGACGAGGCACATTATTATAAGAACGTGCCGATCGCTACCGAAATACATAGAGTTCACGGAATTAACAAGGCAGGTTCGGATAAATGTAAAGCCATGATGGACAAGGTTCATTGTATTCAACGTCAAAACAACGGTGGCAGAGTTGTGTTTGCAACAGGCACACCCATAACCAACTCCCTTACGGATCTTTTTGTTATTCAGAAGTATCTTCAAGAGGGCGAACTTGAATTTGCAGGAATTCATAATTTTGATAACTGGGTTGGTATGTTTGCCGAAAAGACAACCGAGTATGAAATTGACGTGGATACGAATAGCTATCACTTAAAAACTCGTTTTGCACGCTTTAAGAACGTGCCTGAACTCACGGCTATACTTTCCTCTATTGCAGATTTTCATCACGAAGATAATAATGAAAACTTGCCCGAATTTGAAGGGTATACCGATTCAGTATCAGCCGGAAGCGATATTTTTAAGGATTTTCTGAAAGACATTTCCAACCGCGCAGATGATATTCGAAATAAGCGTGTCCAACCTGACCAAGACAATATGCTTAAAATCACGACTGATGGCAGAAAAGCAGCTCTTGATATGCGGCTTGTGGACTTGATCTTCGGACGAGAAAGTGAATCTAAGGTAATGCGCTGTGCTGAAAATATCGCAGATGTTTACTACGATACAAGAGATACTAACTCCGTTCAGCTTGTTTTTTGTGATATTTCCACACCTAAAGAGGGTTTTAATCTTTACGACGAACTCAAGTCTCTTCTTATCGCTATGGGTATCCCCGGAAATAAAATTGCCTTTATTCACGAAGCCGAAAACGAGCGCCAAAAAGAAGAACTGTTCAGAGAATTGCGAAAAGGTGAAAAATCGGTACTAATTGGCTCTACCTTTAAAACGGGACATGGCGTTAATATTCAAGAACGTCTTGTGGCGATGCATCATTTGGATGTACCGTGGCGTCCTGCTGATATGGTACAAAGAGAGGGACGTATTTTGCGCCGCGGTAACAACAGCAAAAGCGTTAAAATTTTCCGTTATATTACAAAGGGAAGCTTTGATGCTTATTCCTGGCAGCTTCTTGAATCTAAGCAACGTTTCATCAGTCAAATACTTTCGGGCGATTGCACACAAAGAGAGTGTGCAGATGTTGACGAGACCGTTCTTAACTATGCAGAGGTAAAAGCATTGGCCGTTGGCAATCCTAAAATCAAGCGTCGTGTCGAAGTTGCAAACGAGCTTTCGAAATACCGCATATTAGAGCGAGACGTTATTGCAAGAAAAAGCAAATTGCGAGAGGAACTTGATGGAATTCCTGCTAATATTGAAAAACAAAAGAGAATTATTTCTCTTTGTGAAAAAGATATTAAGGAAACCGATGTTTTAATCGCAGAAGAAACAAAACAACGCGAAAAAGAAGAAGCCTTACAAGCAGTACGCAGGGCGGCTATTGATGCCAAGAACGTTGTCAGAGAAAAAGCAAGGCAAGCAGAAAGCGAATGGAAATCAGCGAACAAGGCTGCCAAGGAAATGGAAAAAGCAGCTAAAAAAGAGGAATCTTTATTAGCTGAAGCCGAATCCCTGCGTAAAATTGCGGACGAATTGTTTGCGGTGTATGAACCTCTTAAAGCGGAACTGAAAGCCGCGCGTGATGAGGTAAAGGAAAAACGGGAATTTGTGGCCGAAAATCTTGATGATGGCGATAATGAGGAATATCGTAAAACGCGCAGCTTAATCTTTAACACAGTGAAAAACTCCGTAAACAAGCCGGAGGAAACTTGTGTTATGGAATATCGTGGATTTAAGATTATTGTTCCTGCCTATATGAAGCCAAGGAAACCCAAAGTGCGTAATGCAGAAGGCCTTTTGGTTGAAAGTGACAAGGAAGAATATTATATCTATCTTGTTAAAAACGGAAAACACCTTGTGAATTTGGGCGAAGAATTTGGCGTTATACGAAGAATCGATAATATGATTAACGATTTGCGCGGTCAAAAAGAAAAGTATGAAAAACGGCTTAACGACTTAACCGTTAGAATTGATGTAATTAACAATGAATTGGCACGCGAAGAAGGCTTTGGCGATAACATTAAAGCCTTACAAGCTGAGCTTGATTTGTTGGATGAAGAATTAGGATTAAAGGTGGTATCATAATGAGCAATAATAAAAGTACAGTCAGTCTGAATATGCCGGTATTGTCGGTTGAAAAAGCAACCAACACATTAACCGAAACCTATGTGCCCGTAATTGCAAAAGGGCTTTCCCCAAAGGTATTACCATCGGTAATGCTTTGGGGCCCACCCGGTGTGGGTAAATCGCAGGCTATTAGGCAAATAGCAAGAAACATTGAAGAGCAAACGGATAAAAAAACGAAAATCACCGACGTTCGTTTACTCCTTTTTAACCCCATTGACTTAAGAGGTATTCCCACCTCTAATGCCGATAAGACACTTGCTGTTTGGTTGAAACCTCAAATTTTTCAAATGGATGATAGCGAGGATATTGTAAACATCCTGTTTTTGGATGAAATTTCGGCAGCTCCTCAAAGTGTTCAAGCGGCCGCATATCAAATTACCCTTGACAGAGTTGTTGGCGAACACAAATTGCCTGATAACTGTATCGTCATTGCAGCAGGTAACCGTATAACCGATAAATCCGTATCCTTTAAAATGCCTAAAGCACTTGCTAACCGTCTTTTGCATATCGAAATTGAGGGTAGTTTTGACTCGTGGAAAAATTGGGCAGTAAAAAGTGGCGTCCATCCGAAGGTGGTCGGATATTTATCCTTTAGAAGAGATAGGCTTTTTGGGTTTGACCCGACGAATGATGACCTAGCCTTTGCAACACCTCGTTCCTGGGAAATGGTAAGCAACATTTTAAATAATGTTAACGACAATGTGGCTGAAGTCAATCCCTTAATTGCAGGACTTATCGGTAACGGTGCTGCAATTGAATTTAAGTCATGGTGTCGCATCTATGATGGACTCCCCGATATTGAAAACGTATTTTTAGGAAAAGAATATTCCGTTCCTCGTGATACCGACAAGCTTTATGCTATTGTATCCTCAATGATTGCTTACGCCAGAGAAAACAGCGGAAATTTGCCCCTCATTGGAAATTCGCTCAAATATGCATCAAAGCTACCTGCAGATTTTGCGCGGATGTTAATTGATGGGTATAAAATTATGAAACCGGGATACTCTGAAATCCTTTCGGAGATTCCCGAATATATAACCTTCAATCGCAGTAGAGGAGAATCCTTAAATGGCAGAATTTGATAATAAGACCAGAGAAATCGTCCAAAGACTGCAAGCAATTCGAGTAAAAATGTTAAGAGAACAGCCCTTTTATGCCGTTCTCTTAATGCACCTTTGTTTTGCTCTCGACGAATCTACTCCGACACTGTATACGGACGGGGAAAGAATTGCTTTTAATCCTTATTTTGTTGATGAACTTGATGATTTTCAACTTCAATTTGTGCTTATGCACGAAATTTTGCACGTTGCACTTGGGCATTGTACCTCTGAAGAAAAGGATTTTAATCACATAGCATATAATATCGCTTGCGACATTGTTGTCAATTCAAACATTATGTATTCTCTTGGTTTGATAAAAGAAAAAGTTGATTTGGGGGGCAAAACTACCGGATATGAGGTAAAAAAAGAGGTAGAGATAGCCGGTGAACCGCTTATACATAAAGCTCCCAACGGTATAGAGGGCGTTGAGTTAGATGCAAAAGAAGTTTATGCATTGTTGCTGGAAGCATATCCTGAGCTAGAAAATAAAGAAGAAACTTTGGATAGCAATGAAAACGATAATGAGGATGAAACGGAAAAAAACGACGAGAATGTCGGTGGTGATGACAATAACGAAAATTCTTCAAATAATAAGGAAGACAATGATGAAGGTGATGGAGAACAAAACGGAGACGGCGGCGAAGACGAAAACGGTGATAGTGACGGTGATAACGACAATAGTCTCGGCAAAAGTAAGAACAAATGGGCAAAAGGCAAAGGACAAAAAAGCCCAAATCTCAATACCTTTGATGACCATTCTTTTTGGGATGTTTCAAGTGATTCTGGTGAAGAGCAGGCGGAAGAAAACCAAATCTGGACTTCTCGTATGGTAGAAGCAACGGAAATTGCCGAAAAAATAAGTGAAGAATATTTATCTATAAAGGAAGCTCACAAAGGGTTTGGTGGACCGCCTTTGGGAGCTAAAAGAGTATTGAAAGAGATATTAGAGCCGCAAACCGATTGGCGAACCATACTTGAAAACTTTATACAAGAAGAGGTTAGCGATTATTCCTTTTCCCCTCCTGATCGTCGTTTTGAAGATAGTCCATTCTTCTTGCCCGACTTTAATGAAAAGGAAACCTTTGTAAAAAACATTGTGTTTTTAATTGATACTTCCGGTTCCATTTCAGACTCAATGATTCAAAGAGCCTATTCTGAAATAAAAGGCGCTGTTGATCAACTGGGCAATAAGTTTGAGGGATATATTGTTTTTTGTGATCATTTAACGTATGACCTACAACCATTTTGCGAAGAAACGGATTTATCTAAAATCATTCCCAGAGGCGGCGGAGGAAATGATTTTGGCGGGAATATAAGAGATGTGTTAGAAGCTATGAAAGATGAGCCACCCGAATGTATGATTTTTATAACAGACGGATATGATGCTTTCCCCGATGAAAGTGTAACAAAAGGAATCCCTTTTTTATGGCTTATTACGAATACGGATGTCGAACCTCCATGGGGTAAGGTAGCTCGATTAACCACCGAAGATTAATGTGCCATATTTGGTGCATTACATTGTATATAATGGCATTATAACAGAAAGTGAGGATGAATTATGGAAAACATGAATCTTGTTAGAAGAATGAAGGAACTTATAGGTATTATCAAAGAAGCTGACGTTGCCTATTTCGTAAACGACAATCCGACCATGAGTGATAACGAATATGATAAGCTGGTAGCAGAGCTCAAAGGCATTGAACACGAAACGGGAATTGTGTTTTCCGATTCGCCCTCCAAACGAGTTGGTGGTAACGTCAAAGAAGAATTAAAGTCAGTTACTCATACAAAGCCGATGCTTTCTGCGAAAAAGACAAAATGCATAGGAGATATTTTAGAATTTGCCGCCGGTAAAGATGTCATAGTTTCTTGGAAATTAGATGGTCTAACCATTGTTTTGCGATATGAAAACGGGGAATTAAAGCAAGCAATTACAAGAGGTAAAGATGGCCTTATCGGCGAAGACGTTACTCACACCGTAAAACATTTCAGAAATGTTCCCTTGAAAGTTCCGTGTAAAGACAGCTTTGAGGTTCGCGGTGAAGGTGTATGTTCTTGGAGTGATTTTGAAATCATCAAGAAGAATGAAGGTCCAACTCACCCTCGTAATGTTGCCGCTGGTGCTGTAAGAACTTTAACGTCCGACGAAGGAAAACTTTCTCATTTAGACTTTGTGGCTTTTGAACTGATTGACTCTAAAAAAAATTGGGATAGTAAGATAGAACAGCTTGAATTTTTGGAAAACAACAAATTTTCAGTTGTTGAACATTCCTTTGTCGGCTTTGGATCCGATAATCTTGAATCGGAAATAGGTAAATATAACCCTGATACATATTTTTATCCGGTTGATGGTGTTGTTATTGAATACGAAGATTTAAAATACGGAAAATCTTTAGGGGCTACTGCTCATCACGAGAACAGGCTTATCGCTCTAAAATGGGAAGACGCAGAGTATGAAACGATTTTCAGAGGGGTAGAGCTTGCAACGGGTAGAACCGGCACTGTTGAAATCAACGCTATTTTTGACCCTGTAGATATTGGTGGAATGATGGTGCGCCGTGCTAATGTACACGGACTTTCGGGGTTTGAAAAGCTTAAACTTGGTGTTGGCGATACGATTAAAGTATATAAAGCAAATATGATTGTTCCGCAGGTTTCAGAAAATTTGACCCAAAGCGGCACTTTCAAACTCTCGGAATTTTGTCCTTGTTGTGGCGCGAGGCTTGAAATTAAAATATCGAATACGGGTGTTCGTAGCCTTTATTGCCCTAATGAGGATTGCCTTGCTCGTAACGCACAAAAAATAGCGCGTTTTTGTGATAAAAAGGCAATGAACATTGAGGGACTTAATGCTGCTAATATCAGCGCATTTATGGAGCAAGGCTTTATTAAAAATATAAAAGATATTTACCATTTGGCTTCCCAAAAGAAACAACTGCTTAACGCAAAAGGACTTGGAATCGGAAATTTTGACTGGTTGTTTGAAAAAATCGAATCGAGTCGGTCCACAAATTTGGCAAGGTTTTTACTTGGAATCGGTATTCAGGGGATGGGTCCCGAAAGTGCCAAGAAGCTTGATGAATATTTCGGCAAATCCTTCAAGCGTTTTGAAGAAGCAATTAAAAACGAATATGAATTTAATCAAATTGAGGGAATTTCAGTATCGCTGAACAATAAAATTTATGATTGGTATTACAGTGAAAAAGAACAAGCAATATGGATGCCTTTGATAGAAGAACTCAAGTTTCGTGGAGATACAGCAACCGCTAAAAGAAAAAATTTTAACGGCGAAAACGCTTTAGAGAACAGAAATATTGCAGTTGTTGGAATACAAGATGCATCTGAACTTGATGCAGTGAAGAATGCTTTGTCAAAATTGGGGTTTAGTGTGGATGCTGCCGTTACCCCTGATACTGAATTTATGTTAGTTTCATTGAAAGGATAGTTTTTATGAATAATAAAGCAATTATTGATTACGAATATAGCAACAAATTTGAAAATTTTATTGCCGATAACATTGGAGAAATAGAAGATATTGCCCATGAGATTGTCTCCGAATATGTGCACTCAGACGTTGCAATCGTTAATGAGGAAGACGAGACTACCTTTGTGACCTTTGGAGTTGGAGCAAGGGAAATGGATGCTCCCGAAGGAATGTATAAAAGATTTGAAATTTCCATGTCAGCATCAAAAGATAAACTTACTGATAAGCAAACTTTTCTTATTGCAAACGAACTTGTAAAAATTAGTAAGTTTCCTTTCAGGAACAAAACTTGGCTTGGACCGTTTCACACAATCAACGCATCAGAAGAATTTTGTAAGGAATTTGGTTTTCAATATTTTGTATTTGACATTTTGGCTGAGTATGATAATTCGGTAGTTGTATTAAAATGCATTCCCGTTTACGAAGGTGAATACACAGCTATTTGTAGCACCCCTACAGGCAGTATTGATTTCTTAGAAAAATACTGTGATGAGTTTATTTTAGATGATAATGTTTTTGGGCGTGTAAATGTTTGTCGTAAAGAAATCAGTTTATAAATATCGCAATACTGCTATTGAAAGTAAGAAAACAAGAATTCACCACCTGAAATTGCAATATCCCACTTTTGGTGCATTAGTTATGGTATATATATTAGTGTAAGATAAAGATTTGGAGGATAAGGAATATGTTGTTTTACAAAGTGGAAGGTATCATCAACATCTCTGATGCAGTTGAAGATAGCCGAAGGGTTCAAAGAGACAATGCGAGGAGGAATTGACTTTGGTGAAAATCTGATTGAGGACAGAAGCTTTATGAGGAAAAAGGCATCAAAAAAGAAAGTCCCGCTATGCATATGGTGTTCTCCGAATATCAAAATCGAGGAGAAAAGAAAAATTGGTTTCGCGTGCTGAGCCCCAAAAACGGTACATAAGAAATCGTATAATAAAGACACAATAAAAGAAAGAGGTAATACATATGAGCAAATTTGATAAGATTATTGGATACTCCGCAGTAAAAAAGGAACTCAAGCAAATTGCTGATACACTTAAAAATCGTGAGGTTTATGCAAAGCTTGGCGTTTCCTCGCCCAGAGGTCTTCTTCTGTACGGTGAGCCCGGTGTCGGCAAGTCTTTGATGGCGAGTGCTGTTATTGAAGAAAGTGGTCGCAAGGCGTTCGTCTGCAGAAAAGACCAGCCGAACGGAGACTTTGTTAAGGTAATCAAAGCTACCTTTGAAAAGGCAATCGAAAATGCGCCGTCCATTGTGCTTTTGGATGATATGGACAAGTTTGCCAATGGGGATGAGCGCCATCCCGATGCCGAAGAATATGTCACTGTGCAATCCTGTATTGATGAGGCGAAAGGAAAAGAAGTGTTTGTGTTGGCAACCGTCAACAATATGCGTTGTTTGCCTCGTTCCCTCCACCGTGCAGGTCGCTTTGACCGAGTTATCGAAATTGATACTCCTCGCGGCAAAGATGCGTTGGCGATTATTGCTCATTATCTCAAAAACAAGAAAGTCGTTGATAATGTGGATGCGAAAACCATTGCTCGCATTATGGATGGACGCTCTTGCGCCGAACTGGAAACGGTCATCAACGAGGCCGGACTATATGCCGGCTATGAACGTGCGGAATTCATCACGATGGACCATTTTATGGAAGCTTTGATGCGTACCGTATTTGATGTGCCTGCTGAATCTGACGAATTAGAGGATGAAGATTTTTATTCTTCATTAGATGATTCCAAAAAATTCGCTTCACAAATTGTATACCACGAAGCCGGTCATGCGGTTGTTTCGGAAGTTCTTTGCCCTGAAAGTGTAACGCTTGTATCAGCCCATAATCGAGGTGGTAGAAGCGGTGGATTTACTGATTATTACAACGACAAAACTCAATCTCCGCTTTATTGGAATAAGAGTCGTATTGTCGGCGCGTTAGG
The DNA here is from genome assembly GCA_045654905.1 of Acutalibacteraceae bacterium. Classification (GTDB taxonomy): domain Bacteria; phylum Bacillota; class Clostridia; order Oscillospirales; family Acutalibacteraceae; genus DTU089. The sequence goes on along the minus strand of JAZOOH010000043.1, from coordinate 55,585 downwards.
CGGCATTGCTGCTATTGAACAAAAATATGGTATTTTTGATGTAGGTGGCGAGCGCGACCTTGACCAAGCTTTTGATAGAACTAGAAACTTAATTGTAAACACTTGTATTAGTGGTTTCCATTTGCATTCTAACGGTTATGGAGATACTGAATCTTTGAAGTCTGAGCAGGAGAAAGCTGTTGCGGCTGAAGTCGAAAAATTTTATAGAAAAGCCAAAGAAATTATTTCTCTGAATTTTGAGTTCTTTGAGAAAGTTGCGGTGGCTCTTGCTAAAAAGAAGTTGCTTTCTGCTGTTGATATTCAAAAAATTAAGAGCGAGTGTAAAATTGTGCCTGTTGCTTTGTAAGCAACAGCGCACAATATACAAATATACTGTGATGATTATTAAACATATTACAGTAAAGAACTTTGGCTCGGTTGGGTTTTATGATGCTGTTTTAACTTCGAAATTGAATATTCTTGATACACTCTTTACTTTGGAGATATCAACGGCAATTGAGTTAGTGTTATGCAGCAAGGCGATGTCAAAGTTTGAAAGCATTGGTGTGAGTGAGTACACGTTGATCTCGGCGGAGGTTTTGTTGGATGGAAGCAGCTACTATATTGAACTGAAGCCAATTGATAGAGCTGAACTGAAACTAAAGGCAACAGATGTTGCAGGAAATGATGTGACGTATTTTTATCGCCATGCGATGGCGCACTCATGGGAGCAGGATGCAACGGAGAGTTTTGATGGCAGAGATAAATCTTTTCCTCTAAGGTTGTGCTGGTATAGAGGTTGTGATGATTGTGAAGTGCCAAAGGATTTACATAGTAGATCAAATTATATTGTTGATACCAAGACTTTTCGCTCACATTTAGTACGATATATTAAAGCATTTGAACCCGAACCAATTAACAATATCAAAAATTATAAAGCCTCTATCAACAATCAAGGTAAGTTTGAAGTAGTGTATCCTGGTGTGTCCGGTGAAATACCATTGAGCGAAACAGAGGAGAAGCTGTTTTTGTATATTTGTTTTTTGAATGTGGCGGAGTTTTGGGAAGATGTTGAAAAAATTCGCGATATGCATCACGAAAAAAAGCCGCTTCTAATAAAAAACTTCCTTGAATTTCTTGATCGAACAACAGATATAAAAGGTTTGGTTTTGCGAACAATAAAATTAGGTCGGCAGGTAATCTTATTGACTCTCCCAATTGATAAACAAACGAAAAAGAAATGGATTGGTGATAACAATGAGTACGGAGAAATATCCTGAACATAAAAAGAGAGAGTTGCTTCTAAGCGATAGAGTTTCACAAAGCTCGGTTAAAAACATCATAGATAGTATACTGGAAATTAACGAAGATGACCGCCAAAAAGGAGAAATATATTTAAGCTGGGAAAGAACCCCCATTAAGCTTTTTATCAATTCCTACGGTGGAAGCGTATACGACGGATTGGCCTTGATTGATGTTATAAAGCATAGTAAAACTCCGGTACATACTATTTGTGTGGGTTCTTGTATGAGTATGGCATTTTGGATTTGGCTTGCCGGTGCTAAACGATTGGTTGGCGAAAGATCTACATTGATGTTTCATGACATTTCAACTTTTGCGGTTGATAAAACTGAAGGTATCAAACAAGAACTAAATGAAATGTTACGGCTTCAGCAAATGTTAATCTCCGAAATTGTCGGATCCTCTGCTATTGAAGAAGCCAAACTGCAGGACTATATCACGCGAAAGGCGGAGTGGTATATTCCGGCCAGTGAAGCAATAACACTAAAACTAGCACACGCCTACTACAAATAGAAAGGATGAAAATTATGGGCTGTTTTTCTGAATTGGCGCAAAAGTATATTGATTTTGACTATGATAGGAGTTATCCTTCTCCCGAAGAGCAACTTCTTTGGAGATTGGATGATTTGAATTATAAACTTGAAGAATTGACCGAAAAAGATGTGCCTTATCGCGTATGGGAATGCTTGACCGATAATGATATTCGATATGCTATACCAGAATATTTCAAAAATATTGCTGATGTTGAAAGGGCTATTGAATTGGCACTTGAAGATCTAAAGAATAAATACGGAATAGAAATTGCTGAAGAAGATGGTGAACAAGAGGAGGTTTTTGATGTTGGAGCGGAACAAATGACATTGTTTGAAATTATCCAGTTTCTATCTCAACCCACACCGATTAAAGCCGCATAACGATTAAATGTTATTTGTGGAGGTGTAATATGTGAATACGCATTGCAAAAACTATGCTGAGGAGCAGAAATATGAATGACATATCAAAATGCAGTTTCTGCTATGAAAAGTGCTGCAACTGCAAAAGAATTTAATGATTTAGTGCATGATTTTGAAAATCTTGGCAATTAGAAGGCATCAAAGACTTTGTGTGAAGAGTGTAAAGAAAAGGAAGTATGCGCTTAACAAGAGTTAGCAGAAAAAAGAAATAAGTTTTTAAAGCTTAATCAATGGATTTCTGCAGGTAGTAGTCACACAGTAGGCGTAAATTTAAATGGAACAGTTGTTGCTACAAAATTTATTGAAAGTACATGCATAAACTGCGGTAAACCAAAGGATTATTGATGAAAAACAAAAAATCTCAAGTCTTGTAACTTGAGATTTTTTGGTACGGGTACGGCGCCCGCTGCGCTTTGCCGTCGCCGGCAACGATTATGTTCACCTTCGGTGAGGACAGGTTCGCCCCCTGGAATTACCACTCATAAAAATAAAAAGAGCCACAAAAAAGTGACTCTTTCATTATTGGTGCGGGTAGCAGGGGTCGACGGCGCTCGCTACGCTTTGCCGTCACCGGCAACGATTGTGTTCACCTTCGGTGAGAGCAGGTTCAAGTCCTTAATTGTTTTTCTAAGGAAAAAACAAAAAACCAACCTTAGTATTTCTACTAAAGTTGGTTGGTGCGGGTAGCAGGACTTGAACCTGTACACCTTTCGGCACAAGAACCTAAATCTTGCGTGTCTGCCAATTCCACCATACCCGCATATATTCAGCTGATTGAAAACAGAATTTTAAATTCTGTTTTCAATCATTTTTTTGTTTTATCTTACACTGTAAAGCATTTCGGTGTAGCTTGGGTAAGGCCAGTCTTCACGTGCAACGATGGTTTCTAATTCGTCAACGATACTTCTTAATGTATCCATAGCAGGAATCATTTTATCTTTATAATAATTTGCTTCTGCCTGGCTTGTTGAGAAATCATCACTTTTATCTGTTAATTGCTCGAGTGTTTTAAGTGCTCTGCCTAATTTCATAGATAACTTGGAAATCCTAAGTAAAAGTGATTTTTCAACTGAACAATCCATTTCTGCACCGATAGCGGTAAGTGCATTTATTTCGTTTGCAACCTTGCCCTTGAATTTTATAACAGCAGGGAGAATGTCTCGTTTTGTCATTTCAAGCATTGTGAGTGCTTCAATTTTAAGTGTTTTTGAGTATGTATTGAGTTTAACATCACGTCTTGAAATAAGCTCACTTTCGGTGAATACTTTATGCTCTGTGAAAAGTTTAACTGTTTTCTCATCGGCAACATAAGAAAGTGCTTCAGCAGTTGTGTTAAGAGCAGGTAAACCGCGTTTTTTTGCTTCTTTGTGCCATTCTTCTGCGTAGTTGTTACCATTGAAAATAATTCTTTCATGCTTTTTAATTGTTTTCTTAATGAGCTCAAGAACGTCTGTGTCAAAATCATTTGAGTTTTCAAGCTCATCTGCAAAAGCTCTTAAGGATTCTGCAATAGCTGTATTAAGAATTGTGTTTGTATCTGCAATAGAAGCAGAAGATCCAAGCATACGGAATTCAAATTTATTACCCGTAAAAGCAAAAGGTGAGGTGCGGTTTCTATCAGTTGTATCCTGCGGTAATTTTGGTAATACTCTTGCGCCGATTTCGAGGTCGGATGGCTTTCTTTCCTTGTAAAGCTCGCCCTTTTCAAGTGCCTCGAAAATAGCGGTTAACTCATCACCTAAGAAAATAGAAATAACAGCAGGAGGTGCTTCACCTGCGCCGAGACGTCTGTCGTTACCTGCGGTAGCAACAGATGCACGCAATAATTCCTGGTAGTCATCCACCGCTTTAATAACAGCAGTAATGAAAAGAAGGAATCTTGTATTCTGTGAAGGCGAATCGCCCGGGTTTAAAAGATTTATTTTGTTATCCTCACAAATTGCCCAGTTGTTGTGCTTACCGCTACCGTTAATTCCTTCAAACGGCTTTTCGTGAAGAATGCAAACCATATCGTGTCTGTCGGCAACAGTTTTCATCATTTCCATAATAAGCTGGTTATGGTCTGTTGCAACGTTTGCGGACGTGAAAATAGGAGCTAATTCGTGCTGTGCGGGAGCTGTTTCGTTGTGCTTAGTTTTTGAAAGAATGCCTAACTTCCAAAGCTCCTCGTCAAGCTCCTTCATATAAGCTGAAACGCGAGGCTTAATTTTACCAAAATAGTGGTCGTCAAGCTCCTGACCCTTTGCTGCACGGCAACCGAAAAGAGTGCGGTTGCAAAGCTTTAAATCGGGACGCTTGTTGTAAACCTCTTTATCTATTAAAAAGTATTCCTGCTCGGCACCAACGGTTGTTGTAACTCTTGTAACCTGAGTTTCTCCAAAAAGTCTTAATACTCTTAAGGCTTGCTTGTCCACGGCCTCCATAGAGCGAAGAAGCGGTGTTTTTTTGTCAAGAGATTCACCGCCGTAGGAGCAGAAAGCGGTAGGAATACACAAGGTATCATCCTTAATAAATGCAAACGAAGTAGGGTCCCATGCTGTGTAGCCTCTTGCCTCAAAGGTGGAGCGAAGTCCGCCGTTAGGGAGGGAGGATGCATCCGGCTCACCGCGTACTAAGGTTTTACCTGAAAACTCAAGCATTACCTTGCCGCCTGAAACAGGGGTAATAAAGCTGTCGTGCTTTTCTGCGGTAACGTCCGTCATCGGCTGGAACCAGTGTGTAAAATGGGTTGCACCCTTTTCTATTGCCCAATCCTTCATAGCGTTGGCTATAACGTTGGCTGTGTCAATATCAAGAGTTTTACCGTCTTTAATTGTTTTAATAAGTGAACGATAAGTATCTTTCGGCAAGCGGTTTTGCATAACTGTTTCATTAAAAACCTGACAGCCGAATATTTCTTGAATATTTGTCATTTCACACACTCCGTTTTTAAAATTTATGTACAATAAAATATACCATTTTTTGTGAATTATGTCAATCACCAATTATCAATATGACTACGTTTTATTGCACCGATAATTTTTTGAGGCACGTCCTCATATTTTTCGTTTAAATTCTTTATGAGGTTTTTTACGTCTTCACGCCTTGTGTTTTCGTCGGCAGGGCATTTACTTTTTACTACGGGTAAACCAAGCCTTTTTATAGCAAGCTCAACGTCCTTTTCGGTTAAGTGGATAAGCGGGCGTATCATAGTAATATCTTTCCTTGAAAGATACGTAACAGGCTGAAAGCAGCCGATTCTTGCCTCACTTAAAAGATTCATTAAAAACGTTTCTGCCGCGTCGTCAAGGTGGTGCCCCAAGGCGATTTTATTACAGCCTAATTCCTTTGCTGTATCGTGAAGAATTCCGCGGCGCATTCTCGCACACAAGCTGCAGGGGTTGCTTTCTTTTCTTACGTTGAAAATTATGTCGTAAATTTCAGTTCTTTTTATTTCGTACTGAACGTTATATTCATTGCATATTTTCTGAATTTCAGAAAAATCACCGTCTGTATTGTTAAAGCGCATATCAAGTGTAATGGCAACAATATCAAAGCTTTTGGGGTAGAATTTTTTTAGGTCGCAAAGTGCCTTTAAAAGCAAAACAGAGTCCTTGCCGCCGGAAACCCCAACAGCAATTCTGTCACCCTCTTCAATCATATTGTAGGTGTCTACGGCGTTTCTTACACAGCCAAGAATTCTTTGCACTTTTTTCACCACGCTTTAATTTTTTATACCTTAATATATTAGGATTTATGGGGGCGTTTGTCAAGAAATAATTTAAAATAAAAGCCCGAAGGAACTACCTTCGGGCTTAGGAAAATTATTCTCCAAATGGATTAAACGGACTGTTTGGTACTTGCTGACTTGATTGAGTAGGCGCTTCGTTATAAACAGTGTTGCCCTTATCCTCAACTAAGGTTACCTCTGCATCAAAGGTTGTAGCAATGGCGCCCTCGCTGTTAAGACGAACAATGGTAAGCGTTAATTTGTCGCCAACCTTTGCTTTTTCAATTATCTCTAAAAGAATTTGGGTGTCGTCAAGTTTTTTTCCGTTTACAGCTGTTACAATATCACCAACCTTAATGTTTGTTTCATTAACGCTGCTGTTTGTTGCAATGCTTGCAATAACTATTGAGCCGTAAGGAAGGTTGTTTTTCCATGCAAGTGCAGAATAGGTTGAATCCGCTGAAACGGCGTAGTATCTAATGCCAAGCATAGGTCTGTTTGTAACGTAGCCGTATTTTATAATCGAGTTATAAATTTCGAGCACCTTTTCTGCAGGTACGGCAAAGCCCATGCCCTCGTAATCGGTAGCAGAAATTTTAGAGGAGTTAACACCTATAACCTGACCGAATTCATTAACGAGAGCACCGCCGGAGTTGCCGGGGTTGATTGCAGCTGTGTGCTGAATGCACGGTAAGTCGTAGTAGCCGTTTTCAGAGGTTGCAATTGGTCTGTCAAGCGCGGAAACAATTCCGTTTGTTAACGAGCCGAAAAATTCTGTTCCGCCCGGGTTACCAATAGCATAAACGGTTGCGCCAACCTTAAGTGAATCAGATTCCCCGAAGGTTGCAGCTTTAAAGCCTGTTTTCTTTACTCTTATAACAGCTATATCTGTTTTAGCATCAATACCGACAATATCGGCAGAATATTCCTTTTGGTCATAAAATTGAACCTGAACGTTTACACCTGAGCCGGCAACAACGTGTGCGCAGGTAATAATGTAGGTGTAGCCTGCTTTTTCGCCGACAATAATGCCAGAGCCTTCGCCTGCTTGTTGGTTTTGAACGTACACAATAATGCCTACGTTGGTTTCCTTTATTGCGTCGTAAATTTGTGTAGCGGTCATAGCACCTGAGCCGGAATAGTCCTTTTCCTCGTAAGGGGATTTTTCTACGCTTGGTACGGCACCGTCAATTTTTTCTGTTTGTGCTCCTGAGCCGCCGTTTGAAATCGGGCTGCCGTCGGAAACGGAAAGCCCTATTGAAACAGAGGCAACGGCAACGCAAAGAGCAATAAGAATAATGAAAATTCTTTTACCTTTTTTAGATTGTTTTTTCTTAACCGGGTTTTCAAACACAGGAGCCGTATAAGTAGAGGTAGGCTGCTGTGCGGTAGCCGGTGTAGTGCCGTATTGTGAATACGGGCTTGTGCCGTACTGCAGATTTTGGTTGTACTGCGAATACGGGCTTGTGCTGTATTGTGCGTTTTGGTTGTATTGCTGATTTTGGTTTGTGTTGTTGCCGCAAAAAGAATTTTGGGACGGGTAGTATGGGTTGTACCCGTTTTGCGGATAATAATTGTTTGTCGGGTAAGCAAATTGTGTCTGGAATGGAGCAGTGTTTTGGCTTGGTGCGGTGCCGCAAGCCTGAGAAGCCTGCGAGTCATTGTGCTGTGCATTTTCAGTAGCCTCAGTGTTTTCAGAAGCCTTGCCTTCCTGCTCGGTTTTTTCTAAAAATTCGTCCATTTAGAAGCCTCCATAGATTTATTGATTCGGTAGCTTAACCGTAAATTCAGTGAATTTATTCGGCACACTTTTTACGCTGATTTTGCCACCGTGTAATTCAACGATTTTTTTAACAAGGTGAAGACCGAGTCCCGTGCTTTTTACGTCGGTACTTCTTGATTCATCTACCTTGTAGAATCTGTCAAATACGTTTTTTATGTGGGCAGGGGGGATTCCCTTGCCTGTATTTGTAATAGTAAAATAAGAAAATCTGTTTTCTGTTCTTGCAGTTACGGAAATTTTCCCGTTTTCGTTTGTGAATTTAACAGCATTATCAATAAGGTTGTAGGTTACCTGGTCAAGCATAGACTGGTCGCCTAACACTATAAGTCTTTCTAATTCCTCGAGACCCTCTATAGAAATATTCTTGTCAGTAATAAGCTGCTCAAATGTCAAAAAGGTGCCTAAAAGCTTTTGTGATATGTCAAAATGCTCTAATTTAAGCTCCAGATGACCTGTTTCAATTCTCGAAATATTGAGCATTGCATTAACCATTTTGGAAAGTCTTTTTACCTCAGAGGAGACTATTTCTAAATAATAGTTTTGTTTTTCCGGTGGTATGGTGCCGTCTAAAATACCGTTAATAAAGCCGCCTATGGTTGTCATAGGTGTTTTGAACTCGTGAGAAACGCTCGAAATAAAGTTTCTTCTTGAATTTTCAAGAGTTTCAAGTGATTCCGCCATGGAGTTGAATTCCATTATAAACTCAGTAAGCTCGTTTTGGTCGGCGGGCACGGTAACCTTGTAGGAAAAATCACCCGTAGAGTAGCTTCTTGCGGCATCTGCCAGCTCTCTTATAGGCTTTGTCATTTTATCAGCAAGGAAGAAGAGCGCCAAGGTGAGTATTACTAAAGCGAAAACAGCTGCAAGTAAAAATGAGGTTAAAAGCTTAAGGAAATATTCTGTAATTTCACCGGAAATAGGCTTTACACAAACGGTGAAGCCCATAATTTGCTGGTCAATTTTTATTGGGGATATTGCCACGGCGTGTGTGTCGGGGAAAACAGAGCCGAGCGTAGTGTAGTCTGCGTAACCAATTACCTCTGCCTTGTTTATGAAGGCTTTGGGTATGTGAATTGCTTTGTGTTCATCACAAACGGCGTTTTTCACTGTTTCATAAGGCTCCTTTAAGGCGTCGTCACACGCAATAATGTCGCCCTTGTCGTTGCACATAAATACCATGGTGTTACTCGCGTCTGCAGTAATTTGAAGATTATTGTAAAAAAGCAGTGCAACAGCCTCAGGGTTTTGCAACGACAAGTCCGAGCAGAGAATCTCCTCTGTGTAGTTTGATATTGCAATGGAGTTTTTGCTTAAATCTGAAAGAGTTTCTTGCTTGGAGTAGTTTAAAACAAATGCCATAAGAGTTAAGCCGGTTATTATAAAGCCTATAACAATTGTTAAGGATAAAATAAGAAAGTATTTAAGAAAAAATGCACCGCGTTTTTGGTGATGAAATTTAGCTTTTAATTTTTTCATAAATTATGCTTTTGTGTCAAACTTGTAGCCGACACCCCAAATAGTTCTTAATTCCCATTGGTCTGAAACACCCTCGAGCTTTTCTCTGAGACGTTTAACGTGAACGTCTACCGTTCGTGAGTTGCCGTAGTATTCAAAGCCCCAAACCTCATCTAAAAGCTGGTCGCGTGTATAAACTCTGTTGGGGTTGCTCGCAAGGTGATAAATAAGCTCTAACTCCTTCGGAGGAGCATCTACGTATTCACCGTTGATTTTTAATTCATAGTTTGTAAGGTTGATGGAAAGCTTGTCGTAGGTAACAATTTTATTTGTTTCCTGCTGGGAGGTTTGCAGAGGAGTACTGCGTCTTAAAACAGCCTTTATTCTTGCAATAACCTCTTTAGGCTCAAACGGTTTTACTATATAGTCGTCTGCGCCTAATTCAAGACCTAATACCTTGTCAAAAATTTCTCCCTTTGCAGTAAGCATAATAATAGGAGTAGCAGAAGTTTTTCGTATTTCACGGCAGATTTGCCAGCCGTCGAGTCCGGGCAGCATAATGTCAAGCAGAACAAGGTCAGGGTTTGATGTGTTAAAGGCGTCAATTGCCTCTGAACCATTGTTTACAACCGACGTTACAAAGCCTTCCTTTTCTAGATATAATCTTAAAAGCTCGCAAATATTGACGTCATCATCAACAATAAGAATTTTTTCTGTTGCCATAAAAACACCTCTTTTGTACGTTTTGAAAAAAACGCTATAGTTTAGTATAAGTATTCTGTTTTGAATTATTTTTTCTTTTTATCTTTTTTCTTCTTGGTAGTTCTTTTTGCAGATTTTGTTCTTCTTCTCTTAACAGTTAATCTGTAATAGATAAGGAAGCCAGCTACTGCAACTAAAACAAGGAAAGCTGAGAAATAAATTACTATTGTTTTAATTTCCTCGTTGCTTAATGCATTCGTCTGAGCATCTGTCGGCTCAGTTGTGAGGGAATCTATTTTGCCTATGGTTATAACGCCGTTTGCATTTAAAATGTAGCCGTAGCCCTCGGGCAGGGTTTCCTTAACGGAATCACTTATAACGTTACCCTGGCTGTCTACAAGCTGACCGAACTCATTTACGTGCAAAAGCTGTGGGTTGGGGTTAGGCTGTACAGCTCCTGCATTAAGTGAAGGGTCAAGGTAATCGTAGCTTGGGGTAACAGTGTTATTTAAATTCGGAACAATGTTTGTACCAACGTTAGAAATAACGCCTGTTACGTTGTCATCCTGCGGCTCACCGATTCCTTGAAAAACGTTGATTTTGTAGGTAGTCGTTTTCTTTGGCTCACCTAAATACGTAACAACAATTTTAAGCACCTGCTTTTCGTCAGTAGTGAGCGGTACCTTTGCATAACTGGAAAGTGAAACGGGCTTGTCGTTAATTGTTACGCTTAATAATCCGTTATCAACAGGCGTAGGGTTAATGTAGATTAAATCTCTTAAATAATCCAGGTACAAATTGTACTCGTATATGTCGGAGTAGAATTCTTTTTCCAAATCAAAACGATTTGTCTTTTTAAGAACAATATCAAATGCTTGCTCGTATGTGTATTTTGACGAGGAAATAGCAAGCTTTTTATCCTCGTAAGCCATTCTTTGAATTATGTAGTAAGGAATGGTTTTTGCTCTGTTGGCTCTGAAAAGAGAGTCGGGGTCAAGAGTTACGCTATATTGTGTGCCGAGCATTGCGGCCATATATTTAATTTGAATTTCCTCTGTTGAAGCGGAGGAGGCATCTACGGAAATACCTGCGTTGGAAATTGTCATAATTGCAAGACGTCTGAAAACCTCGTTTCTTGAAATTGTAACAATCTCACGGGAGGAAATGTAGCCGTTTGTGTACAGGGCAAAAAGACAGGTGTAGTAAATATAATCTTCAAGACTTATTATTTCTGTAATATTAAAATGCTTTGAAACAAAATTAATAAGTGAATCATCGTCATCGTCGAGTCCTATCATATACATCATAAGCGCAGCCTCTAAGGTTGTTCCCGGCGGAATATCGAGCCTTTTACCTGAAAAAACGTAGTAAAAGTCATTTTTCCATAAAGCGTAAAGAGCACTTATCATAAAAATTGAGTCAGGGTCCTTTTCCTGCTCGGGTGTAATAATAATGCCTTGCTCGCGCAGCCATTCAGCCTTGGTTTTATCTGTAGCGTCAGGGTCACCTAATATTGATAATGCGCCTAGTTGCTGGAAAACGTAAATATATGCAGCCTTTTGCGATTCTTCATCAAGAGTGTATAACTCAGCATACTCGTTAACCTCCTCTGCAAAGCAGGGGGCATCAGTAATGTAAGGGTAATCTGTTACGGGGTACAGAGCTTTTTCTGTAATGATACCGTCAACAGAAAGCATGTTTTCTTTTACTAATAATTTTCTTAGCCATGACGGGTTATTTTCTTCATATTCATATTGAGTTAAAAAACCGAGGTTTGTGTTAATTGGTTTTGCGAATTTTTTAGCCGAAGCAGAAACTGTGAAAACAGAAAAGCCGCAAATTAAGGCTAAAACCGCCGCTATTACGCGGTGTGTTGATTTCATTATTATCCTCATTTCTAAAGTGATGTGAACGATGTTAGATTATACCAAATAAATGTAATATAGTCAATGAAAGAGAGATTATTTAACAAAAAGTTAAAATTAGGAAAAACCTGTAAAATTAAAGTGAAAAGGCAAAAACTGTTTTTGAGGAATAAACCTCGTCCTTGTCATAAACACATTTGCACCATTCCTGGTGGTTAGGTGAGTCGGGGAATACCTGTGTTTCTAAGCAGAATGAGCATCTTTGAGTAAGTGGCTTTTCCGCCTTGCCTATAACGGTGCCGTCAAGGAAATTACCGGTGTAGAATTGTACGCCTGGGAGCGTTGTTTTTACCTCCATGGTTATTCCTGATTTGTCGCCCTTTGCAACAGCGCAGGTCTTTAAGCTGCCGTCAAAGGAATTTATTATAAAGTTGTGGTCGTAGCCGTTGCCGTTTTTAATTTGAATATGCTCTGTGCAAGCAATATCCTTGCCTATTTTTTTAGGCTTTCTGAAGTCGAAAGGAGTGTTTTCTACTGCCTCTGCCATTTTTAAAGGAATGCTTGTTTCATCAATAGGTGTAAAGAAATCAGCATTTATTTGCAATTCGTGGTTGAGAATATCACCCTCATCAAAGCCATTAAGATTAAAATAAGCGTGGTTTGTGAGATTAATTACCGTTTTCTTGTCCGAAACAGCATTGTAGGTAAGAATTAATTCGTTGCTGTCTGTAAGCTCGTAGGTAACGCTTGCCTTTACGTTACCCGGGAAGCCGTCTGTGCCATCCTTACTGAAGTGTGTAAAGGTCAAAGCCTTGTCGGAAGCCTCTTCGCCCTTCCATACAGCGGAGGAGTATTCGCCGCCGCCGTGAAGGCAGGTAATGCCGTTATCGTTTTTGGTAAGGTTGTATTCCACGGAATCAATTGAGAATTTTCCGCCCTTGATTCTGTTTGCGTATTGACCTACAACAACGCCCTGGTAATCGCTTCTTTCAACGTGACCCTCAAGGGTGTCGTGACCTGATAAAACGTCAACAAAATTACCGTCTGCTGCTTTAACAAAAAGCTTCTCGAGTGTTGCACCTTTTTCTATGATTTCAGCTCTCATTCCGTTTTTATTTTCAAGTGTGAATTTAAAAACCTCCACACCGTTTAAGTTGCCGTATAAAGATTTTGTAATTGCCATAGCTGCCTCCCAAAAATAAAATATATAATAATTTTACAATAGAGTGCAGCGTATTGTCAAGAAAGATTGATTATTTTTAAATATTATAGTATAATATAGAAACTAAAAAGAAAGGACGTGGAAATATGAGTGGTTTTATTCTTGGACTTACTACTGTTTCAAGATATGCGCTGTTGCTTATTGCTCTGTACATAGTTGTAAGAGCATTGCTTGCCATGTTCTTTAAAAAGACAACAAATCCTATAAGGGGCAGACTTGTAAACGACATTACGGGTGAGGTTATAACCTTAAGGGATAACGAGGCATCAATAGGCAGGAATAAGGGCTGCGACATTGTGCTGAGCTTTGATACCATTTCGCGCCTGCACGCCGTAATTGCCTTTAGAAACAAGGGCTTTGTCATATTTGACACTCACTCAAAATCAGGTGTTACCGTTAACGGAGAAAAAATTAAAAGTAAGGCACAACTATATGATGGGGACAGAATCGGCTTTGGTGGTCTTGAGTACACGCTCTCTGTTAATAAATTCAAGTATATAAAGGATAAAAGTAATGTGCTCGGAAGACCGAATTACTTTATAATGCTTATTTTGGTTTCTGTTTTTAACCTTGTAGCAATGCTTCTTACGTCATTTTCTACGGGTGAATTTAATGCTTTGGTTGCAGCTGCCTTTCTTGGTATGATTGCCTTGACGTGGGGTTATTTTTTCTTTGCCTCCTTCGTTATGCGTATCACAAATTTTGAGCTGGAAACGCTTGCATTTTTATTTGCCTCAATTGGTCTTTCAATTGTTGCAAGCATTTACCCCGACGGAGCCTTAAAGCAGTTTTTTGCAATTGTTTTAGGTGTAGCGGGCTTTTGTGCCTTGCTTACCCTTTTGCGCTTTCTTGACGTCATAAAAATTTTCAGGTATATAGTCGGCGTTGGAGCGATAGGTCTGCTTGCGGCAACTCTTGTGCTTGCAGAGCCTACAAACGGTGCCTTAAGCTGGGTGAATATCGGCGGAATTTCCCTGCAGCCGTCAGAGCTGGTAAAGGTTGCATTCATTTTTGTCGGCGCCGTTACACTTGAAAGACTGCAGTCTGTAAGACACCTTACTCTCTACGTTGTTTTTGCGGCAGTTTGCGTTGTAGAGCTTTTTCTTATGTACGATTTCGGTGCGGCGCTCATATTCTTTTTTACGTTTATAGTTATAGCGTTTATGCGCTCGGGTGACGTAAGAACAATTATGCTTATTTGCATTGCCGCAGCATTAGGCGCTGTGCTTATAATTCTTTTTAAGCCTTATGTTGCCGCAAGATTTTCGGGATATTTGCATATTTGGGAAAATATGGATACTACAGGCTATCAGCAAACAAGAACGCTTATTTATTCTGCAAGCGGAGGACTTTTCGGACTGGGCCTCGGCAACGGTAAGTTAAGAGGTGTATTTGCCGCAGCAGAGGACCTTGTTTTTGGTGTGGTGTGTGAAGAATTCGGTATTATTATGGGCTTTTTAATTCCGTTGACCTTTGCGTTTATAACGGTAGCGACCATAATAAATGCACAAAAAACAAAATCTACCTTTTACGCAATAAGCGGTGTTGCGGCAACGGCTATGCTTTTGTTCCAGTCTATGCTTAACATTTTCGGTGTAACAGATTTATTGCCGCTTACGGGAGTAACTTTGCCGTTTATAAGCAAGGGTGGCTCAAGTGTCATTTGCTGCTTCTGCTTGCTGGCATTTATAAAATCTGTTGACGTCAGAGCATTTTCTAACTTCAAGCCGGATTTGCAAAGGAGGGTGACAGATGAAGTCGACGGTTAAACGTAGCTTTGTTGTGCTTTTGCTTGTTTTGGTATTCACTCTCGGACTTGCATATCTTGCTGTGAATTTAGGTCTTAATGCAGAAAATTGGGCAACTCTTCGTGCAAATACTCACCTTGTAAACGACGGCAGCTTTATAGGTGCAGGTAACGTTCTTGACAGAACAGGAGTGGTGCTTGCCGAAACAAAAAACGGTGAAAGAGTTTACAACAATTCCGAAAGAATCAGACGTTCAACGCTTCACATAGTAGGTGACAGCGAGGGTTATATTGCCTCGGGTGTGCAAACCGCATACAAGCGTGAGCTTATAGGCTATAACCTTGTAACGGGAATTTATACGTTAAAAAAATACGAGCGCGGTAACGACGTTACGCTAACTATTGATGCTATGGTTTCGGCAACGGCACTTGAGGCTTTAGGCTCAAAAAAAGGTACTGTTGCAGTTTTCAATTATGAAACGGGTGAAATTATATGCTCGGTTTCAAGTCCTAATTTTGATATACGCTACAAGCCCTCTGCAGAGGAAATTGAGAAAAATCAAAACGGAAAATACGAGGGGCTTTATCTTAACAGGCTTATAGACGGTCTTTATACACCGGGCTCTGTATTTAAAATTATTACAGCGGCATGTGCTCTCGAAAATATTACGGATATTAAGTCTTGGGAATATGAATGCAAGGGTGAAACCTTTATTAACGGCGTCAGAGTAAGCTGCCCGCACAAGCACGGTGAGCTTGATTTAGAAAAAGCCTTTGCAGAGTCTTGTAACTGTGCTTTTGCCGAGCTTTCAAAAAAGCTTTCGCCTGCACAAATTACACAAACGGCAAAAAGCTTTGGCTTCGGCAAGGAGTTTGCATTCGGCAATACCACTACGCAGGCGAGCATACTAAATCTTAACGAGGCAAGTGCTTCAGATTTAGCATGGGCATCAGTAGGTCAGTACACAACGCTTGTTAACCCTTACCACGCGCTTACAATAGCGGGTGCTGTTGCAAATGACGGCGTTGTTAAATTACCTTACGTTGTAAAAAGTATAGCATCACCCTCGGGCAGAGTTGTTCATGAAACAAAGGCAGGGGAGGTTACTTATACCACTCCGGAAATATCGGCGGAATTAAAAAGGCTGATGCGTAGTGCTGTTGAAAATAATTACGGTGACTGGAATTTTTCGGGTGTTACCATGTGCGGTAAAACCGGCACGGCAGAGGTTTCTGAAAGTGAAAAGCCGCATTCCTGGTTTTTAGGCTTTTCTCAGGACGAAAATTGCCCATTGGCTATTGTTGTTGTGGTGGAAAACGGTGGCTGGGGCTCTGCAGCGGCTCTGCCCGTAGCGGCTGACGTTATTAAGGCGGCAAGCAAAATTGTTGACTAATTGTAAATTTATTTTTTATTTCCTTTTTTCATTGACTAAAATTGTTATTTATTGTAGAATACAAAGATGTATTTGGTTCATTAAAAATATATTGAAAGGCTGAATTAAATGAGTTTTATTGAATTTGAGTCTGTTTACAAAACCTATAAAATGGGTGAGGTTACAATAAATGCTGCAGACGGCGTTACCTTTAATATTGAGCAGGGTGAATTTTGTATTATTTTAGGTGCTTCCGGTGCCGGTAAAACAACAATTCTTAACATCCTGGGCGGTATGGATGATTGTGACGACGGTAAGGTGCGTGTCGGCGGTGAGTTAATTAACGAGTATGACAGCAAAAGTCTTATTGAATACAGACGCTTTGACGTAGGCTTTGTGTTCCAGTTTTACAACCTTGTGCCAAACCTTACGGCGCTTGAAAACGTTGAGCTTGCAACACAAATCGGTGACAAGGCTTTAAACCCTGTAAAGGTGCTTGAAAGAGTAGGTCTTGGCGAAAGACTTGACAACTTCCCTGCACAGCTTTCAGGTGGTGAGCAGCAGCGTGTTTCTATTGCAAGAGCACTTGCTAAGAATCCTAAAATTCTTCTTTGTGACGAGCCTACGGGTGCGCTTGACTATAACACAGGTAAGCAAATATTAAAGCTTTTACAGGATACAAGCAGAGAGTCTGGTATGACCATTGTTGTTATTACCCATAACTCGGCGCTTGCACCTATGGCAGACAGAATTATAACAGTAAAAAGCGGACGAGTAGTTAAAAACGAGGTTAATGAAAATCCGGTTTCAGTTCAGGATATAGATTGGTAAGTTTGTTTTAGTTCAGAAAGGATTTATGCAAGATGACAAGAGCATATGCTATTGATACGGTCCGCTCCATAAAAAAGACAATAAGCCGATTTATTTCCATTGTTGTTATTGTGGCATTGGGCAGCGGTCTCTTTGTGGGACTTAACTCCGTATCTACTGATATGACAGAGTCTGCGAATGATTATTATAAAGAGCATAATCTTATGGATTTAAGATTGCAATCATTCATAGGACTTTACGAGGAGGACCTTGACAAGGTTCGACTTATAGAGGGCGTAAAAGCGGTTCAAGGTGTAAAGTTTGTTGACGGCTTTGTACAAACTCCAACGGCAGATAACGAGGACTATGAAGGTATAGTTGATATTGACGGTTCAGAGCTTACTGTTCGTGTGTACGGCTTAGACGTTAATCGTGCAAATGAATTTTCAAACAATGGCGCGGATGATGAAGCCTACATAAACAGATTAAAGCTGGTTGAGGGTCGTTACCCTCAGAATGCAAACGAATGCGTTGTTACCTCGAGTGCACTTACAACTCCGGACCAATTTAAAATTGGTAACAAAATTAAGGTTGTAGGTGATGATGAGGAGATTACCTACTACTTAAAAGGAAATGAATTTGAAATAGTTGGTGTTGTTCTCACACCTTATTGGGTTTCCTATGAGCGCGGAGCAACTACCGCAGGTAGCGGTAAGCTGGGCGATTTTGTTTACGTTTCAAACGACGCTTTCCAGCCTCGCATCAATTATTACAGCGAGGCATACGTTACGCTCACGGGCACAGAAGATTTAATAGCTTATACTGACGAATACAATGAATTTGTAGCAGAAATGCAGAACACAATTCTTTTAACGTCTGAGGCTATTGTAGGTGAAAGAGCGGCACTTTTAGTCAATGGACTCCCTCAGAAGCTTTTAAGTGCCAAAAGCCAAATTGCTCAGGCGGAGGCAAGCATAGAACTTCAGCTTAAGGGTGCAAGAGAAAATATTGCAAAGCTGAAGGAGCTTGAAAAATCAGGTGAAGTAAAGCTCAGGGAAGCACAGGCAGAGCTTGAAAGAAGATATGCAGAAGCGCAGGCACAGTTGAATTCGGGCAGTGACCAGTATATGGCTGCCGTTAATGAATATAACGCAAAAATTAAAGTTGTTGCCGACAAACGTGCAGAGCATACTGCGAAAACTACGGAGTATAACAATAATAAGGCTGTAGCAGACACAGCAAAGGACAAGCTGGATACAGCAAACAGCGAGCTTTTAAGCGCAAAGCTTAAAATTGAAACCACAGAGGCTTTAATAGGAAGCACACAGTCTACTCTTGATACAATCAAGAATAATCAAAACGTTTCTCAAGAGGACCTCGACCTTGACAAGATGGCAGAGCGTCTTGAGCAAACAAATCCGGAGCTTGCAAAGATTCTTTTCTCTGCATCAAACCTTACGGCTCAGGGTATGGCAGCGGACGTTGTTGTGGAAACAGAGGCATTGCTCGAGCAATATAACACAGAGCTTGTTGTAGCACAGTCGACCTACGAAAAAAGCAAAAAAGAATACGACGAAAAATTTGCCGAGTGGTATGATGCTGACCAACAGTTAAAGGCAGCAAAAACACAGCTTGATAATGCAGATGCACAGCTTGAATTAGCTGAAAAGCAATTAGCACAATTTAAGGACCAGATTCAGTCAAGCGGTTTCGACCTTCAATTTGGCTCCTTAAAGGCACAAACAGAATATAACAATGCACAAACCCAGTTAACCTACCAGACAATGCTGCTTCAGAATATTCAGGAGAATCTTAAAAATGCTGAAAAGCAGCTTGAAAAGGCAGAGGAAGAGGCTTACTCAAAGCTTGGTATAGTTAAAACAGAATACAAAAAGGGTATTGCATTGCTTGAAACCGTAAATAACGGTGCTTCATGGTCGGTTTATGACCGCGACGATTCACCGGGCTACACAGGCTACGGTGAAGCAGCGGAAAATATGCAAAGACTCTCATATATTTTCCCAACCTTCTTCTTTATAGTTTCTACACTTGTTTGTCTTACTACAATGTCAAGATTAGTTGAAGAGCAGCGTACACAGTTGGGTACTATGAAGGCTTTAGGCTATGAGGACAAAACCATTATGAGCAAATATCTTATTTATGCCGCTTCTGCAAGTACGGTTGGCAGCATAATCGGTATTGCCGCAGGCTTCTCGGGCTTGCCTTATGCACTTTTCACCGCGTGGGGCATTATGTATGAAATTCCGGAGCTTAAAATTCAGTTCCTTCCGGGCTACATTATTTTAGGTGCAATAATTTCAATAGGTCTCACAACTCTTGCGGCGTATATTTCTTGCCATAAGGAGCTTAAGACTCCGGCATCTATTCTTATGAGACCAAAGCCGCCAAAGGATGGTAAGCGCGTTTACCTTGAACGCTTTACAAACTTGTGGGCAAGGCTTAGCTTTACCTCAAAGGTTACGGTAAGAAACCTTTTCAGAAACAAAAAACGTTTCTCCGTTACTATTATTGGTATTGCAGGCTGTACAGCTCTTATGCTTGCTGCCTTCGGTCTTCAAAATGCTATTGGTACCGTTATTACAAATCAATATGGTGAAAACGGTGTTGCACAATACGATTTACAGGTTGTTCTTAAGGATAGCAACGAGGCTTACACACCTAACAGTGAGGTCGTGAAAAGCGTAACGGAGCTTCAGGGAATTGAAAATTCATTACTTGGCTACTTAAAGGTGTGCGAGGGCTACTCCGACAGAAGCGACAAGGTAATGGAGGTAGACGTGCTTGTTCCGCAGGCACCCGGTATGCTTAAAGAATTCATAAATATGAAGGATGGCAACAAGGACGTTCCGTTTACGGATGACGGCGCTGTTATAACAAGTAAGTTTGCTGATAAAACAAAAACAAAAATTGGTGATACAATTAAGCTTTCCTGGACAGAGGGCTCTAAAAAGGTAGAGTACGAGGTTGTTGTTACAGGCATATCAGATAACTACACCTTCCACTACGTTTACGTAACACCGGGCACGTACTACAGAATGACAAATACGGTTCCCGATTACAACTACCTTTTCTGCTCTATTACAGATGGTATGACTGTTGACCAAAAGGCAGCACTTGAGTCACAAATAGGTGATATTACAGGTGTAAACGGTACGGTTTACACAACAGTTGTTATAGATAACTTCAATAACATTATTGATGTTCTTACAATAGTTACCCTGATTCTTATTTTTGCAGCAGTAACACTTGCGTTTGTTGTTTTTTATAACCTTAACAACATAAACATAAACGAAAGAATTAAGGAGCTTGCAACTCTTAAGGTTTTAGGCTTCTATGATGACGAGGTTTCTGCATATATTTACAGAGAAAACGTTATTCTTACCTTCTTTGGTATAATAGTAGGCCTTTTTGCAGGTGTACTCCTTAATCTTGCAGTTGTAGGTGTTATAGATATTGATACGGTTACCTTCAGCACAGACCTTAAATGGTGGAGCTTTGTGGCTGCAGCTCTCTGTACGGTAGTATTTGCAATTATTGTAAATCTTATGATGCACAGAAAGCTTAAGAAAATCAGTATGGTTGAATCACTCAAATCAGTTGAGTAAAATAAAATGACCGATACCTCAAAAGGTATCGGTCATTATTTTTGCTTATTTAATCGGCGTCTCTTGAGTAGGAAGCAAATTTTGACTTGGCAAAAAGTGAGCCGCTGATGTACATATCTGCAATGAATTCTGCCATAGTGCTCGGCGGAATAATCATACCGTCATCCATCCAGTCAACAACGGTGCCGGTAAGTGCGTTAAGCGCAAAGTTAAGAATAAATCTTCTTGGGTCATCCTGTGAAAAGGACTCCTTTGCAACAGGCACGTTTTTAGCAAGAAGCTTTGCAATTCTCTTTAAAACCTTGTTATTGTTATATTCTCTTGTAATAACAAATTTTGCAATTGCAGGGTTGTTTTTACAAAAGATGAGTATGTTTTCAATATATTTTGCAAATGCCTCAGGTGAGTTTACAGAATCCTCAGTGCCTTGTAAAACCTCTTCAAACATTTCGTATGCTTCGTTTTGAATCTGGTCAAGCATATCAAAAATATCTGTATAGTAAAAATAGAAGGTTGCGCGGTTTATATCAGCAACCTCTGTTAATTCGGTAACTGTAATTTCATTAATCGATTTTTCCTGCAAAAGAGAAAACAAGGAATCTCTTAAGAGCTTTTTTGTTCTTTTCACACGCCTGTCGTTTGCGTTTATTTTAGATAAACGCTCGTCATTGTTAGACATATTACCCCTCCACACGCAGTTTTCAATCATATTAGCATAAATTTGTTGCATATTCAAGCGAAAAACCTTAAAATGTTTAAAAACTTAAACAATCTTAAGAAAATTTTAACAATTCACCCGACTTTTGCTTTGTAATACATTCATTACCTTGTAATATATACTTGATTTTTACAAGTAGCATTGGTATAATATATTAGTGAAAATATTGTCTTAAAAAGATGTGTAATACTGATAGGAGTTGTTCTGATGAAATACGACGTAGCCGTTATCGGTGCAGGTGTTGTAGGCTCACTTATTACAAGAGAGCTTTCCAAATACAACCTTAAGATTGCATTGTTAGAAAGAGCAAATGATTGTGCTATGGGCGCAACAAAAGCAAACAGCGCAATTGTCCATGCGGGCTTTGATGCAAAGCCGGGCTCATTAAAGGCAAAGCTTAACGTTCGCGGCGTTGAGCTTATGAAAACCTTTTGCAAGGAGCTTAACGTTCCGCTTAAAAACGTGGGAGCATTTGTTGTGGCGTTTTCCGAGGAGGAAATTCCACACCTCGAGGAGCTTCTTGAAAGAGGCAAAATAAACGGTGTTCCCGGTCTTGAAATAATTTACAGGGACGAGCTTGTAAAAAGGGAGCCAAACATTGGTGAGAAGGCTGTAGCTGCATTATATGCGCCGACATCTTCAATAGTTTGTCCGTATGAATTAACAATAGCAGGTCTTGAGAATGCTGTTTCTAACGGAGCGGAATTTTTAAGAAATTGCGAGGTTAGTGCAATTAAGCAGCTTGACAGCGGCTTTGTGCTTGATACTACAACAGGCGAGCTTGAGGCAGGTATTGTTATAAACGCTGCGGGCGTACATTCAGGCAAGGTTGCACAAATGATTGGGGATAACTCTATTGAAATAAAACCACGCCGAGGTGATTATTATCTTCTTGATAAATCGCAGGGTGCGTTGGCATTCAGTACAATTTTCCAATGTCCTACAAAAATGGGTAAGGGCGTTCTTGTTTCACCTACTGTAGATGGTAACTTAATTGTTGGTCCGTCTGCAATTGAGCACGATAACGGTGATGACGTTGCTACAACGGCAGAGGGTCTTGAATCAGTTTACAGCTCTGCTATAAAGAGCATTCCTGCGGTTTCTTTAAGAAATGCAATTACCTCCTTCAGTGGTAACCGTGCACACTGCACTAAGGATGACTTTATTATAGGCTCATCTGAAATAAACAAGAACTTTATAAACGTTGCGGGTATTGAGTCACCGGGACTTTCTTCGGCTCCTGCAATTGCAGAGATGGTAAGTGGAATTGTTACGGACCTTATTCGTGGTGTATCAATAAATCCGAGCTTTAATCCGGTAAGACCTGCGCCTGTTCGTTTCAGAGAAATGACCTCTGAACAAAGAGCACGACTTGTTGAGAAAAACAAGGCTTACGGCAGAATAGTTTGCCGTTGCGAAACAATTACAGAGGGCGAAATTATTGATGCAATTCACGCTCCTGCAGGTGCAAGAGACGTTGACGGTGTCAAGAGAAGAACAAGAGCCGGTATGGGTAGATGCCAGGGCGGCTTCTGCGGTAGCAAGGTAGTAGAAATTTTAGCAAGAGAGCTTAATATTCCTGTCAACACAGTAACAAAATTCGGTGGCGACTCTAATATTATGTACGAAAAAACAAAATAAGGAGGCAGGAAAATGTTAAATTATGATTTAGTTGTAGTTGGCGGTGGTCCTGCCGGTATGGCGGCAGCTCTCCAGGCAAAGGAAGAGGGCGTAGAAAAAATCGTCATTTTAGAAAGAGCTGAAACACTCGGCGGTATTCTCGAGCAATGCATTCACACAGGCTTCGGTCTTCACTATTTTGGTGAAGAGCTTTCAGGACCTGAGTATGCAGGTAGGTTCATTGAAGAGGTAGAAAAAACAGATATTGACGTTTATACCGATACAATGGTGCTTGACGTTTCAAAGAATAACGTTGTTACAGCCGTTAATAATAAAGAGGGCTTGATGCAAATTCAGGCGGTAGCAGTAGTGCTTGCTATGGGCTGTCGTGAAAGACCGCGCGGTGCTTTATCTATTGCGGGCTCTCGTCCCGCAGGTGTTATGACTGCAGGTACAGCGCAAAAATACGTAAATATAGACGGCTATATGCCCGGTAAAAAGGTTGTTATTTTAGGCTCGGGTGATATTGGTCTTATTATGGCAAGAAGAATGACTCTTGAGGGTGCAGAGGTTAAGGTTGTTTGCGAGCTTATGCCATACTCAGGCGGTCTTACAAGGAACATTGTACAGTGTCTTGACGATTTCGGTATTCCGTTAAGACTCAGCTGCACAGTTGTTTCCACACACGGTAAGGACAGACTTGAGGGTGTAACAATCGCAAACGTTGATGAGCACCTTAAGCCTATTCCGGGCACAGAGCAGTACATTGAGTGCGACACGCTTCTTTTGTCTGTTGGTCTTATTCCTGAAAACGAGCTCTCAAAGGGCGTGGGCATAAGTCTTGATAACGTTACGGGTGGTCCTGTTGTAGATGAATACAGAGAAACACTCCATAAGGGTATTTTTGCTTGCGGTAACGTGCTTCAGGTGCACGACCTTGTTGACTACGTAACAGAGGAAAGTAAAATTGCAGGTAAGGGCGCTGCAAACTATATATTCGGCAAAAAGCAGGACGGTACCTTTATCAATACAAAGGGTGTTAACGGCGTGCGCTACATTGTTCCGCAAAGAGTTAACATTAAAAATGAAGAGGGCGTAAAGCTTTACTTCAGAGTGGGACAAGTTTATAAGGGTGCAAAGGTTGTTGTTGAATGTGACGGCAATATACTTTCATCTAAGAAAAAGGTTAAATTAGCACCGGGTGAAATGGAAAACGTTTTAATTACACCTGAAATGCTTAAAAATATGAACGAAAACAGTGAAATAACTGTAAGAATAGAAGAATAAGGGGGTACTGAAAATGAAGAAAAATTTAATTTGCGTATCCTGTCCGTTAGGCTGCCCTATTGAGGTGGAAATTGAAAACGGAGAAATTCTTTCTGTTACAGGTAACACCTGTAAGCGCGGTGATGCTTATGCAAGAGACGAGCTTACAAATCCGGTAAGAAGCCTTACAACTACAGTAAAGCTTGAGGGCGGGGCTTTGCCGGTAGTGCCGGTAAAATCCTCAAAGCCTGTTCCTAAGGATAAAATATTTGAATGCATGAAGGTTATAAATTCAGCATCAATAAAAGCACCTGTTAAAATAGGTGACGTTGTAATTAAGGATATTTTAGGCTCAGGGGCAGATATTGTTGTTACTAATAACGACAGCGGAAAATAATAAACAAGGCGACGTGCTTCGTCGCCTTATATCTTGTTGAAAGGGTTATTTTACATATATGAAACCTTATGAAATAGCGGCAGAAATAAAGCCCTCTAAAAGGCAGCTTGAATGGCAAAAAACAGAGTTTTACGGCTTTATAAATATTGGGCTTCCTACGGTTGTAAACAGAGAGTGGACTGACGGAAACATAAAAGCGGAAAACTTTGTACCTGAAAAATTCAATGCCGAGGAATGGGTTACCTTTTTTAAAGAGGCAGGCTTTAAGGGTATGGTGCTCAACGTAAAGCATCACGATGGCTTCTGCCTTTGGTATTCTGCTTTTACAGATTATTCGGTGGAAAACGCCTTTAACTGGGAAGCGGAAAACAGAGATATGGTTCAAATGCTCTCTGAAGAGTGTGAAAGGCAGGGCCTTAAATTCGGTATTGCTATTTCACCGCTCGATAGACGCGCAGCAAGCTACGGCAAGGGCGAGGAATATAACGAATATTTCAAAAAGCTTTTACGCGAGGTGCTCACAAAATACGGTGATATTTTTTACGTGCGCTTTGACGGTGCTGCAGAGGCAAACAAAGACGGCTACACCCAGGAATACGACTGGGAGGGCTACTACGAGGTAGTAAGAGAATGTCAGCCCGACGCAGTAATTGCGCTTGTTGGTCCCGACGTGCGTTGGTACGGTAACGAGTGGGGCGTAATACGTAAAAACGAGTGGAGCGTTGTTCCTAAGTATTATAGCATTGAAGAGGCTATTAAAAGGAGTAAGGAGCCGCCGTCAAGAAAGAATAAAAAGCGTGAAAAGAAGCACGATATGGATTTAGGCTCACGAAAGTCTATTAAAAAAGAAAGTGAGTTTATATGGTATCCTTGCGAGGTTTCTGTTTCAATGCGCGACAGATGGTACTACCATAAAGAGGATGAGTATTCCGCAAAAACAAAGGACAGACTCCAAAAGCTCTATTTAGAGGCGGTTGGCGGTAACTGTGCTTTAATGTTAGGCGTGCCCCCTATGAAGGACGGCAGCTTTTCTGAAATGGATTACCAGATTTTAATGGCATTTGGTAAAAGTCAGAGGCAGACCTATAATTATAAGGTTTCGAGTACGTCAGAGTTTTCAGCAAGCAGCTCTCTTTCAGAGGAATTCGGCGTAAATAATCTTATGAATTCAGATGAAGGCAAAACCTGGAAGCCTGCAAAGGATGACCTGCAGCCCGAAATTGTTATAACCTTTAAGGAAAAGGATATGTTCGACAGAGTGCTTATGATGGAGCATATAGAAAACGGTCAGCACGTTGAAGAATATGAGCTTTACATTGATACCGGTGACGGTAAATTCAAAAGAATTGAAAAGGGCGGCGTAATCGGCTACAAGCGTATTCACAAAATAGCACCAATTGAGGTTAAGAGGGTTAAAATTAAAATAACCTCTTACAGAGGCGAGCTTGAAATGCAGGAAATAACTCTTTATTAAATCGGCTTTGTAAATAAAGGAGAACGAAATGGGTATTTTTTCAAAAAAGGAAATGGATACTTGTGCTGCTAAGGCTTTTTGGAATTGGTTTTCCGAGAACGAGCAATTCATAATTGAAAAATATAAAACCGACGGCATGGGTCTTGTTGAAATAATTGATGAAAAGCTAAAGCCCGTATTCCCTTATTTTAAACGCGAATTGGAATTTCAGTTAGGCTATAATGACGGTAAGGGAGAGTTTTTCTTCTTTTATTTGCATAATAAAAATCTTAAGTCTGACGGCAGAACTTTAGGGGAAATGATGCCTGAAGAGCTTAAAAGAAATTGGACTTATTTTTTAGAGGCGTGAGCTGAATTGAAAAATTATACAAAACGGATTTAAGTTTTTTAATATTGAGTATCGCGGCAGGTAACTTGTTTACTTGCCGTTTTTATTTTTTGGCACAAGCTGTTTTAAAAGAAAGTTTTTGTTCTTTTCTTTCTAATTCAATTGAATTTATTGCAATTTGCAATTATTTATAGTATAATAACTTAGATTGTTTATAAAAAATAGTAATCATAGGTAAGGAGATGTTGAAAATGAAGCGTACAGTTAAACGAATTGCATTAGTTTTTCTTTCTGTTTTGTTAATAGCTGTATCTTGTTTACCTATGTTTGCCTTTGAGGTTAAGCGTTATTATGGTGATATTGACAACGACGGTAAGGTCACCGTAACAGATGCAAGAACTATTCTTATTATAGCTATAGGTCTTTTCGAGGGCTCGTTAAGTGAGCAGGACGCAGCTGCCGCAGACGTTGACGATAACGGCGAAATAAATTTAGTGGATGCAAGGCTTGCCTTGAGAATGGCGGCACAGCTTGAGCCTAAAAAATTTATGACTGCTTACGAGTTTGACCCGCACGCAGAGGAATTCACAGGCTTAATAAACGATTACAGAAAATTAAAAAGCGACGGTGCTTTAAGGGATTTAACCGTTTCTCAGGAGCTTTGCACGGTAGCTGACCAGGCAGCAATGGAGTTTGCTTTACAAACAGGTACAGCTTTAAGACGCGGCAATGGCACGTACTTTAATACGTTGCTTGAAGAAAAGGGTGTAAAATATAATTTTGCCGACAAGGTTATGTGTGTTACTACAACAAGCTATGGTCAATGCTTCGATAAAATGATGAGTGAGCAGCAAACGCGAAAGGCATTTTTAAGCGGAAATTTCACTGAAATTGGCATTGGCGCCTTTTCAAGAGACGGCAGAACAGTTTATTGGTGTATAATTCTTATAGGTTAGGAGATATATGTATGAGCAATTATAAAATTGAAACAAAATGTGTTCAGGGCGGCTATACACCCGGTAATGGTGAGCCGAGACAAATTCCTATTTACCAAAGCACAACCTTTAAATATGATACAAGTGAGGATATGGGTAAGCTTTTTGACCTTGAAGCAACGGGATATTTTTATTCTAGACTTCAAAACCCAACCTGCGATTTAGTTGCAGCAAAAATTGCAGAGCTTGAGGGCGGCACAGCAGCAATGCTTACAGGCTCAGGTCAGGCAGCATCTTTTTATTCTGTATTTAATTTAGCATCAAACGGCGACCACGTTGTTTCATCATCTGCAATTTACGGTGGTACCTACAACCTTTTTGCCGTTACTATGAAAAGAATGGGTATTGAGTTCACCTTTGTTTCACCCGATTGCACTGAGGAGGAGTTAAACGCTGCGTTTAAGCCGAATACAAAGGCTGTTTTCGGTGAAACAATTGCGAACCCTGCTTTAGCTGTTCTTGATATTGAAAAATTCGCAAAGGCAGCACATGCACACGGCGTGCCGCTTATTATAGATAACACCTTTGCAACACCTGTAAATTGTCGTCCTATTGAGTGGGGTGCAGATATTGTTACCCATTCAACAACAAAATATATTGACGGACACGGTGCTTCTGTTGGTGGCTGTATTGTAGATTCAGGTAAATTTGACTGGATGGCACACGCTGACAAATTCCCGGGTCTTTGCACACCGGACGAAAGCTACCACGGTGTAACCTATGCCGAGCGCTTCGGTAAGGAGGGTGCTTTCATAACAAAGGCAACCGCACAGCTTATGCGAGATTTAGGCTCTGTACAATCACCGCAGAGTGCTTTCTATATCAACTTAGGCTTGGAAAGCCTTCACGTGCGCATTAAAAGACATTGCGAAAACGGTCTTGCTGTTGCAAAATTCCTTGAAGCAAGTGACAAAATTGAATGGGTTACTTATGCAGGACTCGAGAATGATAAATATTACAGCTTGGCGCAAAAATATCTTCCGAACGGAACCTGCGGCGTTGTAAGCTTTGGTGTTAAGGGCGGAAGAAAAGCGGCTGAGGAGTTTATGAAGAAGCTTAAAATTATAGCTATTGAAACTCACGTTGCAGATGCAAGAAGCTGTTGCTTACACCCTGCAAGTGCAACTCACCGTCAAATGAATGATGATGAGCTTCGCGCAGCAGGCGTTTCACCTGATTTAGTTCGTCTCTCCTGCGGTCTTGAAAATGCAGAGGACCTTATTGCAGACTTAAAGCAAGCATTAGGAGAATAAAATTTACAATAAATGTAAACGAAAGGAGTGAATATCTTGCCTATTAAAATTCCAAACGGACTTCCTGCTGTGGATACGTTAGCAGAGGAAAACATATTTGTTATGACGGATACTCGTGCTATTACGCAGGATATTCGTCCGCTTAAAATTTTACTGTTGAATCTTATGCCTAAAAAAATTGAAACTGAAACACAGCTTTCAAGACTTTTAGGTAATTCACCCCTGCAGGTTGAATTTGAATTGATTCACACTAAATCACATATTTCTAAAAACACCTCTCAGGAGCATTTGCTTGCTTTTTACAAGACCTTTGACGACGTTAAGCATAGAAAGTTTGACGGTCTTATAATAACGGGCGCACCGGTTGAAAAGCTTGAGTTTGAAGAGGTTGAGTATTGGGAAGAGCTTTGCGAAATAATGGAGTGGAGCAAAAAGCACGTTACAAGCACCTTCCACATTTGCTGGGGCGCACAGGCAGGTCTTTACTACCATTACGGGATAAATAAGTATCCGCTTGAAGCAAAGCTTTCCGGTGTTTATAAGCACACCGCAGACTATAAAAGGTCAATTCTTTTAAGAGGCTTTGACGACGAATTCTGGGTACCGCATTCAAGAAACACCACAATTAAAAGGGAAGATATTGAAAAGGTGCCTGAGTTGAAAATTCTTGCCTCCTCAAAGGATGCAGGCGTGTACATTGTTACAACCGACAATGGTAAGCAGATTTTTGTTACGGGTCATTCGGAATATGATGCCGACACTCTTAAAAATGAATATATAAGAGATTTAAACGCGGGTATAAATCCAAATATTCCCGAAAATTATTTTCCGGATGATGACCCCGAAAAAGAGCCACAGGCAAAATGGCGCTCTCACGCGACGCTGCTTTATGCTAACTGGCTTAACTACTTTGTTTACCAAACAACACCTTATGATATTGAGGAAATTGAATAAATGAAAAAACCGATGCAAACGCATCGGTTTTTTGTTTATAGGAAATAGGAAACAGGGATTAGGGTCGTGTCAATTAAATTAATCTTCTAAAACGCTTTTTCCTTTTGTTCCATCGGCATTGATGTAATACCCATCAACAATTTCATTAAAGCCACCACCGAAAAACCAACCCTTAGATTCAATAAATTCAATGAATTGTTTTTCAAATTCATCGAGTGTCAGTTCTTGCTGGATTTCTATGCAACCATTTACTTTTATTTCTTTCATATAATCGCCACCTTTGATTTTATTATAGCAGCTTTTTGTATAAAATCAATTATTCATTATCCATTGAAAAGCCGTTCTTTTTTATAAATATTAAATATTAAAGAATGAATAATACAAAAAAACAAATCCTACACAACGTTGTAGTTGTATAGGATTTATTTGGCGGAGAACCCTAATTTTAATACAAATGCACCCCCTTTTGAGGTAAGGGGGTGCAAAGTTATTTTAGGGGGTGCAGTATTAAATATTGTTATGGAAATAGTATAAAGTTTGTGTGTCAATATCAAAATAGTAAACAGAATAATTATCAAACTTATCGTATGTTCCTTGCCCAATCGGTTCCCCGGCTTTTGTTTCGATGTAGAAGAAATCTCCCTCGGACACAATGTTTTTGTCAAAGTCGTAATTATCTTTTAGTTGTTCACCGATCGTTTCAACCCAATCTTCAAAGTTATCGATATGTAGTAGAATTTCCTCAACGTCATCAGCAGTTGTTTCTGCAAAGAATTTTGACTCCTTTAGCTCTTGAGCCGTAACAGATTCATAAGTATACTTTGCATAATCAGTAAAATCTTGAAAACCGCCAGAAGTGTAAAATACCTTAGTTTTATAATCGGGCAGCGCGGCAAGTACCGGGTCTTGATAAGAGCATCCACATAAACTAAGAAGCAGAGTTAGTGTTAATAGAAGCAAACCAAGCTTTTTCACATCATTACCTCCTTTTATTTATATTATATCAAGAACAAGTTTGATTTTCAATATTTTAACGATTATTGGCTGCAATTCAACGATTACACCAATAAATCAACGATTATGCCTACATTTTAACGATTACCAATCTTTCAACGATTTGAAACCGATATAAACAAAGAATTCGGTGATTTCGTCGTCCAAAAGTTTTGAAAACACCGATTTTAGGTATAAAATAACCGTCATTTCGTTGTATCAGAATGACGGTTATTCTTTGGCGGAGAAGGAGAGACTCGTAAGGCTCTGCCTTACGTTGCTTTGCAAAACCGATTATGTTCGGCTTCGCCGAGAGGAGTTCGAGTCTCTTTTTTTACACAAAAAAACAAATCCTACACAACGTTGTAGTTGTATAGGATTTATTTGGCGGAGAAGGAGAGACTCGAACTCTCGCGCCGGTTTCCCGACCTACGCCCTTAGCAGGGGCGCCTCGTCACCAACTTGAGTACTTCTCCATTGGTAACCTTCTTCGGTTATTATTAAATTAGCCTTTCATGAAGAAAGGCTGTGGCGCAGAGGGTGGGATTCGAACCCACGGTACGTTGCCGTACGACGGTTTTCAAGACCGTTCCGTTATAACCACTTCGGTACCTCTGCAATTATTACGGGTGATATAATATCACATCATTTTTAAAATGTCAATGCTTTTTTGAAAAAATATTCCGTATTTTAAACAAAGGGTTCCCCCATTTCCTTAAATTAAATATTGCATTTCAGCATAAAATAGTGTAAAATAATATAATCTATTATTTGGAGTGGTATTATGAACTATAAACTTACAAAAAAGCAAGCGAAGGAATTGCTTGAAAACAAGCTTCTCCATTTCTTCGGCGTTTCAACTGATAATGCTACAAACGAGCAGTATTACAGAGCAATTGCTATGATTCTCAGAGATATGATGACAGAGGGCAGGGGCGAAACTGTAAAGAAATCTGATGAAACAGGTAAAAAGAACGTTTACTACCTTTCAATGGAATTTCTTATGGGTCGTTCTCTTAAAAACTCTCTTTATAACCTTAATCTTACAAATACCTTCAAAAGCGTTCTTAAGGATTTAGGCATCAGCCTTGACAGTCTTTATGAATGCGAGCCTGATGCAGGTCTCGGTAACGGCGGTCTCGGCAGACTTGCTGCTTGTTACCTTGACGGTCTTGCAACGCAGGGCTATTCCGCAAGGGGCTATTCCATTCTTTACGAGTTTGGTATTTTCCGCCAAAAGCTCATAGACGGTAAGCAGACGGAGCTTCCCGATAACTGGCTTCCCGGTGGTGACGTGTGGCTTGTTCCGAGAGAAAGCAGCTCGGTAGATATTACCTTCGAGGGTCACGTTCATGACACCTGGGATGAGCAATATCACCACGTTGAAATAGAGGGCGGTACAGTAATTAAGGCTGTTCCTTACGATATGTTTGTTCCCGGTAAGGACGGTAAATGTGTAAGTATTCTTCGTCTTTGGACAGCTCGTGCGCCTGAGTTCGACATGAAGCTCTTTAACCAGGGTGATTATATCCGTTCAATGGAGCGCCAGGCTATGGCAGAGGTTATCAGCAAGGTGCTTTACCCATCAGACAATCATCCTGAGGGCAAGGCATTAAGACTTCGTCAGCAGTATTTCCTCGTTTCTGCCTCCGTGCAGGACATTGTGCGCCGTCATTTAAGAGTTTACGGCACACTTGAGAATTTCTCTGACAAGGTTGCAATTCACATTAACGACACGCACCCTACAATGGCAATTCCCGAGCTTATGAGAATTCTTCTTGATGAATGCGGCTTTGGTTGGGATGCTGCATGGAGTCTTGTAACAAAAACAATGGCATACACAAACCACACCGTTATGAGTGAGGCACTTGAGTGCTGGAGTGAGGAGCTTGTTAAGAGACTTATTCCTCGTGTTTACGAAATTATTAAGGAAATTGACAACCGCTTCAGAGCATACATCTGGGAAACAACTCACGATGCAGATTACGTTGAAAGAACAGCTGTAATTTCAGGCGGCGTTGTTCGTATGGCAAACCTTTGCGTTGCAGCCTGCCACAGTGTAAACGGCGTTTCTGCACTTCACAGCCAGATTCTCAAGGATACACTCTTTAACGATTTTTACCGTTTAATGCCGGATAAATTTACAAACGTTACAAACGGTATTGCACACAGACGTTGGCTTTGCCAGGCAAACCCGAGACTCACAGAGTATTTAACAGAGCTTTTGGGAAGTGACAAATTTGTTTATGATGCAGATAATCTCTCAAAGCTTAACGATTTTGTAAACGACACTAAGGTGCTTGATAAGCTTGCAGAAATAAAGCTTGCAAACAAAAAGGATTTTGCAGACTTTATATTTAAGACAACAGGTCAAAAGCTTGACGTAAACTCTATTTTCGACGTTCAGGTTAAACGCCTTCACGAGTATAAGCGTCAACACCTTAATGCCTTCAATATTGTTCTCGATTACCTTACAATTAAAGAAAATCCGGATGCAGAGTTTACGCCGCACACCTACATTTTCGGCGCAAAGGCAGCACCGGGCTACCACGTAGCACAACGAATTATCTCGTTTATTCTTGCACTTGCAGACTTAGTAAATAACGACCCTGACGTAAAGGGCAGACTTAAAATTCTTTACGTTGAGGATTACAACGTAAGCAATGCAGAAAAGCTTATGCCTGCCGCAGACGTTTCAGAGCAAATTTCTCTCGCAGGTAAAGAGGCAAGCGGTACGGGTAATATGAAGCTTATGATGAACGGCGCTATTACTATTGGTACACTTGACGGTGCAAACGTTGAAATTCACGAGGCTGTTGGTGACGATAATATGTTCCTCTTCGGTATGAAGACTGATGAGGTAAACACGTTAAGAGGCCGCGGCTACGACCCAATGAGCTTCTATAACAATAACGAGGATATAAGAAGAGTTCTCGATTTCATTTCAAGCGGCATCAACGGACAGAATTTTACCGATATAAGCGGTACAATTATGCACCACGACCCATATATGGTTCTTGCAGATTTTGCTGATTACAGACGTGCGCAGCAAAAAATGGTTGAAACCTTCAAAAACAAGAAAAAATGGAATCAGATGATGCTTACAAACATTGCTTCTTCAGGCAGATTTGCAGCTGACAGAGCAATAAACGAGTATGCAAAAAATATATGGAATGCACAAAAAATGTAAGAGTTATTCGGCTTTTTGCTGATTTTAAAAAAATATTTGCAAATCGGCAATGAATTACTCGAAAAAATATTGACTTTTTTGTGAATTTAATGTATCTTTATTCTGTAATATAAAAAATATGTGGATGCTTTTCCAATATTGAAAGGGGTATTTTTACCAATGAAAAGTTCAGACTTAAAAGTGGTAGCTATTATTCTCAGTATTGCATTGTTCTTCACAATCATTACAAGCAATGCTGTTTCAATAGCTTCAGTTGTAATCCTTGCTAAGGGTGGCACAGGTGCTCCTGCTCAACAACAGCAGCAGAGTACAGACGTTAACCAACAACAGCAGAACAACAATAACTATGTTGACAATTCAGCTCAACAGCAACAGCAGCCGGGCACAGTAACACCAACACCTGATGCTACACAGCCAAGTGGTGGTAATAACACACCGAATACACCAAACAACGGTGGCAATAATAACAAGCCGGCAGATACTAACGACCCGATTATAGCAGACCCGCTCGGTGCTTACCAAAAGGCTGCTAAGGCTATTAACCAAACAGGTGCTGCAGGCTACACCAAAAAGGGCTGGCAGTCAGTTGAAGGTGCACTTCAGCTCAGCAAGTTCGGTTTCCTTGCAGGTACTCTTACAGACCTTATCGGTGGCTTCATGACTCCTGAAGCAGAGGCTGAGGAAAAGGTTAATGCTAAGGGTTCAGACGACGCTAAAAACCGTATGCCTCCAAGTGATTGCTCAAAGAGCCACGTTAAGAGTGCAACAGCTGTTAAAAACGGCGACGTTTACACTATTACTATCGTAATGAACGACGTTGTAAACCCATCTTATGCAGATACAGACGGTCTTGTAAAAATGTCTAAGGAATTCCTTGATATTAAAGACGTTCAGGATACAGTTAAGACCGACGCAACAGTTTCAAAGGTTGTTAGTAAGCTTGACGGTACAATTAACTACCAGGCTTACACAATTACAGCTAAAATGAACGCTAAGGGCGAATTCATTGAAATCACTCACTACTGTGTTGGTGATATCAATGCAGACCTTACAGCAGTTGCAATCGGTGACCTTTCAGCTTCAGGTAAACTTGCATTCCACGCTAAATACTACGATTTCAAATATTAATAGTAAATCGAAATTACATAGACCAATTCGCGTAAGCGGATTGGTCTTTTTTGTTACATTTAACAATATGTCAAATATGCTATTGACTTTTTAAGGAATTTAAGGTAATCTATTACTATTGAGAAATATGCCTTGACAAAAGGCGGATATTGAAAGGGGTATAATACCTATGAAAAGCTCAGATTTAAAAGTTGTAGCTATTATTCTCAGTATTGCATTGTTCTTCACAATCATTACAAGTAATGCTGTTTCAATAGCTTCAGTTGTAATCCTTGCAAAGGGCGGCACAGGCGCTCCTGCTCAACAACAGCAGCAGGGTACAGACGTTAACCAACCACAGCAGGGTACAAATAACGGTGGCTACGTTGATAATTCAAATCAACAGCAACAGCAGCAGGGTGCAGTAACACCAACACCTGATGCTACACAGCCAAGCGGCGGTAACAACACACCAAATACACCAAACACACCAAACAACGGTGGCAATACAGCACCGCAAGGCCAGACAAAGTCTGCAAAAGAATGTCTTGAAATTTACACAAGAGTAATGAACAAGGCAAAGGCAGAAAAGCCGGGCTATACAAAGGTAGAATACCAAGAGCTTCCAAGTGATGCTGAAAACCGCGTTATTTCAAAAGGTGAAGGTCTTGTAGGTACTCTTCTTAGCTTAGTTGACTCACTCGGTATTATGACCTCTCCTGAGGATGCAAAGGCAGACCCTGAGGTTAACGATAAGGGCTCAGAGATGAGATGGTTCCCTGTTTACAAGTGTGAAAAGGGTTGCTATCTTACAGACCCAAATGCTATTCAAGATTATAAGTACGAGGATTTAGGCGGCGGCAAGGCAAGAGTTACTCTTGTTCTTAAGGCTGAAAAGAATCCTGAGCCAATGGCAGAGGGTGCAACTACTTCTCCAAGTAACACAGGTGCTATGTTTTCACCACTTGCACGTGCAGATATTGATAACACAATAAACGGCGGTGCAGTTCAGGCAGTTATTAAAAACGTTACTTATGACCTTACATACCACGATTGTAAAGCTGTTATTGAGTACGATACAAAAACTGAAAGACTCATTAAGGTTGAGCAGTATATGAACGTTTCTATTTCAGGCGGCGGTAAAATTTTTGGCGTTTCTGAAATAAAGATTGACAAGCAAGAGCTTTGGAACACAGTTCTTATTACAGATTTCAAATATTAATTTACTGAGAAAAAGCAAAGGCTGTAAAAACATTGCGTTTTTACAGCCTTTTTATATTTGGTTTTAAAAATATACTTTATTTTTTTGTTTTTCTGTGGTAAAATGAACTCATAAATATATTAGGTGGGTTCGTTATGAAATTGAAAATATTAGCCTTAATGCTTGCACTTATAAGCTTGTCTCTGCTTTTTGTTGTTCCTGCAAGCGCCGGTATGGATATTGAATTACCAATAGATGTAGAAGAAAGATATACCGATATAGAGTACGAGCAGGAGGACGTAACAAACGTCTATGGCGAGATTATTGACGAAGAGGTACAAAAAGAACTGGAAACAAAGAAAACCGTTTACATTATTGTTTTAGTGGTGTTGCTTATTATTTCTATAGTAATTCTTATTGTAACCATAAAAAGAGCAAAAGCTGAAAAGGATGCAGTAGAAGACTAAATTAAAGTGAATGTAAAAAAGGAAGTGAAAACTATTCGTTTTCACAGCCTTTTTTTATTTTCATTCTTTTATTTCACCTGCTTTTTTAAGGCAGGTTTTTGCAATTGCCGGACCTACAAGCTCATAAACCAAGGTGCCGCAAAGAATTATTGTTCTTATTTCCTTTGCGTGCTCAGGCAAAACGCTTGAGGCTGCAAGTGAAAGACCTATTGCAACACCTGCCTGGGGAATAAGCGCAGGGCCTAAATATTTTTTTATGTTTTTATCTGCTTTAGAAATAACAGCGCCAAGTGTAGCGCCGAGCATTTTACCAAATACTCTGAATACTATGTAAATAACACCTGCAGCGCCTACGGCAGGGAGTACAGAAAGCTTTAAATCTGCGCCACTTGCAACAAAGAATAGCATAAAAATAGGAGGGGTGATTTTATCGCAAAGCTTCATAATATGCCCTACGTCATTAGACATATTTGCAATTACTGCACCCATTGCCATGCAAAGTAAAAGTGAGGAAAAGCCTGCAAGCTGTGAAAGTCCTAAGCCTACAAATATAAAGCCTACTATAAGTGCCATTCTGTTGCCGTCTTTTTTAAAGTATTTAAGAGGGATTAAGAATAAGAAGCCTAATATAGCACCTACAACCAACGCTCCGCCAATTTCAATAACGGGCGCTAAAAACAACTCCTTTGCAGAGGCACCCTTGCCTGAAATAGCTGTAGCAAGTGCAATTGAAAGTGAGTATATAATAAGCGCGGTAGCATCATCTATAGCAACAACTGAAAGCAGAGTTTCACTTACGGGACCCTTTGCCCTGTATTGCTTAATAACCATTATGGTTGCCGCAGGCGCGGTAGCCGCCGCAATAGAGCCTAAAACTAACGAGAAGGTAGCATCATGCCCCGTTGCCATGAGAGCAACAACAACCACTACAACGGCAAACAGAGATTCAAGTGAAGCAATAACAATTGGCGTAGCTCCAACCCTTTTAAAGTAGCTTATTTTGAATTCGTTACCTATTGAAAAAGCTATAAAGCCTAATGCACAGTCAGAAATAATTGAAATTTCCGTTATAAAATTTTCGGACAGTATACCTAAAGCGCTCGGGCCTAACAAAAGACCTGCTAAAAGGTAGCCGGTAACGTTTGGCAGCTTTATGAATTTCATAAGTCTGCCAATTATAAGACCCATAAAAATCATAATGCCTAAATTTAAAAACGTATTGAGGGAAATAGAAGTCAGCATTAGTGTGAAAGTCCCTCCAAATAATCAATTGGTAAGGTGAAGAGAATTCCGGTGTCAGGCTTGTCAAGTCCGCCGGTAACCTCATTTGTGATTTTGGAGATTTCTTTAATTCTTTCTTCCTTTGTAACCATTAAAATAGTTTTATTTTCCGTGTGCTCTGGGTTAAAAAGGTTTCTTAATGAGCCAATGAATCGGAATTCGTCGTGCTCGTATAATTCCTGAAGCATACCCTTACTGTCAACAATGGTAGCACCCGAAATGTTGTTTTCACTAAATGCCTCTAAAAGCTCCTCAAGACACTCCGTCTTATTTAAAATTATAACTAAAAGCTTCATAATAACGTTCCTTTCGTTGTGCGGTAATGTAATAAATTGTAGCATCTGGGCTAATGTTTTGCAAGAATATAATTGTATAAAGTTGATATTTTTGACGCTTTTAATTTAGTTAAAATAACAAACTCGGTACGTGAGATGGTATTCAGTCAAGCACACTCTTTAGCGCGTTAAAGTGGTAATGTAGTAAAGTTGCATAAACAAAAAGCCTTTTTTAAGTGTTTGTTGTCAAAATCTACAAAGATTATATATTCTTAAAAAAACCGCTTTACTTTAGCGTGCTAATGTGATAATATGATAACACAAAGCAAAACGTATAAGCGTTTTAAATTTGGAGGTAAATAATATGAAAAAAGTATTAGCATTAGTTTTAAGCCTTGTTCTTGTTGTAGGCGTTGTTACAGCTCTTGCTGCTTGTGGCGGTAAGGATGCAGACGAAACAAAGAAAACAGTTATTGTTGGCTACACAATTTACGAGCCAATGAACTACAAAGATGAAAACGGTAAACTCGTTGGTTTCGACACAGAGCTTGCAGAAAAAGTTTTCGGTAACCTCGGTTACGAAGTTGTATTTACAGAAATCAACTGGGATAACAAATATTCAGACCTTAACACAAACACAATCGACTGCGTATGGAACGGCTTTACAGCTAACACTGCAGATGATGACGGTGTTGCACGTGCAGACAAGGTTGACTTTTCTTACAACTACATGGAAAACCGTCAGGTAGTTGTTGTTAAGAGTGACGCTGCTATTGAAAAGGCAGAAGACCTTAATGGTAAGCTTGGTATTGCAGAAAGCGGTTCTGCAGGTGAAACATATGCAAAGGGCTTTGAGGGTTCAACCTTTAAGGGCTTTACAAAGCAAACTGACTGCTTAATCGATATTAAAGCAGGTACAGCAGATTTCGCAGTAGTTGACGCACAGCTTGCAAAAAGCTACGTTGGTAAGGGCGACTATGCAGACCTTAAAATTGTAGATTCTCTTTCAAGCGACGTTGAGTATTATGCAATCGGCTTTAAAAAGGGCAGTGAGCTTACAGCATTGGTTAATGCACAGCTTGAGGCATTAGGTGCTGACGGTACAATTAAAGCCCTTGCTGAAAAATACGGCGTTGAAACAACAGCAATTACAGATTTTGCTGACCAGAAATAATTTGGAGTTTAATTTATGACTTTTTTAGAAGTAACATCTTTCTTGTTTGATGGCTTCATAATATCGTTATTAATCTTTGGGGTGACCTTAATTTTAGGGGCACCCCTTGGGTTGCCTATAGCGTTTTGTTCTATGAGCCGTTTTAAACCTTTAAAATATCTTTCAAAGGTAATAGTGTGGATTGTTCGCGGTATTCCTTTGATGCTGCAAATTTTCATTATTTACTACGTGCCGGGTCTTGTTTTCGGCGTTCAGCTTTTCGGTCAGGTAGACAGGTATTTCTTGTTAGAGTACGGAATAATGGATGCGGGCAGAATTACTGCGGTTTTAATTGCCTTTACCATTAACTACGCTTGCTATTTTTCTGAAATTTACAGAGGCGGTATTGAAAGCATTTCAAAGGGTCAGTACGAGGCGGGCTATGTTTTAGGTATGACTAAATCTCAAATTTTCAGAAAGATTATTTTAAAGCAGGTAATACAAAGAATTGTACCGCCAATGAGTAATGAGATTATTACACTTATTAAGGATACAGCTCTTGCTAACTGTATTATGGTGTGCGAAATTATTAAGCAGGCAAAGGAGCTTGCCGCAACAAAGGCTTTAATTTGGCCGTTGTTCTACACAGGTGTTTTCTACTTATTATTCGTGGGCTTGCTTACAATTATTTTAGGCAAATTAGAAAAGAAACTGAGTTATTTCAGGAGTTAAGCTATGGCAATTTTAGAGGTAAAAAATTTAAAAAAATCCTTTGGCAAAACCGAGGTTTTAAAGGATGTAAGCTTTACCCTTGAGGAGGGTGAGGTGTTAAGCATTATAGGCTCCTCGGGTAGCGGTAAAACTACAATTCTTCGTTGTATAAATCAGCTTGAAACTGCAGACAGTGGTTTTATAAAGGTTAACGGCGAGGTCTTTTTTGATGGTGAGAACAAAGCTAAAAAAGAGGACCCTAAGGAGAAAAGAAGAAAGCAGCTTTTGGTTGGACTTGTTTTTCAGAATTTTAACCTTTTCCCACAGTACAACGTGTTAGAAAACGTAACGCTTGCAGCAAAGCTTCAGGCAAAGGAATTGCCGAATTACAAAGAAAACAAAGCACAAATAAATGCAGAAATTGATGCAAAGGCAATGGATATTTTAGGTAAGGTTGGTCTTTTAGATAAGCTCACTAATTATCCGTGTGAGTTATCGGGCGGTCAGCAGCAGCGTGTTTCTATTGCGCGTGCCTTGGTGCTTGAGCCAAAAATTCTTTTCTTTGATGAGCCTACCTCTGCACTTGACCCTGAGCTTACGGGCGAAATTTTAAAGGTAATTAAAAGCCTTGCAGATGAAAAGGTTACAATGGTTATTGTTACTCACGAAATGTCTTTTGCAAGGGCGGTTTCTTCAAAGGTTATTTTTATGGATAACGGCGTTATTGAAGAGGCAGGTACACCTGAAGAGGTGTTTGACAACCCTAAATCGCATAGAACGAAAGAGTTTATTTCAAAGTTTGAGGATTAAAAAAATCCGTGAGAATTTTCTCACGGATTTTTATTTTTATCATAATATGTAGTAGAGTGGCTGTATTAAACCATATCCGGTTCGAGCACGCTCACTCTAAGTGAAATTCGCATAAATCAGGGGCGGTGGTAGTCATTTAAAATAGGGCTGCCCGCAGAATAGCCACCTCAAGCGATTTTTGCTTATTATAAAACCTCGGCGGTAAAAATCGCCGAGGTTAATTTCTTATATGTTTTCAAGAACCTTTAAAATTATATCTGAAAAAGCGGTTAAATCACCGTTTAATGAGCTTGTGTATTCATCTGTTGCAACGTCGTCCGCACTGTCAGAAATTTTTCTGATGCTTACAAACGGGATTTTTCCTAAAAGGTAGCAAACAGCTGCTAAGGCACCGCTTTCCATATCAAAGGATTTTATGTTGAACATCTCCTTATAATTGTCGCGTCTTACCTTATCCGTCAAGAAAAAGTCGCCTGTACCAAGGTTGCCGTGGGTAAAGCCTTCAATTGCTTTTACTTTATTTGCTAAGTCGGAATCACATTTGTATACGTATTCATCCTGACCGGGCTTTTGACCCGGTAATCTGCCTATAGGTGTTAAGTCAAAGTCACACTCAACGCAGGAATCGGAAACAATAATTTCTCCCTTTTTAACACCTGAAACAGCTCCGCTCCAACCGGTGTTAATTACGCCGTCGTAGTCTGCTGCGGTAAGAGCAAGTGTAGCACCCATAGCAGCGTTAACCTTACCTATGCCAAAGCAAACTGCTGTAACCTCATGGTTGTTGCAGCAAAAATCAAAAGCAGGCATATGCTTGATTTTATATTCCTTTTTAACTAAATCACCAAGTGAGCTTTTGCAAGGGTTGAATTCATCAATATCAGCAATTAAAACAAGATATTTCATTTTGTTACGTCCTTTCAAGGTTTTATTGATTCAAGGCTTCGTGCAAAGCGTGTGCTAACTGGTCCGGGCAGGAGGTAGATTTAAAGCCGCAGGTAATGCCTGAAATAATCGGAATTATTTCCTCTGCGCTTTTACCCTCTACGAGTGCGGAAATGCCTTTTAAATTTCCGTTACAGCCGCCTTCAAATTTAACGTTTTTTACAATACCGTCCTCCAAATCGAATGAGATTTGTCTTGAACAGGTGCCTTTTGTTTTGTAAGTGTAAGTCATTTTATTTTTCTCCTTTTTCGGTTGTTTCCTTTTGCATAGCAGCTAAGGCTTCGGTTATTGCGTCTATGGGTGATTGAGTCGGCAATATTTTTACTGAAATGTACGGCTTTACACCGGCAGAAAGCACTACTCTGTTGCCTAAGTGCTCTCCTAATATGCCTACCTTAGCCATATCCACCTTTTTTACGTAAAGTAAAATATTGTCTGCTCTTTGTCCTATTTCGTAAATGCCTAAATCGGAAGCAAGGTTTCTTAAAAGTGAAACCTTGATAAGTCCTTCAACGCTTTTCGGCGGGTCACCAAAGCGGTCTATAAGCTCGTCTAATACGTCGGAGGCATCCTCCTCGTTTCGTATATCAGCAATTCGTTTATAAATCGCAAGCCTTTGCGGAAGGAATTCAATATATTTTTCCGGAATGTAAGCATCGATTTTTACGTCAACAAGACATTCCTTAACGTATGCTGCGGGCTTTTCGCCCTTTTCCTCAGTAACCGCCTCTGCAAGAATTTTCATATACATATCGTAGCCGACGGTTTCTATATGACCATGCTGCTCTGCGCCTAAAAGGTTGCCCGCGCCTCTTATTTCTAAGTCGCGCATTGCAATTTTAAAGCCTGAGCCGAATTCGGTGTATTCCTTAATAGCCTCAAGTCTGCGGGTTGCTATCTCTGAAAGATTTTTATCCTTTCTGAAGGTGAAGAAGGCAAAACCGCGTCTTGTAGAACGGCCGACACGTCCGCGAATCTGGTGTAATTGGCTAAGCCCCATATTTTCGGCACTTTCTATTATAAGTGTATTTGCATTTGGTACGTCTACGCCTGTTTCTATTATAGTGGTGCAAACCAAAATGTCAATTTCACCCTCTAAAAGAGCACGCCACACGTCGGAAAGGGCAGCCTCAGACATTTTTCCGTGGGCAACCTCAATATTTGCCTCGGGAATAAGCTCTTTTATTTTTAGGGCTGTGCGCTCAATATCCTCTACCTTATTGTGTAAATAATAAACCTGACCGCCACGACGAAGCTCCTTATTCATAGCCTCGGCAAGAATTCCCCAGTCGTGCTCTAATACGTAGGTCTGTACAGGGAAACGGTCCTGCGGCGCCTCTTCTATAACGGACATATCGCGTATGCCGGACATTGCCATGTTCATTGTGCGAGGAATAGGGGTAGCAGAGAGGGTAAGGCAGTCAACCTGCGGATACAGCTCCTTAAGCTTTTCCTTTTGTCCTACGCCGAAGCGCTGCTCCTCATCTATAATTATAAGACCTAAATCACGGAATTCTATATCCTTCGAAATAAGTCTGTGAGTGCCTACAATAATATCTATTGCGCCGTGCTTCAGACTCTTTATGATTTCCTTTTGCTGCTTTGGCGTTCTGAAGCGTGAAAGCATATCTGCATTTATGGGGAAGCCCTCAAAGCGTCGCATAATTGTGTTGTAGTGCTGCAGGGCAAGAATTGTTGTCGGTACTAAAATTGCACATTGCTTGCCATCAGCAATACACTTAAATGCGGCTCTTAAGGC
Source organism: Acutalibacteraceae bacterium (assembly GCA_045654905.1). Taxonomy (GTDB): domain Bacteria; phylum Bacillota; class Clostridia; order Oscillospirales; family Acutalibacteraceae; genus DTU089. Next base: position 12,161 of record JAZOOH010000043.1, on the reverse strand, counting down.
TACCTCTGTTTTGCCGAAGCCAACGTCACCGCAAAGAAGTCTGTCCATTGGGTGAGGCTTTTGCATATCTTTTTTTATTTCTCTTATGGTGCGAAGCTGGTCATCCGTTTCCTCAAATTCAAAGCGCCTTTCAAAGTCGTTTTGCATATCAATATCTTCTGAGAATTGGTAGCCCTCTGTTTTTAAACGCTTTGAGTACAGTGCAATAAGCTCCTTTGCCATATCCTTGGCAGAGGCTCTTACTCTTTGCTTCGCTTTTTCCCAGTCTGTACCGCCAAGGCGTGAAAGCTTTAAGGTCTTTTGGTCATCCTTGGGTCCAATGTATTTAGCAAGAAAATCGAGCTGTGTAACGGGTACGTAAAGAACGTCGCCCTTGGCATACTTTATTTTAATGTAATCCTTTGTAAGACCGCCCGCTTCAATTTTTTGTATGCCCTCAAAAATACCTATTCCGTGTACAGAGTGAACAATGTAATCTCCGCGGCTTATTTCCTCAAGTGTTTGAATAGCATCTGCCGCTTTAAAGGCTTTCCGTTTTTTTGTGCCACCTGCACTTGCATTCCTACCGTAGGTTATAATCATAAATTTTTCAGTAGGGTAGGTAAAGCCGCTTGACACTGCACCTGAAATAACGCTTATAGTTTTCTTTGGAAACTCAGACGGTAATGCGCTTAAATAAATTGCCTGCAAATCCTCTGCCTCAAGTGCTTCTACAAGTCCCTTTGCAGCCTTTTCCGTACCTGCATTTACTATGCAGGTGACGTTCTTTTTGAGTGCAGGACGTAAATCGTCAAGTAAAACTGAAAGTGAGCCGTTCCAAATAGGAAGCTGCTGCGAGTTGAAGGTGGTAAGTGTTCTCACAGGAGTGTCAAAGCTACCTCTTGGAAGGCTGTCAAGGTAAATAGCTTTACAGCTTTCGTAATAACTGAAAAATTCAGTAATATCAAGGGTTATACGGTCTAATCCTTTTGTCAGAATGCCGTTTTCGAACTGTGCTTTTATCTCTTCAAGCATCAATTTGTGTACGTTTACGGCGCTCTCCTTTACGCCTCCTGTTTCGCAGATGTAAAGCATATCACCTTTACAGTAATCGAACAAGGAAGCCGGCTTTTCGTATGCTAAATCAAGGTATTTATCTAAGGATGCAATTTTTGTGCCTGCGCTTAGAGCATCAATATCCTTTAAAAGATTTTGCTTAACCTTTACAGAGCCCTTGCCCGAGGTTTTACTGTAGAATTCTTCTAATTTTTCTTTTAAATCAAGGTCACTGTCAAAAAGAATTTCGGTAGCAGGAGCAATTTCTGTTTCCTTTAAAATGTCTGTTCTTCTTTGTGTTGCAGGGTCAAATTCTGAAATGGCGTCTACCGTGTCACCCCACAACTCAATTCTTACGGGCTTTTCTTCATTTACGGGGAAAAAGTCAACAATACCTCCGCGGCGTGCAAACTGACCTGTGCCCTCTACTATATCGGCGCGCTTAAACCCTGCGGCGCAAAGCACTGAGACTAATTCCTCGGGGGAAATGACGGTATCACTGTTTATTACTTTTGTTTTCTTTTTTAACTCCTCTGCAGGAATTGTGAGCTGCAGGGCTGCCTCTGCAGAGCAAGCAATAACAGAATAATCCTCGTTTATTATTTTGCAAAGGGTTTTAATTCTTGCTTGCTCAAATTCCCTTGACTGTCCTTCGTTGGAGTTGAAGGAATAATCCCTTGCAGGGAACAGGTAAGCCTTTTTTCCGTGGTAAGAAAACTCGTTAATATCGGAAACGAGTCTTGTTGCAAGTGCCTCGTTCGGCAAAATGACAAGAGCTCTGCGAGAGGTATCCTCGCAAAGCGAATGTATTAAATGAGCCTTTGGCGTTGGTGGGAGACCCGTAGCACCTGAGGGTAACAGGTCAGCGTTTATTGCCTTTAAAAGCTCGTTGTATTCAGTTGAATTTTTTAATAGCTTTGAATAACAGGACATATAAACCTCAGCTGTTAAACTTTGACATAGCGGCATCTATGTCGCCTGTCATAATAATTTTTATGGCGTTGTAAGCTTTTTCACAAGCCTCGTTTACTAATTTTAAATCCTCTTTTGGGAAGGAGCCTAAAACCCAGTCGACAAGGTCATAATCAGGGTGTGGCTTTGCGCCTACGCCGATTTTAACTCTCGGAAAACTCTCTGTACCTAAATGAGAAATAATACTTTTAATACCGTTGTGACCGCCTGCAGAGCCTTTTCTTCGTATTCTTAATTTACCCGGCTCTAAGGAAATATCATCATAAATGACTATTACGTTTTCAGGTGCGATTTTATAAAACTGAGCACATTCCTTTATCGCAAGCCCGCTGTTGTTCATCATGGTTTGCGGCTTCATAACAATAACCTTGTGTGAATCTATGTAGCACTCGGAAATAAGTGCGTGGAATTTAAGCTTTTTTACGTCTGTATTTTCTTCCCTTGAAAGTGTATCAATACACATAAAGCCTGCGTTGTGTCTTGTGGTTTCATATTTTTTACCGGGATTTCCAAGACCTACTATTAAAAATTCTACGTTTCCTGTTGCTTTGTTTTTCTTGAAATTGAACATTTATTTTATCTCCTGATGCTGCCATTTATATGGTCTTTTTATATTTACCCAATCTTCCTTGTTTGTTTGCCTTGCTCTTGCTACAGACAAAGCGTTGTCGGGCACGTTTTGGGTTATTGTGCTGCCTGCCGCGGTAAAAGCATTTTTACCTATTGTAACCGGCGCAATTAAATTTGTATTACAGCCAATAAAGGCGCCGTCCTTAACAATTGTTTTAGATTTTGTTCTGCCGTTGTAGTTTACAGTAACAGCGCCGCAGCCAAAGTTTACGTTTTTACCTACGTTACTGTCACCTACGTACAAAAGGTGAGGCAGCTTGCTGCCGTTACCGATTTTTGAGTTTTTCACCTCAACAAAATTGCCAATGTGAACGTTGTCGCTTATTTTGCAGTCGGGTCTTATGTGTACAAACGGACCCGCAGAAACAAAGGAGCCTATTTCAGAATTGTAGCACTGTGTATTATTAAGTGTAGTGCTGTTGCCTATTTTACTGTCCTGCACGTAGGAATTAGGGCCTATAACAGAGTTTGACTTGATTTCTGTATTGCCGGTTATTATGGTGTTGGGCAGAATTTTTACGCCTGCCTCTATTTTTACAGTGTCCTCAATTATAACTGAAGCAGGGCACGGAATAATAACACCGCTTTCAATTAACCTTTCAATTGTACCTGTGCTGTCAGCGTAGCCTTTCATAATAAATCACACCTTCTGAAAAAATATTCTTACTATAATTTATTATTTCAAAACTACCTTTTAATATAACATAGTTGTTGGGATTTTTCAACAGAATAGAATAAATCCTTTTGGTTTTGCGAGAATAAAACGAAAATATTTCGAGAATTTTTTATTGATTTTAATTCTTTTTTGTTATATAATGAAAAAGAATTGTGGTAAGGGGGAAGCTTATGGTCAGTAAAGAGCGAAAAAAGCATTTGAAAATACGCTTTATTGTATTTGTCTTAAGCGTAGTAATTACCGCGGGAATTGCTTTCTATCTTCCTGTAGTCTCGTATTTTATACCGCACTATGCGGGGGATTTGGGAATGGATTTTTTGAAGGAGCAAAAGCCAACCTACAGCTTGTTTTCAGATAAGGCTGTTTACATTACAGATGATTGGGAGTTTTACTGGAATGAGCTTTTAATAACCGACGGTAAAAAAAATCTTAAAGCGGATGCGGTTGTAGATTTGCCCTCCTCCTGGACGACCTACGAAATAAACGGTAAGCATTTAAATAGCGGCGGGTATGCATCCTATAAAAAGATTATAAAAAACTTTTCTCCTGATGGAGAAAGCGTTATAACTCTTCCGAATTTACCCGGTGCATACAGAATTTACGTAGACGGCGTGCTCATTTCCTCTAACTGTGGTGAAACTCAGGATATTCGCAAGGTGGATATGTCCAACAGCAGAATTCAGAATTACCCCATAGTGTTTAATTATGCTGAGAATGGTGAGTACGAGGTTGTAATTGAGGTAGCCTGCGAGTATTCAAGCGGTATAACCGTGCTGCCCATTTTTATGGAAAATGCACTGTATAAATCAAATATGACCTTGCTGCTTGTTTTCAGATATTTTCTTATTGGTGCGGTTGCAATGTTTGGTATTTCAATAATTGCAATAAGCATAGTAGCCTTTAAGGATACACGCTTTTTCTGGCTTATGGTGATGTGTATTGCCTTTATTTTCAGAATATTGGTAACAGGTAACGGCTATGCAGCTTCAAGTATACTGTTTTTCGGACTGAATTACGAAATAATACTAACTCTTATTTATGCAACGACTTACATAATTAAGCTTTCGTTATTTATGCATATAGTAAAGTCGTTGAGCCTTAAAATCTCGGAAAACTTTATGGTGCTTATTTCAGGATTGTTCTTGGTATGTGCATTTATACCCCAATTTGCAACCGAGGTTATTTATGATTCCTCACAATATATGCTTTTGCAAGCGGTTTCTTACATACTTGATTTTTACCTTGTTTATAAGCTTTCCGTTGAGGTTGCATACAAAAAAAGATTTGCAAAGGCGTTTTTGTTAAGTTCTTGTATTTTAATTGCGAGCCTTGTTGTAGATAATTATTATATTAACGGTTACATTTCCAAAAACGTAGAATTTGTTTTCCCGTTAGCAGGTACTGTTTTTATAATAATGCTTCTTATAATTCAGGTTGTAAGAATAGGTGAGGCTTACGTTGCAGAAAAGCGCGCGGCTGAATTGACCGAAGAGCTTGCCGATATAAATATGAGGCTTATGCTAAGCCAGATAAAGCCGCACTTTTTGTACAATGCGCTTAACACTATTAAATACCTTATTAAAAAAGACCCGAAAACGGCAGAACAGGTAGTTGTTAAGTTTTCAAAATATTTAAGGGCTAATATGGACTCCTTAACACAAAAAACACCATTGCCGGTGGAAAAGGAGTTAGACCACGTAGCAAATTACACAGATATTGAAAAGCACCGCTTTGGCGACAGGCTTAATATTGTTTACGATATAGGCTGTAAGGATTTTGTTATTTTACCGCTTACTATTCAGCCTATTGTAGAAAACGCTATTAAGCACGGTATAAATCAAAAGCCTGAGGGCGGTACGGTAACCGTTAAAACCTACGAGGATGAAAACAGCTTTTACATAGAAATTTCTGACGACGGTGTCGGCTATGATATAAACAAAAAGCCGGATGAAAACGACGAGCGCTCCCACGTTGGTATTAATAATATAAAAATACGGCTTAAGGAGATGCTGAAGGCTACAGTAGAGGTAGAGAGTACTGTGGGTGTAGGCACAAGAGTGCTTATAAAAATTCCTAAAAACAACGAAACGAGGTTAGAGCAATGTTAATAATGGCGGTAGATGACGAGATTCTTGCACTTGAGGATTTTGAAGATACCTGCCGAGAGGTCGGCATAAATGATGAAATCGTAAAATTCAACAATCCTATAGAGGCGTTAGGCTTTGTTGCCTGCAACAAGGTGGATATTGCCTTTTTAGATATTGAAATGCCCGTTATAAAGGGTCTTGAGCTTGCAAGAAGAATAAAAGAAACCTCGAAAAATACAAGAATCATTTTTTCAACGGGGTATTCCGAATATGCGCTTGATGCATTTAAGGCAGATGCGGTAGACTACATTTTAAAGCCGTACGAGCCTGAAAGAATAAGACAAGCCTACGACAAGGCTTTGCTTATTAAGGACGTAGAGGTTGAAAGCCATATTCTTATTAAAACCTTTGGCTATTTCGACGTTTTTGTTGACGGTAAATCAGTAGCATTCACAAGTGCAAAGTCTAAGGAGCTTTTAGCTCTGTTAGTAGACAGAAACGGCGGCACGGTAAGCACCGAGCAGGCTGTCAGCATTTTGTGGGAGGGCAGAGAGTACAACGAAACCGTGCAGTCTCTTTTCAGAAAGGTGTTAAAATCGTTAAGAACAACACTTGAAGAGGCAGGCATTTCCGAAATTCTTGTTGATAGCCGAAACCAAAGAAGTATAGATAAAACCACCTTTTCTTGCGATTACTACGACTTTTTAAATACAAAGGACGGCAGTAAATATTTTGGTAAGTATATGGAGCAATATGAGTGGGCAAGGGTTACCCAAAGCGAAATTGAAAATATGCTCAAAAGAAAATAAAATAAAGGCTCTATCATTTTAGTAAGATAAAATGATAGAGCTTATTTTTATGTTATGATTTTTAATGTTCAGCGTGTTTAGTGCTTTTCAGTTTTTTAATTAACGAGTATATTACAACGAAAACAAGCATACCCGAAATAATTCCTGCAAGGTCTACAAGCATATCCTGAAGCTGACAAGCCCTGCCGGGAATGAAAATCTGGTGAATTTCATCTGTTATTGCATATAAAAATGAAAGTACACAAGAAATAACGGGGCAAAGCCTTTTTTTGTATGAAACCAAAAGGTTGTTTACAAAAAATGAAAGACAGGCAAATTCTGAAAAGTGAGCAAGCGTTCTTATAACGGCTTCGTTTGCCTCAAAGGGTAAAAGAAAATTTAAAAGCGCTGTAAACCAACCGCTTGTCTGTGAAGAATCCTCGCCGCTTTGATGTGAAAGATAAAAAATCAAAACAAGTAAGGAAAGAACAATTATTAAGGATATTAAAAAGTAAACTTTATTTAACGTAGCTTTAGCTTGCACTCTTTTTATCACCTGAATTAAAATAGATAGCATTTTTTGCGGTTGTGCTGTAAATTCCTTTTACACCGTCGTTAAGGTAAAGGTCTGTTGAGGAAACGTAAAGCGGCACAACAACTCCGCTTGAAACCAAATATTTTTCACACTCGTTAATGGCGGTAGCCTTTTGTGTTTCTTTTAAAGAGATTTCTGCCGCTCTTACAAGAGATTCGTAAGAGTTATCTGTAAAATTACAAGGTGCAGAGCTTATGCCTCTTAAAACGGAAACGGCTGTTGCTGAATCAGAGTGAATAGGGAGAATTGCAATGTGGTATTCGTTTTCCTCTATAACGTTTTCGTATTCGTCAATATCAAAGGTAACAACAGTAGCGGTTACGTTTGAGCCGAAAAGCTCCTCCCAGCCGTCGCAAATAATATTTGCAGAGCTCTCAAGAGAGGTTGGTACGTAAACCTTAAGGTTTATTGCCTCTTTAATTTGTGTGGAGGCTAAAACCATATATTCCGTCGCTTTGTCAACGTCGGAATCAAAGCCTACGCTGTCAACAGAATATTTGCTGTAATGCCTTTCGGTTACAATGTAATCGGGGGCAACAACGCCGGTGGCAATGCCCGTTGCAAATTTTGGTGTTGAAATAACAGAGTAATCTATAGAAGAAAGAAGAGCCTTTCTTAGACTTTCGTTTTTCATTATCTCCTTAGAGCAGTTAGAAACAATTCCCCAAACTGTATTTGTAACGGAGGAGACCCTACCGTTAGGGTTTTCAATTCTGTTTGCACTGTCAGTAAGAAGCATATCGTAAGAGTTGCTTGCATATTTTTCAACTATTGTTTTCTGCTTTTTGTTAAAGTCAAGGTTAATCTGAGCGTTTTCCGCTTTGCTTCTGCCCTTGTATTTTGGGTTTCTTTTTAATACTAAGCTTTTGCCCTTGCTGCATTCTGCTATGTAGTAGGGTCCGTTGCATAATACGGCGGCAGCCGTTGTGCCATAAATACCCTCTGCAAGAGAGGCGAATTTTTCACTTGACGGAGCACCGGCATTTTGTGCTAAGGTGCTTAAAATTTCTGAGTGTGGCTCTGTTAAAATGATTTCTAAGGTTAAATCGTTAAGAGCGGTAACTAAAATTGAGTCTAAGTCGCCTACGCCCTCGTAATATTCCTTAACACCTCTTATGTAAGAGTAGTTTTCAAAGCCGGGCAGCTTTTCTTCAATAACCTTTTTTATGGAGTAAACGTAGTCGTGAGCGGTAACTCTGTTGTCAAAATCTGTTTCTCCTATAATACCCTCGTTTAATTCGGCCACGTACCATACAGCCTTGGGGTTAAGGCTGAAGGTGTAGGTGAGTCCGTCACCGCTTATGGAGTATTTTGTAGCGCCCGCAAGCTGAATTTCACCGGCGTTATTGAATCTTAAGAGTCCCTCAAAGCAGTTTACTGCAGAAATTATTTCTGCATCTCCCGTTGCTTTAAGCGGGTCCAAGGATTCTATTTCGTCGGCAAAGCCTATATTAAATTCTGCATTATTGAAAAGTGTGCAGCCCGTAAGCGTTGTTACAAGCAGCACAAGCACAAGAGATAACGCAATTGATTTTTTTATCATTTTTTATCCTTCTTATTTTTATTGTTATAGCTGCAAATATTGTTTAGTATACATTCGTCACATTTAGGTCTGCGTGCTATGCAAACCTTTCTGCCGTGTAAAACGATTCTGTGACAAAAATCGTTACTTTCCTCAGGCGGAAGAATTTTTTTTAAGCTTAATTCAACTGCTTTTGGGTCTTTGCTGCTTGTAAGCCCTAAAAGATTTGTGATTCTTATAACGTGTGTGTCTGCAACAACGGCAGGCTTTTTATAAACGTCACCAACAATTAAATTTGCGGTTTTTCTGCCGACACCGGGGAGTAGAGTTAATTCTTCAATAGTATCAGGCAAAACGCCGTTATACTTTGTTTTAACCATTTCTGCCATACCTACTAAGTCCTTTGCCTTAGCTCTGAAAAATCCGCAGGAATGAATTAAAGCTTCTACGTCTTTAATGTCTGCTTGGGAAAGCTCGTTTTCCGTAGGGTATTTTTTGAAAAGCTCGGGAGTAACAAGATTAACTCTTGCATCAGTACATTGTGCAGAAAGTCTTGTTGCAACGAGTAACTGAAAAGGAGTTTCGGCATTTAATTGGCAAATTGCTTCAGGGTAATCTACTTTTAAAAGCTTACAGATTTCTGCTGCTTTTTCCTTTTTAGTCATTTCGTCACCACCATTTTTCAATAAAATACACAATACCTAATAAATATACTCTTTTTTTTATAAAAATACAATATATAACAAGAAAATATGTTATAATATTTTTTGTAACGAACCCTCTTTTTGTGTGTCTAATAGTTGAAAGCACGAAAAGGGGTGAGGGTTTGAATTATACATTAAGCTCGGAAAGGGGTGACGGCTTTGGATGATTTGGAAAAAATGTGTAATCAGCATTATAAATATGTAAAGAGCTACGCTTTATCGTTATGCCTTAATGAAACTCTGGCAGAGGATATAACGCAAGAAACGTTTTATAATGCAATTAAAAAAATAGACACTTTTAAAAATGACTGCAAAATCGAAACCTGGCTTTGCAGTATTGCGAAAAATATTTTCTTGAATTTAAAACGGAAAAAACAGACAGAGAATATTTTAGATTACCCCAATTTAGTTGCAGACAGTAACATTGAAGAAAATGTTATTAAAGACGAAAATGTAAGAAGAATTTTAACCGAAGCCGTAAATTTAGAAACACCCTACAAAGAGGTTTTTTATATGAAATCCTTGGGGGATATGCCTTACAGCACTATTTCAGACGTTTTCGGCAAAACAGAAAACTGGGCGAGAGTTACATACTATAGAGCTAAAAAAATGATAGAGGAAAGGATGAGTAGTGATGAGTAAAATAAATTGTTCTTTAATTAAAGATTTATTACCGCTTTATATTGATGACCTTTGCAGTAAGGAAACAACCGAAATTGTAGGTAACCACCTTGAAATCTGCGAGGATTGTAATAAAGAGTACGAAGCCCTTAAAACCGAACCGAAAGTAAAAACACAAGAGGATAATTCACAAGAGTTAATTAAAAAGGTGAATAAAAAGTTTGGTAAGGATAAAAAATGGGCGGTAATTAAAACAGTTTCAATTATTCTTGCGATTATAATAGTTGTAGGTATCGTTGCATTTTTTAAAGCACCGCTTTACATAGCAGAAGAGCAGTTTAAAGATTCAGTTGTTCAATATCCTGCGAATTATGAAACCTGGGAAATTGGCAATAAAGGAAAAAATAATTTTTCACACAAGGCGGTTGATATGTATATTAACGAAAGCTTTGGCAAATATGAAGTGAGCGATAACGGGCAGGATTTAGTGCTTGACTTTGAAGATGGTAAAAAAATCACTGTGTATTATATGGAGCGAGAAAGTATTCCTTCGTGGGATGAAGATACAAGTGCATTAAAAGATATATTTGAGTTAGAACTTTTGTTGCCGTCAGTTATAAAACGAGGATTGGAAAATTTGGGCGTAAATACCGAGGTGGCTTTAGGCTATGACAGAAACATCTGCGAGACCTTAATAAAAACTGCACCACCGGAAGTAGATTTTTTCTGCTCATATAACTCATACGTAACAGCTTGTGCTTACTACGGTTGCTTCAATCTTATTATGGCTTATGCAACCAGTTCAAAATATTATCTTTTAGCAGAAAGCGAGGAGTTTTCTGCGTGGGGTTGGACGCGATTTACCGAGAATTATAATAGCTATTATTTGGAGTTTCAGTCAAAGAAAGATATAAGAAAAATGTCCAGAATAAGCGTTTACGGTTTTACAAAAGAGGAAGCGCAAGAAATATTTAAATATGCAGTTGTAAAATAAAAAATCACCCAAGGAATTTTGATTCCTTGGGTGAAAATTTTTAGCCGATAAACTTAAGTGTAAGAATCTTTTTGCCTGTGATTTCAAAATCAACAAAGCCGTCAGCGGACATTGTGAGTTCCTTTTCGTCAAGTTCTTCAAGTGTAACAAGCTTAACTTGTGACCATTTTTTGCCTGAGTACTGTGGTAACTCGAATTCTGCTTTTTGTCTTTCTACAGGGGATTGAACATCAGTAATTGGTGCAATACCGCCGTTAAGACGAATTGAGTTTTTAACAGCCTTGTCAGATGGGTTAAAGAGACGAACAACGTAGCCCTCACCATCCTCACTCTTCTTAACTGCAGAAACGTTAAGGTTTTCGTTCTTTAATTCAATGAATGAGTGAGTTGTTGGGTTTTTACCGTGAGCAGTAGGAGCAATCTGACCAGCTGCAAGGTAAAGGTTAAAGCGCTCGCTTTCTTGCCATACGTTGCCTTCTTCCCAGTTGCCCTTGTGTGGCATAAATGCATAACGGAAGGTGTTTTTACCAATGCACTGTGAGCCTTTATCCCAGTCGTTGTAGTTTTGCATATCCTTAGTAACGCAAATTCTGAGTGGGTAAGCACGAAGGAGTGAAAGGAATACTGTGTTTTCTTCATCATCTGCTGCTTCATAAGCCTTAAGACCTGTGTTAAGAAGTGCAACACCGTTTTTGCCGTCTGTAATGCTTACAAAGGAGTTCATTGGGTGCTCTGTCATTGGCGGCTCATCATAAAGTGAGTAGTCAGGAGCAGCAATTGGTCTCTTAACAACGTCAAATTGACCTTGAGCATCAGCGTGAGTTGCTTTAATTCCTGTTGGGAAGCCAACCTGTAAGTAGTGGTCCTCGCAACGGTTGTTAATAGTTGTTTCAATCTCTAAATATCTTGAACCCTTTCTTAATGTAACAACAGATTCAATATCAACAGGAAGCTTATGCTCGCTTCTTGTTTTTTCGTCGTCTGCCTTCTTTTCAGGAAGAAGCCAACGCATTTTGATTCTGTAGCTTGTTTCAAACTCACCCTCATAAATACGGGAAACAGTTGCCTGCTCACCGAGAGTGGTGTAAACCTCATCAATTTCAGGAGCAATGTGCTGCCAAGGGTTACCGATTTCACCGCTATCCTTAAAGTAGCCTAAGTTTTTGTATTCTTTGCCTGTTTCCTTATCAATTACGTTGTAAGTACCGTTGTGGTTGAAGGAAACCTTTAAGAATTCATTTTCCATAACGTTTGTTGTTTTAACAAGTGTTACAGGAGTTGTAGCACGAACGTTGTAAAGAGGCTGAATTTTAAGAGTTTTATAACCCATTGCAGGTACGCCGCTTACTTCAACTGCAATGTAATATTGCTCTGTGTGAAGAACGTTTGCAGTATCGTTAGGGTTCTGAATGATTTGTGCATTTGCTTTGTTTGTAGAAATAACCTGGTATTTAAGCACGTTGTTTTCGTCATCAGTAATCTGGAAGGAATCTGCTTTCCATTCAGCAGGAATTTCAACTCTTAAATTAACTGTTTC
>JAZOOH010000042.1:0-51439 GCA_045654905.1 Acutalibacteraceae bacterium | reverse complement strand
GTTCTTACTATTAAATTACTTTCATCAATATTTTCTGCTTTTCGTTCAGCTGCACGCCACGCATCGTTTTCTAAAATGAATGAAGTATAAGTTTCATTTCTGTCATCGTAGCGAAGCATCGGGAACATCTTTTGTGTTTTAATGCTTTCATCTAATGCTATGTAGCTTTCTGTTACGTCACAATCGTGAAGCAAAACAAGGACCTTGCCTCTTGCCTCCTTTAAGGAAATCCAGTCGTCGTTTTCGCGCATTTCTTTAAAAGAGGAGTAATCTCTGAGCATATCCGCAGGGGTTAAAAGCGTATCACCCAAAACAGAGGCTACAAGCTTATCCACCTCTTTTGCATAGTCAAGCGAAAATTTGTGCATTCCGCCAACCTCTACAACAAAGCTCTTAGGCTCTACAATAATTATTACGGGAACGTGTCCGGGGTTGTTGTCAGACCACATTTTTACCTCCTTAAGCGCCTTTTCAAAGTCATATGCGCTTGAGGCGTTATCAACAATAGAGTTGTGTGTTACCTTAAATTCAACTTTCCCATCTTTATCAAGAGTTTCAATATCTATTTCAATATTTCTTATACCCGTTTCAAGCTGCTCTGTCAAAGTATCCATTTCAAAATCGAAGGTGTTAAGCCCTAATTTTTTCAGCGTTATGGTGTCAATTATATTCATTAAAAAGCGTGTTTCCTTCGTTGCAAGGGTCTGGTAGCTGTTATGGGTACCTAAAATTGCAATTTCGTTAAGCTTTACGCCCTCTTTGGTTGCCTTTTCCAAATCAAAATTTGCTAAAGCTGCCTCGTTTTTAGGAGTGTAATCCTTGTAATATTCCGTTTCAAGATACTCCAAATGCTCGTTCTGAAACGCAATGTTTTTCTCAATAACGTTCACGTTGGAAATAACTGCCGTTATAAAAATTCCGAGCAAAATAACAAAAAAACCTGCAAACGCTAATAATAACCCTTTAATTATTTTCTTTGCTTTTTTCATAGATTTTTTCCCTTCTGCTTTTGATGCTGAAAATTCATATTTTTTAAAAATTCCTTTGAAAATAATTCACTTGCTGAAAGGTCTGCGCATTCAGCTTTTTTTACAAAGCTCTCAAGCGTACCGCCTTCGCAAGCATACCTTACAGTACCGAGCAGTGAGCTGTTATTCAAGAATACACATTTTTCCTTTAGCTCCTGCGGTAAAAGCCCCGTAAATGCTGCATTTTCCACGTTGAGCTTTGCAGAAAATCCGCCCGAAACATAAAGCTCCTCTATATCATCAAAGGAAACATTTTCTGTATTTAATAAAACCCTTATAGCTGAATAAACCGCCGATTTTGCAAGCTGATATTGCCTTACGTCATTTCTTTCTATAAAAACTCCGTTTGCAATTTCTTCCTCCTCAGCCTCTAAAAAACCGGTTTCATCTATTACACCTTTTTTCAAAAGCTCTGCTATAACGTCTATGAGTCCCGTGCCGCAAATTCCCTTTGCAACCGTGTTGCCGATTACCGAAGCAACGCCGTCCTTGTAGGAATAAATTGCACCGTTTGTTGCACCCATTCCCTGCGAAATATTAACACCCTCAAAGCACGGCCCTGCCGCCGCAGAGGTACAATAAAATTTATTTTCAGAAAAAAGAACTATTTCGGCATTTGTGCCAAGGTCTAAAAGCAAACTGTATTTTTTTGTTTTTTCTTTTTTTATTAAATTAAGCCCCGCAATAATATCGGCACCAATAAAAGCGGAAATACACGGAAGGCTTATTACCCTTTCCACGCAAGCTATTCCGAGTGCTTCTACCTGCTCCGTTTTTGAGTCGATAAATTTCGGCGTATACGGAAAAGTGCCTAAGGAGGAGCAATCTACGCCGAAAAAAGTGTGAAGCATTGTTGTATTGCCTGCAACAAACAAATCCCTTGCCGTATTTAGGTTAAAGGAGTAAAGCAGGCTGTTTACCGCCTCTATGAGACATTCCTGCAGCTTTTCTACTCCGTTTTCTTTACAAAACGCTATGCGCGATATAACGTCTGCGCCGAATTTTCTTTGAGGATTCGGTGCTGTTTTTACGTCTATAATTTTCTTTTCATCCTGCGACACAAGTGCCAAAGCAAGCGTTGTTGTGCCTATATCTAAGCAAAAGCAAACGTTTTCTGTTAAGTGACCGTCTTTTTTTAAAGCAGCCTCTAAAAAATGCTCATCTTCTAAAAGCTCAACGACCACGTCGTCTGTAATTTTATACTGACACGAAAGCTCTTTTTTACCATTAACAAAAACTGTACATTTTTTACAAACGCCCATACCACCACACGGATGTGGTGTTGCTTTTTTTGCTTTTATTAAAATATTGCTTAATAATTCACCTTTTTCGGCGTTGAAAAATTCACCGTCTATTTTAACTTTTGGCATATTGCTTCCTTTTTACTGTAATAAAAGTGAGATTAAATAAATTGCCGCTAAATGCGCGGGATAAAAAATGTAAAACAACGGTTTTATGTTATATTTGCCGCGTTTTTGGTTATAAAGTGCCAAAAGCGGCACCGCAAGCAGGGAAAACCATTGCCTTGAGCCTGCGCTGAAGGCTAATAAAATGAGCACACCCGTAGCAAAAAGCAATTTTCTTTCCTTGTCGGGAGCATAAAAAACCGCAACGGGCAGCAGCACGCCCCAAATGCCGTAGTCTACGTAAAAGCCCTGTGCTTTAAAAAGCACGGGAATCGCTAACGTAACAATCAGAACAAGCGCTATTGCAAAAAGCATAAGTGCAGCCGACATCCTGCTTCGTTTGGTTCTATAGCCCTCTAAAGCAAAAATCAGTGCAACCGAAAGAGAAAAAGTAATTAAAATATTCTGATAAAACGAGCGCTCCGCTATAAAAAACACTACCTGACAACCTGCGCCTAAAAGGAAAATTGAAAGAAAATATTTAATTTTATTTCTTGTGTAAAAGCAGCCCTCTGCAACCATAAAGGCAAATATGGGAAATGCAATTCTGCCTATTATTTGCAAAAAGGTATATTGCGGCAAAAGCACCTTACCTGCGTGGTCGCAAAACATTGCAAGCATTGCCAGAAGCTTTAGCTGATTATTTGTTAAACCAATTTTTTTAAGCATTTAATTTTTTCCCGTCTGAAAAAGCGTTGCCCACCTTTTCACCAAGCTTAATGTACGTATTGTGAATAGGGTCAAACGTAATTGCCTCTACCCTTTGAGGGTCAATTTTTCCGTCCTCACCCAAGGCACGCTCATCTGCAGAAACGTTTACTATTTCACCAATGCAGATTCCGTCCTCGTTGAATTTCAATAAATTACATTCTACAGCCATTGGTAATTCGTTTATTACGGGTGCGTTTACAAACTCTGATTTTGTTGTAGTAAACCCTGCCTTTTCCATTTTATTTGCGACTCTGTTGCCGGAGGCAATACCTACGTAATCGGCCTCTGTCACGTGACTCGCATCTGCAATATTTACCGTAAATGCCTTTGTTTCCAATATATTTTTTGTTGTTTTATGTCCCTCGGAAATGCAAACCATAATTTGATTTGTGTCGTAAATGCCACCCCAAGCGGCATTCATACAATTAGGGTTTCCGTCCTTATCGTAAGCGGCTACAATAAATACAGGCATTGGGTAAACCGCGTTGTCTTTACCAAAATTTTTTCTCATAATACTACGCCTCCAAAATTATGTAACCGCAAACGTTAAGTGTGATTTTTCCGTCGACAGCTTCACCCGTAACAATGTTTTTATATTGCTTGTCGAGTGTTACCGTCCTTTGCTCATCACTGAAGTTCATTACAAAAATAACGTTGCCACGTTTTCTTATGCTTACGCCTGACTCGGCATTTATGCCCGTATCGCAGGAAATCGACATTTCTTTTATTAAATCAGCACAAAAATCCGTTGCAAAATCGTCGTCATTCCTGAATGCAACGTAGTATGCCCTGCCCTTGCCGTAATTATTTACGGTAACCGCAGGTGTGCCATTGTAAAAATCTGTTTTATATTCACCTAAAACAGAAGCTCCTTGAGAATGAAGAATATCACACACGTGAACGACGTCATAGTCCTTGCTGTTGTAGCTTGCGGTGTTTTTCATACCCTCGGGTAACGAGTCGGTTTCTTCCGCCCAAATTCCGAATACGTCCTTTAAGCCCTCTGCGGGGAAGCCACCCAAATAGCAAAGGTCATCCTTATCCACCATGCAGGAAAGGTAGGTCGTAACAAAGCTACCTCCGTTTTTAACGTAGCTTTCTATTTTTTCAATAGTACCGTCCTTAAGCATATAAAGAAACGGTGCAATAATTAAATCATATTTTTCGTAATCGTCATCCATTGCAATAACGTCTACGGAAATACCCTTTTCCCAAAAAGGCTTGTACCACTTGGTGCATTCCTCAAAATATTCTCTGTGCTCGTTGTTAAAGCCACAGAAAAACTGTGTTGCCCAGCTTTCCTCCCAGTCGGCAATTACCGCTACTTTGCTGTTGCTTTTTCCTCCCACAACCGAGCCGAGCTTTTCTAAAACCTCACCTAAATGAGCTACCTCTTTAAACACCCTTGTGTTTTCGTGACCGCAATGGTCAACCACTGCACCGTGATATTTTTCGTGTCCGCCACGGCTTTTTCTCCACTGAAAATACTGTACACTGTCTGCTCCGTGTGCCACCGCCTGAATAGATGAAAGCTCCTGCCTTCTTGGCATAGGCAGCTTATTTACAGGGTGCCAGTTTACAAGTGACGGTGTGCTTTCCATCATAAAAAACGGCTTTCCGCCACCCATTGTTCTGAATGCGTCGTGCACAAACGCAACGCTGCACGCCTCTTTTTCGTTGAAGCCCCTGTCCCAGGCAGGATAGTTATCCCACGACAAAATATCGAGATTTTTAGCAAATTTCTGGTAATTTATGCCGTCGTATAACCTCATAAAATTTGTTGTTATTGGTATATTGGGCGTAATTCTTCTTAACGGCTCAATTTCGTTTTCAAAAAACGAAATATGGCTGTCTGTTACAAACCTTCTCCACGCAAGCTTCATAGCAGGCACGTGGTTTTCGCCCCTGAATTTTGGTGAATTTATTTGAGACCAGTCTGTAATCTGATGACTCCAGAAGCCGCTCCACCATTTGAAATTAAGCTTTTCTAAATCATTATTATACTCTTTTTTGAGCCACTCCCTGAAAGCCTCCTGGCACAAATCACAATGACATTCACCGCAATACTCGTTTGAAATATGCCACATTTTTACTGCAGGGTGGTCTTTATAACGCTCTGCAAGCAGCGTGTTTATATTTTTAACCTTTTCTCTGTAAACAGGTGAGGTAAGACAGTGGTTATGTCTTACGCCGTATTCGTTACGGATTCCGCTTTCCTCTACCCTTAAAACCTCAGGATATTTTTGCGCTAACCAGTTAGGTCTTGCGCCAGACGGAGTTGCCAAAATAACGTCCTTACCGTTTTTATGCAATTTGTCAAGCAAATCGTCAAGCCACTCAAAGCAGTAAACACCCTCCTCAGGCTCTAACATTGCCCAGGAAAATATGCTTACGGTAGCACTGTTTACATGCGCCAAATTCATTAGACGCATATCCTCTTCAATTATTTCCGGTGAGTGAAGCCACTGGTCGGGATTATAGTCACCGCCGTGAATTATATAATCAAAAAGCTTATCCTTCATTTTGCACCTCTTCAGAAAATCTACATAAAAATATACATTTTAATTATATACCAAACACATTAACATAGCAACAAAAAATTTTTCTTGATTTAAATCGGATTTTGCTATAATATAAGGGCATAAAAAGAATTTCCCTGAGGTGATTTTATGTTAGCATTTTTTGCATCCTGCTGGGGTAAGCTTACAGCCGCTTTAATGAGTGCTATTCTTTCCTTCGGCGTTACTGCCGGCGCTTTTATTGAGCCTACCACCACAGCCGCTGCCGATTATTACGACGCGGAAATTAAAAACGTTATTTTTTTAATTGGTGACGGCATGGGCTTTAACCATCTTGAAAAAACAAAGCTTGAAAGAAAAGCCGTTCTCACCCTAGACAGCTTTGAAATTCAAGGCTCTTCAAGAACACGCTCCATTACCAACAAGGTAACCGACAGTGCCGCGGGCGGTACAGCCCTTGCGTGCGGTGTAAGAACCTACAACGGTGCTATTGGTGTTTATTTGCTTGACCCGCTTGACGTTTTCAGTCATCCGTTTAATTTAACTGAGCTTTGCCGCGACAGAGATATGCTTACCGGTGTAATTACAACTGACGAGACCTCCGGCGCTACGCCTGCCTCTTTTTCTGCTCATGCTGTTGATAGAGGTAAGAGTGAGGATATAACAGAAGACCAGCTAAGCTCCGATATTGAGCTTATTTGGGGTACGGAAAACGGCGTTGCTACCAAGGAGAAAGCAGAAGCAAACGGCTACCAATTCGTTACCACCTATGACGAGATGATGGCGTTAGAGGAGGGCAGCAAAAGCTTTGCACAGTTTACAAACGACCTGTGGGGCACAAAGCCGGCAGATGAAAGCACGCCTACGCTTTCACAGATGACCGAAAAAGCAATAGATTTACTTGATGACGATGAAAACGGATTTTTCCTTATGGTTGAGGGCGCTCACATTGACAAGCATTCGCATAACAACGACTCAGAAAGCATGACCGAGTCTATGCTTGAGTTTGACAAGTCTATAAAAATCGCACTTGATTATGCCAAGAAAAACGGCAACACCTTAGTTGTTGTTACGGCAGACCACGAGACCGGCGCAATAACCGTAAACGATAAGGGTGAGTATGAATTTACCTCCGGCTCACACTCTGATGCAGACGTGCCGTTAAGAGTTTACGGCTCAGAAAAGCTCATTAAAAATGACGAAACGGTAAACAATTACGAAATCCCCATAAGAATTGCTTACGTTTTAGGCTTTACCGAGGAAAGCTTTCCTGTTTCGAGGATGGCGGCATAAGCTATGAAATATATAGTTGACCACGATTTTCACATACACTCTACTATTTCTCCCTGCTGTCACGACGAAAATCAGACACCGGAAACAATTCTGAATTATGCAAAAGCCAATAATTTTAATGCCGTATGCCTTACAAATCATCTGTGGGATGAAAGCGTAAAAAGTGTCGGTAAATGGCACGAGGAGCAGCAATTCAGCTTCATAACAAAAGCTTTGCCGCTGCCACAGGATGAAAAAGTAGATTTTCTGTTTGGTGCAGAGGCAGAAATGGATTATAATTTTACCTTAGGTGTAAGTGACGAGCACATTAATTGCTTTGATTTTATTACTGTTTCTACAACCCACCTGCACCTTGAGGGATACACCGTAAAGAAAAGACCCCAGGCACCCGAGGAAGCCGCCGTACTTTGGTTAAAACGATTTGAAGAGCTTTTAAAAAAGGATTTACCATGGCATAAAATGGGGGTTTCGCACTTAACAGGAACTCACGTTTTTAAAGCCGACCACGCAAAGGCGGTTTCGCTTTTAAAAACCAATGATTTATACGATATTTTTTCCGAATGTGCTAAAAAAGGTATCGGAATAGAGCTTAATATGAAAAGTATTTTTACCTCGGAAGAGGAAAAAGAAATTCTTTTAAGACCATTTTTTATTGCAAAGGAATGCGGATGCAAGTTCTATTTTGGTAGTGACGCACATAAAACGGAAGTACTGAAAACAGCAAAACAAAATTTTCTTAATATTGTTGATTTATTGGATTTAAAAGAAGAAGATAAATTTAAACTCGTCAGGTAAAAGCTACCTGACGAGTTTTTTTAGTTCATTTCTTTTTCAATCAATTCTGTTATACCCAAAGTTTCGTAATCTGCAAGGTCTTTTATTGCCTGCACGCCGTTTGCCATGGCGTAGGAGCGGAACTCCTTTATCATATGAGTATCGTTTATATTGTCACCTACGGTTATCATATCCTCGTAGCTGCCGCCGACTATTTCTAAATAATCGTAAAGCCCCTGTGCCTTATTCATTGCGGTAGATACAATATCTATACATCTGCCGTTTTGCAAAGGATTTAACGTAGCTCCGAATTTTTCTTTTATAGCCTCCGTTACCGCTTCTGCTTCCTTGTCATCTTCTAAAATGGTGCTTACCTGATTAAAATATTTTATCTGCGGTAAGGTTTTTCGAGTAAATTCCTCCGGCAAGCGGTCGTTGTCATTTTCATCTATTACGTAGCCTCTGTCACTCTGAATGACAGCCCAATTGGCGCCCAATGAAAACAAAAAATCTAAAAACGGCATCAAAACAGCACCGTCAATGCGGTCCTCCTTTAAAATCTCTCCGTTTGTCGTCATAATTACAGCGCCGTTACACGCAAGCAAAAAGTCTAACTCAAGCTCATCCTTTTTGTAAAGCTGCAAAAGGTCATACGCCATTCTACCGCTTACAATTCCGAATTTGTTGCCCTTTTCACGCCATTTTTTTATGGCGTTTCTTTTTTCCTCACCTATGCCGCCGTGGTTTAAGGTGCCGTCGTAATCACTTGCAATTATTTTCATTTTTTACCTCTTTTGTGATTTAATCTTCAATTACAACCATAGCGTGAACATCTACCTTTGGAACGGTAAAGCTCACAAAGCCGTTAACGTATTCAAACTTAAGCTCCTCGTTCTGTGGCTGAAGCGCTACCCTTCCCGGCTGTTTTTCATATTTTACAGCGCAGCTTACGTTATAAAGCGGAACGGTATCTTCTATAACCTCCGTACCCTTGCCGCGCACTGTTGTGTGGGCGTAAAGAAGGTGCAGTATGCTTCTTTTTTCCTTTTCCTGCCTGCAAAGCGTAACAACAGCCTTGTCGGGAATTTGTGCCGTAACTGTTTTTTCCGCACCAAGCATTTTTTCTGTAATTGCTTTAAAAAGCTCCTTAAAGCAAAGGTGCCCGTGGTTCGCATAGGCGGTAAAAATATCCCAGCCTATATATGCTACGTTTCCGTTTATAACCGCACCCGGGAAAGCCTCGTCCGGATTGTTTGGCGTGTGCGCGTGCGAGCAAAAATGCTCAAGCGTTCTGTTAAAATACGGATTTTGCATGCTTGCAATAACCTCTCCGCTATTTACCTTGAATTTATTGAAATCTGCACGCATTAAATACTCTGTAGCACCGTTTACTGCCTCGTAATGAGGAATTAAATAAGTAGGTGTAAGCTCGTTTTCACCAATATACTCCGAGCCGAAATCAAGTATAAATTTGTTGTTTTTTACAATTGCCCTTGCAGAGGCAATTACCTTACCGCCATTTTTCAAAAATGCCTTTACCTTTTCGGTCATTTTTTCAGAGATACCCTCTACGTCCGGTAAAATGAGCAGCTTGTATTTTTCTAAAGCAGCTGCTTCGTCTATAAAATCATATAAATAATTGCACTCTAAAAGCATTCTGTTGGCACCCGTGTCTGCCTTTACGTCTCTGTCACCTGTAATTGCTTCAGCACTTAAAACTGCTATATCTGCCGTGTTTTTAGCATCAACAAGCCACGGCTCTTTTTCTTCTACCATAGAATATGCCTTGCCTATTAAGTTATAGGTAGCCATATTCATTTCGCACAGCGGGTGAAGCTGGTCACCCACAGAGCAGCCCGCGCCGTTCATAATGCTGAGCGCAGCCTCATAAATAAGTGCATTTGGGTGCTTAAAGCCGCCGAATTCACCCCATGAATGGTGGAATTTTCCCGTCATTCCTAAAAATTCCACATCCTTAAGCGTGCGCACGTATGCAGCAGAAAGCGGAAAATGGTCGTAGCCCCAGCCGCCCGTTGGCAGGCTTTCGAGCTCAAGATGCGTGTTTTTTTCTATAAAACGGTAATCACCCTTCGGAATGTGACCCTGGTTATGGAAAATAGTTGTGGTTTCGCTGTATTTTCTTACAGCCTTGTTTGTTGCTTCAAGATATTTATTAAAAACAATTTGCGAAAAGCTTTCTCTGTCCGCCTCATTTTCAATATCCAGTCCAAGCACCTTCATATCCCTTTTACAGCTTTCGCAGTAGCATATTTTAGGCGCAATAATATCAAGAAAAATGCCGCAGGGGTTATAATTTTGCATAACCTCTTCTATTTGCCCGCACAAAGCGTCAAGATATTCCGTGTTAAAGCACAAAAGGTGAAAATGCACCTCGTTTTCGTATTCCGTTTGTCTATCTTTATTCGGTGACACAACACAGCGCCACTCGGGATGCTTTAAAAAATCTTTTTCGTCATACCCTGCGGAAATATAAACAGGGGCTTTTACGTTAATTTCCTTACAAGCCTCAAGCTGTGCACCCAATAAATCGAATTTTAAATTAGGATGCATTTCGTTTGCCTTAGTTGGGTGGTAGGACCAGCCGTGGTGACACTTTGAAAACACGGTAACAGAATCTACGTGCCCTGCCTTTAAAGCGCTTTGAAACTGCTCCTTGCTGAATTTGTCACCAACCGGCACGTGCTCACTTGTATGAAAATCGAGGTGTACCTGCCTTTTTCTTAACATAAAAACATCTCCGTTTATATTGCTTTTATTTTTTAATAAATACCGAGCGCAGGGCAAAAACCCTGCACTCAGTACAGCTTTTCACGCGTGCAAATCAATCGCCTAAAAGTCCGTGGTATCTTCCCATCCAGTACGGAAGAAGATAAATGTACGGCATTACGGTTCTCATACCGTTAGCACCTGACGTGCACGGTAATGCAGCCGCTCTGTTTGCACTCTTTTTATTTATGCTTATAAACTCCTCAACGCCTGAGTCGCATACAAATTGGTTACCGTCGTAATTAACTATTAAGCGTGAAGAATATTCAACAGGCTCCTTTAATTGCGGTGCACAGCCATAAGCCTCAGGAGCATAGTCAATTTCAATATCCTTTCTGTAGCTGTTGTAGGTTGGCCATACAACAAGGTCAAGATTCATCTCAGAAAGTGATTTTGCTGCATTTTCAATATCGCAAGGGCGGTTTGTGAGAGCGCCGTAAACTATGTTGAAGAACGGTGAACGCTCAACTCTTTCGTACTCATAGTGATGAGTAAGACCCATTTTGAAAATTTCCTTTTGTGCCTCTGACTCAGTGTAAACAATTAACGGATAAATATTTGTAAAGTCAAGCTGGTCATCAATGTGTGCTATGTGAGCATCCTCGCATTTGTATTGCATACAGTTCATTGCGTAGTGGTGCTTGCTTATGAGCATATCGAAAACCTTGTTGTATTTTTCGTCACCCGTTACGTGATAAGTGGTTTTTAAGAATGAGAGAATCTCAAGAGAGTTTGTGCCCTTTTCAAAGAACCAACGGTCATCATTATTAAGAAGGTCAGGCTCCCAGTTTGCCCAGGTAGTAGGCACACCGTCCACGTCGCAAAGGTGGAAATTGTTTTCTATAATATGGTCGGTAATCTTCTTTACAACCTCTGCTATTTTCTTCTTTTCCTTTTTATCTGCAACTAAATCAAAGTAAATGCCGTAAGCAAAGTAATGACCTGTCATTTCGTCACTTGAGGTTTCACCTAACCATTCGCAGTCAGGGTTACCCTCGCAAGCATGCCATTCCTCACGGTTACCCGTGCCAAAATACTCGTCATCAGTATATCTTGTTGCTCTTGCCGTAAAGCCTGATTTTCCTGTTACCTCTGTAAGCTTAATCATAGCCTCTACTGCTTTTTTTGCATTTGCCTTTGCCTCTGCCTCACCGGTTACGGCATAACGGAAGCATTGGCTTGCACAGTAAAGTCCCGTGAAAAGTCCGTCGTTGTCAGAGTTAGGAAGCCAGCCGGAATCAAGGTCACCGTATTTTCTTAAAACTCTGTCTACGTGGTAGCCTTCGTTTCTTGTGTTGTATTTTACGCTGTAAGCATCATAATGTCTTGCCTTTTCTTCAAGTGTCATATACTGGGAGGTAATAAGGCTTATACCGCGTGGTGTAACCGCTGCAATTGTGCCCTTTTCTGAAACAGCAAGCTTTGTAACAACCGGGTGCATAAGCCATGCACCGTATGAGAAATAAGAAATTTTACCCTCAACAAGAGTTACAACACCTGTGTTTGTTGCAAAATATTTTTTGCCGTCGGCAGCAAAGTACATATCGTTAAAAGCACCGCTTGGAATTGAATAAAAATCGTCACCCTTAAACCAGTAATTTCTGCCGTCGTAAATGTTAAGGCCTTCATCTGTACCAACCCACAAATGACCGAGCGCATCTATTGAAATGCAATTTATTTTTTTAGACATTACGCCCGTATTTTCAGGAAGAAGCTCCGCCCAGTGGCGGCGCTTGCCTTTCATAGATAAAAGACCCTCTTCTGCTGAGCCTACGTAAACTGTTTCTGCATATTTTGCCTTGTTGTCAAGTGCCGCTACGGCAACAACCGCAGACGGAAGACCTACAACCTCTTTAAATGCTCCGTTTTCGTTTAAGTAAAGCGTTTCCTCAGTAACAAGCCAAAATGAGCCATCAAGACCAACGGAAACGTCTACAATTTTTGAATCAAATTCCGCAAGCTTTTTTGCCTTGCCGTTTTTAATTTCTGAAAGCACCTTTCCGAATGCGGCATAAAGCTTTCCGTTTTCAGAAAAGAATTTTTCCGCCTTAAAGGAAAGCTTTTTTAAGCTGCCCTCGTTATATTCAAAAGTGTTTTCCGTAGTAGCAATGTAAAGTGCCTCACCGCAGAAAGCAACAGAGGTAACAGACGCTCCGTCTATGCCCTTTTCGGCTGTAAGGAATTCCTTTTTGTATTGCTTGAATTGACCAAAATTAAGAGTATATTTTTTCATAACAACGCTCCTATAGCTTTTTATGTATTTAAATCTACTATACCATTTTTTGGGATAAGTTACAATAGGGAAGTTGGTTTTTAAAAAAGAAATTACGTACAAACCCTCTCGGGTTCAAGTCCCCATCAAAATAAAAAAACAAGTCCTCGCATACGCGTGAACTTGTTTTTTGCGAAAGAGCGACTAAAAGGTGTATAATTGGGGGCAAGAACGACCAAAAGTATGCGTAGCCCTTGTTTTACGCCCAGTGCAACTCATAATAGTACCAGTTATCAGAAATCTTTTTAATAAAGCACCAATCCGTGCCGTTGTTAGGTTTTCCAAAATACGCGCCACCGTCACCTTCGTGCATATCATTTTGAATCTTTTCCAAATCGTTTCCACTATAAAAATCAGGCAGTAACCATTCGTTTTCGGAAGAGTAATAATACCCGTAATATGCTCCACCAATACTTAACCCAGTTGCTTTATAATCGTAGAATTCGTTTTCTTCTGCCGGGGAAAACGAATCCATATTTTCTGTTACATAATCGGAAATCTCATTATACATTTTGTTTGATATCGACATCCCACCACAAGCAAACAAATAAAAGGTGAAAAAACAGATCATTAGCATACACAATAATTTTTTCATTTTGTGCCCTCCTTTGCAGTCTTACAAGATGCAATCAACAACCTGCGAATATTGCCGCAAAGTTTCTCAGTATATTGATATGTTGCTGTGTCTATTCTTTTGGTTTCATACATTAGCTTTAGCCAATAACTTGTTTCGTTGGATTCCTTCAAAGCAATTTCCAATTTTGCGACGAAGTCTTTCTTGCTC
Organism: Acutalibacteraceae bacterium; assembly: GCA_045654905.1. GTDB lineage: Bacteria > Bacillota > Clostridia > Oscillospirales > Acutalibacteraceae > DTU089. The sequence continues at coordinate 37,865 of JAZOOH010000042.1, read as the reverse complement.
TGTGCGTATTGTGCTTCGTGGATATTAGCACCAACCGATGTGCCTGCTCGTGCGAGCTGATCTGTCATATAGGAACTTTTGGGCGCAGTTACACCATCAACAAGATTAACGGTTGCAACTGCGAATTCAAAGGATAAGTCAAGTAATTTGTTTTCGGACATAAAAGCACCTTCTTCCATGGTATTATATCATAAAATCGTGTGTATTTCAATGATATATCGCTGGTGCGATATGATATACGGCTTACGCCGTATGATATATTTGCGTTGCAAATATGATATAATATCCGTTCCTTCATATGCCGAAGGCATATATCATCCACCGAAGGTGGATATCATATCGAAGATATATCACCCGTTCCGCGAGGAACGGATATCATTGTAAAAACGCTCTTTTGTCCGGTAGACAAAAGAGCGTTTTTACATGGTGCAGAGAATGGGACTTGAACCCACAAGGTAGTACTACCATTAGAATCTGAATCTAACGCGTCTGCCAATTCCGCCACCCCTGCGAATATAAAGTAAAAGTTAAGAGTGAATAGTGAAGAGGTACCTGCTCTGCTATTCAACTTGCTTGCTATTTTATCACATTAAAATTTTGTAGTCAATTGAATATTGTAAATTTGTGTAGTATTTATTATAATAATTGTAGTCGTATTTTCAAAGTAGCTTAAGGCGGTGAGAAAATGAACAACCAAAAAATAAAAGCGTTAGTTTTAATTGCACTTTTCAGCGCAATTATTGTAATTTGCTCACTTATTACCATTCCTGCCGCAATTCCGTTTACGCTTCAGACCTTCGGCGTATTTTTATGCTTTTGTGTGCTTGGTGCAAAAAAAGGTCTTGCTTCCGTTATAATTTACGTTTTGCTCGGTATTATTGGCCTCCCTGTTTTTTCCGGCTTTAACGGTGGCATTGGCGCTCTTTTAAACGTGAGCGGCGGCTATATTTTCGGATTTATTTTTTCCGCCCTGGCTTTCTGGCTTATTGATTCTCTCTTAATCAAAAAACCGAGAAAAATAGCAAAAACGCTTTCCTCGTTCGCAGGGCTTATTGTTTGTTATTTTTTCGGCACGCTATGGTATATTTTATTTTTCGCACGTAACGGTGAAGCAATACCGATAACCACTGCAATTGCAGTGTGCGTGCTGCCGTTTATAATTCCCGATATTTTAAAAATTGCATTAGCAATATCTATAAGTGAAAAAATAAAAATGTGAACGAGTTATTCGTTCACATTTTTGTCTTTTTTAGATTTGTTAAGCAACGGAACAGCAATTTTTCTGTTAAAGAAATCTATAAGCGGACCCATAAAGAATGCCGTAAGAATTGTACCCGCGCCAATAAATGCAGGAATATCCTTTAAGGCGCCCTTGCCGAGCAAGAAAAGCCCTGCGCCCAAAACAACGCAAACTAAATCGGTTGCTATTCTTATGTATTTGAATTTGCCCAGCTTCCATTTGTTTGTAAGAATAAGGGCAATTGCATCATAGGTAGAAACGCCGAGGTCTGCAGTCATATAAAGAGATGAAGCAAAGCACAATACAACAAAGCCGAAAACAAAGCAGATGATTCTTACTACCATAGAGGCTTCGGGAAAAATTGCAAGCAACGTATTATGAGAAAAATCTACAACGTAGCCTAATAAAAATAAATTTACCATTGTTGCAATATTTATGTAGTGCTTATCAAAAATAAGTGCAAAAAGCAAAAGACAAGCGTTCACTATTACGTAAAGTGTACCAAAATCAATGGGAATCAGCTTTTCCATACCGCTCATAAACGACTGAAACGGGTCAACACCAAAAGCCGCAAGCTTAAAAAAGCCGACACTTATGCCGCCCACAATAACACCGAGCACGGACATTAAAATTCTTTTTACCTTCATATTACAGCTCCTTTTGAGAGTTCTGAAAAACAACAGAGAAAGTATATAACTATTGCGCCGCAATGTCAATAAAACAAAAGAAATTTAAGCAAAATTCTTGCACTGAAAGAAAAATATATTTTTTTCAAAAAATATGTTGACAAATGAAGAAATTGGTGTTATATTATTTAAGCACTTGCGAGAGTGGCGGAATCGGCAGACGCGCACGTTTGAGGGGCGTGTGGTAATCCCGTACGGGTTCAAGTCCCGTCTCTCGCACCAAATAAAGAACTTACACTTCAGTGTAGGTTCTTTATTTTTATGTCAGAAATCAGGTAGGGACTTGAACCCCCTCGCCGAAAGGCGAACACAATTGTTGCCGTTCTGACGGCAAAGCGTAGCGACGCCGTCAGGTCCCGTCTCTCAAAAAACAGAGTTTACACAACGTATATGTGTAAACTCTGCATTTTTATTTGCTCTCAGGGCTCATTGTAAAAACAAGCGTGCCGCCTTTCATAAGCTCCTCGTGAGTAATATATATATCTTTTAACTCCTTACCGTTAAAGGTAACCTTTTCTACGTAAACATTTTCGTCACTCTGATTCACGGCGGTTATTTTAAGTATTTTACCGTTTGGCAGAGTTATTTCGGCGCTATCAAGGTTAGGTGAGCCCAGCCAGTATTTATCTGTACCGGCTAACGGATAAAATCCCATAGCTGAGAAAACGTACCACGCACTTATTGTACCGCCGTCATCATTACCGTCAAGTCCGTCAATATCAGTACTGAAACGGTTTTTAAGTGTCCAACGGACCCATTTTTGTGTAAGGTCGCTTCTTCCTGCATTTGCAAAAAGGTACGGTGTATGTATATCGTGCTGATTACCTATCCAGTAACCTGCACCCGGATTCCAGTTTGCTCTTTTTGGGGCGGCTGACTCCATAAACCCTTCAAGCTCTGAAACAAAATATTCATTTGACCCGAAAAGCTCAAGCATCCCGTCAATATCGTGCATTGCGCTGTATCGCCAATGCTGTGCACTACCTTCACAATAGCACCCTACGTACTTGTCAAGAAAGCCTAAACCAAAATATGAATTTATATTCGGATTAAAGTTGCTGTCAAAGCTGCCGTCTGCATTCTTTGCTCTGAAATACTTTGTTTCAGCATCAAAAATATTTTTATAATACATTGATTTTTCTGCGTATTTCTTTGCATCCTCCGATTTACCTAATTCCGCAGCAAGCGTTGCAAGTGCACCATCTACCCATGAATATTCAAGTGTATGGCTTACTGTATCGTCAACGCCTTCAATATCATTCGGGACGTAGCCATACTCATTATACACGTCTGCATATTCTCTGCCTGCCTTTTTCATTCGGCCATCAGAAGATTTTTTCATATATTCATAGGCGGTTTCCACGTCAAAATCTCTGTAATTTTTAAGGTAGCCTTCTGTGATAACAATATTCGCAGGGTCACCAATCATTGAACCTGCATAGCCTGCACCCATAGGCCAACGAGGAAGTGCGCCGCCGGTCTGCGCCATTTCCACAAGACTTTTAAGACAATCATTCTGCACCTGCGGTTCTATAAGCATATATAAGGAATGAGTATTTCGGCAGGTATCCCACAAGGACATATCCGTTCTGTAGGTATATCCCTCCGCAGTATGCACCTTTTTGTCAAACCCAAGATATTCACCGTTCAAATCGGTAAAATTTGTAGGCATTATCATTGTGTGGTAAAGAGCGGTGTAAAAATTTTTCTTGATTTCTTCATCTTCACTTGTAATTTTAATAGCAGAAAGATGCTTTTCCCAATTTGCCAGAGTTTTTTCTCTTACCTTGTCAAAATCAAGGTCTTTCGTTTCTTCCCTGAGGTTAAGCATTGCATTTTCAACGCTTACAAAGCTTATACCTACCTTCAGCTCTACGCTCTCATTTTCAAGTGAGCCGAAATTCAAATCGGCAACAAGATTTGTTTCGTCACCTGTAATTGTGCAAGATTTTATTTCTTTATTTGCCTTTGCTGCAAAATATACGGGTAACCCCTCATATCTTTCGGAAAAAACTGCCCAAAGAACTGCACCGCCCGTAAGAATTCCCGATTTTTCATCAAAAGAAGCAAAGCCGCCGGTACAGCTGTTATTTCCTGCGGCACTTGTAACGTCAAAAGAAAGTCTTGCATCCTTTGAGTGGTTGAACGTGTATCTGTGAACACCTGTATGCTCATCTGCGGTCATTTCTGCAAGACAGCCAAGCGTTTTTAAATAAACCGCATAGTAACCCACAGAAGCGACCTCGTCTTTATGAGAAAACGGAATTACACCCGCTTTCTTATTGCTTACGGCGGGAGTAACCCTGAAAATACCATAATCTGTTGCGCCTGTTCCCGAAAGTCTTGAGTGACTGAAGCCGCGTATGTGCCTATTTTCATAATAATAGCCTGACGTATTTGTTTTCATAACAAATGCGCCGCCAACAAACGAGGTATCCGGGCCAAGTCTTACTGCACCAAAGGGGGCGCACGCCGCCGGGCTAAGCATGCCGCAAGTCCATGGTGTGCCGCCTGTACCTACAAAAAGGTCAACGTACTGTGAATATTCACCTGTAGCAGGCTCGGGCATAGCCGCACCCTTTATTGCAACACCATTTACAATATTTCCTAAAAGAGTTTCAATTGCTATAAAGCCGGAAACAAATATTCTGATAAATTTCCACATAAAAATCCACCCCTTATAAATATATTTAACTGCATTTATTTTAGCATTAGTAACGACTATTTTCAAGATTATAAAAAATCGGGTTTATAAAACCGACCCCGCAACCGCTGGTTGCGTAATTTCCAACTAAACTTTATTGAAAAGAGCCCCCTTATGTGATATATTTTTGTTAGAAAGCAAAGCAATGCGTATTGCACAAGGGGGATTTTTATGAAGCTTTATGAGAAAATAACTTTATACAGAAAAAAGAACGCTCTTTCGCAAGAGGAGCTGGCGGAAAAAATAGGTGTTTCGCGTCAGGCGGTAAGCAAATGGGAAACGGGAGATGCGCTGCCGGAAATTACAAAGCTCAAAGCCCTGGCAGATACCTTTAACGTAACGGTTGATTTTCTTTTAGATGAGAAAACAGCCGAGTTTATGCAGCCAAGCGAACAACCGAGCATTTCTGTTCTTGACAAATATGCAGACAAAATTGACTCTTGCGTAGACAATGTTTCGCATAAATCCGGCACTTTCTTTAAAAAACACGGCTGGCTTTTTGGAGTACTTTTAATAATTTTTGGTATCTACAGAATTATAACCTGCGTTTTTTCCATAGCACCCATTTTCCAATTCGATTTTACTGATTCTATAGCCGGCGCTGCATTTGTTTTCTCCTTTTTTCAGATTCTTATAGGAGTTGCATTCATAGTTGGCGGTATAATTATTATAAAAAAATTCAAGCCGAAAAAAGTTTAAAAAGAAGCTCCGGAGCGTTTTTGCTTCCGGAGCGTTTGTTTTGCAAAATCACTATATATTTACAACAAATTTTGTAAGAACTAATTATTTAATTTCTTTTATAAAATGATATAATGTATATATAATTTTTTCGGGGTGATTTTATGAATGAACAAAAGCTTTATATTTTAACTTATGACCACGGTGGCTATGTACTCTGGAAAGATGAGGTAAAACCACGTCTTTTAAAATTATTTGATTGGCTCGAGAAATATCCTAAATTAAAAATCGGGCTTGATTATGAATCATTTACATTTGATGAATTTTCAAAGTGCGACAAAGAGGTTGTTGAATTAGCTCAAAAATTACTTGAAAAATATCCCGACAGAGTTGGTCTTGGTGCTACCACCTATGGCCAACCGTTGTCGCTTACAATAAATGACGAATCAAATGCCCGTCAGCTCTCTTATGCTGTAAGAACTAACCTTAAATACTTTAACAAAACCCCGGATGTTTATGCAATTTCGGAATTTGCTTTAAACAACCAGACGCCCCAGCTCATTTCACTTTGCGGCTACAGAGCGGCGCTTTTGCGCTCTCACGTTATGGGTTACGGTTACCCGAAAACCTACGACAGTGCCTGGGGTAAATGGATAGGCAAAGACGGAACGGAAATTCCTGCAGTGCCTACCTACAATAAGCAAGGCAGAGGCTACAACTGTACTACTGTTGATAACTGGATTTTGTCTCGTTGGCCGGTTGATTCTGACCTTTATTCCCTTGAGGATTTCAAAGAAATGTTCAAAAAGTACTCTCCCCTTTTAGCTTCAAGATATGATGATTTAACTCAGCCTATTGAAGAAATTACTGCCGAAATTGAAAAGCACAACGATTATGAATACACTCTGCTTGAGGATATTCCGTCTATTTATGGTAAACCGGTTGATGAATACCGCACAACCGATAACGATTTTTGTGTGCAGATGCCTTGGGGGTATTGCGGTAATGAGATTTTTAATGGCTGCCGTCAAGGTGAAGTAAATATAGTTGAAGCCGAAAGGCTTAATGCATTTTCGTGCTTGCTCGGTGGTAAATCGCTTGAAGAAAAAAGTGAAGAAGCGTGGAAATACATACTTGCGGCAGAGCATCACGACGTTACAATTTGCGGCCTTTTAGACCTTTCGCGCAGATTTATTCCCACCTCATTAAATGCTTCACAATATGTAAAGAATAATTCACTTGAATTTATAAAAGAACTTTTCGCCAATAAAAACAACGACTCGATTATTGTTATAAACCATCATTCCTTCGACGTTTGTGACTACATAGAAATTCCTGTAGAAAGCAACGTTGCAATTTTTGACGGTGATAAAAAGCTCGAACGCGAAATAACCGACAAAAATGGTAAAAAGACGCTCAGATTCCTTGCAACACTCTCTCCGTTTACCATAAAGCAATTCACACTGAAAAATGCTGATTTTTCAAATGACAAATTATTCTTCTATAACAATGAAAGCGGTGAGCTTACCACCCCTTGCTACAAAATTAAATTAACCGAAAATGGTATTGCATATATTAAGGATATTGCTACTGATAAAATTATTTTTGGTAACAATACAGGGGAGCTTTTCACAGGCAATATAAACGGTGTTGACCTTGCGTCAAAAGGTCAATGGCACGTTGAAGCATTCAATAATTCTGCTGTTGCAACACAAAAAGGTGAAATCGGCGGTATTCCTTTTGAATTTTCTATGTCTATGGCAGGTAAATCAAAAAGAATTGATTGCAAAGCTCGCTTTACAATGAACAACGAGCTTATTGGAAGAACAGACGTAACCCAAGGGCGACCTGTTCCTTTTACCCTTAACGGTCACCACCACGAGGATAAGCTTTGCTTTTCACTCAACGTAAATTTAAGAAGCGACCGCAAAATGTTCCGTGATTTGCCTTACTCTATTTCTGAATGGAACGGTGCCTTAAGAAAAACTGAAAAATACTGGTACCCAAATGACGATATTCTTATAGATACCGAAGTACCAAAAGAAGAATCCTTTAATAATACCACATATTTTCACGGAATTTACTGGCTTTGTCTTCGTGACAATAAAAATGGGCTTGCTATTTTTAACAAGGGCTGTATGGGTGCTGCTCTAAACGGAAATCACCTTTTAATTCCGCTTATTTATTCAAATGAATATATGTGTGGTACCCGCATTTTAGAGGGTGTTTTTGAAAATGAATTTGCTATTATGCCATTCCACTCTGAAATGACAAACATTGACTTACACAAAGAGGCTCTTTGCTTTGTTCAGCCGCCTGTTGCAGCTTTCTGCAATAAGGGCAACGGCAAGCTTAACGAAACCTCATTCCTTACTGTAAAAACTGTCAACAAGGAAATAATTTTGACTGCTATTTACCCTGAAAACGATTATATTTTAGCAAGATTCTGTAATTATTCTGACAATAATTCTTCTGCTGAAATCAATACACAGCTTGGTAAAATCATAGCAGAAACAGATTTGCTTGGTAACAACCTAAAGCCTGTTACAGACGGTAAGTTAGAATTTCATCCATGGGAAATAAAAACAATTAAGCTTATAAAGGAATAATATTATGGAACAACAAAAACCAATTATAGAGCTTGAGCTTTATTTAATACGGCACGGGCAGAGCGAGGGCAACGTTGAGCGTGTGACCGAGGGGCTTTCCCCAATGGAGCTTCACGACCCGCGCCTTACACCGCTTGGCAAAAAGCAGGCAGCATTGTGCGGAGAAAGATTTAAAGGCACCGAATTTGATGCCGTTTACTCGAGCGCGCTGTTAAGAGCGGTAGAAACGGCAACAGAAATTATAAAAAAGCAGCCTACCGAAAAACCTCTTTTTGTGTTACCCTACTTAACCGAGGCAGGCGTTTCCGAGGAGTACAGCCACTCCTCTTTTACCGAAATACACAAAATAAATAAAAATGCTGTTTTGGCAGAGGGCATTGACCCTGCAAAATCACTTTTTTACTACAACAGCACACGTGACGAGGCAGATTTATTTGAAAGGGCCGAAAAGGCGCTTCACTACATAAAAATGCACCAAAAGCAGGGTGAAAAAATTGCCGTAGTAAGCCACGCGGCGTTTATAACTTATTTGGTATTTTCTTTAATGGGTTACAAAAAAGAGTGCCCTTTATATGATTTAGACTTTAAAAACACAGGCGTGACAAAGGTCACAATTTACAAAAAAGGCACCAACAAATATGGCGACATAGTTTTTGAATTTATTAACGACACCTCGCACTTATTCAAGGGGGACTTCTGATTATGAAAAAACGCTTTTTTTCTTTTCTTATTGCATCAATTTTGCTTGGGTCTGTAAGTACACCGGCTTTTGCTTCCGATACAAAAGCAACCCTTTACGATATGTATTCAGATAATATGCTTTTCCGACAAAATGCAATATCAAAAATTTCCGGTACCGCTACCAGCGGAAGTAAAATTGAAATTGAAATTTATAACAGTAAAAATGAGAAAATTCTTTCCTCTTCTTCAAAGGCTGAAAACAACAGCTTCTCTGTTGAGTTTTTAGCCCCCAAGGGAAGCTTTGAAAAATATTCAATTATAGTTAAATCAAACGGAAAAGAATTTAAAACGCTTAAAAACGTACTCTTTGGTGAACTCTGGATTGCAGGTGGTCAGAGTAATATGCAGTACCCTTTAGGTCAGGAAAAAACAATAAGAACCATGGCGGATATAAGTACTTTTAGAGCGTCACCATATATCCGTTCAATGATTATGCCAACCTATGATACTGCAATTGATGGTAAATGTTATTATGAAACACTCCCCTACACTCCACAAAAGGATGTAAAAGGCGCTTCATGGATAACAGGTGATAGCGAAAATGTAGCCGGAATGTCTGCTGTGGGTTACTTTTTTGCAAACAAAATGCTCAACGAATTAAATGTACCTATTGGTATTATTAATGCACCGTTAGGTGGTACACCTATTGCAACCTGGCTTTCAAGAGAAGCAATAGATGGAAATGAGAAAATCAAAAACACTCTCACAGAAACCGGATTTTATATAGATAAAGCCTCTTGGGGCACTACACAGGATATTTATAGAGATTTAACACTTAACTACAACCTGAGAATTGCTCCGCTTAATAATTTCAGCGTTTCAGGTTTAATATGGTATCAGGGCGAATCTGACATAATGCTCGGTCTTGATTCCGAATTTTATTTTGATTCTTTAAATACTCTTCATAGAACCTACAGTAAACTTTTCGGATTCAAAGATGAACTTATGCCAATTGTTTATACACAATTAGCACCATATATTTATGCTGATAGCGCTCCTGATTTAATCGAAAGAAATATAGGCTTTACAGAATTTCAGGAAAAGGAGCCTAAAAGCAGAGCAGTTATCGCTGCCTATGATATAACTCCTACATTTTTCGCTGAGGTTGGTTGTATTCATCCTGAACCTAAAAAAGATATTGGCGAAAGAATGGGTGTGGCAGCTTTAGGGCTTGTTTACGGAAAACGGGAAACTTATACTCTTTCATACGTTAACTCGACTGAAATTAAGGATAACACAGTTTATGTAACACTTAAAAATCCCGGTGACGAACTTTTATGTGATGGTAATAATCTTTTGGGTTTTGCTGTTTGCGATGAAACAGGCGTTTTTGTTGAAGCAGAGGCAAAAATTGTAAATAAAAATACCGTTGCTGTATCGAGCGACCTTGTTAAAGCTCCTAAAGCTGTTTCGTACGCTTATAGTGTAACATCAGAAACAGCAAATCTTTATTCAAGTGAAAACGGCAAAAAACTTTTTCCTGTTTCTCCGTTTGTTACAGACAAAGGCTACTCAACCAAATATTGGAAAGAAGCTGTTTGGACTAACTGCAACAGCGAAACTGTGTGGCATAATGACAGTGATTTATTTTCAGGATTTTATGATTCCTGGGCAAGTGAAAATGCTGAAATTTCTTTTTCTAAAGAAAGTGCATTTTCAGGTGAAAACGGTCTGGCTATTGAATCACAAAACGAAGAGTTTTCAGTAAAACCACTTTTGACCTATGAGGATAAGAAAAAAGAAGTAAGCTTTAACGATGTAGAAACCAATTACAGTAACTACGGAATTATTTGTTTTTATGTAAAAAATAATAGTGATGAAGAAATTACTTTTGAAGGTGTTAACTTTATTAAAAACTCTTTTATAAGTTACACTCCTCAGATTCTTGGCAGCAAAGATAATGATTTTACAATTCCTGCCGATAAAGAGTGGCACAAAATAACTCTTGATTTAACAAAGCTCAATTTACGCGGGAATGAATGTGGCGTTGTTTATAATAACGAAAAATTAAGCGAAATAAAAAATATAGAATTCTGTTTTTCAGGAAACGGAATTTCAGAGCTTTCTCTTGACCATATACGCTTTGCACCGGCTGAAACTTCTGATGATATAAAATTTATAGCAGATGAAAACAGTGCAGATACATTTTTACAAAAATTTTCTGCAAAATTTGTAAATCTTATAGGTAGTATAATAAATTAAAAAATAGAACCCGAAAAAGAAGTTTACGTTTCTTTCTCGGGTTTTATTTTATTCTGTTTTTGTTTTTCTGTATCTTAAAATGCCTATGACTGATGAAATAATTCCTGCTATTTGTGCAAAAATAGAGGTCGAGAACGGTGAAATAAAATAAATTACCCACGCTGACATATTGCCAAGTAAAATATAGCGTATTCTCTGTGGATTTTTCTGGAACATTGCAAGCATATAAAAAATTGCAGCAATAATTGGTAAAATCTCTTTTGGACCTGTTAAGCCCACTAAGCCGCCGACAATATAAAGAACAAAAAAGATTATTTTTTCAACGAGAGAGACCTCTGTACCCTTTTTGTCGTGAATATGAGAAACTATTATTTGCACAATAGCTATTAAACAAATAATTACACCTGAATTAAATTCGTTTTTTATAAATAAAACGTTTATTGCAACTGCGGCGTTTGATATTATATTTACAAAAAGCATGTGTGTTTTGTTTTTTAGCTGGAACATAAGAATTGTCATAGCAATTGCTAAAATTCCGAGCGCCTGTCCTATGTAATACGTCATTTTGCTTCTTCTTTCTTTGATTTTAACGCTATATAATATAGCTTTTTAGTGTTGGTTTGTCAAGAGGGTGTACTTGCTTTACAAAATTGAGAATTGAGAATTAAGATTTGTGGGACCTGCGGTCGGCAATATAAAAATTTTCATATAAAAAAACATCCTATCATTTAAAGTTTGCGAAAAACTAAAAATGATAGGACGTATTAACATAGTCGTTTCTATTTAGATTATTTTATTTCTACAGAATTTATAATTTTATAAGCAAGGTCGGTTGAAGCAACCTCTTCGGGTAATCGAACTACTACCATAAACTCAAGCCACTCGGAATCACTTTTTTTAAAATTATATATATAGCTATAACTTATTTCTCCTGTTTCGCTATTTGTAATCTTTCTTACATCAATAATACCCTGAAGCTTTTCTGTTTCATAAAAATATGTTTCCTCATTCCCCTGCGGAATTATCACCGAAAAAAAGGTCATCAAAAAAACACTGCTATACGCTTCTTGCTTGTTCCAATAATTTATATCCTCTAAATCAATCATACCGCATAATTTTCTGATTTCATAGTCATTTGTCGGATAAAAACCATATTTTTCTACAAGTACATTCTTCACTATTTCCATGTATTTTGAAAAAAATATGGCTTGGGATTCACCAAACATACTATCCTCTTCATTAAATCCCAGGGTAGTTACATCAAACTCGGAAAACAATGGCGAAAACGACTCCTTAATAGGCGTACAAACAGATACTACCGTTATAGTTTCGGCTTCATTTTTGTGAGAAAAGCCATCATAATCTTCGCTTTTATCTTTTTTATTTGTTTTGTCTATAAGTTCTGCCGGAATTTTATACGTAAATCCATTCGTCTCGAGTGTTATGGTTTCATCTTCGTTTGTAAAAACAATATCAGTTTTGTTATATTCTTCTTGTCGCTGAGGTTCAAAGTTTTCACCTAACGCATCCTTTGCATAGGTTGAAGCTATTTTTAAGATATACAAGCTGCCAAAATGAACTCCACCTGCAACAAGTGTTGTTACAAGCAACACTGAAACAAGAGAACGCATTATTTTTCTCTTTTTAAAGCATTTTTTGTTATTGAGCATATGGAAGTTATTTGACATTTTAACAAAATCCTTTATTACCCAGTAACAGATGTGAGCGGCAAGCAATATTATATTTAAAACTATGAAAACAAGCACAAAATAGAATTCACGCTTTTCTATTGGGTAATCCGAGACAAGCTCATAACCTACAATAAATGCCGCAAACATTAAAACAGTAGATAATATTTTAATTTGCTTTTCGTCTATTTTCTTGTTTTTTTCTAAAATTAAAAACAGTAACGGAATCAAGGTGAAAAACAAACCTATACCAAAAAATGCCCAGATGTTTGCGTTTAAAGCAACAAAACTTATTAAAGATATTAAATTAGCAACAATTATAAAATAATAATATATTTTTACTCGTTTAACTTCATTAAAATTTACCTTTTTAATTACTTTAAACATTGGTACAATTGATGCAAAACCCAACAGATATGGAATTAACGTGAAAAACGCTGAAAACGTGGTGCTTTTATCAATATTCTCAATAAACGCCGAATAGAACGCGAAGCCTGTAAAAATTGAAAAAAATATTAAAATAAAATAAACAGATAATTTTAACAAAAACAAGCTTATAAATTGTATTTTGAATCTGTTTTTTATGTAGTTCTTAAATCTTTCTGTGTTTTGATTTTTTACAAACTCTTCATCAATAAACACTACACCCGTGTTTTGCAAATCGGGCAAAATTATTTCACCGCTTTTTATTACTTCTTCCGGAATACCAATAAATTCAGAAATATTTTTAATTTGTCTTTTGGTTAGTGGCGTTTCTCCGCTAAAAGCTTTTTCTGTATTTTTCTTGCTTATCCCTAAAAGCTTTGCTAAATCTTCCTTTTTTAGCTTCTCTTTTTCTAATATGTAATTTAATAATTCTGCTTGTGTCATTCTCCACACCCCTTTGTAGAATCGATTATAGCATAACTGTCTAATATAGTCAACAAGCTCCGCGCTTTGTGAAATTAAGATTGTGGAAACGCTTCGCGTTTGAATTGTAATTTAAGTGAATAGAAATAAGTAAATCCTATCATTTTAAGTTTTTCGCAAACTTTAAATGATAGGATGATTTTTATTATATAAATTTTTAAATTTCAAGTCCGAAGGACTTCCGAAATTCTCAATTCATTTTTACTCCAGCGGACTTAAATTCAGCTCGCTGTCTGCCGACATAAACTGCGGGTACTCGCTGAACATATCAATATGCGGTTGAACTTCGCTTTCTAAAAGAGTGAAGGTAAATGCGCTGAATTCTGTGTTGTAATCTGCCGCAACGTGTGGAGCATTTTTTACAAACCAGGTGTTGTCAGGGAAAAGCGCTGTTGTTGCATCAATTACCTCGTCAGGTGAAAGATATTTTGGGTTTGCCGCTGACATTTGCTCACCTGAAAGCTTTTGCTTAAGCGGAGCTATCACCGCAAAGTTAGAGGTAAGCTCCGACTCTAAAACACCGTCACCGTTGTAGTGAGCCTTTGGGTGAACGGGTGCAAGTGTGCCGTTGTAATTTGAAACAAATGAAATTTTAACACCGCTGTTCTTCGCATTTGTAAGCGTTTCCTCTGTGCTGAAAACGAATTTTTTAGTTTCCTCTATTTTTTCTAAAAGCACGGGGTACTCTGACTCGTGACCGCCGAAAATGGTTTCTACACCGCTTTCAAAATCCTCGTCGGGACAAAGCGCCCAAAAGCCGCAAAGCGTGCCGAAGCAGTCGCGAAGCACCTTGTCGTTTGCTTCGTCAAACGTATCTGCTACAAGGTCGTTTGCAAAATCCACCGTCATTTTAAGAACGCCAACTGAATCTAAAACGCCTAAAAGTATTTTTAAGAAGAAATTGCCGTTTGTTGCATCATTTATAAAATCTACAAGCACCTTTTTTTCAAAGACAATTCTGCCGTTTAAGGCTTCACCGCAAACATAGGTGCCGTTTTGTGCGCCCGAAAGGAAAACCGCCGAGTTTACGTTTTCGGTGCCAAAATAATAAAAATAAGCAGTTGTAACCATACCGCCCATTGAAGCGCAAATAATGTTAACCTGTGATTTGCCGGTTGTTCTTTTTGCATCCTCTACAAATTCATTTAGCTCTGTTGCAATATCCTTTGGCTGCTTGCGCCAGTCGTAGGTAAAATAATAAGTATTTTCTGCACCGTATTTTTCAACAGCCGTTTTTACAATACCCTCTTCACCGCCATTTTGAAGACCTGCAACAAAATCCGGGTGATTTGCCATGGAGCCGTGGTACTGCACCATAGAAACGTCTTGTATTGAGTTGCCGTTTGCATCACAAGCAAGCGGTGACAAAATCTCGTTAGCAATATCAAGAATACTGTCTGTTAAATTGCCCTTGCTCATAAACATAGAGCTCATAAGCGTAGAGATTATTTTGCCTGCATCTACCTGCAACGCCTTTGTACCGTCCGAGTACGTAAGACCTGCAAAATCTATACCTCTTACAATAATTACAGGCAAGCCGTTATAATTGCTTTTGCTTTCTGCCGCAAATGCAGGCACACACATAGCAAAAATCAAAGCAATAGCTAAAATTGCGGAAATTACTTTTTTCATAATTTTTTCCTTTCAGTTGGGAATATATGGTTAATTATAGTATTTTTATATAAAGATTGCAACTGTTTTGTTCTGTTCAGGGATCAGGGACCAGAAATCAGATATCAGGATTCTTTACTCTAACATCCAAAACCTAACAATTAACCCTCATAATATCCACCTTGTTTGTTAATTTTACAAACTTCCTGATAAACATTAAATATTGTCGGATGGTAATGTGTTTTTTCGTTATACAATTTGCTAACAAGTTTTTTCTTAAGGGCAATACAACAATCTCTGGGGTCAACACTAATCTCAATTTGCTCTTTTTCGTTTATATTCCAGATAATTGTATTATGTGATAAATGATATTCGCCTTTAATATCCGGCGTTTTTTTCATCATATCAAATAACTGTTCTGTTGTTTCAGGAACAATTAATTTTAATGGTGAATCTTCATTTTCAAATACTGTTTCGTAACTCAAAGTAATGAAAATATAATCAGGAATTTCAACTTTATTAAGATTAGTTTCATTACACATTTCTCTTTCAACTAAAATTTTTGTCTTGTAATTGTACTCTGGGGATTGTATTTTATTTAATGCTTTTTGATACACTTGTTCTAATGGGTAATAATCGCCATCATAATCTGCTACCCATTTTATTTCTTCTATGTCAAAGAAAATCTGATCAAAATCAGGAAACAAAAAGAGTGTGTTTTCATACATAAAATATTCTATATCTTCTTGCTTTATGTAATCGACCTGTATATTTCTCTCTTTGATACTATTGTAAAACCTGTATTCAGGAGAATCAAGTTTTCGTGCTTTAAATTTCTCCTGAAAATCTTTAAAATATTGAGATTTTTTATATTCTTTTATACTTTTCGGCAAACAAAACAAATAGGAAATCCCATAAATAACAACTCCCAAAATTATTAGAGGAGAAAATAAAATTGTCATTCCTGCGATAAGAATTTTATAATACCATTTCACACAATCACCCCTTATTTTTTTATATCTAATATCTAAAACCTAACATCTATAACCTAAACCCCAAAAATCGCGTAATTAGATTCATCACACGATTTTGCAATATAATTACTTTTCTTTAAACCTGTTTTGTTTTCTTTATATGCTTTTAAAATTTCTCTGCTCATATTTGTTAAATCGTCACGCTCTAATGCATTTGCGTCGCAGACCCTTTAATTACGAATTACGAATTACGCATTCCGAATTAAATTAAGCGTTCACGCTTCTGAGCACCGCTTTCCCGTCCTCGCAAATATCAACCTCTGTAACGGAGATATTGTCAAGCGCAAAGAAAAAGTCGCGTGTTTTTATTCCTAATGCAGTCGGAATTAAATACTCTAACATTCCGTGGTGGCTGAACACCGCAACGGTTTGTCCTGCAGTATAATTATCTTTTATGTAATCAATTATTTTTTGTGCTCTTAAATTATTATCCTCAATTTTCTCGCAACCGAACTCATATTTTTCTGCACCAAAAAGATTTTTCATCATTTTTGTGTTTTTATAATATTTTTTAAGATACTCCTCGCTGCAGCCGTAATAGCCGGGTGTGCAGCCGCACTCAATAATTTCGGGGCAAATTTCTATTACGGGCTCGTTACCCTGTGCCTTGCAAACCCCTACACAGGTTTTGAAGGCACGAAGCAGAGAGCTTGAAATAAATGCATCTATCTTTTCATTCTTTAATTTTTCGCCCAAAAGCATACATTGCTCTTCTCCAAATGGCGTAAGCTCGCCATCACTCGGGTCTCTGCCCTCCCAATTGTCATAATTAGTCTCCGCGTGACGGATAAACAAAATTCTTAAGGAATCATAATTTTCCATAACCGCACCTCTTTTTTGTTAGTTAAAAAGCCGTTCAAGCTTCATTTGCCATATTTTAATTTTTTCCTCATCATAATTTACGGGTATTTTTTTTGCCGTGTTTTTTGCCTTAGTTCCCTTAAGCAGGGCATAAATGAGCGTTGCAATAAAGCCCGTTTTTTTCATGCCCTTGCGAAGCTTGAATACAAGCTCCTCAGGTGTAAGCCTTACGCCCTCCCCGCTTGAAAAATCGCACAAATTTTTCTCGGTAATAATACCGCTTTCAAACATATATTTTATATCTTCATTGTCAGAAGCAAGCAATTTTCTTTTAAGGTAATCTGCAAAATAGTGCTCGGCACCAATTTCGTTATAATACCTTACCTGATATTTCCACAAGGCTTCTATAGAAACAGATTTGTTTTTTATAATTTCCTCTGCGAGAATTTGCCCTGCTCTTAATGAATTTGATATGCCGCTGCCTGTAAGAGGAATTGTCATAAATGCAGAATCGCCAACAGCTACGTAACCCCTGCCAACCATTTTTGTTAAGGGGCGCCTTACGGGAATCCGTCCGAATTTACCGCCCATTACAATTTCTTCCCCTATAACGGGATTAGATTTTTTCAGCTCCCTAAGGGCATAATTAAACTCATTTTCGGTCATTTTTCCGACTCTGCCAATAAGCACGTTTACAAGTCCGTCGGGCTCGCAAATGCACCACGAGATGCCCGGCATTCCCAAATATTTTAAATAGACCTTCTTTTTATGATTTTTCGGCGGCTTTTCTCCGACCGCTTTTTTTACAAAGGCTCTGTAAACGGTGAAAACGTCGTTATCATCAATTTTTGCGGTTATATTAAATATTTTTGCCGCTTCTTTTCTAAAATCAGAATCTATTCCGCTTGAATCTATAATAAGGTCTGCAAAAATACTTTCGTTTCCTGCAACAATACCCTTTACCTCGTTATTTGAAACAAGTAATTTTTGCGCCGGTGTGTTAAATTTAATTTTTGCGCCTGCAGCCTCTGCCAGCCTTACAAGCAACAAAACAAGCTTGTTTCTGTCAACACTCCATTCAACTGCATTTTCCTCGTTTTGCATATAAAACGGTTTTTCGGAAAACGGTGCCACAAACGAAGCTCTGCTTGTTTTTCTGCTGCTTTCGGGCGGTGTAATTTTCAACTCGGAAAACACCGTTGGCTCAACGTCGTCGCGCCAATCGTAGCTAACGCTATCCTTTGACGATTTTTCATAAACCGTTACGTCAAAGCCATTTTGGGCAAGCACCTTTGCCGCCTGCAGCCCACCGTGACCCGCGCCAATAATAACTATTTTCATAATAGCAGCCCCCGAAAAAGTGTATTTCGGTTTATTATTAGCACGTTCACGTTCATTATACCAAATTATGGTGATTTGTTCAACAAAATATGAAAACCCTATTGATTACGAAAACACATTTTGCTAAACTTAACTTATCGGAGTGATTTTATGAAAAAATTCAGAATTGGTATTTTAGGTGCAGGTCGCGGACTTTCTATAGCAGAAAATTTTATGCTTTTAGACGATTGCGAGGTTGTTGCACTTTGCGAAAATAACGAAGAAAGAGTAAAATGGGGCTTTAAAGAATTCGGATTTACAGAATCCAATAAAGAATTACCCGTTTTTAAAGACTTTGACGAATTTTTAGAGCAGGCTTTAGATGCAGTTGTAATTGCAAACTATTTTCACGAACACACACCATTTGCTATAAAATGTTTTGAAAAAAATATTCACGTCTTTTGCGAATGTATAAGCAATTCCACATTAGCAGAGGGTGTCGAGTTAATTCGTGCTTATGAAAAATCAAACTCAATTTTTATGCTTGCGGAAAACTACCCACAAATGATTTTTAACAGAGAAATGAAGCGCGTTTGTGACGGGGGCACTCTCGGTAAAATTCTTTATGCAGAGGGAGAATATAACCACCCACCGGCAATAGCTGACAAAGAATTCACAAAAGGCTACTGCTATTTTCCTGAGCATTGGCGCCACTACTTGCCACGAACCTACTACGTAACACACTCACTCGCTCCTATAATGTGGGCAACCGGTGCTACACCAAAAAGAGTTTCGGCAAATGCTGTTTTTGAACCATTTACAGATAATGCGACTGCACGTCAGGTTGCAGACAGAGCCGCAATTATCACTACCGTTAACGATGATGGTTCTATTTTCAAATTTACGGGTTGCGGTGGATTTGGTGCTCACAGTAATTCTTACAGAATTTGTGGTACAGAGGGACAAATTGAAAATCTTCGCGGTATGGGCGAAAGGGTTATGTTAAGATATAATAGCTGGTCAATTCCTGCTGGTAAAGAGGAAACTAACCTTTATGAGCCTGAGTGGAACGACAAGGACGAGGAATTTATAAAGCAAAGCGGTCACGGTGGCGGCGACTACATAGTTGCACGAATGTTTCTTGAGTGCTTAAAGGAAAACAGAGAGCCCGAATTCCCTTACGATATTTATTCTGCTATAAATATGTCCTCGGTTGCAATTTTAGGTCATCGTTCCGTTTTAAATGGTGGTATTCCTTACGATATTCCTGATTACCATTTAGAAGAAACACGAAAAGAATTAGAAGAAGACAGAGACTCACCGTTCTATTATTCAGATGGCAGAACACCAACAGTTCCGTGTTGCTCAAAAACTGATTACAGAGTAACAGATGAGCAGATGAAGAATTATTTAGAATTTATAAAAGATTAAAAATAAATCCGATAGTTGAAAAAAATCAACTATCGGATTTTTGTTGTTTATACGGTTTTTTGTAATTGCTTAAAACTCGTAATTGGGTTTCACCTTTTCACCTGTTTTTGCTGATTCAACAATTGCAAGGCACACCGCAACAGTCTTTGCACCCTCTGTTGCATCTGTAAGAATTTCTTTATTGTTGAGAATTGCATCTGCAAAAACCTGGAATTCTTTAACTGCGTTATGGTTATTAACCTGAATTTCTATTGTTTCTGCTTCTTTAGTAACTTCATTTTCATCAACGGTAAAGAGTGTCATTGTTGGTGAGGTGTTATCACAAATAAGAGTGCCCTTTGTACCGTAAATTACTGTTCTCATTGTGTAGTCACGCTTACAACCTGTTGAAACAAATACTTTACCCATAAGATTTTCGTTGAACTTCATAATTGCAACTGTTGCATCATCATAAGTAACGTGCGGCAAAAGTCTGTGTGTGCCGTAAGCAAAAACCTCCTGTGGGTCACCTGCAAGCCATCTTATTAAGTCAATTGCGTGACAACCGCCGCCTATAACACCATGACGAAGTGGGTCACATCTCCACGGCTCCTGAATTAACATATAATCGTGAGCGTATTCCGATTCAATAAAATAAAGCTCGCCTAAAGTACCTGCTTCAATTATTTCCTTTGCTTTTTCAAACGCAGGGGTAAAGCGGCAAATCTGACCTACCATAAATTTTGCATTTGCTTCTTCTGCTACCTGCACAATTTCCTCTATATCCTCACGGGTTAAAGCAAGCGGCTTTTCGCAAAGCACATGCTTGCCTGCACGGAGTAAATCGCAGGAAACCTTTTTGTGTTGCTGGTCGGGAATAGCAACCGTTACAACGTCAATATCCTTATTATTAACAATATCCATATAGTCGGTTACCCATTTTTCTTCGGGAATATTATATCTTTCACCCGCAAAACGAAGATTTTCTTCATTACAGTCACAGATTATTGCAATTTCTGCATCATCACAGTCCATTGCACCCTCAACGTGACTCATACCGAATTTCATACCAATATTTGCTACCTGTAATTTCTTTGCCATAAATTTCTGCTCCTTGTTTTCCAAAACTATACTGTTATTTTACTATAAAACCATCTTCCGTGTCAATTATAGCACTTGAAAATTCACGGTTTTAATATATAATATTTATGGTGATAGAAATATGAAAATTGAACTTTTAGATTTGCCGAAAATAATAATGTCTAACCCTGACGGCAGGCACAATTATTTTGCCTGGCCTACCGTTGCGCTTTTAAAAAACAACAAAATTATGGTAGGTGCTTCGGGCTTCAGAGTAGATCATATTTGTCCTTTTGGAAAGGCTGTTGTTGCCTTTAGTACAGATAACGGCAACACCTACAGCCTGCCCTCACCCGTAATTGATACACCGCTTGATGACCGTGATGCGGGCATTTGCACCTTTTCTGAAAACGGTGTAATTGTTACCTCCTTTAACAATTCCGCCGAAATGCAAAGAGAGCATAACAAGGACAACGAGTATATTCAAAGCTATGTTGCTACAATTACAAGGGAAGCAGAAGAAAAATTTTTAGGCTCCCTTTTTCGTGTAAGTCTTGACGGAGGCGCTACCTTCGGTGAGATTTTCAAATCCCCCGTTACCTCTCCCCACGGGCCCGTTGAGCTAAAGGACGGCACAATTCTTTGGGCGGGCAATAATTTTAATGATTACAATTCCGGCATTGAGCTTTATAAAATTGACCCTTTTGGCGGCGGCAGTGAATTTGTTGGTAAAATAACGCTAGAAAACAAAAATATTGTTCTTTGCGAGCCACATCTTACAGAGCTTTCCGACGGCAGCCTGCTTTGCCTTATTCGCGGCGAGGATGAAGCAGAAACGGACAGTATTTTTACAATTTTTCAAAGCGTTTCCTACGATAAGGGTAAAACGTGGTCGGAGCCGCAAATGCTTCTTGATAAAACCGGCGGCGCACCACCTCATATTTTAAAGCTAAAATCGGGCGAGCTGCTTTGCACCTACGGCAGAAGAAAAATGCCATTTGGAATTATGGCAATGCTAAGTAACGACAACGGAAAAACATGGGAAAAGGATATTCGTCTTTATGAAAACACGGTAAGTGACGACATAGGCTACCCTTCAACCATTGAGCTTTATGACGGCACGCTGCTTACAGTATTTTATGCAAAAGAAAAGAACGAAGCCGACCCGTGTGTTATAATGCAAATTAAATGGAAAATTAAAACAGATGGTTGATTAACTCTCAACCATCTGTTTTTCTGTTTGTTGTTCTTTATAAAATTTTTGTACGTTTATAAATGCCATTATCACACAGTAAAGCGCATACACGCCGTATATTAAATAGGTTGTTTCCTTAGGGTCGTTTACAACCATTTGAACATTTACTATTAAGCCTGTAACCGCCTGCACTATCCAAAGATACGTATATTCAATGAACGCGAGCATTGTAAGAATGGAAACCGCAAGGCTCAGTAAAAACGTTATTGTGTCAAAAATGGCGTATTCATATTTAAAATAGGCAAGCACGCCCGCCGAAACGCCCCACAGGGCAAAAAGCGCTGCTAAAGCTACCACTCTTGCTTTTACCGACATTTTTTTAAAAATAACGGTTTTTTTGTATGCGTTCTTTTTCCAGTTAAAAAACGTGGCAAGCTGCAGTGGTACACTTAAAAAAATTGCAGATGCCGCTGAAACGTAAACACCCATATATAAATATGCCGCGGTGTAAATAACCGCATTTATTGCACCTATGAGTGAGCCTATTCTGTTTGCCTCTGACTGAAACGACATAACAAAAAGCGAAACAAAAAGAGGTACCATTAAAAAAAGCTCTTGCTTAAAAAATATTCCTGCAAACAAAATTGCAATGCCTGTTATTGCTATAATAATTTTTTTATGCGTTTTCATTTTATTTATCCTGTGGGTATTTTAACCCGATTATATTTCTTAACTTATCCATTTGCTCGGTTATGTAAAGCGTCTGATCGCGTGTTACAACGGGGCTTTCCTTTAAGCCTTTTTGTACACACTCACTAAAATGTGTTATTTGCTCCTCAAAGCCGTTGCCCTTATACGGAACAGAAATAGTCTGCCTTTCACCGTTATTAAAATAAAGCTCGATTTTTTGAGGTGCATAAAACCTTTGAAGGTGCGCATACCCCTTGCTGCCGTAAACGTAGCCCTCGTTTGGCTTTCTTAACAAAACAGCGCTTGAAAGGTCTGCAATTGCACCGTTTTTATACTTAATAAGAGCACAGGTGTGGCTGTCTACGTCATTGTAAAAATCTGCAAAAGCATTCATTTCTGCAACCTCTTTACCGAGGTACCAGCTTGCAAAATTAAGTCCATAAACACCTACGTCTAAGAGTGAGCCGCCTCCGTTTTCGTTTTTGAAAACGTGGTGCCCCATTTCATCCTCATCCATAGTGTAGCAAAACTTACCCTCTACACCGCGAATTTCTCCAAGAACGCCGCTACCAACTAATTCAAGAAGCTTTATTGTGCCCGGCACAAGCCTTGCCCACATAGCCTCCATAAGCAGCACGTTGTTTTCCTCAGCACAGCTAAACATCTGCTGTGCCTCCTTTAAATTTACTGCCATTGGCTTTTCGCAAAGCACGTGCTTTTTGTTGTTCATCATAAGACACGAGCATTCAATGTGTCCGGAATGAGGCACCGCAATATATGCCGCATCTATTTTGTCGGACTGTGCCATTTTTTCGTAGCTGTCAAAGCGGAACGGAATGCCGAATTCATCTCCGAATTTTTCTGCGTTTTCACTTGTTCTTGAGGCAACGGCAGCAAGCTCTGCATTACTTACGTTTTTTATTGCCTCGGCAAAACGGTGTGCAATTGTACCCGTACCAACTATACCAAATCTTATTTTTTTCAAGGCCTTGTCCTCTCTTGTTTATTGTTTTATTTGTTCTAAGGTTTTTTCTGCCGCTTTTTCAATATCCACAGTACCCACACCGAAAATTGACGTGTGAATTTTGTTGTTTACAGGCTTTTTCCAGTACTCGTTTATACAATCAATTCCGCCGCGCATACCCAAAATTGAGCCGACGGTTGCACCGTTGCAGTCTGTATCAAACGCCATTCCTACGGCAATACAAATTGACCTGCCAAAATCTCCCTCACCGTAAAGCAAAGCTGCAATAACAATCATAGCGTTCGAAATTGTGTGGCACCTGCCGTGGTCGGTATGCTCGTCATATTGAGAGTGGATGTATTCAAACACCTCGTCTGACGACGCGCCCGATTTATAAAGGTCATAAATTTTTATAACAGCCTCGTAAAGCCTTGAGGTTGCAGGAATTTGTGCGAGACCTCCGAAAATAATATCCTCTATATTTTCTGTTACCGCTGCGCAGGAAAGCATAGCAGAAACAAGCATTTCGCCATAAATACCGTTTTTAACGTGTGAAAGGCGTGCATCCTTAAAAGCCATTTCGGCAGCAGCCTCAGGTGCGCCGGGGTTTATGTAGCCAAAGTAATCGCCTCTTATTTGTGCCCCTATCCATTCACGGCAAACGTTTTTATAAATTGCCGTTGCAGGCGGCTCTAAACAATTTATTAAATTGATAAAGGCTACTCTTTCTGCAGTAAAATAAGAATAAACCGACTGATATTTAAGCCACGCTTTGCCTACGCTTGTCGTGTCAAAATCACGTCCGTATTCCTCTATAATTTTTTGACCAAGCACAACGTAGTTTGTGTCGTCATCCACGGGCATACCGTCTACCGTATCTGCATAAGCCTTGTTTTTAAGGTAAAATTTGTAGCGTGAGTGCATATCGTCCTTAATATCTGTTTTAAGCAAATACCTGTGAAGCGGATAGTTACCCGTTTCCTTGAGAAGCGGAATAAGCTCGTCGCTTCTTATTCCCTCTAAAGGCTTACCAAGCAAGCAGCCACACGCTCTGCCCGTCCACGCGCCAACAAGCTTTGCCTTAAGCGTAGCCTCATTTGGCATTTGTTGTAAAAACTTGTGCTCCTTGCGAAGCTCCTTTATTTTTGAGAGCTCGTTAGGCTCGTTATATTTATAATCCTTTTTAAACTCTGCGCCCATTACCGTTTCAAAAATCAGGTCGCTCATTTGAACCTTCTTTTCACCGTTTTCCATTTTGGAAACAGACTCAAAAAGCTCCTTATGCATTTCTATATCAAGTCCCTCTTCAACAGACTGCTTATACTCAGCCATAATATCATTAGGGTAACGGTTAAAATCATCCGCATGATTATAATCTGTTTTTATTTCTGTATTATAAATTTTAGAAAACATAAAAGCACCCCTGAAAAGTTCTTTCTACATTTTAACATAAAGCTAAATCTTTTTCAATTGTGCTTTAATATCAACAATGCTTTAACAACTAAAAATACAAACACTAATATTAAAGCATAAACTTCCCTAGTTAAAGCCAAAAAGAATACAATTAAAACATTTAAAACTACAGAAACAACTGTAACGCTTTTATTAAGTTTTTCTAGATTTGTTTTTAAAAGTACTATTTTTAAAATACCCAGTACTAAAAGAGTTAAAAATCCACACCAATAAACTACTTTATTAAATTCTGAAGTTTCAACGTAATTTAATAAACTTACTGAGTAAATAAATCCATTAATTGTGTTAGGGTACAATGGTAAAATTATTAATAAAACTGAAAGCAAATCAACAATGGAAAATAAAGTTCCACAAATATTTTTTATATTTCTTTTATTTTCTTTTTCTGCTATAAAAAGCAACTTTTGGGTAGATAACAATTCATCTATGCTAATAGAAAAAAACGCCGATATTTCTTTTAATGAATCTATATTGGGGTAACCTCTACCAGACTCCCACTTTGAAACTGCAGTTCTTGAAACGTATAATTTTTCTGCTAATTCTTCTTGTGTGAGACCTTTACTTTTTCTTAATTCCTGAAGCTTTTCATTAAATTCCATTTGCTTTACTCCTTAATAAAACAATTGATTTATAAATAAAAAATAACCCTGCACTTAAAAGGCAAGAACCTATAATATCTGTAACCCAATGAACACCTGAAACAAGTCTGCCAATCACCATAAACAATGAAAATACTGCTGTGACAATATTTATAATAATCTTGATTTTTCCATTTTTCAATCTTCTTTGAACTTGAAAAACAAGTGTTGGCATAACCGACAACACAAGTAACGTTGTAGAAGATGGGTAAGAAGCTTCCATAAAACCATTTATTAAAATTGGTCTGTAATTTATGGGAATCATTTCAAATAAAAGATAAGTGAATACCACTAAAACATAATATAGCCCTAAAACTACTATATCAAAATCAACTTTTAATAAACTTTTTCTTTTTATAAGTTGAATTAAACCAACTACACCAAAAATCATACATATAAATACTGGCACTAACCCCAACCAGTCGGTTATAGTGTAAAGTGTCATATTTACTCCTGTTAAATTGTGAAACCACGTGTTTATTGTTGCAAAGCCTACGTCTGTTCCATTTACACCTACTGGTTTTACGTCTACTGTCGTAATTAAAAATGTCCACACTATAAAAAGACTAATAAATATTACTCCTGAAAACAATGTATTTTTTCCGCTCTTTTTCATAAACTCAACTCCTAAAAAAATTATTACAACTCAACACTATCAAAAACAAAAATCAAAGTAAAGTTTTAAAGAGTAGATTTTATGATACTTTTCGTGTCAATAAAAGAGCTGTAAAAAACTTAACGTTTTTTACAGCTCTTTTTCATATGCTCTTCGTATATATTACTTTAATTTTGCGTCTAATACACCTTCTGCCGCTGCTTTAAAATCTGCTACTGCTTTTTCGCGCCACTCAGTTTCTGTTGGGTAGAATAATTCCCAATAGTTCTCATTTACAACTTCTTTTGTTGTTTTGTTTTCTGTTGGGTACCAATGTTGTCTGTTTTCATCTACAGTATACTTTAATGATAAAATACTATCTATAAAACTGTCACCAATTGTACCAAACTCAAAACAAGTTGAGAATATTTCTTTCTCTGTGTTTTTGCTTTCAGCAAGGCGATAGAAAAAGTCTGTTGTGTCGCCAGTTGTCGCATAAAATGACTCTGAATCGTGAGAAATTACGTAATCGTAATTAAACGCTTTTTTAGTCTCTGCTTCAGTCATTGTTTCATAAACTGAATTAAAAATAACCATATTATAACGTGGACCATAACCAGAGTGAATATCAATATGCACTAAGTTTTTATATTCACCTTCAAGGCAATCATCAAACACACCTTTTAAATATGTTGTTGATTTCTCATCACCTGTACCACCATAATAAACGCCGTTTGCATATTCATATTGACCGGTAAGAAGTGCGTCTGAAACTTTGTCGGCACCCTTTGTAAGTGCTTCTTTAGCAAGGCTTAAATAAAAACCTACTTCGTGCCATAATGCATTGCCTATTTTACCCTCTGGTTGAAGAAATTCTTTTACTTCAGGATAATCTTTATTTGAAGTAAGGTCAAAATTTTCCCAATCTATAATAAAGTTTCTGTTAAGGTCAACGTTGTTTTCATTATATCTTCTATGATATTTCATACCATAAGGATTAACGTTTGCAACAACAAGCACGCCTGTTTTTTCTGTATCAATTCCTGTGTATATTTCTTCAAAGAAAACGTCGAGCATAACAGAACCAATGTAACCCTCTATGCCGTGAACACCTGTTGTAACAATAACAAGGTTTTCTTTTTCTTTTGTTGCAGGTAAATAAATATTATCAATATAAAGCTCATCGCTTTCGTCAATTGCATATTCACTTACTTCAACTGTAACACCACTTTTACGAAGCTCTGTTACTCTTTGTTTAAGATTTTCTCTTACGTCGTCATATTCATAGAAGAAAGATTCGCTATATGAATATTTTTCTGCCACCTCCGGTTGACGCGCACCAATAAGAACTAACTGTGGACCAACAGCTGTAAGTAATACAATCACGCCAAGTATTACACACACTATTGAAATTAGAACTTTTTTTGCTTTTTTACTTTTCATATTATCGCTCCTTTCTTTTATTTTAACACACTTAAATCATTTTTACAATATTACTAAATTTTCTTGACTATAAACTAAAATGACTTATAATATTCTTGGTGATTAAATGAATACGTATTTTAACGAAATAACAAGCAAACCAATAAATTGCGACGAAAATAAAATCGTTTACAAAATTCCTGCGGGTGCTATGACGGGTAACGGTGACCTTGGCGTTGTTTTCGACCAAAATGACACAGACCTTGTTATTCACGTTTCCAAATGCGATTTTTGGAAATTCAAGCACGGCGCACACATGGACGGCGGTATTAAAACTGTTGGCAGCATTGTTATAAAAAATATAGATTTAGAGCATTACAACGTAAAACAATATTTTGATGAGGGCCTGTTAAAATGTAAGTTCGGTAATATTGAAGCAGAGCTTTTTGTTGCCCCTCAGAATATTATTTATTTTGAATTAAAGGCGCCCGCTGAAAACGGTACGCCAGCTGTAGCAATTAAGCTTCCTGATACCTGCGACTCACTCAATTCTGAATTTTCCGAAAACGGCGTTACCTGCCTTACACGTAAATTTGAGGGCGAAGGCATTTCTCCTTCAACTGCGGTAAGCGTTGCATTTAAAGAGCTTTCCGACAAGGATAGCACAAAGCGCTTTTGTGTTGCTGTTGCTTCAAGCTTTGATGCAGATGCGCACGAAAAAAAGAGTGTAGAAATGGCTTTGAATGCCGACTATGATGCCGACAAAGCAAAAACACGAGAAAAATGGCAAAATTTCTTTAACGCTTCAAAAATAACCATAGAAGATAAACAAATTGAAAAATATTATAACTCAAGCCTTTACCACCTTGCAGGGTGTATGGGTAACAAAGGCTTCCCGCCGGGCTTGTTTGGTATCTTTATAACAGATGACTTTTTCCCGTGGGCGGGCGACTACCACATGAATTACAACTACGAAGCCCCTTACTATTGCATTTTTTCTGCTAATCATCCCGAATTATTTGACGGATATATGGTACCGATTAACGAAATGAAAGAAAATGCAAGAAAATTCGCAGGCTTTTTCGGCTGCAGAGGCTATGCTCTTCCCGTAAGCTTCGGACCAAAGGCGCTCGACGTTTTCAGTCAGGCAGATTGCAAAGAGCACGGCGTACTTTTCTTAGGTCAAAAGAGCCACGCTGCCTATGCGAGTGTAATTCCTGTAATGCACTGGTATGCAACCTATGACAAGGACTACGCACTTAAAAATTATTATGATTTTATTTTTAACGTAGCCACATTCTGGGAAGATTACCTTGTAAAACAAAACGGAAAATACGTAATTAAAAAGGATGCAGCTCACGAAATTCCTTTTTACCGCGGAGAAAAATTTAATTATATTACCCACATAGGTCAGGTAAACACTATAAACTCAACACTCTCACTCGGTCTTGTAAAAATGCTCTTCAAGGCTGTTTACGATATGTCAAAGGAGCTCGGTCTTAACACAGAAAAGCTCCCTCTTTGGCAGGAAATAAGTGAGAACTTAAGTGATTTCCCGACGTTTATAAAAAAGGGTAAAAAATGCTTCAGATATGCAAAATTCGGTATTCGTTGGAGAAATGACAACACCGTTGGTCTTCAGCACATTTACCCTGCCTCTCAAATAGGACTTTCCTCTGGTGAAAAACTTTTAAAAATTGCAAAAAATACTTATTTTATAAACGACAGAAGACTCGACGACAACGGCTCTAACTCTTACCTGCCTGCAGGCGCAAGAATTGGCGTTGCACCGGAATTTTTAATTGAGGGCATACACCAAAACATAAAGGAATTTGCGCTCCCTAACGGTCTTTTCAGACATCACGGCGGCGGAATCGAGCACCTTACAACAATTCCCGCAACTATTAACGAAATGCTTATGCAAAGCCACGAGGGTGTTATTCGTCTTTTCCCTTGCTGGGACAAAAGCTCCTCGGCTGCTTTTACAAATCTTCGTGCAAACGGTGCCTTTCTTGTTTCTGCTGAGCTTAAAAATGAAAAGCTTGCAAATTTAAAAATAAAAAGTCTTAAGGGCAGGAAATGCTCTGTTGAATTCCCCGAGGCTACTGCTGTGACACGCGAATCAGACAACGAAAAAATCAATTTCAAAAAAGACGGCGACATCATCACCTTTGAAACCCGTGAAAATGAAGCCTATTTATTGTCTTAAAAAACAAAAACCCTTGACGCACCTTCCTTACGAAGGTTGCCTCAAGGGTCGTTTTTTTATTTACCATCTATTTTCAACGTATTCACAAAACGTGAAAAGGTCCTTTATTTGAAGCGTTTTTCCATCATCCAGCGTTACGCTTCCATTCCACACGCCGTACACCTGGTGGCAATTCATTCTGCCAACCTTAAAATCTACGTCCGAATGATTATCTAAGGTAGGCACCATTGTCATATTAAATCTGCCGTCCTCCGAAATAAATGTCCACGGCTCCATAAATCTGTCCTTCGGGAATTTTTCAACGTCTACGGCGCCTATTTTATGAATTTTTCCATCATAAAAAATACAGGTTTCCGTTGCGTTGCTCTCATTTCCGATAGCCCAGGTTATTTCAAAGCCGAAAAGGTGCTTTTCACCATTTTCATCTGTTACGTATTGGCTGCCGCTGCCCCAATACCAAACCATTTTATGCACCGTGTTAACCCTGCCCCAGTCTAAGGAGCAAAAGGCCTTGTCCTTGGTAAACTCATACTCGTAATCACCAAACTTAAATTTACCCTCGCACGGCATACAAAGCTGCTTTGTAGTCATAAAGTATTTTGTTTTATCTTCATCAAACGGAAAAACTGTTGTAAGCGCCTGCAGCCCCTCGATAATTTCCATTCGCGCAAAGACCTCTACCGCTTCGCCCTTATATTTACCCTTGTAGCTGAGTGTACGCTCGTTTTCACGCGTGTCAAAGTCAAATTCTGTTTTTCCTATTTTATCCTTAAAGCGGGAGGGCGCGTCAGGTATTGAGCAAGGCACGTGCTTGTTTCCTCCTGCAAAATATTGAACGGAGTCGCAAAGCACCTCTCCCGTTTTTAAATTCAAAAGCTTTGCCGCTACGTATCCGCCTATATTTATGTTTGCAAAGCTTATAAGAATTTGCATTTCATCATCAAAAATAGTGAAAAACTCCCATTCTTTTCTGCTGATAAGTCCTTTTTTGACGTAATCTCTGTTGTATGAAAATACGTTTTTTCTTGCCCATCCGCTTACAAGCAGCGTGCCGTCGGGTGCAAGCAGTTGAGTTTCCTCGGTGTATTCAATTTGCTTCGATTTTTCCTTCCATTCCTTAAATGGAACGTATGTCCTTTTTAATTCTTTCAACGCTTTCACCTTCTCTTTGCCAAGCTGATTTTTATTCTGCGGCTACCTGATAGGTAACGTCCTCGTATTGCATTGTAACCTCTTCCCGTGTGAAGCCCTCTAAATTATATCTGTCTGAATAATAATTATGCTTTTCAATAGTAAAGCTTGCGTCAGGCTTGCAGGTAATCATAGTACAGCCCCTTTGAGAGCCTACCTTATCTATACCCGAATATGCAAAATAGTCAATGCTGTAGCCGTAGCTGAAAACAATTCCCTTGTACTCAAAGGTTGTGCTGTTAACGTGGTCGTGACCGTTAAACATAGCCTTTGTTGAGCCAAGCTCAAGCATTTTTTCAAAAAGGTCATCCTCACCATAGCCGCAGCAAACCTGTCTGCCGGTTTCAGCTATAATACCCTCTGTATATTTAAAGTTTTTTGTATCCTTGTAGCCGTTTTCTTTAAATTCATTCCAGGCATCATCCATTTCTACTAACGGAATGTGGAAAAATGCAAGGCTTTTTACGGGAGCGTATTGCTCGTAGAGACCACCGTTTACATCACCCTGAAGAGCCTTTATTACCGCTGAGTTTTCAGCGTTCATTCTTTTAATTTCCGCCTCGTACCACTCTACCTGATTCGGATGAATATTATCGTATGTGCCCTTAATGCTTTCAATTATATTATCCCCAACGTATGCCTGCGAATCTATTAAAACCAACGCCTGTGTTATAATTCCCTTTGAATTTTTAACCTCTATTACGTGATTTCCGTAGCCGTCCACATCCTGGGGCCCTGCCTGGAATAAGCAATGCTCAAATTCCTCGTTTGAATAAAACTCTGCCATAGCCTCTCGGTCAAAATAAGAGTATGCTTCCGCATCATGATTACCAAAGGTAACGCTCCAGTAAACGCCAAGGCTTTCCATAAGATTTGCAAAAGCAAAAGCACCGCTTTGGTTGTTAAAGGTACCTGCGGAATACGGTACCGGAAAAGCTATGTCACCGGTTGCTATAACAATATCCGGCTTTTCCCTTGTTATCATAACAGCAAGGGCATTAAGTGCCTTTTCATCTACTGTTTTTGTAAGGAAGCCGCCGCCAATATGTATATCTGTAACGTGCATTACTTTAAAGTCGTCATCCGTTGTGAAATACCAATATCCGTTTTCATCCTTTTCGGGTACAAGCTGATTTTCATACTCAAGTCCCTCGTAAGAGTTACCCTTTTTTATGAGGTGCTGCACCATTAAGGTGTTAGCCGCTGTAATTATAATTGCAATTGCAATAATTACGGAAGCAACTGTAATAAAAATCTTTTTTCTGTTTTTCTTTTTTGCTTTTGCCAAGCTTCATCTCTTCCTTCGGTTTATAATTTTTATTTTCTCCCTGCCTCTTCAAAAGGAATTTCTTCAAAATCAGGAATTGCTTCTCTTAATTTTTCAATGTCCTTAATATTGTAATTACCCGACTCAAGGTCTTGGAATATTTCTTCTGCCTCACTAATAAAGTAAACCTCGTTTTCAGAAATATCGCTGAATTTATAAGCAGAATCGTAAATATCTCCTATTTCACTGTATTTATTAAAAATAAGGTTGCACTTTACCGTGCTTGCAGGGTTTGCCACGTAAAACGGAGTTTCACTTTTGCTTACGTCATCCGTCATTGTTTTGTATTCGGGGAAGGCATCCTGCCAGATTTTGCTTTGCCACGGTGAAGCATAAAGTGCATCCCACATATCACCGCTGCCAATATGCGCGTGAGAGAACCAGCCGTTGTTAAGAGCGCCTTCTCTTGCTCTTTCATCAAAGTAAATAGCATTTTCACCCGAATTAACAATAATATTGTTTTTAACAACGTTATCTCTGCCGCCACCGATATGAATTGAATTTCTCGGAATATTTATGAGCAAATTACCGTAAATCTGCTGACCCGAAAGAGCATCATCAAGGTAAATTCCGTCGGGCTTATGCTCACCCGAGCCGACGTTGTAAATACAGTTATATCTTATAATATTGCCGTACCACACCCAGCTTCTGCCTGCATAAATAGCTCCCGCATCGTCGGAAAGCAGGCAAACGTCGTGAATATTGTTATACTCTATAACGTGATTATTGCCCTTATAGGTAATTGCCTCGTGAGGAGAATTTACCATTTCGTTATGAGCACAAACGTTACCTACACCCAACAGCGTTACTGCAGGCTGATACGTCTGATAAATCTCTGACCAGTCGTGAATATAATTGTTTTCCGCCTTGCTGTTGCCTGCGGTAAGAGTTTTTACGTCACCGCCGTCAAGAATAATTCCACCCTTACCTGTATGAGTAATTTCGTTGTTATAGGCAAGGTTATTGCTGCCTGTCATAACAAGCGCATTGCCTGCAACGTTTTTTATAAGGCAATTTTTAACTATGTTGTTGTCACCGGTTATATTAACCGCATCACTTCGTGTGCCCTTAATTGTTAAGCCTTCAAAGCTTAAGTAATCTGCCGCAGCGTTTATTATAGGCTTAAGTGAAAGCGAAAGGTCAATTTTTGCATTTTCCACATTTTGAGGCTTCCAGATGCAAAGCAAGCCGTTTTCTCGGTCAAGATACCACTCGCCGTCTGCCGTAAGCTCCTCAAGCACGTTAAAGAAATAGTAAGGTGCCTCCTCCTTTGTTCCGAAAAGGCTTACAAATTTCGGAGAAAGCTCACCCGTTTGTGCATTAAAGCTGCCAATTGGTGAAGATGCATCTGCCCAGTCATATTTCCAATAACCGAACATCCACACGTCATCAAGCGTTTTCCAGCTGTCAATTCTTTTTGCAAGCTCTGCATTTACTCTGTAAACGTCAGACTCGGGGTTACGGATTTTATCCCAATCCTTGACCTCGGTTGTTGCTCCGTCGGACTCCTTTCCGAGACCCGTTGAAACAACCTCCTCGGTGTAAATAAAATCCTTGTCGGGGTATCTTGCAAGAGACTGTCTTTTATCATTTACAAAAAGCTCGCAATAAAGCTCACCCGTGTAATCACCGTCGTAGCTTCCTGCAGTATGGTAAGAGCCGATTGCATATATTTTTCCCCAGTCAGCCGCGGTAAGTGAATAGGGAGCCTTAGTCAAATCAACAATTACTACGTTCTTTTGTGCTTCGGGGGAAAGTCTTTCATATATAGCAGGATATTCAGAAGCAGGCTTAAAATCACCGCTCGAAAGTGTAACGCCGCCGTTTAATACAACCTCGCCGCCATATGCACAATACTTAACCGGGCATTCCGCCGTGCCTGAATCCTCTTTTGTAAATTCAAGAGATGCTACGCGGTATTCACCGGCTTCAATACAAACGGTTATCCCCTTTTTACCTGATTTATCTGTACGCCTTACCGCCTCAACGGCTCTTTCGATTGTAAGGAAGGGGGCTTCCTTTGTTCCGTTGTTATCATCATTGCCCTTTGTGCTTACGTAAAAATCACCGTTAATCATTTTATCATCAGCTTCCGTATTCATATATGTTGAAAGAGCGGGTGCAGGGGCTTTATAGCCCTTATACATTTCGTCCATTGCAAAAGGCATTATGTATGAATAGCTGCCTGCTATAAATCCCGCCAGAACAATAACAGAAAGAATTGCCTTTAACAGCTTTTTATTAAACATCTTAAAAATGCAAAGAATAATAAGCACGTTTATGATGATGAATGACAAATAAACA
Source organism: Acutalibacteraceae bacterium (assembly GCA_045654905.1). Taxonomy (GTDB): domain Bacteria; phylum Bacillota; class Clostridia; order Oscillospirales; family Acutalibacteraceae; genus DTU089. The sequence goes on along the minus strand of JAZOOH010000042.1, from coordinate 3,144 downwards.
GGAATAATCAGAGCTATCTGATTGAGCTCGCCGTTGCCTATTATTCCGTTAATTAAAAGCATAAAACCAACAAGCGTAATTGCAAAAACCAATGAGGTAATAAGTGCATTCTTTATTTTTTTCTTTTTCTCCGCATTTTTGCTGAGCGGTAAAGAAAGCAAAGCGCCACCCAAGCAAACTACAACAGCAAGAATAAACTGAAGCGCGGTATATTCATAGCACAAATACTGCATATGAAAATAATAAAGACCGACAATTGATAAGGTAACGCCTGAAATAAGACAAATTATTTCGGGAATTATTTTCTTTTTAAATATTTTTTTCATAGAGTCAAACATCTCCGCAAATTCTTATTTGTAAAAATAATTATAGCATACCAACTAAACAAAAAACAATAGAAAACTGCGAGGACAACGCCAAGAAACGTTGTTGTTTTTTTAAAAAATGACACTTTCAAATTGAAAGTGTCATAGCAGGTTACATATATAAAATTCTACAATATACCTCTTCACTATTCACTCTTACTTCTTACCTAAAATTCCGTTCACGAAAACTTTTTAGTGAAGAGTGGATAGTTAATAGTGAATAAGTAAAAAATTAGAACTTTTCGCTTCGATGTCTTTCTGTCAAAAAATGTGCTGTCGAAGAATCATCTTCGGGATATAAATAATCGCTGAATGCTATAGGCCCTACTTCCATAAGCTTGTCCAATTCTTTTTTATTGAGCAAAACAACCTGTAAGCAAGCAACCGTTTTCATAAGCCCAAGCTTACATCTCAAAATTTCAGTTGTTCCAATAATTTGCGGGAACTCAATAAACGCCGCAATCATTTCATCTTCGGGGTCTTCATTTTCCCACTCAAAGCTATGTGCAAAAGTTATGTGTGTTTTATTGTAATATGCAAAAGTTGCTACTGTAAGCAATTTTTCATAATACCACATTAAAACCTCTTTATCAGTTAAATCTATTTCCGAATCAATGAACATAATATATTCATTATTAAGAGCAACTGTGTTTTGCTTAGGTGGCATTTTATAATCACTCGCACCCATTGTTACCAATTTCCAGAAAGGGTACTTTTCATTTGGAGCATACATTAACACATCAATATGCAATCCAATATTAACAATTGGATGAATTACAGTTGAATCATCTTGCTCAAAATAAGTGTCAAAATGTTTTATCAGCTTATCCATTTCTTTAGTTTTCATAATATTCATCTCCTTTAACAAAAATATATTACATCATAATTAAATTGAGGATATTATCTGTTCACATATAGGCTTCAAGTTATCCGGCAAGCTATTCACCAGTTGTTTTGATTCTTCCTTTTTGCCTTCTATCGCACAAAGAATAGCAAGTACATAGCTTCGCTGAGGATTTTCAGCAGGACTGAATTTATATGACTTCTCAAGAAACTCTCGTGATTTTGCATAATCCTTAACAGACAAATAAACAGTGCCTAAATCATAACATAACTGACCTAAATTTTCGAGTTTAACTATATCTGTTTCATCACCAGAATATAATTCATACGCTTTATTATAATATTCAAGAGCTTTTGCATTTTCTGACTTTCTCTGTGCAAATTTTGCAGTGCGATAATAAGGATGAAAACCTATAATAAACTTAAAATCAAAATCATATTCAAGCATTTTATCATAGTATTTATTCATTTCTTCCTCATTTTCAAGAAACTCGTAACAAAGCCCTGTGAAATATGAAAGAGCAAAGCAATCAAAATCATTACAGCAAAAACGTTCAAGCATAAGAAGCTTTGAAAGTCCCCCATCAAAATCGCGGTTTGATATTCTTATCAAAGCCGCAGTAAGGTGTATCTGTGCTTCCGGTGACTCCTCAAATGCTGATAAAAACACATCACCAAAGGCTTTTCCGTGCGTCTCTCTCCATTTTATGTAATTTTCATTATCAAGTGCATACTCGGTTAATAAATTATAAAATTCATTTATATCCATACGAAACACCTCTCATAAGAGTATAGCAAATCAATTCTCAAAAAACAAGGCAAAAGCTTGAATATAATCCATCAAAACCTGTTACAAACCTACAACAACGACGGTCAAGTCAAGCCGAATTGTTGCCACGGCACACATTTCAATTATTAATGCTTGATGCTCAACATTTCTTTCTTTTAACGACAATTCCAACAGTAACAACTGCACCGAATAAAACAACAATTGAGATTATCAAAATAACAACAGTGGTGTCGGGTTGAGTATGGGTTGTTTCCTGAAGCTCTGCAACAGCAACAACCATTTTTGATTTTTCGGGATTATCATCCTTTTGTGGATTGTTGATGGCGTACATTATTTTGCCATCTTTTGAAAATGCGAAAGAGTTGCTATAGCCAACGTGGTCACCAGGAGTATAGGGTATAATATGAGGAACAGTTTTCCAGCTTTTTCCGTTATCGTAGCTTATAAAATAATCCGAACCCGTTTTGCTTTCTCCCTTTCTTAAATGTGTACCACTTACAATCAATGTACCATTTTCACCGCCAATGGGAGTCCATGCACAATAGGGTGCAGAGCCCAAGGCTTTTTTACCATTTGCGGTTGCAACCGCTTCACCGAGATATGAGGGGTCACCCCAGTTAAGTCCATCTTTTGAATATCGACAAAAAATGGGCTCTCCTTCAATATCTGCTTTATTAAAGATCTCATAAGCCATAAAATATGAGCCGTCAGAGAGCCTTGTTACAATTGGCATACCGGGTCTTTCTTCGTAAATTTCACTTGCTACAACGGTTACTGCATTCTCCCAATTCATACCATCCTTAGATTGCTTATAAACGATTGTTTGAGAATGTTTGGAGTCTGAATCATCAGAATAAAAGCACACAAGACTACCATCATCAAGCTGTATTAAAAAAGGCTCCCATACACCTTCATCAAGACCTCCGGCACTCGCAACCACAACACCCTGGTCAAAGGTATAGCCACCATCAAGACTGAAATAAAGTCGGATGTGAGCTTCTTTATTGTGTTCGGGGTCAATGGAACAAGCCGCAAGGATTATAGTTCCTGAAGGGTATTCTCCACAAGGCTTTGAAAGCTCAAAAAGATTGGGGTTCCATTCAGAATTTGCACCTGTCAGAGTGTCTGTAACACGGGTAATAATTT
>JAZOOH010000041.1:0-5327 GCA_045654905.1 Acutalibacteraceae bacterium | reverse complement strand
GAGCTTAGCGATACCTCAAGAGGTGCGCAAGGCTTTGGCTCAACGGGCAGAAAATAGCAGGAGTAGCGTTTCGACTTAAATTTACATATTATTAAGATTTTTTAGACAAATGGTTAGATTGTGAGCGAAAAAACTCTCTCTAATTCATAAAAATTGTACAAAATTTGCAAAAAAAGCGTTATGTCAACTTAATGTTTGTCATTATTGTGTATTGTCCTTTTTTGATAAATTTTGTAAAATAAAAACAGTAGTTATTGCAGCAGTAAAAAGGCTGTTGTTTATACTGCGGCAAATAAAATATTTTGGGAGGAAAAAGTAAATGAAAAAGATTCTTGCACTTGTGTTGGCTCTTGTTATGCTGTTTGCATTTGCAGGCTGCAACAACGCTGACAACAACGAATTGCTCGGCATGAGCGATTCACCCATCGAAGCAGTTGAGATTAAAGCAGATTACGAAGTTCCTGATGACTTCAAAATCGGTTTCATCTGCCTCCACGACGAAAACTCACCCTATGACCTCAACTTCCTTAACGCAGTTGATTCTGTTAAAAAGGTTGCAGGCCTTAAGGACGAGCAGGTAGTTGTTAAAGTCAACGTACCTGAAGGCGACGAATGCTATGTTGCTGCAAAAGACCTTGTTGACCAGGGTTGTGACATTGTTTTCGCTAACTCTTTCGGCCACGAAGATTTTATGATTAAAGCTGCAAAAGAGTTCCCCGAAGTACAGTTCTGCCACGCTACCGGTACAAAGGCACACACAGAAAATCTTGCTAACTATCACAATGCTTTCGCTTCTATCTACGAAGGCCGTTACCTTGCAGGTATTGCAGCAGGTATGAAGCTCAACGAGATGATTGAAGCAGGCGAGTTCACTGCTAAAGAAGCAAAAATCGGCTACGTTGGTGCTTTCACCTACGCAGAAGTTATTTCAGGCTACACATCATTCTACCTTGGCGCAAAATCAGTTTGCCCCACTGTAACAATGGACGTTCAGTTTACAGGTTCTTGGTATGATGCAACAGAAGAAAAGAATGCAGCTGAAGCTCTTATTGCTAAAAACTGCAAGCTCATCAGCCAGCACGCTGACTCAATGGGTGCACCTTCTGCTTGCGAAGCTGCAAACATCCCCAACGTTTCATACAACGGTGCAACTTATGATGCTTGCCCTGAAACATTCATCGTTTCTTCACGTATTGATTGGACTGCTTACTACAACTACATCATTGGTTGCGTAATCAACGGTAAAGAAATTGCTGCTGACTGGTGCGGTGGCATTGCTGAGGGTTCAGTTGTTCTTACCGGTATCAACCAGGATGTTGCTGCAGAAGGCACAATCGAAGCTATCCAGAAGGCAGTTAAAGATATCAAGGCTGGCACATTAAAAGTATTCGATACAGCTAAGGAAGACTTCATCACTATAGACGGTAAAGCTCTTACCACATATATGGCTGATGTTGACACTGACGCTGCTTATACCCCTGATACAGAGGCTGTTAAAGATGGCTACTTCCACGAGTCAGAGGACCGTTCAGCTCCTTACTTCGATGTAAGAATTGACGGCATCACTCTCCTTAACGAGAAGTTCTAATCAGTTTTAAATTAAAAGGGCGGGGCATTATGTTTTGTTCCGCCCGAATTTCTTTTTAGTGTTTTAAGAAACATTTTTATAAAAAGGGCTTCTTAAAGCACTAAAATAACAGGAGGAAAATAAATTGACCGAAAAAACAGCTATTGAACTTAGAAATATAACAAAAACTTTCGGTAGCGTGGTTGCTAACAGGAACGTTAATTTGAAGGTTAACCGTGGTGAAATTTTGTCTATATTAGGTGAAAACGGAAGCGGTAAAACAACCTTGATGAATATGATTTCGGGAATATATTTTCCTGATGAAGGCCAAATTTATATTGATGGCGAAGAGGTTGTAATACGCTCGCCCAAAGATGCTTTTAATTATAAAATCGGTATGATACATCAGCATTTCAAACTGGTTGATGTGTTCAGCGCAACCGAAAATATAATTTTAGGTCTTAACGATGGAACAAAGTTCAGCGTAAAAGAGTCTGCCAAAAAGGTAGAAGAAATAAGTGCAAAATACGGCTTTGAAATTGAACCGCTTAAAAAAATTCACGAAATGAGCGTTTCGGAAAAACAAACGGTTGAAATAATCAAGGTTCTTTATCGTGGCGCTGACATTCTCATATTGGACGAGCCTACGGCGGTTTTAACTCCGCAAGAAACGCAAAAATTGTTTGCGGTTTTGCGCCGTATGCGTGACGATGGTAAATCAATAATAATCATTACCCATAAACTGCATGAGGTGCTTTCGCTTTCTGACAGGGTTTCCGTTTTAAGAAAAGGTGAATATGTAGGCACGGTTAATACTGCCGAAACATCTGAAGCTGAACTTACAGAAATGATGGTTGGTAAAAAGATATCACTCAACATCGAGCGAAGCGAGCCTAAAAACACAGTTGACAGACTGGTTGTTTCAGGTCTTAACTGTATGAATCGTGACGGCATAAAAGTTTTGAATGATATTTCGTTTACTGCAAAATCGGGTGAAATTCTGGGTATAGCAGGTATCGCAGGTTCAGGTCAGCGTGAGCTGCTTGAGGCAATTGCAGGTTTGCAGCACGTTAGCAGCGGCGAAATCATTTATAACAACCCCAAAACAAACACACAAGACAGCCTTAAGGATAAAACTCCCTTGCAAATCCGTGAGCTTGGCGTGCGCCTTTCTTTCGTTCCTGAGGACCGCTTGGGTATGGGCCTTGTAGGTAATATGGACATTGTTGATAATATGATGCTCAGAAGCTATCGCAAACGCAAATCAATGTTCTTAGAGCGCAAGGCTCCCAAAAACCTTGCTTTGAATATTATAGACGAGCTCGAGGTTGTAACCCCTAATGAGAATACACCTGTCAGACGTCTTTCGGGCGGTAACGTGCAAAAGGTGCTTGTAGGACGTGAAATTGCTGCTGCCCCCACTGTTTTGATGGCGGCATACCCTGTGCGAGGCCTTGATATCAACTCATCTTACACAATATACAACCTGCTTAACGAGCAAAAAGAAAAAGGCGTTGCCGTTATTTTCGTCGGTGAAGACCTTGACGTTTTGATTGAGCTGTGTGACAGAATTTTGGTTGTTGGCGGCGGTGCCATTACGGGCATTGTTGACGGTAGAACAGCCACCAAAGAAGAAATCGGTTTGTTGATGACCAAAACAATAGCAAAGGAGGAATAAACGGTGCAAAAGAAACTTAAAGTTGGTACAAGTTCGTTTCATATTGTTAAAAGAGAACCGCTTGCTTGGTATTACAGTATAGCAATTCGTTTGGCGGCGGTTGTTGCAGCTTTGCTTGTCAGTGCAGTTGTTATAGTGCTTTTGACACAAAAAAATCCTTTGCAAATTTATTCTTCTATGATAAGCGGTGCGTTTGGTTCATCGCTTCGCAGATGGAGCTTGTTCCAGAATGTTGCAATGTTGCTTTGCATCTCTTTGGCTGTAACTCCAGCCTTTAAGATGCGGTTTTGGAACTGCGGTGCAGAAGGACAGGTTTTGATAGGCGGTCTTGCTACAATATCAGTTATGATGTTCTTGGGCGATAAAATGCCTTTGCCGCTTTTGATTATTGTTATGATAGCGGCATCAATTCTTGCCAGCGTTATATGGGCTGTTATCCCCGCTGTGTGTAAAGCACTTTGGAATACAAACGAAACACTTTTTACCTTGATGATGAACTATATAGCCATTCAACTTGTGGCATTTTTCTTAAAATATTTTGTTAAAAGCGGTTCAGGTGTTTTAACACCAATGCCTCAATACGGTCTGCCCGTCATTGGCGATATGCCTTACTTGCTTAATATTATCATTGTTGCTTTGCTTACGGTTGTTGTTTACATTTATCTTAAACAAACAAAACAGGGCTACGAAATCTCTGTTGTAGGTGAAAGTGAAAACACTGCAAAGTATATAGGAATAAATGTTAGAAAAGTTATTATCAGAACGCTTGTTGTTTCGGGTGTTTTGTGCGGTATAGCAGGTATGCTGCTCGTTGGTGGCACAAACCACACAATCAGCACAACAACGGTTGCAGGACGTGGCTTTACGGCCATAATGGTTTCTTGGCTTGCCAAATTTAATCCGTTGTTTATGGCATTTACGTCATTCCTTATCGTTTTCCTTGAAAAAGGTTCGGGACAGGTTTCAACCGACTTCCGTTTGCCCGGCGCAATCTCAGACATTGTTACCGGCATCATTCTTTTCTTTATTATCGGATGCGAATTTTTCTTGCAATATAAAGTTGTGGTTTCTAAAAATGCAAAGGAGGGTGAATAGAGTATGTTAACCTTTCTTGTAAGTGCAATTCGTCTTGGCATGGCGTTTTTGTTCGGTTCAACAGGTGAAACCATTACCGAAAAATCAGGTCACTTAAACCTCGGTATACCGGGCGTTATGTGTGTTGGCGCATCCTGCGGTTGCTATGCGGAATATCTTTATTTGAATGCTTTTAAAATCAATGCCTGCCCATTCCTTGCAGTTTTAATTCCTTTAATTGCTACGGTGCTTGGCGGCGCATTGATGGGCCTGATTTATTTCTTCCTGACCGTAACTTTACGTGCAAACCAAAACGTTACGGGCCTTGCGCTCACCACCTTTGGCGTTGGTGTATCAGAGTTTATGATTGCTAAAACAGGCGCAATTTATACAAAGGGCAGTCGCTATTTCACACAGTCATTACCCTTTGCAGATGACCTTGGCTGGTTTGGCAAACTGTTTTTGTCACACGGTATATTGATTTACCTTGCAATTATAATTGCTTTGGTTTCTTCATACGTTCTCACTAAAACACGCATAGGTCTTAACCTTCGTTCAGTAGGCGAAAACCCTGCAACAGCAGATGCCGCCGGTATAAACGTGTCACGCTATAGATACGTTTCAACCTGCATTGGCTGCGGTATAGCAGGCCTTGGCGGTCTTTCATTCATTATGGATTATTTGCACGGCAACTGGGAATATTGCATTGATGCAATAGGTTGGCTTGCTATCGCTCTTGTTATCTTTACTGTTTGGAAACCAAACCTTGCAATTGTTGGTTCAATAGTGTTTGGTGCTTTGTATATTGCAAGCAGCTATATAACAGGCGTTAGCTTTGCAAATAAAGAACTTTTCAAGATGCTACCTTACGTTGTAACAATTGTTGTTCTTATATTTACAAGCATAAGAGATAAGAAAGAAAATCAACCACCCGCATCACTTGGCCTTTCATATTTCAGAGAGGAAAGATAATCAGCGTTAATAAAATCCGCACACTTGCTAAATGCA
>JAZOOH010000040.1:0-58783 GCA_045654905.1 Acutalibacteraceae bacterium | reverse complement strand
TGACCTTTGTACACTTTTCAGGTCACTCAATAAAAACGTGCCGATTCTTTTCCTTACCGCCTGTGATGATGAGGTGCAAATTGTCCGTGGACTTGATTCGGGTGCAGATGATTACGTTACAAAGCCTTTTAAATTACTTGAGCTACTTTCAAGAATAAGAGCAATTTTAAGACGAAGCAATAACACAATTCTTAATTCAAGTGACATTACAATAGATATAAGCAATATGACAGTAAAATGTAAAGGGCAGACTGTTTTTGTAACGCCTATTGAATTTCAGATTCTTTCTACACTTGTTCGTAATAATGGTGTTATAGTTACAAGAAGTGTGCTTTTAGAAAATATATGGGATAGTGACGGAGCTTTTATTGATGACAACACACTCTCTGTTCATATAAGTCGTCTTCGTGAAAAAATCGGCGCAGAGCATATAAAAACAGTTCGTGGTATCGGCTACAGATGGGAGAATTAAAATGACAACCTTAGAAATTATTTTAATCTTAATTGTAGCTTTATTGTGCCTTTTGATTTTAACATTCATTATAAAATCAATAAAAACTAAAAGGCTGATAAATACTTTGACTGAGAGCATAGAGAAGTATTTAGAAAATGGGGATTTAACAAAATTCAGCACCGCCGATAACAATTTTTCATCATTACAAAACGCAGTTTGCGATTTAGAGAATGCTTTAGAATTACAAAAGTACAACACCGAAGCAGAAACTAAAAGAAATTCAGATTTTATTGCAGATATTTCTCATCAGTTTAAAACCCCTATTGCAGGGTTGAAATTGTATATAGAAATGGATAACGAACTAAATCCAACTGACCATACAGAAAAAGAGTTGCAGTTGATTGAGAAAATGGAAGAACTAATACAAAAGCTCCTGCATCTTGAAAAAATTAAAACTGATGCTTACACAATGGATTTTTCAACTTGTGAGGTAAGCGAAATTGTAAGTAGTATTGTAACTGATTTTAAACCTATTTTTAGAGAAAAAGAGTTTACCATTACAGGTAGCAGTAAAATGCGTTGTGATAAATCCTGGCTTTTTGAAGCAATTGGTAACGTTATTAAAAATGCGTGTGAGCACACCAAAGATAATGGGAAAATAGACGTTATAATTGAAGATAGTGAACAGTCAACTATTATAACTGTTTCTGACAATGGTGGTGGAGTTGAAAAAGAAGAAATTTCTAAAATATTTAACCGCTTCCACAGAACTAAAAATGCTAAACCGCAAAGTGCTGGCATTGGTCTTGCAATTACAAAGGCAATAGTTGAAAAGCACCACGGTACTATAAGTGCCGAAAACACAGAAAAAGGTCTTAATATTATTATGTGCTTTCCGCATTTAGACGGGTATATTACATACTGAGTAAAAACAATAAGTGGCTTTTATCTTACGATTTCTTAAGATAAAAGTCACTTAAATTTAATGTTAGTGTTTTATAATGAAAGCACAATAAAGGGGTACGCCCAAAAGGAGAGTTTTTATGAGTATTATTGAATGCAAAAACTTAACAAAGGAATATTTAAGTGGTGAAAATGTAGTAGTCGCTTTAAATGATATTACAGTAAGCTTTGAAAAAGGCGAATTTGTTGCAATTACCGGTCCTTCCGGTTCTGGTAAATCTACATTTTTACATTGCCTCAGCAGTCTTGAAAATGCTACAAGTGGTGAGGTTATTTATAACAACGAATCTTTAAAAAGCTATAACGATAATCAACTTTCCATTTTAAGAAGAAGGCGCTTTGGCTTTGTGTTCCAGGCATATAACCTTGTGGAAGAATTAACAGGTTATGAAAATATTCTTTTACCTATTATGCTTGATAAGAAAAAGCCAGATGAAGAATATCTTAAAAAGATTATTGATATTTTAGGCATTGAAGACAGGCTCTCTCACCTCCCCTCTGCCCTTTCAGGTGGTCAGCAACAAAGAATTGCAATTGCAAGAGCTTTAGCTAACAAACCAACAATTCTTTTTGCCGATGAGCCAACCGGTAACTTAGACGGTAAAAGTGGTAGAGAAGTGCTTTCACTTTTAAAATATGTAAGTAAAGAATTAGGTGTAACACTCATTCTTGTAACTCACGACTTGAACGTTGCAGAGCAGGCTGACAGAGTTATTACCATAGAAGATGGCGCAGTAATTAAGGATAGTAAAAATACTGCTGAATAAGTAGGTGGAAACAATGAAAAAGAAAAAGTTAACATACAATTCCCTTGCATTAGGAAACTTGAAAAATCGTAAAAAGCAATATACTCTTCTCATTATCGGAATAATTCTTTCTATGACACTTTCGTCAAGCTTTACCTTCTTTGTTTCGAGTGCCGTAAGTTCAGCATTGGAAACACATAATTTCCTTTACGGTAAGCAGTCTGAAATTTTGGTCTACACTGCAACAAATGACGAAATTGAAGAGCATTTAAATGAAAATGCAGAAAAGCACGGTTATGCACACGTTGTAGGACGAATTACTACAGTAGGCGGTGAAACAAACGTTGGCACTAACGTTTGTTGGTTAGACAATGAAGCGAAAGAGCTTTATTATCAAAGTCTCGTTGAAGGAAGAATGCCTACCGCTGAAAACGAAATAGCCATTGAAAAAAGTGCTTTGACAAGACTCAATATTGACTATAAATTAAATAAAAAAATCACCTTTGACTTTTACGTTCAGAATGCCGACCTATTAAAGGAACAGCCAATAAAAAAAGAATTTACACTTGTTGGCATTTTAAACGACAAAAAATCAAACATTGAAAAGCAAACTTACTCTACTGATATTCACATTCCTGCTGCATTTGTTATGGATAACACTAAGGTGGAAATCGGCGGCAAAGAAGCACTGCATTGTTTCATTTTGAGTAATTCTGATGGTATAACCCAGGAATACGTTGATTTAGCAAAGAACGCACGCCAAGATTATTACACTAACGACGGTATTGGCTGGTACACCACAGGCGGCTACGAAATAAATTTCACTATTGCAGATACGTTTGGTATAAACGCGCCGTATTTACTTATTCTTGTCTTTGTTGCGGTATTATCAATTGCTGCTAACATTGGTATAATCAATGCGTTTTCAACAAACTTAAAAGAACGTAAAAAACAAATAGGTCTTTTAAGAAGCGTTGGTGCTACAAGACGCCAGATTATAAAGGTTTATGGCAAAGAAACGTTTATTTTATGCCTTATTTGTACACCAATAAGCATTTTAATTTCTGTTTTAGCGGTTGCTTTAAGTGTCAGCACGTTTGGTGAAAACTTTGTATTTAAACCGAGCTGGTGGGTGTTACCCTTAAGTGCTGTTTTAAGCATTTTAATTGTTACACTTTCTTCATTCATTCCTTTGCTTTCTGCTTCAAGAATTACACCAATGCAGGCAATAAGAAATATTTCTCTGAACAGAAAAATAAAAACTAAAAAAATTAAAACACAACAAGAGTTTGATACCTCAAAACTTTTAGCAAAAAGAAATATTAAGCTTTATAAAAGCAAGCAGGTTTTAACAAGCATAATTCTTGCTATAGCGGTTTTCGGCTCGCTTTTCGGTTTTGCTTTAGCCGGCGGAATAGAAGCTCAAGCTGCTACAATTGATTCTGATTACGAAATTACTTCTTATATGGAATACGGCACAAAGCGCCTTGCTAATTACGACTGGATGCGTTACGGTGTTTCTGAAAATGACGTTCAGGAAATACTTTCAGACAGCTTTGTTGAAAGTGTTCAGGGCAGAAAAGAAACTAACGGTTATATTGAGGTACCGAAGCTTACAGATTACTTAAAGCTTTGTAATTATGCAACAGACCTTTACCCCGATACAGTTGACGGAGTCATTATAACAAAGGAAAACTACGAAAAATATCAGGAAACACCAATAGAAACCCTTGCGGTTATTGAAAAAGCTAATATTACTACACCTATTCTTCCGTTAGACTTTTTAGCATTATCTGAAGAGTATTTTGATATTTCTAAAGAAACCGTTATGGACGGCAAAATAAATTTAGACAAATTAAATTCAGGTGAAGAGGTAATTTTGGTATTGCCGAAAACTCTTGAGCTTACAACCTACCACTATGTTTTTGAAGAGGAAAAATACGGATTTTCTGACCTTTCGGTAAATGCTGTACCAGCTGAAATCCCAGAGGAAAAAATAACCGTGTTAAGCTCTGCAGAATTAACAAATGAATTCAAGGTCGGTCAAAAAATCAAATTAGGTTGGGTAATGTCAAACACTGAAAATCAACCCATAACTTATGCCGAAGAAGGTGCCGAGCCTGAAATAAGCAGTGAACCGTTTGACCACGAAAAAATTGAAACAGAGGTTACAGTCGGTGCAATTATTTATGAGTATTCAGGTATAATAGAAACACTTTTCAACAAACATTGCGAGCCATGTGTTTTAACAACTACCGACGGCTTAAATACCTTTACCAAAAACGTGCCTTACGAGCACGTTGAAATAAAGCTTAACACAGCTTGCACCGAAGAAATAAACAAGGAAATAAGAGACCGGTTCGACAGACTTTTCGCAGGCCAGGATGCCTACATTGTCTCGTTATATGAAATGGAAAAGGACAATGCACTTACAGTTAAAACTATGTATATAGTAATTACCGCAATTGTAATTTTACTCTTCACGTTATGTGGCAGTATGATAAATAATGCACTTACCGCAAGAATAAGAGAAAGTAAAAAAGAAATTGGCACACTACGCGCTGTTGGTGCTTCCAGTAAAGAAATTTCTTCTTCTTACATTCGTCAGGTGCTTTCTGTTTTAGGTGTTGGTACACTTACAGGCGCTATTGTTTTCGGAATAACCTATGTTATTTATTACCTTGTGTTTATAAGCTACGGTGACAAACCGGATGACTTTATTTTAACGTTTTGGGAAACTCTTGTAGGTGTAATAGCGTTAGTAGTTTCTTGTGTCCTTAACGTTTACCTTAAAGTAAAAAAAGAAATGAATCACAGCATAGTAGAAAATATAAGGGAGTTGTAAAATGAAACGAATTTTAATGTTTTTAATTTGCCTTTCACTTCTCGTGCTCCCGTGCTTTGCTGAAAGTGATACTTTTGAAATAACTACAGAACCTACAACAGCAACTTCAATTGTACCAACTACTGAAAACCCAACAGAAGCAACCACAGAACTGACTACTCAAAAAACGGAACCTACAACAAAAACTGAGCCAACCACTAAAAAGGCTGGCTCAAAAGTTGAAAAAGAAGAGGTAGAAGAAATCCCGGAAGATAATTCTCAACCTCGTCTTATGGTAGTAAGCTACGAAATTGAGGATGGCTTTATAAGTCCCGAAGAAACAAAAATACTTACTGTAACCTTAAAGAATATGCATTCTAAAAAGCAAGTAAGTAATATAAAACTTTCTGTTTCTGAGGATTCTGACGAAATAAGACCAACAGGAATGGGCACAAAGTACGTTGACTCAATTGGTGCTAATAAATATTACACCTGGTCAGTCGAATTAAAAGCAGTACACACTGCAACTATCGGTGAGCATAAATTGAGCTTCAGTTGTGAGTACGAGGACAAAAACGGCTCCGGCTACAATGCAGATGATACTTTAAGAATTGAAGTAAGGCAACCTGCTCTTTTAGAGTTTGACGGTGCAAAGCTACCTGTAAAGGTTGTTCAAGAAGATACTGTTACAGTTAACATAAATCTTATGAATACCGGTAAAGCTCCGCTTTACAACTGCAAGGTCGATTTTAAAATTGATGGTCTTGACTCAGGTGGCAGTAGCTTTGTAGGTGAAATTGCTCCACAAGAAAGTGCAAATGCAAGTGCTAATTTAAGAGTTGACTCTGAGTTGATTGGTAAGACTACGGGCACAATTATTATTACTTATGAAGATTCTTTCGGTGAAAAATTTGAACTTAAAAAAGACGTAGAAACAAAGATTGAAAAGAAGGTTATAAAAGCCGAAAAGCAAGAAGAAAAAGAAAAGAAAAATCCGTTGTGGTGGTTATTCCTTTTCGGCGGTCTTGTTTTAGGCGGCTCTCTTGGCTTTGGAATTCCGTTCTTTATTAATTCAAATAAGCAACGAAAAAAGGATGAAGAAAGATTATAAAACAAATCACCCACAAAGCAGGTTGTGCTTTGTGGGTGAAAATTTTTAATCAATAGCGTCTACTATGCCGCCTATAAGTGAGCCTAACGCACCGGCTGTTTTTGAGCCTGCAGATGCAGGAGCGGAAGGTGCTGTGGTTGAAACAGGAAAGCCGCCTATTGTGCTGTCTACCGGGGCAAGAAGTACCTTACCCGTACCGCGGTAAACGTTAACAAAGCCTTCACCTGAAGCCGCAGAGCCTATAAGAGTTTTTCCCGAACGCTCAACTGTAAAACTCAAGGAATCACTCCACGCAATTGCAAAGCTGCCGTCAACCTTAAGAATATCATTTTCAAGGGTTACCTCAATGAGCTCCTCTTGCGGGCAGCGACACTCAAGAACTGCAACTCCGTTACCCTCAAGTGCTAAGTTAAACAAGCCCTCACCGCCAAGAACAGCGGAGGAAATATTTGAACGAGCAACTAATTTTTGTTTTATGGAAGCATCACAAGCTAAAAACAAGCCATCATCAAGAACAACTCTGCCGTTCCACTCGGCTGTATCAAGTAAAACAATGTGTCTGTATGTAGGCTCTAAAACTAAGGTACCGTCACCTACGTATTCAGGCTTAATTGCGGTTTCACCGGTTACCTTGCCCTTAACAAGCTTACCGAGAAAATCTCCTGCACCCTTAACGCCTGTTGTTGCATTAACGTTACCTACAGTCCATTGCATAGCACCTGCCTGGCAAATAATACCGTTGGATTTTGAAAGGTCACATACAACCTGCCTTTTTCTGATGTTCATTTCATCACAGAAATAAGCGGTCATAGCAGTAGCGGGAGAAACACTTAAATCTCTCTTATACTGAATAACCTGGAAGGGTCCCTTTTCTGCAATAATGCTTACATCATCATTGTTTGTAAAATTGTTGATTCTGTACATTTTTCATCACCCCAAAATAAAATATATTATTAAGTCAAGAAAGCGTAGCCATCTTAACGTAACAACCATCTTCAATATAATTATAAATCACAAAAAAATCTTTCAAGTGTAAATAGTTTTTAAAAATCCCGCTAAGCCCTCGCAGATATCGTTATAGGTAACCGTAAAATTACCTGTGTACCACGGGTCTGCAACGTCTGTTTTTCTTTCGGTGTAATCCATAAGCTTTTTCACCTTGTTTTCAGGGTCAGAGCCGAATATTCTCGTAATGTTTCTTATATTGTTACTATCCATACAAATAAACAAATCGTACTTGTCGTAATCGCTCTTTTTTACTTGCGTTGCTCTTTTTCCCGCGCATGAAATTCCGTGTTCTGCTAAAATTTTCTTTGCAGGTGGGTAAACGGTATTTCCCACGCCCATAAAAATCTCTTCACTGCTTGTTGCCATTGAGCAAACAGAAAACTCACTTTCTCGCCCCTGCTTTTTAAGCATATCCTTAAATATAAATTCTGCCATAGGACTTCTGCAAATATTGCCGTGGCAAACAAAATTCACCCTTAACATAATTTCTCCTGAAGCTATCGGCTAGTCTGCAAAAGCGCAGATTAGCCGATTTTTTGTTTCTTAATTTTCGTTTTGTGCTCTTAATTCAAGAACCTTTTGGTGTATTTCTTCCTTTGTTTTGCCTGTAAGCTTATAGAAGAAGAACGGAACACCCGCTAAGAACATCATAATACCGTGAACAATTGTGTAGAAGAAAAGTAAAAGAATTTTAGTTTCTAAGCCTTGCTCAGGGTTTGGAATTAAATCTGTAGGCTGAATGTAGCCTATAATTGAATTTTCACCGTAAAGAATGAGTGGTGCAAGTGAGGTTGCAATAGTACCGCTTATGAGTGTACCGATTCCAATAACAAACGGGAAGGAAGCATCAAAGCGCTTACCTGTTTTAAGCTCAATTGTTTCAAGCACGTCTGCCTGGAACATACTCGGAAGAAGATTTGAAGCACCGAACTGAAGTCCTATAAGGAAAAGGAAAATAATAAATACTATTTGCAAAACGGCTGTTCCCGTCTGGAAATATGCGTAGCCTACGCCAAATGCCGCACAGTTAGCACAAAGAGAATAAATGCCGCTTGCTATGTAAAGCTGTCTTGCATCAAACTTTTTAAGCAGGAAATTAATTACAAGCATACCAACCGCAGTACCTATACCAACGGGAAGCACAAAGAGAATTTTCTTTGAAACGTCACCTAAAACGGCTGCTGCAATAAAGGTTTCCATAAAGGTAGAAATACCTCTGAAGCTTTTAAGGAACTCGGAAAAGATAATAGTCCAGGCATATTTGTTTTTAACAATATCCTTAAAGCCTAAAAGCGGATTTTGCTTTTTGTCAGTATAGGTTGTTCTTTCACGTACAAGCTTCATACCGAAAAGCACGGTAATAATACCAACAACTGAGCAAAGTGCTGCAGAAATTATGTATTGAAGACCCTCAACGCTTCTTATTGTTGTTCCCGTAACTGCATCTATAAGGCTTTGGTTGTCCTTGCTCCAGATGAGACCAATAACAAGAAGAATAACAACAGGTGCAGAGTTACCAACCGCAGAAGAAATGCTTCTGAAGGAAAGCACCTGGTCGCGTTCCTTAAGGTTTGGTGTCATTACGTTTGCTATCATATTAATTGAGTTACCAAACGTGGAAAGCACGCTCCAAAGAACAGCAATTGTAACAACGTAAATAAACAACACTGTTCCCGAAAGCCCCGGAGGTGCCCAGAATGAGAGCATCATAACTATTGACATAGGCACAATAACAAGTGTTGTTATCGGCTTAAATTTGCCTGCTTTACCCATTCTTCTGCCGTCTATGTACATAACTATGAAAAAGTTAAGCACAAACGGTATAACAGAGGTAAGGAAGTTAAAAAGTGAGGTTTGGTCTTCGGGAAGTCGTAAAACGTTAACTAAATAAGCGTTTCTGTTACCTGCAACCATACCTGTCATGGTTGTGTAGAAAAACACGCCGACTAAGTAAAGAATAAACTCACTCTTTTTAACGTGCTTTGCTTCTTGATTTTGTATTGCTACTGAACTCATAAGTTTTATCCTTTCAAGGTTATTACCGCATTACTATCGGAATACCCCTTGTTGTTTCCGATTGTGTTTAAAAGCATTTCTGTTAAATTTATTTTTATGCCGTTCTTAGAAAGCTTAGGCTCTACCTTTTTTAAAATAAAGCCAAGTCGTTTTAAAGTCTTGCTTATTGCCTCGTGCTCGGGTGTACCCTCTACGTAAGGCATATCACCCTTAAAAATTGCCGTTGCCAATTCGCAGGCAAAGTCCATAAGCCTTTGCTCTTTTAAGGATTTATCAATTTTTATAAATAAAAGTCTCGCAAGCGTCTTAAGCCTTATTGAATTTAAAATTCTTTTAGCAAGCTTTTTTAAAAGCTTTACGATTCCGCTTCCGCCCTCAAGAATTTTATTGATTTTATTTTTCACGGAATACTTAAAGCGCCAATCAAAAAATTCTTCCTCAGATTTAAAATTGCTTGGTATAGGAAAACCACAGACAGGAATTGATTCTATGTCCATTTTACCGTTTTCATCAATTTCAATTTTGCGGTACTTACCAGGTGTGCCAACAGTAGTGGCTGTGCAAATATCGTAAAGCTTATTACCCTTTTCGGTAACAAATTCATTTATGCTTTGAATGTGCATATGTCCCGTCAGAATAAGCTCTACGCCGTTATCTGCAAGAAACGCTGCTGTTTCGCGCCAATTTTTAACATGAGCATCACCTACTAAATCAAACACAGGCACCGACGGAATAATCGGATAGTGGCACATTGCCAAAACGTATGCACCGTCTGCCCTTGCCTTATCTAACTGTGCTTTTGCCCATGACATAAGTCTTTCATCTATTGCACCCTTTGTTGCACCATCGCTGTCGCAATTAAGCGCTAATATACGCACGTTGTCTTGTATTTCCGCTATATACGAAAGCGTTTCTTCGTCTACGGAAAGTGCTTGCTTGTATCCGAATTCATAATACAAATTATAAAGCTCCTTGAACCGGGTACCCTTTGCCTTTACAAACTCGTCATTCTTATAGCTCCTGCCGAATTCATTATAATCGTGACCGGCAGTAAGCACAAAGATTTTTTTACCGCTTTCCTTTAAGGCGTTAAGCTCCTTGATAAAGCTTACATGGCTTTCATATTCGCCGTCCTTTGAAAGGTCACCCGGTATTAAAACAATCTCTGTTTCTGCATCCTCTTTAAGCTTAGAAAAAACAGACTTGTTTATAATGCTGCTTTCCTTCATATAGAAGGCTTCGGTTTGCATATATTCCTCATACGCTTTACCCTCTGCACCCAGGGACTCTTCAAAGTAGTGTGTATCTGTCAGCAAATAAAATTTGAAAGGTGTCATATAATCACCATTTATTTTCACAGTACTCGCAGAATGCGTACATATCTTTTATTTCAATCTTTTTGCCATCATCAAGCGTAAGAGTACCGTTCCAGATGCCGTGAAGCTGATGAGTGTGCATTCTTAAAAGATTTAACACGTTTGTGTCTGAGTGATTATCAAAGAATGGTGTCATTGTCATATCAAAACGGCCATCCTCGGAAACAAATTTCCATTCATTCATAAATCCGTTGGTTTTCGGGAATTTTTCCACGTCTACCGCACCGAATTTATGAAGCTTACCGTCATAGAAAATAGCCGTTTCGGTAGCAAAGCTTTCATCACCTATACCCCAGGTAATTTCAAAGCCTACAGTATGCTCTGTGCCATCAGCATCCTTGATTTTCTGAGCGCCGTTACCCCAATACCACACAAGTTGATACGGTGTATTAACTCTACCCCAGTCAAGAGCGCAGAACGTGTCCTCTTTTGAGAATTCAACAACCTTGTCACCGAATTTGAACGTTCCTGAGCAAGGCATACAATTTTGCTTTGTTGTCATAAAGAAGCCTGATTTCATATTTTTGAAGGGAAGAACTGTTGTAATGTTTTCGAGCCCCTCAGGAATATCCATATGGAAATCACAAACAACGTCCTCACCCTTTGCTTTACCCTTAAAATAAAGCGTTCTGCTTGTTTCTTTTGTATCAAATTCAAATTCTGCTTTACCTAAAAAGCTTTCTACTGTGTATTTAAGGTTATTGGGCACGTCACCCTTTGGTGGCATTTTGTATTTTTCTCTGCCGCCAACATAAAGTACAGTTGCATCACACACTGTATTTGTATCAAGCTTTCTGTCGTGCTGCTTATTGTGTAAATCAATAAGCTTAGCACTTATAAATCCGCCGAATGAGATATTTGCAAAGTTTAACTGCACTGCATATTTGCCGTTAGAAATCTGGTAAAAATCCCATTCCTTACTACGCATTTTAGGAACAACCTGACTTCTGTCGTAATCAAAAACCATATGTCTTGCCCAACCGGGTGCTAACAGATTGCCCTCGTCGTCAAGTAACCTTGTAGGCTCTGTATATTCCTTTTGAGCGCTTTTAACTTCACCGTTAAGCCAGGTAGGATACGTTCTTTTATCTACTGCCATTGTTAAAACCTCCTAAAAAATACTTACATACATCATAAATATAACATACTTTGTACAAATAAGCAACATTTATTTGAATTGACAACAAAACATAAAAATTATATAATATTTGTAAAAACATACCAACTGAAAGGGTTTTAAAAAATGTCTTTAAAGATTGCTTTAACTAAATACGGCGCTCAATTAAAAGCTATTTTACCAAGCAGCGAAGTAGAATATAAATTGCAAACAGATTCACCAATTAAATTTACCGACAGCAAAAACGTTAAGCTTGCTTTTGCATGTATTGCAGATACGCATTTTTCTAAAAAGGAGTATCTTGCGCACAATTTAGAAAATTGCTTTAAGGATGTTTTTAACAGCGCAGAAAAATTTGACGCTCTGCTTATGGCGGGTGATATTGCCGAATTCGGAAGAAAAGCTGAATACAAAAGAATTTTCAAGGTTTTTGATGCGTACAAGGATAAATTAAAGCTTTTCATTACAATGGGTAACCACGACGTGCGCTTACAATACAAAAGAAACCAAAAAATTATTATGAACAAGGTGAACGAATACCTTAAAATAGATACAAACAGGAAAAGCTTTTACTCCTACGACTTGAACGGCTATACATTTATTGTTATAGGTACGGAAAAGCGTGTGCTTGAAAAGGCGTACATAAGCAAGGAGCAAATTGAGTTTTTAAGAAACGAATTGCAAAGAGCCACAAAGGACAACAAGCCTGCTTTTGTTATGTGCCACCAGGCATTCGCATTCACACACGGTCTCCCCGAAGTTTGGAAAACCGGTGATATGGGTGAGCAATCTGACGAGGTAAGAGCTGTTATGGAAAGCTTCAAAAACGTTTTCTTTATAAATGGTCACCTTCACGGCGGTGTGTTTGAAAAGACCTTTGAGGTATTAAACGAAGAAAACGGAGTGTATTCCTTAAGTGTTCCCGGCTACAGAAAGCCGAACAACTTTGGTGTTACCGATTTAGGTGTTGGTTATATCGGCGAGGTTTATGACGATAAAATCATATTTAAAGCACGAAACTTTGTTGAAGGTAAAAATATCGACAGCGAATACGCTGAATATACAATAGGACTTAAATAATATGAAAAAGGCTGTTAACGTAGAAAAAAATTATTTTGGGCTAACCTTAAAGGAGCAAATGCGCTTTGTAAAAGCTGCAGGCTTTGACGGCGTATTTTTTAACTGGGACGACTCCGAGGA
This sequence comes from Acutalibacteraceae bacterium, assembly GCA_045654905.1. Lineage (GTDB taxonomy): Bacteria > Bacillota > Clostridia > Oscillospirales > Acutalibacteraceae > DTU089. The sequence continues at coordinate 45,968 of JAZOOH010000040.1, read as the reverse complement.
ATTTAAAGAAAACGTGAGCTTCGCAAGAGAATTAGGACTTGAAATGGCTTCTGTTCACGCTCCTTTTGATGCCATATGCGATATGTGGACCGAGGAAAAACCACCAATTTTTCACAAGCTTTTAAAGTGTATAAAGGACTGCGGTGAGCTTAATATTGAAACAGTTGTTTGCCACGTTTACATTGGTTTTGAAAAACTTGCAAATCCGACTGAGGTTGGCGTTAAAAACTTTTCACTTTTGCTTGATGAGGCAGAAAAATACAACGTAAATCTGGCATTTGAAAACACCGAGGGTGTAATTTGCCTTTATAAAATAAAGGAATGCTTAGCGCACAGAAAAAACTGCGGCTTTTGCATTGATACAGGCCACGAGCTTTGCTACAATGCAGGCTACGATTTACTGAAAGATTTTGGTGACAAGCTGTTTTTCCTGCATATAAACGACAATATGGGCGTTACCGGCGATAAAATTTACTGGACTGACGACGCTCACATAATGCCGCTGAAGGGCAAGGTTAACTGGGAAAGATTTTCTAATAATCTTAAAAGAATTAACTGGGATAAGTGGCTTAGTCTTGAGCTTTGTTTATATAACAAGCCCGACAAGCACACCCACGACAATTTAATTGGCGTTACACCTGAAGATTTTTTTAAAATGGCTTTTGAGGCAGCCACAAAATTAGAGGATGGTGTAAAAAATGACTGAATACGAAAAAATGCACTCGGGTGAAATTTATAATCCGAGTGACGACGCAATTTTTGAAGAGCAGCTTCATTGTCTTGACAGGCTTTACGATTTTAACGTTACCCGTCCTACCGAAATGGAAAAGCGGGAAGAATTATTAAAGGCTATGCTTGCTGAGGTTGGTGAAAACTGTTATATAGAGCCACCCTTTCATTCAAATTGGGGCGGCAAAAACGTTCATTTAGGCAAAAACGTTTATTTTAATTTTAACGTTACAATGGTTGACGATACTCATATTTACGTAGGAGACTACACTATGCTTGGTCCCAACGTAGTTGTTGCAACCGCAGGTCACCCTATTTTACCCGAGTTAAGAGAAAAGGCATTGCAGTTTAATTTACCTGTAAAAATAGGCAGAAACTGTTGGCTTGGTGCAGGGGTAATTGTTTTACCCGGCGTTACAATTGGTGATAACACGGTAATTGGTGCAGGAAGCGTTGTTACAAAGGATATTCCCGCAAACGTTGTTGCCGTTGGTAATCCGTGTAAGGTGCTGCGCGAAATAAACGAGCACGACAGAGAATTTTATTGCAAAAACAGACGAATTGAATATTAATTAAAAAGGCTGTAAAACTCAAAAAGTTTTACAGCCTTTTTTATAAAACAAAAACGGTGTAGCAGTTACCTGCTACACCGAATTTTTAATTAGTTAATGGTGTTTGAAAGGGTTGAATTATTCAACGATTTCTGTAACAGCACCTGAACCAACTGTACGGCCACCTTCACGGATAGCGAAACGAAGACCTTTTTCAATAGCAATTGGAGTGATGAGCTCAACAGTCATCTCAACGTTATCGCCAGGCATACACATTTCTGTGCCTTCTGGAAGGTTGATTACGCCAGTAACGTCTGTTGTTCTGAAGAAGAACTGTGGACGATAGTTGTTAAAGAATGGTGTATGACGGCCACCTTCGTCCTTAGAAAGAACGTAAACTTGACCTTTGAATTTTGTGTGAGGTTTGATTGATCCTGGTTTGCAAAGGACCTGACCACGTTCAATACCTTTTCTGTCAACACCACGAAGAAGAGCACCAATGTTGTCACCTGCTTCTGCATAGTCGAGAAGTTTGTGGAACATTTCAACACCTGTACAAACAGTTTTTGAGCTTTCTTCTTTAAGACCAACGATTTCGAGTTCGTCACCAACTTTAAGTTGACCTCTTTCAACTCTACCTGTAGCAACTGTACCACGACCTGTGATTGTGAATACGTCTTCAACAGGCATAAGGGAATCAAGGTCAGCCTTACGGTCTGGAGTTGGGATGTAGCTATCTACAGCATCCATGAGCTCAAGGATTGGTGCATAAACGTCAAGTGAAAGATCGTCAGCAGCAATAAGAGCTTGGTGAGCTGAACCCTTGATGATTGGAGTATCATCGCCTGGGAATTCATACTCAGAAAGAGTCTCACGAACTTCCATTTCAACAAGCTCGAGAAGCTCTGGGTCGTCAACGAGGTCACATTTGTTAAGGAATACAACAATGTAAGGAACGCCAACCTGACGAGCAAGGAGAAGGTGTTCTTTTGTTTGAGCCATAGGACCGTCTGTTGCAGCGATAACAAGGATAGCACCGTCCATCTGAGCAGCACCTGTGATCATGTTCTTAATGTAGTCAGCATGGCCAGGGCAGTCAACGTGAGCGTAGTGACGTGCATCTGTTTCATATTCAACGTGAGCTGTGTTAATTGTGATACCACGCTCTCTTTCTTCTGGAGCCTTATCGATGTTTGCATAATCTTCGAATTGTGCATAACCTTTAAGAGAAAGAGTCTTTGTGATAGCAGCTGTAAGAGTTGTCTTACCGTGGTCAACGTGACCGATAGTACCAATGTTAATATGTGGCTTAGTTCTTTCGAATTTCTGTTTTGCCATTGTAATTTCCTCCTTTGTAGTAACGCAATATTTTGCACGCTACTATAATAACAAAAAATTATAAATAATTCAATAGTTTTTTTAGATTATTTTGAACGTTCGTCCATAATCTTTTCAGCAATATTTCTTGGAACTGCAGCGTAGTGGCTTGGTTCCATTACATATTGACCACGACCCTGTGTTTTTGAACGAAGGTCTGTAGCGTAACCAAACATTTCTGAAAGCGGAACGTGAGCAATAAGCTCTGCTGCGCCGTTTCTGTCCTCTTGGCCTTGTGGAAGACCACGACGAGATGTAAGGTCACCAAGAACGTCACCGATGTATTCACTTGGAACAACAACAGTAACCTTCATAATTGGCTCCATAAGAACAGGAGATGCCTTTGCCATAGCCTCTTTGAAAGCCATAGAACCAGCAGTTTTGAAGGCCATTTCTGATGAGTCAACCTCGTGGTATGAACCATCATAAAGTGTAACCTTAACGTCAACAACGTTGTAACCTGCAAGAACACCTGAAAGCATAGCGCCTTTAATACCAGCCTCAGCAGGACCGATGAATTCCTTAGGAATAGCACCACCAACAATGTTGTTAACAAACTCGTAGCCTTTTTGTTCGTTAGGCTCGATTTTAATTTTAACGTGACCGTATTGACCGTGACCACCGGACTGACGAGCAAACTTAGTATCTGCATTTGCTTCAGCAGTGATTGTTTCTCTGTAAGCAACCTGAGGTTTACCTACGTTAGCTTCAACTCTGAATTCACGAAGCAATCTGTCAACGATAATTTCAAGGTGAAGCTCACCCATACCTGCAATAATGGTCTGGCCTGTTTCACCGTCAGTATAGCACTTGAATGTTGGGTCTTCTTCTGCGAGCTTTGCAAGAGCAATACCCATCTTTTCTTGACCTGCTTTAGTTTTTGGCTCAATAGCAACACGGATAACCGGCTCAGGGAATTCCATAGACTCGAGAATAACAGGATGAGCCTTATCGCAAAGTGTATCACCTGTAGTAGTTCTCTTAACACCAACAGCAGCAGCAATATCACCTGCATAGCAGCAGTCGATATCTTTTCTGTCGTTTGCGTGCATCTGAAGAATACGACCGATTCTTTCGTTGTCGTCTTTTACTGAGTTGTAAACTGTAGAGCCTGTTTCGATTTTACCTGAGTAAACTCTGAAGAAGCAAAGCTTACCAACAAATGGGTCAGTTGCAATCTTAAATGCAAGAGCAGCAAATGGCTCTGTATCTGAAGAATGACGAACCTCTTCCGCATCTGTAACAGGGTTTACACCCTTAATAGCTTCAACGTCTGTTGGAGCTGGCATATAATCGATAACAGCGTCAAGTAATTTTTGAACACCCTTGTTCTTGTAAGAAGTACCGCATACAACAGGAACCATGTTGTTAGCGATTGTTGCTTTACGGATGCATGTCTTAATTTCTTCAACAGTGAGTTCTTCACCTGCGAAGTATTTTTCCATAAGGTCATCATCTTGTTCAGCAACGTGCTCAACAAGCTCTTCACGATACTTTTGAGCAAGTTCTTTCATATCTTCAGGAATCTCTTCAACACGAATGTCTTTACCTAAATCGTCGTAATAAACAACAGCGTTCATTTCAACAAGGTCGATAATTCCTTTGAAATCTGACTCGGAACCGATTGGAAGCTGAATCGGAACAGCGTTACATTTAAGACGGTCCTTCATCATCTGAAGTACATTATAGAAATCTGCACCCATAATGTCCATCTTGTTAACGTAAACCATTCTCGGAACCTTGTACTTGTCAGCTTGTCTCCAAACAGTTTCAGACTGTGGTTCAACACCACCCTTAGCGCAAAGAACTGTTACAGAACCGTCGAGAACTCTTAAAGAACGCTCAACCTCAACTGTAAAGTCAACGTGGCCGGGAGTGTCAATAATATTGATTCTGTGTTTATTCCAGAAACAAGTGGTAGCAGCAGAGGTAATTGTAATACCTCTTTCTTGCTCTTGCTCCATCCAGTCCATTGTTGCGGAACCATCGTGAGTTTCACCTAACTTGTGGTTAACACCTGTGTAGTAAAGGATACGCTCAGTAGTGGTTGTTTTACCCGCATCGATATGAGCCATAATACCGATATTTCTTGTTAATTCTAATGGTACTTGTCTAGGCATAATATCCTCCGAATAAATAGATAATCAGTTGATTACCATCTGAAATGTGCAAAAGCCTTGTTTGCTTCTGCCATCTTGTGTGTATCTTCTTTCTTTTTGTATGCAGAGCCTTGTGAGTTAACTGCATCTAAGATTTCGTTGGCAAGTCTTTCTTTCATTGTCTTTTCAGAACGTTGACGAGAATAGAGTGTAATCCAACGAAGACCGAGTGTCTGACGTCTTTCAGGACGAACATCAATCGGAACTTGGTATGTTGCACCACCAATACGGCGAGCTTTTACCTCGAGAACGGGCATTACGTTCTCCATTGCTGATTCAAAAACCTCTAAAGGTTCTTTGCCTGTTTGTTCTGCAATGATGTCAAAAGCGTCGTAAACAATTTTTTGTGCTACGCCCTTTTTACCATCATACATAACGTTGTTAATAAGCCTTGTTACAAGCTTAGAGTTGTAAAGCGGATCTGGCAAAACGTCACGTTTTGCTATTTGGCCTCTTCTTGGCACGTCGCTTCCCTCCTTCATAATTATAATGATATCATAGGTACTCGAGTGACTTTGCTTCCCGTGGCGCCAATGGAGGTGTAAACTATAAAATAGGTTTAATACTTACCATTGGTTGAATAAATTCAGCCTGCAAGAAGATTGTCCTTCAAATAAAATTCAAGCGACAAATTATTTTGCTGCTTGCTTTGGACGCTTTGCACCGTATTTAGAACGAGATTGCATCCTGTTGGCAACACCTTGAGCATCAAGGGTACCTCTAATAATGTGGTAACGAACACCAGGAAGGTCCTTAACACGACCACCACGGATAAGTACCACGCTGTGCTCTTGTAAGTTATGACCCACGCCTGGAATGTAAGCAGAAACTTCAATACCATTTGTGAGACGAACTCTGGCAAGCTTACGAAGCGCTGAGTTAGGCTTCTTAGGTGTGTCTGTCTTAACAACTGTGCAAACACCTCTCTTTTGTGGAGAGTTGTTGTTTGTAAGAACGTTCTTCTTAGAGTTAAGACCTTTACCGAGTGCCGGAGCCTTTGACTTTTTATCAAGAGTCTCTCTTCCGTTGCGTACGAGCTGATTAAAGGTTGGCAAGTATTTTCACCTCCGAAAATAAATTTATATGCAGGGAGAAGACGCACTTCTCCCAAGCATGCAAGAATAAATTTACCATTTTAAAATCATTTTGTCAACACTTAACAAAGATATAATTTTAAAATTGTCAAAATGCACAAGTTTAAGTGAAAAAACATCACTCTGCTTGTTCTTCTGTTGCACTAACAGCCTCCATTATTTCAGAAAAGTTGCTTTCTAATAAAACCTCTTCAGAAATTTTTGGTTCTGTAGAAACAACGTCTACCTCACTGTAGCACTTCATACCGGTACCTGAAGGAAGAAGCTTACCAATGATAACGTTCTCCTTAAGACCGAGAAGCGGGTCAACCTTACCTCTGATAGCTGCATCTGTAAGAACCTTAGTTGTTTCCTGGAAGGATGCTGCTGAGAGGAATGATTCTGTAGCAAGAGATGCTTTGGTAATACCGAGAAGCATTGGTACATAAGTTGCAGGAACAAATTCCTCACCTGTTGCTTCACATCTTGCCTTAGCTGCCTTGTTAGCGGCTTTAAGCTCTCTCTTTTCAACAGAGGTACCTTGAAGTAAATCTGTTGAGCCCGGATTTTCAATTTTAACCTTACGCATCATCTGACGAACAATAACCTCGATATGCTTGTCGTTGATATCAACACCCTGCATACGGTAAGTCATTTGAACTTCTTTGATGAGGTAATTGTGAACTGCATCTACGCCAAGAACTGCGAGAACGTCGTGTGGGTTAACAGCACCTTCTGTAATGTGCTGACCCTGTTTAACGTAAGCACCTTCAATAATTTCAGGACAAAGTCTTGAATCATAAGGAATAAGATACTTCTTAACGTCATCCTCACCCTTAACAACAACGTAGTTGCTGTTTTTGTTTTGTTCAAATGAAACAACACCTGAGATTTCACTAAGCATAGCAAGTGTTTTTGGCTTTCTGCCTTCAAAGAGCTCTTCAACACGAGGAAGACCCTGTGTGATGTCGGCTGAAGAAGCAACACCACCGGTGTGGAAGGTTCTCATTGTAAGCTGTGTACCCGGTTCACCGATTGACTGAGCAGCAATAATACCAACTGCTTCACCAACAGTAACAGGACCTGCTGTTGCAAGGTTTCTACCATAACACTTAATACATACACCGTGCTCAGATTCACATGTAAGAAGTGAACGAATTTTGATTTTTCTGTCTTCTTCGTTAGGACGAGCATTAACAATAGCAGCAATTTTCTTTGCCATTTCGTCGTCAACCATTGTGTCTGTATCACAAATAATTTCACCTGTAGACTCATCACAGAAGTTTTCAAGAAGATATCTACCTGTAAGACGCTCGCTTAATGGCTCGATAATATCGTTACCATCCTTAATGTCGTATACCTCAAGACCGTCAGTACAATGGCAATCCTCCTCACGAATAATGCATTCCTGAGAAACGTCAACAAGACGTCTTGTAAGGTAACCTGAGTCAGCAGTACGAAGAGCTGTATCGGCAAGACCTTTACGAGCACCACGTGAAGAGATGAAATACTCGATGATATTAAGACCTTCACGGTAGTTAGCTCTGATAGGAATTTCAATAGTTTTACCTGCTGTGTTAGCGATAAGACCACGCATACCTGCTAACTGACGGAGCTGTGAGTCAGAACCACGGGCACCAGAGTCAAGCATCATAAAGATTGGGTTGTATGGGTCCATAGCGTTACGAAGCTCTGAAGAAACGTTCTTTGTACATTCTTCCCAAGCCTTAATTATGCTGCGAGAACGGTCTTGGTCACTAAGGAAACCGAATTCATAGTTCTCGTTTATAGCGTCGATTTTTGCTTCTGTTTCTGCAAGGTACTGAGCCTTCTTTTCAGGAATAGTAGCATCACAAACAGCAACGGTAATACCACTGCGTGTTGAATACTTGTAGCCCTGTGCCTTAACAGCATCAAGAACTGATGCAGATTTTGCTGTACCGTGAACACGGATGCAGCGTTCAATAATTTTACCTAACTCCTTCTTATTAACAAGCTTGTCAATTTCAAGAGGGAAAAGTGTGTCAGGGTTATTGATATCTCTTTCTACAAAGCCCAAATCCTGAGGAATCGGCTCGTTAAAGATAACTCTACCGAGTGTTGTTTCAAGAAGCTTTGTATAAGTGTTTCCATTTACAACCTTTGTTATACGTATTTTAATAGGTGCATGAAGACCTAAATCGCCTTCATCATAAGCCATAATTGCTTCGTCTACACTGCTGTAAACGTTGAACACCTTATGTGTTTCACCTGTCTTTTCATCCTTAACAAAACGAGGACCACCAATTTCATCCTCCTTAACAAGTGTAAGGTAGTATGAACCGAGAATCATATCCTGTGTAGGAACAACAACAGGCTTACCATCTGATGGCTTAAGAAGGTTGTTAGCAGCAAGCATTAAGAAACGAGCCTCTGCTTGTGCTTCTGCTGAAAGCGGTACGTGAACAGCCATTTGGTCACCGTCGAAGTCAGCGTTGAAGGCTGTACAAACGAGCGGATGAAGCTTAATAGCTCTACCCTCAACAAGAATTGGCTCAAAGGCCTGAATACCAAGTCTGTGAAGTGTAGGAGCACGGTTAAGCATAACCGGATGGTCTTTAATTACTACCTCAAGAGCATCCCAAACCTCAGGACGAGCTCTTTCTACCATTTTACGAGCAGATTTAATATTATTAGCAATGCCAAGCTCTGAAAGGCGCTTCATAACAAATGGCTTGAAAAGCTCAAGAGCCATTTCTTTAGGAAGACCACACTGATAAAGCTTAAGCTCCGGACCAACAACAATAACTGAACGGCCTGAATAGTCAACACGCTTACCTAAAAGGTTCTGACGGAAACGACCCTGCTTACCCTTAAGCATATCTGAAAGGGATTTTAATGCACGGTTGTTAGGACCTGTAACAGGTCTGCCGCGTCTGCCGTTATCAATAAGAGCGTCAACTGCCTCCTGTAACATTCTCTTCTCATTACGAATGATAATTTCAGGAGCGCCAAGGTCAAGAAGCTTTTGAAGACGGTTGTTTCTGTTAATAACTCTTCTGTAAAGGTCATTAAGGTCAGAGGTAGCAAATCTACCACCATCAAGCTGTACCATAGGACGAATATCCGGCGGAATAACCGGGATAGCATCAAGAATCATCCACTCAGGACGATTACCTGAGGCACGGAAAGCCTCTGCAACCTCAAGTCTCTTAAGAAGTCTAATCTTCTTCTGACCGCTTGCGTTTTCAATTTCAGCCTTTAATGTTTCACATAATTCCTCTACGTTAATTTTTTCAAGAAGCTCTTTAATAGCCTCAGCACCCATACCGGCTTTGAAATCATTTCCGTAGTATTTCTTTTGTTCTTCGTATTCTTTATCGCTGAGAATCTGACCAACCTTAAGTGTATCAATTCCACCGTTGTCAGTAACAATATACTTAGCAAAATAAAGAACCTTTTCAAGGTCACGGTGAGATATTTCAAGCATAAGTCCCATTCTTGAAGGAGTACCCTTGAAATACCAGATGTGGGAAACAGGAGCTGCAAGCTCAATATGACCCATTCTTTCACGTCTTACCTTGTTTTTTGTGATTTCAACACCACATTTTTCACAAACCTTGCCCTTATAACGGATTCTCTTGTACTTTCCGCAATGACATTCCCAATCCTTTGTAGGTCCGAAAATTTTCTCGCAGAAAAGACCTTCCTTTTCCGGCTTAAGGGTACGGTAGTTTATTGTTTCCGGCTTTTTAACCTCACCGTGAGACCATGCTCTGATTTGCTCGGGTGAAGCAAGACCGATTTTTATTGATTCAAAATCTATATTGTTCTCTTCAATTGTTTCAACTCTTGAAGCGTTTTCCATATATGAATTACCCTTCTTCCTTAATATATTTACAGAACACTAATTATTCATCAAAGCCTTCAACGTCATCCTCGTCGTCGAAATCAGCTAAAGCCCCGAACATAGCAAATTCGTCATCATCATCTGACTCAGCTGCTAAATCATCAGCATCTTCAATTCCGTAGCCGGTTGAGCCTTCAGCATCATTTATTGTTCTGCCGATTTCGTCAGCATCAATAGTCGGAATATTGATTTCATCATCAAAGTTCTGTTTTAAATCAATTTCGTTATTGTCCTTGTCAAGCACGCGAATATCAAGGCCGAGAGACTGAAGCTCTTTAATAAGAACCTTAAATGACTCAGGAACGCCTGATTTCGGAACATTGAGACCCTTAACGATTGATTCGTAAGTCTTAACACGACCAACAACGTCGTCAGACTTAACTGTGAGAATTTCTTGAAGAGTATATGCAGCACCATAAGCCTCGAGTGCCCAAACCTCCATTTCACCGAAACGCTGACCACCAAATTGAGCTTTACCGCCAAGTGGTTGCTGTGTAACGAGTGAGTAAGGACCTGTTGAACGAGCGTGAATCTTATCGTCAACAAGGTGGTGAAGCTTAAGGTAGTACATGACACCAACAGTAACAGGGTTGTCGAACTGACGACCTGTTCTACCGTCTGTAAGCCATGTTTTACCGTCTGTTGAAAGGTTTGCTTCTTCAAGCAAGTCACGAATATCTGATTCGTGAGCACCGTCGAATACAGGTGTCATAACCTTAAAGCCAAGTGCTCTTGCAGCATAACCTAAGTGAACCTCAAGAACCTGACCGATGTTCATACGAGAAGGAACACCGAGTGGGTTGAGAACTATATCAAGCGGAGTACCATCAGGTAAGAAAGGCATATCCTCTTGTGGAAGAATACGTGAAACAACACCCTTGTTACCGTGACGACCAGCCATCTTGTCACCAACGCTGATTTTACGTTTTTGTGCAATGTAGCAACGAACAACCTTATTAACACCAGGGTTTAATTCGTCACTATTTTGTCTTGTGAACACCTCTACCTGAACAACAACACCGTATTCACCGTGCGGAACACGAAGAGATGAGTCACGAACCTCTCTTGCCTTTTCACCGAAGATAGCTCTTAAGAGTCTTTCCTCAGGTGTGAGCTCAGTTTCACCCTTAGGTGTAACCTTACCAACAAGAATATCACCTGAATGAACCTCAGCACCAACACGGATAATACCGTCCTCGTCAAGGTTAGCAAGAGCATCCTCACCTACGTTTGGAATATCTCTTGTGATTTCTTCAGGACCTAATTTTGTATCTCTTGCTTCTACCTCGTGCTCTTCAATGTGAATAGATGTGTAAATATCTTCACGAACAACTCTTTCATTAAGAAGAACAGCGTCTTCGTAGTTATAGCCTTCCCATGTCATAAATCCGACAAGGGCATTTTTACCAAGAGAAATTTCACCTTGTGAGGTTGCAGGGCCGTCAGCAATAACAGTACCCTCTTCAACCCTTTCACCGATTTCAACAACAGGACGCTGGTTTACGCAGGTACCCTGGTTTGAACGCATAAATTTAATGAGCTCATAAGTATCTACTTCACCGTCATCTGTTGTAACCTCTACTATTTTTGCACTAACTGCTGTAACTGTACCGGGACGCTTTGCAAGAACAACAACGCCACTGTCTACAGCAGCCTTGTATTCCATACCGGTACCAACAATAGGAGATTCTGTTTTAAGAAGCGGAACAGCTTGGCGCTGCATGTTTGAACCCATGAGAGCACGGTTTGCGTCGTCGTTCTCAAGGAAAGGAATCATAGCTGTAGCTACTGAGAATACCATTTTTGGTGATACGTCCATATAATCAGCAACTGAAGGAGCAACCTCTCTGAATTCGTCACGATAACGAACTGTTACACGGTCATTAAGGAAATAGCCGTCTGCGCTGAGTGGCTCGTTAGCCTGAGCAACGCAATAGTTATCCTCTACGTCTGCTGTCATATATTCAACCTCGTCAAGCACCTTACCTGTTTTCTTATCTATCTTACGGAAAGGAGCTTCAATGAAGCCGTATTTATTTATTCTTGCGAAGGTAGCAAGATATGAGATAAGACCAATGTTAGGACCTTCAGGTGTTTCGATAGGACACATACGACCGTAGTGGCTGTAGTGAACGTCACGAACCTCAAAGCCTGCACGGTCTCTTGAAAGACCGCCCGGACCGAGAGCTGAAAGTCTGCGCTTATGAGTAAGCTCTGCAAGTGGGTTTGTTTGGTCCATGAACTGTGAAAGTGGTGATGAACCAAAGAACTCCTTTATTGCTGCTATAACAGGTCTTATGTTTATAAGAGCTGCAGGAGTTATCTTTTCAGGCTCCTGAGACTGAAGACCCATTCTTTCACGAATAACTCTTTCCATTCTTGAGAAGCCGATTCTGAACTGATTCTGAAGAAGCTCACCAACTGAACGGATACGACGGTTACCTAAATGGTCAATATCATCTATGCTGCCAAGGTCATTGTCAAGGCAACCGATATAGTTAATTGTTGCAAAGATATCTTCTTTTGTGATGGTTTTTGGAATAAGAAGGTCGCAATTGATTTTCATTTGCTCTAAAAGCTCTTCTCCACTGTCACCATACTGTTCAATAAGCTCTGCAAGCACGTTATAGCATACTTTTTCATTTATAGCGATTTCCTCAAGTTGTTCTCTTGTAACACCTTTCACGAAATCCATAGGGTCAACCATACCGTTAGAAATAACCTTAACAGTTCTGTCTTCTACGGTAAGGAGTACCTCGCTTACGCCTGCTCTTTCGATTTTTTCTGCCATTTCTTTAGTGATTTTTTCGCCTTCATCTAAAAGAAATTCGCCTGTTGTAGGGTCAATTACCGGAGCAGCAAGAATTCCACCTGCTATTCTTTCTGCAATAGCAAGCTTTTTATTATACTTATAACGACCAACTCTTGAAATATCATATCTGTGCGGGTCAAAGAAAAGACCGTTAAGGTGTGTTCTTGCAGCCTCAACTGTTGGAGGCTCACCCGGACGAAGCTTTTTGTAAACCTCAAGTAAAGCTTCCTCTGTGTTTTGTGTTGCATCCTTAGCAAGAGTTTTGATGATTTTCTTATCGTTACCGAAAAAGGCGAGAATTTCATCATTTGAGCTTAAACCTAATGCTCTTATAAAGGTTGTAATAGGAAGCTTTCTGTTCTTATCAATTCTTACGTTGAATATGTCATTTTGGTCAGTTTCATACTCAAGCCATGCACCTCTGTTAGGAATAACAGTTGTTGAGAAAAGCTTGTAACCGTTCTTATCGAACGTATTACCGTAGTAAACACCCGGTGAACGAACAAGCTGTGAGATGATAACACGCTCAGCACCATTAATAACAAAGGTACCGCTGTCAGTCATAATGGGGAAATCACCCATATAAACCTCGTTATCAGTAATCTCTTCTGTTTCCTTGTTGCGCAGTCTTACTGTAACTCTGAGAGGAGCTGCATACGTTGCATCTCTTTCCTTACATTCAGTTACAGTGTACTTCGGCTTTTCGTCCATACGGTAATCTACAAAGCTAAGTATGAGATTGCCGGTATAATCCGGGATTTCAGCAATATCTCGGAAAACCTCTTTAAGACCTGTGTCAAGAAACCACTTATAAGAATTTTTCTGAACCTCAATAAGATTTGGCATTTCCATTACCTCATTGATTTCAGCAAAACTCATACGGGTATTCTTACCAAGCTTTACGGGTTTCACATTCGCCATAGGTTTATCACTCCGTTCTTTATAATTAACTCTTTTTTCACTTTTTCAAGCTGAAAAAAGAAATATTTAACAAAATTAAGCTGTAAAAATTTTACGCATAAAATTTAAAGTGCGTAAATTGTTACAAATGCACAATAACAGAATAACAAATTATGGATAGCGACACTATTCCATTATTGTACATTTTACGAGTCTATCACATTATTTTCAATATGTCAATAGAAATATTAAATTTTGTTGTTTTCTCCGGCTGTAAAACACAAAAAGAAAAAGCCCAAAGGCTTTCACCTTTGGACTTTGAGTTATTAAAGCTAAATTACTTAAGCTCAACTTTTGCGCCAGCTTCTTCAAGCTTAGCTTTTGCTGCTTCAGCATCTTCCTTAGAAGCTGCTTCTTTAAGAGTTGCAGGAGCACCGTCAACCTTAGCTTTTGCTTCAGCAAGGCCAAGACCTGTAATTTCACGAACAACCTTGATAACAGCGATTTTGTTTGCGCCAACGTCTGTAAGAACAACGTCGAACTCTGTTTTCTCTTCAGCTGCTGCTGCGCCACCTTCAACAGGAGCTGCAACTGCAACTGCAGCTGCTGCAGATACGCCAAATTCTTCTTCTACAGCCTTAACGAGCTCTGAGAGTTCGAGAACTGTAAGATCTTTTAATTCTTCAATAATAGCAGTAATTTTTTCTGATGCCATTTTATTTTCCTCCTAAATTAGAGCCTTTGGCTCTTTAAATAAATTTAATTTTTGTTTGTTCAGCAATTATTCGGCTGCCGGAGCCTCGGCGTTGTCGCCCTTGTCTACGATAGCTTGAACTGCACGAGCGAATGATGCGATTGGTGCATTAAATACGTTACATACAGTAGCAAGAAGAACATCTCTTGATGGAAGCTTTGCGAGGCTATCGATTTTTTCAATACTGATTACTTCATTATCAAGGAAACCACTCTTAATTGTGAAATTTTCATGAGTTGAAGCAAACTTTCCAAGAATTCTAGCAGCAGCTACGTAATCATCCTTAGATGTTGCAACTGCAGTAGTGCCTTTAAGGCAATCTGTAAGACCTTCGAGTTCTGAACCCTTAACTGCGAGCTCAATCATAGTGTTTTTAGTAACTGTGTACTCAACACCTTCTTTACGAAGTTCTGCACGAAGAGCTGTATCGTCAGCAACGTTGATACCTTTGTAATCTACGAGAACGCCGGCACAAGCACCTTGGAATCTCTCAGAGAGAGCAGCAACTTCAGCTTTCTTAGCTTCTAAAACTTTTGCACTTGCCAAAAAAATTCACCTCCGCTATAAGCGAAATTTTATACAATAAAAATGCCTTTCACGCGCAACACGAGAAAGGCATTAAAACACATAAAAATGTTAGTAACGCAATTCCTCGGTAGGCGGTTTAAATTTTAAACCTTTAGGCATTTTGCACCTACTGTCTTTAGAACAGCATAGGTATATTAGCACAAATAAACGTGCTTGTCAACACTTTTTTATTCAGCTACTGGAGCACCTGTAAGCTTTGCAGCATTTACACGGATACCAGGGCCCATTGTTGTTGCAACAACACAGGAACGAATGTAAGTACCTTTTGTTGCTGCCGGTTTTGCTTTAATAACAGCATCAAGAAGAGCGTTAGCATTTTCTGTTAACTTCTCTCCGCCGAATGAAGCTTTACCGATTGGGCAGTGAATAATGTTTGTTTTGTCAAGACGGTACTCAATTTTACCAGCCTTTGCTTCTTCAACAGCTTTAGCAGCGTCCGGTGTAACAGTACCAGCCTTTGGTGAAGGCATAAGACCTCTTGGACCAAGAACCTTACCTAAACGACCTACGAGACCCATCATATCAGGTGTAGCAATACATACGTCGAAGTCCATCATACCGCCCTGAATTTGAGCAAGAAGGTCTTCTGCACCAACGATATCAGCACCTGCAGCTTCAGCAGCACTAGCAGCATCGCCCTTTGCAAATACAGCAACGCGAACCTTTTTACCAGTACCGTTAGGAAGAACAACAGCGCCTCTAACCTGCTGGTCAGCGTGACGTGAGTCAACACCGAGACGAATGTGCATCTCAACAGTTTCATCAAATTTAGCACTTGCAGTCTTTGCTGCAAGCTCGAGAGCCTCTGCAACGTCGTAGAGCTTTGTGCTGTCTACGAGCTTTGCGCTCTCTACGTATTTTTTACCATGTTTCATAGTCTTCAATTTCCTCCCTATAGAGTGGTTAAATCGGATTTACCTCCCACCCGGGTGCATCAATCTACAACAGTAACGCCCATGCTACGTGCAGTACCAGCAACCATTGAAATAGCTGCATCGATATCTGCTGCGTTTAAGTCAGGCATTTTCTGCTCTGCGATTTTTCTTACTTGCTCTCCGGTAATTGTTGCAACTTTTGTTTTGTTCGGTACACCTGAACCGCTTTCAATACCACATGCCTTCTTAATAAGAACAGCAGCAGGTGGTGTCTTTGTAATAAATGTGAAAGAACGGTCAGCATAAACTGTAATAACAACAGGGATAATAAGACCCATGTCGTTCTTTGTGCGCTCGTTGAATTCCTTTGTGAACGCCATAATGTTTACGCCGTGTTGACCTAATGCAGGACCAACAGGTGGTGCCGGAGTTGCTTTACCAGCGGGAATCTGTAATTTAATAAGACCTACAACTTTTTGAGCCATGTTTTGCACCTCCAAAATTCGTGGTATGGCGGAACAAGAAGCTCGCCTTGCTCCTCCCACACGCGACAATATACTGTCGCATATAACAGCGTTAAATAACGCTTGCTACCAAATTAACGTGCAGTATTCATTACTGCTTTTTTACTTGGTTGAGCTCGAGCTCAACAATACTTTCTCTACCGAGCATAGATACAGTTACGCGTACTATATTATTTTCGGTATCAATCGCCTCAACTACACCGGAGAGACCTTCAATAGCACCGGCTGTAACAACGACTGTATCGCCAACCTCATAGGTTACCTCAACGACTGTAGTTTCAACGCCGAGCTTTCTAACCTCTTCATCTGTAAGCGGTACAGGTTTACTTTCCGGACCAACAAAGCCTGTTACTCCACGAGTGTATCTGATTGCGTGCCAGGTTTCATTTGGAACCTGAGGACGATTTTCTTCATCGTATTCAACCGCAAGCTTAACAACAACATAGCTTGGGAATATCATTCTCTCAACTTCGACTGTTTCGTTATCTTTAACCTCAACAACCTTTTCAAGAGGAATGCATATATCAAGAATCTTGTCTTGCATATTACGGTTTTCGACAATTTTTTCAATGTTTCCTGCTACTTTGTTTTCGTAGCCTGAATAGGTATGAATTACATACCATCTTGCATCGCCAGCCATAAAGCACCTCCGAATAAAACCTGAAAATTAGTTTTCAGCAGTTGTATCTTCTTCTGTTTCGTCTTCAGAATCGTCATGAGCGTGGTCATGTTCATCTGTTTCGTCAGAAGCTTCTTCGGTTGTCTGCACCTCTGTAACCTCATTTGCGGCATTATTAACAGCTGTAATAGCACCTGAAGTTGCAAAGTCAATTAACCAAACAACTGCGCCAAGAACAAGAATTGTTGCAAGTACAACGCCTGTACTCTTTACAATCATCTTTAATCCCGGCCAAACAATCTTCTTCGTTTCACCCCTGAGGTCTTTAAAGAAACGAACAATTCCTTTACCGACATTTTTTGGACTGAACTTTGAAGGAGCTTTTTTAGCCTTCTTAGTTTTCTTCTCAGTCTTTTTTGCCTTCTTTTCGGCAACCTCGGCATCTGTTACTTTTTTCTCGTCAGCCATAAGTTACCTCCTTACTTTGTTTCCCTGTGGAGAGTGTGCTTCTTGCAGAATCTGCAATACTTATTCATCTCCAACCTATCCGGGTTGTTTTTCTTTTCCTTCATAGTATTGTAATTGCGTTGTTTACATTCTGTGCAGGAAAGTGTAATTTTAACTCTCACGAACGGCACCTCCAATTTCCGATTAGCCTCCCTCTCTGATTTTAGGGCACAAAAAAAGAACCCTCTACGAGAGGTGAAAAGAGTATAACACAAGGGTTTTATTTAGTCAAGCATTTTCTTAAAATATGTCAAATTGAATAAATAGCTCCGAGTTTTCCACTCAAAAATGCAACTATGTACTATTTTTAACAAAATTTAAATTAGGTATTGGAATTACGGCGGAAATATATTATAATATAATGGTATGTGTATTGGGTAAATTTATTTTACCTGATGTAATGACTTTTAATGGAAGTGATTAAATGGCTGGAAAGTACACGGTTGAGCTTTCAAAGCTCATTTGCGACAACGGTCTTGAGGTAGTATATATGCCTGACAAGCCTCAAAGCGAGCTGTTAATCCGCTCGCAGGACGTTAACCGTCCGGGTCTTATGTTTGCGGGATACGAAAAGCACTTTGACCCTGAAAGACTTGAATTTTTAGGCTTAGGTGAAATGGACTACCTTAAGGAGTTAGATAACGAAACTCTTGAAAAACGTCTTCACACGTTTTTTGGTCTTAAGCCCCCTGCTGTTATAGTTACACGCGGTATTGAAATACCTGATATTTTTTCAAAGCTTGCCGCACAGTACGGCGTACCGCTTTTAAAGAGTAATGAAACCACCTCTGAAATAATGTCCACAATTATTTCTTACCTTGGTGTTGAGTTAGCAGAAAGAATCTCACGCCACGGCGTACTTGTAGAGGTTTACGGTGAAGGTATTTTAATTGTTGGTGACAGCGCGGTAGGTAAAAGTGAAACTGCCGTTGAATTGATAAAACGCGGGCACCGTCTTATTGCCGATGATGAGGTTGAAATCAAAAGAGTTTCATCTAAGTCACTTGTAGGCTCTGCGCCTGATAACAGCCGTCACTTTGTTGCATTACGAGGAATTGGCATTATAGATGCAAGAAACATTTTCGGTATGGGTGCCGTTAAGCTTACCGAAAAAATAGATATGGTTATTCAGCTTGAGCAATGGGATGCTAACAAAACCTACGACACACTCGGCACAGAGGACGTATACGCAACTATTTTAGGCATAAAGGTGCCTGCAACAGTTGTTCCCGTTAAGCCCGGTAGAAACCTTTCTATTATTATAGAAATTGCCGCTATGAACAATCGTCAAAAGAAAATGGGCTACAATGCGGCAAAGGAATTTTTACAAAGAGTTGGTATGGAAGATTTTGACTTACCGCCAACAGAGCTTGAGCTTTGGTTTTAAAATATTATTTGGAGGTATATAATATATGTATAGAATAGGTGTTGACCTTGGCGGTACAAATATCGCTACAGGTATTCTTGATGAAAACAATCAGATAATCGGCAGAGGCAAGGTAAAAACGAGAGCTCCCCGCCCTGCTCCTGAAATTTTCGACTCTATTAAAGAATCTGTTGAAATGGCTATAGCTGATGCAGGTATTTCTATTGATGACGTTAAGTCAATCGGTATAGGTACACCCGGCTCAGTAAACAAGGCTACCGGTGAAATTGAATTCTCAAACAATCTTCAATTCAATAACGTTCCTGCTAAGGAGATGCTCGAGGCAAGACTTAAAAAGCCTGTTTTCCTTGAAAACGACGCTAACTGCGCTGCTTTAGGTGAGGCTGTTGCAGGCTGCGGTAACGGTGTTAAGGATTTTGTTGCAGTAACACTCGGCACAGGTGTTGGCAGCGGTATTATTATTGATGGTAAAATTATCCGTGGCTCTAATTACTGTGGCGGTGAAATGGGTCATATGGTTATAAACGTTGACGGTATACAATGTAACTGCGGCAGAAAGGGTTGTTGGGAAAAATATGCATCTGCTACAGCGCTTGTTTCACAGGCAGTTGAGGCTATGCAAAACAACAAAACAAGTCTTCTCTGGAAAACTTGTGACGGAGACCTTAACAAGGTTGAGGGTAAAACCATCTTTGAAGCGCTTGATTTAGGTGACGCAACAGCTAAAAAAGTTGTTGACAGATATCTTTACTATGTATCAGTAGGTATTGGTAACATTATAAATGCACTCCAACCCGAAATAATTTGTGTAGGCGGCGGCATAAGCGGACAGGGTGAAAAAATTCTTCGCCCTATCAGAGGCTTTGTAACAGAAGAACGTTATAGCGTTCACTCAAACAAACAGACAATTATTCTCCCTGCACAGTTAGGTAATGATGCGGGTATAATCGGTGCTGCACTTCTTGATGAATAAGATTCGTAATTTTACGAGGTGATTTATATTAAGCTTTTTATAGAAGGTCTTAAGGAGCTGGGCTGCACGGTAATTGAAAACGCGCCTATGAAGGACTACAACTCATTCCGCACCGGCGGAAATTGCGATTACCTTATAAAGCCCGATTCAATAGACAGTTTAAGTGAAATATTAAAAAAATGCACAAGCAGCTCCGTTCCTTACACAGTTTTAGGCAACGGAAGCAACGTGCTTGTAAGTGACGACGGCATAAAAGGCATTGTTATTCTTATAGGTGAAGGCTTAAACACAATTAAGCTGTTAGATGATAACACCATTTATTGCGAAGCGGGCGTTAAGCTTGGCACCCTTTGTAATTTTGCATTAGAGCATTCACTTACAGGACTCGAGTTTGCATTTGGAATTCCCGGCACGTTAGGTGGCGCGCTCTTTATGAATGCGGGTGCTTACGAGTCCGAAATGAAAAACGTTGTAGCAAGGGTTCACCATTTAAATAAAAACGGAGAAAAAGCTTTTTTAGATAATAAAAGCGCGGAATTCGGCTACCGTACCTCTGCTTACCAAAAGAACGGCTTTGTTATAACAGGAGCAGAAATTAGGCTTGAAAAGGGTGATAAAGCCGATATTCAAGCAAAAATGAACGAGCTTTTAAACAGAAGAAAGGAAAAGCAGCCACTCGAGTATCCCAGTGCAGGCAGCACCTTTAAAAGACCGGAAACAGGCTTTGCCGGTGCATATATTGAACAATGTGGTTTAAAGGGTAAACAAATCGGCGGTGCTATGGTAAGTGAAAAGCACGCAGGCTTTATAATCAATTACGATAACGCCTCATCTTCTGATATTGAAAAGCTTATTGCCTTTGTGAAGGATACAGTATTAAAAGAAAAAGGTGTTCTTCTTACACCGGAAATTAGATTTTTGAGGTAACCTATGTCATTCTCAACTGAAATTAAAGAAGAATTATGCGAGTTACAAAACGCCTCTGCCTGTTGTAAAAAGGCAGAGGCTTTAGGTATGCTTGTTTTCGGCAGAGCCTTTTCTCTTGCGGAAATATCCTTTATGACTGAACTGAATTGTGTTGCTGCACGGTATTGCAGCCTTATTTACGATTTAGTTGGTGTACAGCCCGTTATCACTTATTCTAAGGCGGGCAACCACAAGGTAAGGATTGATACCGCCGAGGAGCGCAAAAAGGTTCTTGAATTTTTCGGCTATACCGGCAAAGAGCTTTCTCTTTCAATTAACTTTGGCAATTTTGAGAATTCAGAAGAAGAGGAAAATTGCTGCTATACAGCCTTTGTACGCGGTGCATTTTTAATTTGCGGAAACATTACCAATCCCGAAAAGGAATACCATCTTGAATTCAATATTTCAAGAATAAAGCTTGCTGCCGAATTCATTACGGTTTTAAAAGAAATAAACCTTAATATGAAAACGCTTACGAGAAACAGCACACAGCTTATTTACTGCAAGGAATCTGAAACAATTGAAGATTGCCTCGGTAAAATAGGCGCTACAAAATCTTTCTTTTTCTTAATGGAAACGAGAGCTATAAAGCAAGTAAAAAACAAAATAAACCGACGCACAAATTTTGAGGCTGCAAACTTAAGCAGAACTATTGAAGCAGGCATTGCACAAATTGAATTGATTCAACATATTTTATCTAAAATAACGCTTACTGATATGACGGAGGATTTAGCAGAGCTTTGCAGCTTAAGGCTTGAGAATCCCGAAGCCTCTATTGATGAGCTTGGTAAAATGATGAGCACTCCCCTTTCACGCTCTGCGGTAAGCCGTCGTTTCAAAAAACTAAAGGATATTAAAGAGGAAATAGATAAAAGATGAAAGAGTTTACCATAAAGAAAAATGACGCAGGTCAAAGGCTTGATAAATATCTTACAAAATCGTTTCCGCTTTTACCTCAATCGCTTATGTATAAATACATAAGAAGCAAACGAATTAAGGTAAACGGAAAGCGCGGTGAAATAAGCTACAAGCTGCAGGAAAACGACGTTATATCACTTTATATAAACGACGAGTTTTTCGGAAGCAAGGAGCCGAAATATGACTTTTTAAGCGCAGGTAAATCACTTAAAATAGTTTATGAGGATGAAAATATTTTACTCTGTGACAAGCCTCAGGGGTTACTCTCTCACCCAAATGAGGGCGAATACAACGACACTGCTATTTCAAGAATCAAGCGCTATCTTTACGAAAAAAAGGAATACCTGCCGGATGATGAAATGAGCTTTACACCCGCTTTAGTTAACCGAATCGACAGAAACACAAGCGGAATAATTATAGCGGCAAAAAACGCAGAAGCACTGAGAATTCTCAACGAAAAGCTAAAGCAGCGTGAGCTTCACAAGCTCTACCTTTGCGTTGTCATAGGCTCACCTAAAGAAAAGGAAGGCATTTTAAAAGATTATTTGCAAAAAAACGAAAAGCAAAACAAGGTTTACGTTTCAAGCAAAAAAACTGCGGATAGCAAAGAAATAGCAACAAAATACAAGGTGCTTGCTTCAAAAAACGGACTTTCACTTATTGAAATTGAATTGCTCACCGGCAGAACTCACCAAATAAGAGCACATATGAGCTCTTTAGGGCATCCGCTTTTAGGTGACGGAAAATACGGTACAAACGAGCAAAACAAAAAATTCGGAGGCTATAAAAAACAGTTTTTATATTCTTATAAATTAGTCTTCGATTTCACCACAGATGCAGGAATACTTAATTACTTAAATCATAAAGAATTCCGGGTTGAAGACGTATGGTTCAAGGAAGCATTTTTAAATGGTGAATTAAAATAAAAAACGAAATGCGCAAGCATTTCGTTTTTTGTTTTGTATTATTTCCAATGTAGAGGTACGCCGAGTGGGCAAAAATGACTAAAAACCCCGAAACACAAGGTTTCGGGGTTTTGTTCTGCGTTAAAAGAATGCTTGTTTTTATTGGTTAGCTTCTTGCTCTTCCTTTATCTTTCTTGCCTTTTCAAGAAGCTCTCTTTCTTCAATTTTCTCTTTGATTTCTTTTTCTAATTTAACCTGCTTTTTCTGATAGCTGAAATACCAGATAACACAAATCACAACGAACACTAATGCTACTGCAATAATGAATACCGCTGAGCTTTCTTTAACTGTAATATCAACCAACTCATAGTTAAAGTAGTAGCAGCCGTCGAAAACGTTTTCTGAGTATTCTGTAAGGTTACTTTCAACCTTAAAGGAGCGAAGCTCGTTACAAGATGCAAAAGCGTAATCGCCAATATGCTCTGTACCTGCAGAAAGCTCAATTGCAATAATAGCATCACAATCAAAGAAGCTTTCCACACCAATTCTTTCAACTGAAGAAGGGAATTTTACCTCTGTAAGATTATCGCAGTCATAGAATGCTCTGTCTGCAATAAACTTAATATCGTTAGGAATTGTATAGCCACCCTGTTTACCTGCAGGATATAATGCAACAGTATTGAATACAGAATTCTCATCTGCTGCAACAACAACACCTTCAACAGACTTGAACTTTGCATTACCCTCAGCAACGTTTACAGCCTCAAGAGCTTTACAGCCATAGAAGCTCATTGGGTCAAGCTCTGTGAGTGTTGCAGGAAGAGTTATTGTAATAAGACCTGTACAATTTGAGAATGCATATTTACCAATTGTTTCAACTGAACCTAAATCTACCTTTGCAAGAGCAGCACAATTAAGGAAGGTATCTACAGGAAGAGTCTTAATTGTTGCAGGAATCTTAATTGAAGCAAGTGATGCACAATTCTTGAATAATGCCTTGCCCATTGTCTCAAGAGCATTTGAAAGTGTAACCTTTTTAAGTGCCTTTGCATTTTCAAATGCATTGTTACCTATTGCTGTCACTGAATTAGGAATTACTATTTCTACAATTCCTGAATTTGCAAAAGCGTAAGCGCCAATCACCTTAACAGTAGCAGGTATTGTTACGTTTTTCACAGCTGCGTTGTTCACAGCGTTATCTGCAATAGCAGTAGTTTTATCTGCAATTTTGAGGTCTGCGCCGTTACCTGTTACCTTGTAAAGAACAGGACCTGCATAAATTGCACCTGCATTTTTACTCTTGAACCAGCTTGTTACGTCAAGCGCGCCTGCTTTAACGTTTACAAGAGTTCCGGGGAATGTAATTGAAGAAATTCCTGTTGCTAAATCAAAAGCATTAGCAGCAATAACCTCTGTGCCGTCTGCAATTTTAAGCTCTTTAAGTGTATTGTTAGCAACTGCAACAAGAGTTTTGCCATCCATTGAATAAATAGCACCTGCAGCTACCTTGTAGTTTGCATTGTCGTTTGCAACAGCAATCTTTTTAAGAGCCTTACAGCCCTTGAATGCTGTCATATCAAAATCGTTAACGTTTGCAGGAAGATTAATTTTTGCAAGAGCCACGCAGTTCATAAACGCGCCCTCACCGAGCTTTTCAAGGTTTTCACCTAAAACAACCTCTTTAAGTGCTGCGTTGTCTGCAAAAGCCTCTGTGCCGATTCTTACAACACCGTTACCAATGTTTACTGTTACAAGACCGGAATTCTTAAATGCATAAGCAGAAATATCACGAACTGTATCAGGAAGACTGATTTCTGTTAAAGCCTTTGTTCCTTCGAATGCAGATTTGCTGATTTTAGTAACATTTGAGCCAAACTCAACTGTTTTAAGGCTTGCAGCATTTTTGAATACCTCGGAATTGATTATTGTAACATTTTCCGGAAGTGAAATTGCTTTAATGCTTGAGCCCTCGAATGCATTATTGCCAATTGTATTAAGTGCAGAATCCTGTGGGATTTTAATTTCAGAAACGGAAGCGTTCCTAAATGCGCCCTCACGAATTTCCGAAACTGATTGCGGAAGCTCAAATGCACCTGACTTAGCTGCAGGGTACAAAATAAGGCTGCCGCCGTTTTTATTATAAAGAACACCGTCTACTGCTGAGTATTCTTTGTTTTTACTTGAAACCTCAAAGCCCTCGAAAGCCTTGTTGCCAAGAACTACGTCTTTACCAACCGAGTTAACATTTTTACCTAACTCAAGAGTTTTAATTGCTGTATCGCGGAATGCACTTGCACCGATTTCACTAAGTGTTTCGTGAAGCTTAACGCTTGCAAGTGATTTACAGCCTGCAAAGCTTTCGTAGCCGATTGCTGAAATTGTACAGCCGGAAAAATCTGCTTCCTTAAGTGAAACACAGCCCTTAAATGCGCCTGCTTTAATAACAGATACAGCTGAGCTGCAAACCATTTTTTCAAGGTTAACACAATTCTGGAATGCGTAAAGACCGATTTCCTCAACGTCCTCACCGAATTCAACTGTTTTAATTTGCTCGCAG
This sequence comes from Acutalibacteraceae bacterium, assembly GCA_045654905.1. GTDB lineage: Bacteria > Bacillota > Clostridia > Oscillospirales > Acutalibacteraceae > DTU089. Next base: position 20,905 of record JAZOOH010000040.1, on the reverse strand, counting down.
CCAAGGAAAGCGTATGCTTCAATAATTGAAACACCTTCCGGAATTACAAGGTTTGTAATATCACCCTTGTAGCCGTAGCAAACTCTACCGAATGACAAAGCACCGTCCGGCTGGCTTTTTTCCCATGCAGTGTCTGTTAAAGCTGATGGTGAAACGCTCTTTAAGTTCTTATGCGCTTCAACCTCTAAAAGAGCAGTACAGCCGTAGAAGGTACGAGCAGGAATATTAACAACCGTGTCAGGGATAGTAACGTCTGTAAGAGATGTACAGCCCTCAAAAACAGCCTCACCCATTGCGGTTACGGATTTTATTGCTTTAACCTCTTTAAGAGCGGTACAGCCCATAAACACTCTATCACCAATTTTAGTAATATTATTTGTTGCTGTTACCTTAGTTATTTTTGTGTTGTTCATAAAAGCTTCGTCGGCAATTTCAATAACCTTCAAGCTATCTATTGATGAAGGTATTTTAACCTCTGTTTCAGAACCCACGTAGCCGACTAATATAGCCGCTGTGCCGTCAGAAGTTCTTACGTACTCGAAGCCATCACTTTCTTTTTTGTTAAGCTCAATTTCTTCTTTAGAAAACTCGATTACCTCGTCTTCCGCAAAAGCTACAATTGGAGTGACTGCCACAAAAGCGAATACCATAATAAACGCTAAAATGCCACTCAAAGGTTTTCTAAATGCTGTCATTTAAAACGCATCCCTTTCACTAAAAAATTCTGCATAATAGTAACATAATACAAATTAAATTTATACCAGTTTACATACCTCATTATTATACAATAACCCCGTCCGGTTGTCAAGCAATACGCCTGCAACCAAACGGGGTTTTAAGACTTAAAATTAACCAAAATTTAAGCCGGTTTTATGTGTATTTTTACTCTACTGCTCTTACAGTGTTTTCAAGAAGCATTGTTATGGTCATAGGACCAACGCCACCGGGCACAGGTGTTATATAGGAGGCTTTCGCAGCAACGTTATCAAAATCAACGTCACCGCAGAGCTTTCCGTTTTCATCCCTGTTCATACCTACGTCAATAACAACAGCGCCATCCTTCACCATATCTGCCGTTACAAATCTTGTTTTACCAACTGCTGCAACGAGGATATCCGCTGAAAGCGTTTCTTCCTTTAAATTTTCTGTTCTTGAATGACAAATTTCAACCGTACCGTTTTCCTTTAGCAAAAGCATTGCCATAGGCTTGCCGACTATATTGCTTCTGCCAATTACAACACATTTTTTGCCTGCCACAGAAATATTGTAAAACTTGAGCATTTCCATAATTCCTGCCGGCGTGCAAGGCAAAAACGTATAGTCACCAATCATGATATGACCCACGTTCTGCGGATGAAAGGCATCTACGTCTTTTTTTGGTGAAATTGTATTTATAACTGCATCTTCATTTATATGCTTCGGCAAGGGAAGCTGACACAAAATGCCGTTCACGCTGTCGTCCGCGTTAAGTTTTTTTACAAGCTCCTTAAGCTCATCCTCGGTTGTGCTTTCAGGCAGGGCATACTCAAAGGAGTTGATGCCAACCTCAGCGCAGCCCTTCTTTTTATTATTTACGTAAACCTTTGAGGCAGGATTTTCACCAACGATAATAACCGCAAGTCCAACTGATTTACCCTGATTTTTAAGAGCCTCAACACGTGCCTTTATTTGCTCGCGTTTTTCTCTTGCAACCTCTTTACCATCAATTATAATTGCCATTAACTATCACCCTTTTCACTTTCCGATTCGGCTTCTTCCTTTGCAAAATCCTTGCTTTTGTCAGCAGATTCTTCCGGCTTGTTCTTCTTTTCCTTTTTCACCTGCTTTTCATCTGCAAGAAAAAAGTCAACACCCTCAATTAAAACAGGCTTTTTTCTTACGGATAAAAGCTTTATTACAAGAATAACTGCACAAACCAGCACTATTGCAATTGATAAAAGCTGAGAGGCTCTGAGAGTTGTGTCACCAATGTAAAGGCTGTCTGTTCTTAAGCCTTCAACAAACGCTCTTTCAATGCCGTACCATATTCCGTAGCAAAGGAAGGTCTGACCGCTGAATTTTCTGAATTTGCGTGTAATTATGTAAAGCACAAGCACGCCTAACATACACCAGGCAAATTCATAGAAAAAGGTAGGGTGAACAAACAAATTATTCTCTTCAATGTAGGTTGGTATATCACTTACACCCTCAAGCCCGTAAAGTTCGGGATTTGCCTGGATGTACGCAATAACCTTGTCACTCATCATACCGTAGTTGCCGTTTGTAAAAACGCCAAACGCCTCTTGGTTAGCGTAGTTACCCCATCTTCCTATACCCTGACCGATTAAAAGAGACATACCTGCACAGTCAAGTAAATTAAGAAAGTTGAGTTTTTCTATTTTGCAGGTAATAAACGCTGCAATAATACCGCCTATAATACCGCCGTAAATGGCAAGCCCGCCGCGCCATATCTGAAAAATTTCGTCTGGATGCAGGCTGTAATAATCCCATTGGAATATTACGTAATATGCTCTTGCACAAATAATTCCGCCGAACATACCGTAAATTAAAACGTCTACCATTTTGCTTAAATCCATTTTCCAGGTGTAAGCAATTCTGCCGCCGAAAAGTGCGGCAAGTATTAAACCAAAGGCAATAATAACACCGTACCATTTAATGGAAAAAAGCTGACCGTTTATATAAAACTCACAAAAAACTGATGATACGTCAAAAACGTTTTCTATTCCACCAAAGTGAACTCTTGAAAACGAAGCAAACCATTCAACCATAATATACTCCTAATTCTCTTTTGGCACAACAACCGAAAGCACTGCCAATTCTTTTTTGAACGAGTCCTTTAAAAGCTCGCAGCAATATTCCGCAGTAATTTCCTGCAAAACGTTAAATTCTGAAAAAAGATTATCGTTCTCAAAATAAGAAACAACAAGTCCGTTTGCAATTGTATCAACGTCTGTAAATGCTCTTACTATTTTGCCGTAATGCTTTTTTCTTACAATTTCAAATTCTTCAGTAGTAAAGCCGTTCTCTTTGTAATAGGCAATTCTTTCATCTATAAGCTTCGCAACCTTTTTAGGCTCGAGTGATTCACCTGAGAAAATAGGCGCAGCATAGCCGTGACCGTTGAAATACTCAGTTGCAAAGCAGTCATTTATAAGACCTGCATCAAGAAGCTCTTTATATAAATCCGAGCTTTGACCCGCAATCATATCGAGTAGCAGGCTTTTGCCTACAGTCTCCTTCAGAGACCTTTCGGGTGTAGCATGATTTTCCTTGTACCCAAGATTAAAAACAGGTGTAACAAGCGAAAGCTTTTCTTCCACGTATTGCTGAACAACGCTTTCAGGCTCAGGCTTAAATGCCCTTTCTACAGTAACCTTTTCTTCCGCTTCAAGAAGTCTGTCTGCTATTTCAAGCACTTCGTCAACGGTTACCTTACCCGCAACCGCAAGCACCATATTTGAAAGATTATAAAAAGTGTCGTAGCAAGAGAAAAGCAGCTCTGCACTTATTTCAGAAATTGATTGCTTTGTTCCTGCAATATCAATTTTTACGGGGTGATTATGGTACATCCCGGAAAGCATATTGAAAAGACATTCCCACTCGGGAGAGTCCTTGTACATATCTATTTCCTGCCCGATAATACCCTGTTCTTTTCGAACTGTTTCCTCTGTAAAATAAGGGTGCTTTACAAAATCAAGGAGTATTTCAAAATTCTCCTTAAAATGACCCGTGCAATTAAAAAGGTAGCAGGTTCTGTCAAAGCTTGTGTAGGCATTGGCAGAAGCGCCCGTTTTTGCGTAACGCTGAAATGCATCAAGCTCCTCACTCTCAAAAAGCTTATGCTCTAAAAAGTGGGCTGTACCTGCAGGTATTTCAATAAACTCTTCCTTGTCGCTTCTTTTAAAGCGAGTATCAATAGAACCGTATTTTGTTCCGAAAACAGCATAGGTTGACGCATAATCCTCTTTAGGGTACACAAAAATTTTAAGCCCCGACTTGTGGTCTATTGAATAATAGCCCTCGTCCAAAATATCGTTTTTAATATATTCCATTATTCATTGTCCCCCTCTTCTGTACCCTCTAACATAAATACAGTGTCAAGAGTAACGTCGTTTGCCGCTCTTATAACGTCTTCTTTTGTAACGCTATTGAACAGCTTAATGTAGTCCTCAGGGTAAATGTATTCATTATGCTCAAGCTGTGTTGAAAACCATGAATCAAGTGCTTCGGGGCTGTCGCTCACGCTCTTAAAAGCATCTGCGAGTGCTTTTTTAGAAGCATCTAAATCTTCCTCGGTAAAGTTACCTTTTTTAATCTCCTCAAGCTGGTCAAGAATAGCGTTTTTTGCTTTCTCCTCGTTATAGCTTTCAATACCGCTTTGCACAAACATTACGCCCTTTGCGCGTGTCATAGATGCAGAGCAATAGTAGCAAAGACTCATTTCCTCACGTACAACCTTAAAGAGCTTAGAGTTAGGATTTCCGCCGAAAACATTACACATTATTATTTTCGCAATATAATCGTCATTGCGGTTAGTCATACCAAGTCTGAAGCCTAAAACAAGCTTCCCCTGCTTTACGGGAGCCTTTTCCTTTACGTAGGTAACGTCCTCTGCAGCCTCCACGTAGAGTGTTTCATTTTTAACAGGAGTTCTTTCAATGCCGTTTGCATAAGTCTCAAAAAGAGCCTCTATTTTTTCTGTATCCACACTACCGTTTGCGCTTACAGAAACAAGCACGGTTGCGGTTTTTAAAAGCTTCTTGTAGTACTCGGTAAGGCATTCCGTTGTTATGGCGTTTATCTCCTCAACCGTACCTAAACGGTTAATTCCGTAAAGCTCATCCTCAAACATAATTTCCTCAAGACGAGTTTTAGCATACACTCTTTTATTACTCATTTCTGCGCCTAATTGCTCGGCTAAAAGACGTTTTTCACTTTCAACCTCAACTGCATCAAAAGCACCATCAACAAGCTTCGGATTAAAAATAAGCTCAAAAAGCAGCTTACAGCATTCTGTTACAATGCTTTCTTTATCGAGCGCAAAGCGGTCGTCTATGCAGGAGACTACAAGCTTTAACACTTGATTTTCACCCTGCTTTGAAACGTCCGCAGAAATCTCCGCACCGTAAAGCGTTGCAAGCTTTTTTTCCAGCAACGTAACCGTAGGATATTTTTCCGAAGAGCGTGTAAGAATATTCGGGATTAAAGCATAGACCGAAGCATCCTCAGAAAGTGGAATTAAAAAGCTTACGGATGCGCACGCTGTTTTAAAGCCCTCAGCCTTAATAGAGCAAAAACCGGTTGCTTCACCAATATTTTTAAAGTCAAACGTATATTTCAAAATACCACTCCTAACGTCAATAGGAGATATTTTACCACATTTTACCGAATATTTCCATAGTTTTTTGCTTTTTTTCATACAAATTTCCACCTCAGCTGATTTTACTTTGTATTATTGGCAAAAAATGCTGTGCTATGCGCTTGTTTCAATTGACAAACTTGAATCTATGTGTTAATATATCTCAGTTATTTATTGTATATAAATCTTCTTAAAGGAGTTTTTTAAATGTCAGGACATTCAAAATGGAGTACAATTAAAAGAAAAAAGGAAAAAACAGACGGCGCAAGAGCTAAGGTTTTTACAAAAATCGGTAGAGAAATTGCCGTTGCTGTGCGCGAGGGCGGACCTGACCCTGCAGGTAACTCAAAATTAAAGGACGTTATTGCAAAAGCTAAGGCTAATAACGTTCCTAATGAAAATATTGAAAGAATAATTAAAAAGGCTGCCGGTGACAACTCAACCGAAAACTACGAGAACATTGTTTACGAGGGCTACGGCCCTGCAGGTATTGCCGTAGTTGTTGAAGCTCTTACAGACAACCGTAACCGTACAGCAGGTGACGTTCGTCACTATTTCGACAAATTCGGCGGTAACATGGGTACCTCCGGCTGCGTTATGTTTATGTTTGACCGTTTCGGTGTTATTATTGTAGAAAAAGATGGCGTTGACGAAGAAAAGCTTATGGAAGACGCTATTGAATGCGGTGCAACAGATTTTCTTACAGATGACGAAGAGATTTTCGAAATCCGTACAGAGCCTAACGATTTAGGTGCAGTAAGCGGTGACCTTGAAGCAAAGGGCTACAAGTTCGTATCTGCAGAGGTTGCATACATTCCGCAAACTTATACTCGCCTTGAGGACCAGGATCAAATGAAGCAAATGAGCAGAATGTTAGAAATGTTTGAGGACAATGACGACATTCAAGCCGTTTGGCACAACTGGGAAAACGAAGACGAATACGAAGGCTGATTTTCAACTGAATTTCGCATAAATTCTATTGATTTTTACTTCAGAATAAGTTATAATAATTCCTACAGCGCAGTTATATACACTCAATTCCGTCATGCGACGAGTGGGTCCTGTGCGACGGGGCACCGTGAACCATGTCAGGCGGGGAACCGAGCAGCATTAAGCGGATAGTTCTGTGCGCCACAGTCCGCCTATTCGTCGTATGACAGAGTTGAGTGTATTTTATTTAAATTTAAAGGGAGTGAGAAAAATGCATAAGGCACTTTACAGAAAATGGCGTCCTCAGATTTTCAGCGACGTTTCAGGCCAGGAGCACATTACAGAAACGTTAATGCACGAGGTAGATGCCAACAGACTTTCGCACGCCTACCTTTTTACAGGCTCACGCGGTACCGGTAAAACAACTTGTGCAAAAATACTCTCGAAGGCGGTTAACTGCCTTAATCCCCAAAACGGAAACCCTTGTAACGAGTGCGAGGTTTGCCGTGGTATTGACGAGGGTGCAATTTTAGACGTTACTGAAATTGACGCAGCAAGTAACAACGGTGTTGACAATATCCGTGATTTAAGAGAGGAAGCAAACTTTACTCCTGCTGTTGCAAAATACAGAGTTTACATCATAGATGAGGTGCACATGCTTTCCTCGGGTGCATTCAACGCTCTTTTAAAAACGCTTGAGGAGCCACCCAGCCACGTACTTTTCATACTTGCAACCACAGAGGTGCACATGCTTCCCGCTACAATTCTTTCAAGATGTCAGCGCTTTGACTTCAGAAGAATTCCGCCTGAAGATATAGCAAAAAGACTTATGCTTGTTGCAGAAAAGGAAGGCATTGCTTTAGAGCAAGCCGCTGCGCTTCTTATTGCAAGAATTTCTGACGGTGCGTTAAGAGATGCGCTTTCTATTCTCGACCAGTGCGCAAGCTTTGACGAAGCGGTTACCGTTGCTACGGTAAGCAAGGCAGCAGGTCTTTTAGGCAGGGATTATCTTTTTGAGATATCTGATGCCATAAAATCGCAAAACAGTGCAGAAATACTTAATATAGTAGACAGACTTCACGCCTCCTCTTGCGATATGGAAAGGCTTGTAAGTGAATTAGTTAATCATTACAGAAACGTTATGATTACAAAAACTGCCAAAGCTCCCGAGGAGTTTGTTGTTTGCACGCCTGATGAATTAAATCGTTACAAAGAGCTTTCAGACTCTATAACCTACGGCACAATTCTTTATATAATGGAAACTCTTTGTACTGAAGCAGCTCAGCTAAAATACAGTGCACACCAAAGAGCAAGGGTTGAAACAGTGCTTATAAGGCTTTGCTCACCTAAGCTTTCTACTGATAATTCTGCTCTTGCTGCAAGAATTGACGAATTACAAGCACAAATTATGAGCTTAAAATCTAACGGCATTACAGTAGCAGCACCGTCTGCTGCTCAACAGGAAAAGCCCGTAGCTGCGGCACCTGTGCAAATTATGCCTGAGGAAAAGCCGGTTATAAAGGAAGAGCCACAGGAGGCTCCTGCAGTAGAAGAAGCCGTGTCAAGTGAAAAACCTTTACAGCAAGAAGCTGTATGGCAAGCCCCATTTGAGGCACCTGCTCCATCTCCTGCACCTGCTCCTGCTCCCGCTGCAAGACCTGTTGATTTAACACTTGTAACTGAAAGTGATTCAGCAATGCCTTTTGCCGCATGGGACAGCGTTTTAGAGCAGCTTGCTAAAATCAACAAGCCGCTTCACCCCGTGCTTATGGGTTCAAGTGCTTACAGAGCAGGCAACACAGTGTTCATTAAAGCAAAGAACGAAATATTCCCCGGTATGCTTAAGGTAAAAATGAACAGTGACTCAATTACAGAGGCAATTGTAAGAGCAACCGGTGAAAAGTTAAGACCTGCTATTTACACAGACGGTGAATCACCTGCTGCAAACGAATCGGCAGAGCCTATAGATGCTTTACTTTCAAAGCTCAACAAAATGCAGATAGATTTTATAGTTGAAGAATAAATTTTCAAAAAGGATGGTACAATAAAATGAAAGCAAGAATTCCTAACCAGGGTGGTAACTCACAAGCAAATATGATGAAAAAAATTCAGGATATGCAAAACGAAATGGCTCGCATTCAGCAAGAGGTTGAAGAAAGCGAGTTCGAGGCTTGCTCAGGCGGCGGCGCTGTTGAGGTAAAGGTAAACGGCAAGCACGAAATTCTTTCAGTAAACATTAAGCCTGAGGTTGTTGACCCTGATGACGTTGAAATTCTTTCAGATATGATTGTTGCTGCAACAAACGAGGCTTTAAGAAAGGCTTCTGAAACAATGGAGCAAAAAATGGGTGGCGTAACAAGCGGTCTTGGCCTTCCTGCAGGCTTCGGATTTTAAAAGCAATGGCAGCATATGACGTAGCAGCTCTCGAAAAATTAGTAGAGCAATTTCAAAAAATACCATCAATCGGCAGAAAAACCGCTCAGAGAATGGCTTTTCACGTGTTAGATTTGCCTGACAATGAAGCAAAGGAATTTGCCGACGCAATAATGGAAGCACACACAAAAATACACCATTGCTCACTCTGTCATAATTTAACAGAAAACGAGCTTTGCCCTATTTGTGAAAGTGCTTCACGCGACCACACACTGCTTTGTGTGGTTGAGGACCCCCGTGACGTACCTGCGCTTGAAAGAACAAGAGAATTCAAGGGTGTTTACCACGTATTGCACGGCACTATTTCACCAATGAACGGCGTAGGTCCCGAGCAGCTCACCATAAAATCACTTGTAGAAAGAGTTGCAGGCGGTGAAATAAAAGAGGTAATTATGGCAACAAACCCTACCTTAGAGGGTGACACAACCGCAATGTACATAGGAAAGCTTTTAAAGCCCTTTGAGGTTAAGGTTACAAGACTTGCCTATGGTATTCCGGTAGGTGCCGATATAGAATACGCAGACGACGTTACTCTGCTTCGCGCACTTGAGGGTAGACGCGAATTATAATAACTTAAAGAAAGGATGAGATAAATTGCCAAAAGCAGAAAGCAAAACAGTTGCACAAAACAAAAAAGCATATCACGATTATTTCATCCTTGAAACCTATGAGGCAGGAATTGAGCTTTGCGGTACTGAGGTTAAATCCTTAAGACTCGGCAAAGTAAATTTAAAGGACTCCTGGTGCAGCGTTGTAAATGGCGAAATGCTTGCAAACGGTGTTCATATTTCACCCTATGACCACGGTAACCGTTTTAACCGTGACCCATTAAGACCAAAAAGACTTTTAATGCACAAAAAAGAAATAATGCGTCTTATGGGTGAGGTAAAGCAGCAGGGCTGCGCCTTAATTCCGCTTTCCATATACTTTAACTCTCAAGGCAGAGCAAAGCTTCAGCTTGGACTCTGTAAAGGTAAAAAGCTTTATGATAAGCGTGAGGATGCCGCAAAAAAAGATGCACAGCGTAATATTGAGCGTTCCGTAAAGGAATTCGGTAGATAAACCATGAACAAAAAATGTGTACAATGCGGCAAGGTGTTTTCCCTTTCCGACTCCGAGCTTGAATTTTTTAAGTCTAAAAATCTTTCCATACCAAAAAGATGTAAGGAATGCCGTGAGCAAAACAGAACGAGCAAGCCCCACAAATACAAAAGCTATTATGCAGACAATGCTAATAAAGAAGATTTGGCTTTTGCCGTAATAACGGCAGTTATTACAATAGCGCTTTTATTCTTTAAAGTGCCGTATATTTGGATTTTTTCCGGGATTGCAGCAATTAAGTTTTTGTTCAGCTTTCTTTTAGGCAAGCTAAACAGAGTTTACATACAAGAGTTTGACACCTCCATATATAAATACACCTTTTATGACACCCGTTCCATGACAAAGCATTACGTAAAGCATGGCAAGGAAACAGGCTGCAGCAGTATGGAGGATTATTTACACAAAACAAACCTTGTTATACTTAATAAAGGAAATCTCTCAAAGCCACAAAAAAAGGACGGAGATACCATTTATTATAATCCGACCACAAAGGAATTTGTTGTTATTGCAAAAGCTGGATATATAAGAACATATTTCATTGCAAGTGACAAATACTATAATAATTGTAATTAGTCGAATTTTCAAAGAAAATTCGATACCAAATATTTGATTTGGTATCGAAACAGTGCAATTTTACACTGTTTCGACTAACTATAATCGTTATAACAAACAATAAACTGTTTTATTCTTCAACCCATAAATTCCGCAAAACGAATAATATGGGGATGAAAGGATTTCGACGGGGATTTTGAACCCAGATAAGCGAGCAGTGGAGTGGCACCACTTTAAAAGTCACAACTTAAAAATAACTGACAATAATAAAACAGTTTTAGCTGCTGCTTAATGGCGGCTCATCCTGACTGAATTTACCGCGCTTCGGTTAAGGGTGTCATTTTAGCGGTGAACCGGCACAAGTGAGAGCCTTGTAGCTTGTACGGATTTAAAGGGCTACCCTTAATTCCAGCCTGTTTATCGGCGGGTTTAAAGGGGAATTTTAAAAGATAAACTACGCTCGTAGAAGGTTTGGGGAATGGGTCTTCGGACGCGAGTTCGAATCTCGCCATCTCCACCAAAAATCGACAAGTTTCAAAAGAAGCTTGTCGATTTTTATTTTTTCACTCTTAACTATTCACTTTTCACTCTTCTCTTTCGAAACTTATCGATTTAGGTGATAAGTATTTCACGCATTTCAAATCGTTGAGTTATAGGGATAATCGTTGAGTTATAGATAATTATCGTTAAACTATTGTATAGTGACTCTCTTTATGGTATCTTAATATTAAAGAATACTTTTGTGGGGGTAAATATATGAAACGAGTTGTTTGTTTAGTTGCTGTATTACTTTTCGTATTGTGTGGCTGCTCTCAAAATGACAAAACCCAACAAATCAACGTCGGAAGTTTTTCGTATGCAGAAGATTATGCCTACTACAAAGATGATCCCGGCGTAAAGAAATCCGGATTTGTCAATAATGAAGAAGCAGAACTTGATAGTGCTGAGCAAGCAGTTGAACTTGCAAAAAAAGAATGTACGGTTGACTACGACACAACCGATGTAACTTATGATTCGGAAGCAGGAATATATAGAATTTCTTTCTACAAAGAAAACCAACTTGGCGGAAATCAAGATGTTTATATAAATCAAAAAGGTGTTACGCAGTTGATTATTTATGGTGAATAATCTTTTGCTCCACCCAAACCCGATTTGCCCCCCTTACACCAAAAAAGGGGGGCATTTGTATTATATTTCGTATCATTCTTCCAAACCAAAACCCGTTCACAGTAGTGAACGGGTTTGGTTTTTATTTTCAATTGTTTTTATACTTTTCTGCTTGAAGGCGGAACATATATGCATATTTGCCGTCGAGCGCCATAAGCTCCTCGTGCGAGCCGCGCTCTATTATTTCACCCTTTTCGAGCATATAAATTTCATCTGCCATAACTGTTGTTGACAGTCTGTGCGAAATAAATACAACTGTTTTTCTGTCCGCCGCTTTTGCCATGGATTGGTTTAATGCATACTCTGCAACAGGGTCAAGGTTTGCACTCGGCTCGTCAAGTATAGCAAATGGACACTCCTTGTAAAAGGCTCTTGCTATTGCTACCTTTTGTGCCTCACCGCCCGAAAGAGAAACTCCGTCGTCATCAAACTCCCTTAAAAGAATGCTGTCCATACCATTCGGTAAATCGCGTTCAAAGCTCGATTTTTCCAAAGCCTCCTCTGCCCTTTTGCTGTCGGGAGCATCATCCATAGAAATATTTTCACCAAGCGTAGCGCCAAAAAGTGAAAAATCCTGGAATACTGCGGCAAAGTTTTTGTGGTACTCCTTAATATCCCATTCCTTTATATCTACGCCGTTTATTGTAATAACGCCGTCTGTTACGTCGTAAAGACGTAAAATAAGGTTAGTAAGCGTAGTTTTACCTGCGCCGTTATAGCCCACAAGCGCAACCTTTTTGTACGGAGATATTTCTAAATTTATATTCTTAAGCACGTATTTTTCCGTGCCGGGATATTTAAAGGAAACGTTTTCGAACTTAATTGTAACAGGCTTTTCAAAAACAGTTGTTTTGCTTCCGGAAATCATTTTTTCCTTTGCGTTCATAAATTTACGGAATTTTTCTACGTAAAGTCCGTTTTCTCTTATGCTTATTGCAAACTGACTTGTTATAGCAAAAACGCTGTTACTAATAGAGGTTGCACCGTTAAAGGTTGCTGCAAAATCACCAAGCCCTATTTCCTTGGTTACTATTGCCTTATAGCCCATAAGAAGCGTAATTCCAAGGTAAATAAGCAGCGTCATTGGTAATGCTTCCTGGCAGAAATACAGCTTCCATTGCTTTGTTAAAAACGGAGCTATGGTATCTATTCTGTCGTAGATGTTTTTGTTGTATCTGCGTTCTATCATTTCACCTGCACCGGAAAGTCTTAATTCCTTTGCGTAGTCCTGCAAATAAAACACTCTGCTAAAATACAGGTTTTTTCTGTCGAGTGGCGTCATTGTTTCGGTTCGGTCAACGTTCACCTTTGCAATAAGCCTGCCTAACGGCACCATAACCGCCACGCACACCGCAACAAACACAAGGCATATTGGGTCTATGGAAATAATTACTGCGCCTATTGTTATAACTCCTATAACGTTCGTAAAAATATTCTGCGTGTTAGAAAGCAGCGAATAGGCTCTTTCGTTCATAGAGTTCATTGCAAGCACAAGGTCGTTATAATATTCAGGGTTGTCGTAAGCCTCGTAATCCATTTTTGCCGCTTTTTCGTAAATTGTTTTATAAATTGCAAAGTAAAGCTTTTCCTTTTGCTTTGGCATTGAAACCTCATAAAACAACGTTGTAGCAAGATTTGTTACTATAACAAACACAATAAAAAATACAAGTGCAAAAACAATTCTGTAATAATCCTTACCCTCTGTTACCACGTCTATTATGTACTTTAAGAGCACTACGTTAGAAAGCGTCCACGGCATCATACCAAGAACGTCTAAAAACAAATAGCCAACTACCAAAAACGGTGTGTGCTTACTTATGAATTTAAGCATATAAATATAGTTTTTTACTGCACTTACCTTATCTTTATGCTTATTCTTCACTGTCACACACCTCCTTATAGCCGGATGCCTGCAGCGTAAACATTTCTGCATACTCACCATTTTTTGACATTAATTCCTCATGAGAGCCCTGCTCGGTTAACTCACCCTTATTAAAAACAAGGATTTTGTCAGAGGCAGTAGCACTTGAAAGTCTGTGAGAAATATATATAACCGTTTTCCCCTTTGTACCCTCCATAAGTGCGTCGTACATTTTGCTTTCCGCAACAGGGTCAAGAGCGGAGGAAGGCTCATCAAGAATAGCTACTGAAAAATCACGTGCAAAAAGCCTTGCTATTGTTACCTTTTGCGTTTCACCGCCCGAAAGCTGTACACCGTCACTGTCAAATTCCTTTGTAAGCAACGAATCCTCTTTATTTTCAAGCTTGCCTATTTTTTTATAGGCACCTGCCATTTTAAGCGCATTTACCGCTACCTCTCGGTTTTCTTCCGTTACCTCTTCTGTTAAAACGTTTTCTGCAACAGTCATTGCAAAAACCTTGTAATCCTGGAAAACGGAAGCAAATTTTTCACGGTATTTAAGTAAATCGTATTCCTTTATGTTTATGCCGTTATAAAGTATTTCTCCCTCGGAAACGTCGTAAAAACGCATTATAAGCTTTGAGAGTGTAGTTTTACCGGCACCGTTATGACCAACAACGGCTATTGTTTCGCCCTCTTTAATTTTAAAGGACACGTTTTTAATTATGTAATCCATATCCTCTGTATATTTAAAGGATACGTTTTTAAATTCAAGACTCTCAAAATCCTCAGGCATAAGCTCACCGCTTTTAATTTGCGGCTCATAATCTAAAAATTTTCTTAAATTTTCCACCCACAAGCAATGCTTTTGCATCATTGCAAAGTAGCGCGCCAAGTGACCTATTTTATTACGGCAGGTGGTTATAGCTGAAACAAGCACCGAGAATTCCGAAACGGGCAAATCACCAATCACAATAAGTCGGTAGCAGCCGTAGGAAAGCCCTCCGCCAACCGGCACAAGCTCTGCAAAAATGTCAGAAAAAAGCTCAAGAAGTGCTATTTTCCAGCCGTATTTTTTTATTACCTCAATATTTTTGTTTATGGCCTGCTTAAAGCGTTTTTCCATAACAACAAATATGTTAGTTGTTTTGATTTCCTTTGCAAAATCCTTTAAAAGAATTGTTCTTCTTACGTAGTCCTTTTGCCTTTCATAAGGAGTCATTTCTTTTTCTTTTTCAAGCTCAAGATTATTTTTAAGCACTCTGAAGATAACAACAATTACAGGGCACAGTATAAAAACAACAAGCACAGGGTCTATTGAAACAAGGTAAACCACAAGCAGCACAAGGCTTATAAGTGAGCCCAGGGTCCACGCAGAGCCTTCTATAATTCTTTTAAAGCCGCCGCGCTCTACAACCCAGGTTGCACGGTTGTAATTATCAAAAAAGTCAGGGTTTTCGTAGCAGCCAAGCTCTACCTCCTGCGCCTTTTTAAATATGAGTGAGTTTATGTAGCTTTCACACTTAATTTCAAATTTAATTCTTATTGTGTAAACGTCTATGTAGCCTAAAAGGTCCACGAGCAGCTTGCCGAGAACAATTATGCACATTCTTATTGCAAACTCTGTAAAGGTACCGTTGCCCTCTATAACAGAAAGCGCCGTTTCAAGAAACATAACGTTTATTACTACCGAATAGTAAACGTTTTCAGCCACATAAGAAAGATAAATTATAAACAGTGAAAGCGGTGCGGATTTTAAAGCACAGCCAAACATAAACAACGTGTTTTTTATAACGTGTGCTTTTTCGCGCGTTTTCTTTTCTTTTTTCAGCTTCATTTTCTTTCTCCAATTTTTAAGATGCTATTATTTTATATAGATATATAGTTGTTGTCAATAAAAAAATGTGTTATAATAGTATAGATTTGAAAAATGAAAGAAGGAAACACCATGCTACTCTCTAAAGCAGAAATGAAAAAAATTGACGAGCTTTTAAAAAAGGAGATTGAAGCAGGTAACGTTGAGCCTGTACCGCAGGATAAAATCTTCGATTTTCTCCCTAAAAAAGAAGGCGCTTTAAGAATTTTGACCTTTAACGTAAGGTGCTCGGATGTAGGCGTGCAAACGGCTGAATCACGCTACCCACTTGTAAGCGATACAATTCTTAACAGCGGTGCTGACTCGGTAGGTCTTCAGGAGGCTACTCCCGAGTGGATGGATTACTTAAAGACTGCACTTAGCGATACCTACGACTACGTAGGAATTGGTCGCGAGGGCGGTCACGAGGGTGAATACTCCGCTATTTTTTACAACAAAAATAAATATTCAGTTGCCGAAAGCGGTAACTTTTGGCTTTCAGAAACACCTGAAAAGCCTTCAATGGGCTGGGATGCCGCTTGCATCAGAATTTGCACATGGGCTGTTTTGGAAAATAAAACAACAAAAGAAAAGTACGTACATATCAACACACACCTTGACCACATTGGCGTTGCGGCAAGAAGAAACGGTGTGGAAATTATGCTTGAGAAAATAAAGGAATACATAGACCTCCCTGCCGTATTCACTGCCGATATGAACATTGAAGAGGGCACGGAAAACTACCTTCAATTTGTAAACTCAGGCTTTATGCACGACACAAAGCACTCTGCAGAAAATACTATGGATTACTTAACCTTCCACAATGCAAAGCCGTCGGTTTACAACGTAGTAATTGACTACGTTATGATTAACGACAATTTTTCTGCCGATACTTACAGAGTAGTTACTGCGGGCGTAGACGGAAAATACGTTTCAGACCACTTCCCTGTTTATGCCGATATTTTTATGAAATAAGGTTAAAGAATGAATAAATTTGGTTTAATTATGGAAGGCGGCGCTATGCGCGGATTATTTACCGCAGGCGTTATGGACGTTTTAATGGAAAACAACGTACGCTTTGACGGTGCCATAGGCGTTTCAGCAGGCGCGGCCTTCGGCTGCAATTTTAAATCCGGTCAAATAGGACGAGTTTTAAGGTACAATAAAAAATATTGCAGAGACCCGCGCTTTTGCAGTATCCGTTCACTCATAAAAACGGGCGATTTATACGGTGCGGAATTCTGCTATATTACAATCCCCTATGAATTAGACTTATTTGACTGTAAGGCGTATTTAGAAAACCCTATGGAGTTTTACGTGGTTTGTACTGACGTTGAAACAGGCAAGCCGGTTTACAGAAAATGTATAACCGGCAGGGATGAGGACTTAACCTGGATAAGAGCGTCTGCCTCTATGCCTATAGCCTCAAGAGTTGTAGAGGCAACCGACTACAAATTACTTGACGGCGGTATTTCCGACTCGATTCCACTAAAATATTTTGAAAGCGTAGGCTACAACAAAAACGTTGTTATTTTAACACAGCCCGAGGGCTACGAAAAAAAGCCTAGCAAGGCTCTGCCGCTTATTAAAGCGACCTTGAAAAAATATCCTAATGTTTATAAAACAATGCTTAACAGACACAACGACTACAACACTACCCTAAATCAAATTGAAGAGGGTGAAAAGGCAGGCAATGTTCTTGTTATAAGACCTCCGCAAAAATTACCCGTAGGCAGAGTTGAGCACGACCCCGAAAAGCTGCAGCTTGCTTACGATATAGGCAGAGAAACCGCATTGAAGCAATTAGAAGAAATCAAACAATTTACAAGCAAATGAGTGAGCGTTTATGGAACTTAAAGAATTTTTAAAAATAGCGGCAAACGTAAGACCGGACCACACGCAATTAGAAAGGCTCAGAGAAACACCGTTTTATGCGTTTGTTCACTTCTCACCGAATACCTACACAAATTTAGAATGGGGTGACGGTACCGAAGACCCTGCGATTTTTAACCCGACAGAGCTTGATTGCGAGCAGTGGGTAAAGGCGGTAAAATCAGCCGGTATGAAGGGGCTCATTCTCACGGCAAAGCACCATGACGGCTTTTGTCTTTGGCAAACTAAATACACCGAGCATTCCATGAAAAATTCACCCTACAAAAACGGTAAGGGTGATATTGTAAAAGAATGTGCCGATGCTTGCAAAAAGCACGGCATAAAGTTCGGCTTTTACCTTTCCCCTTGGGATAGAAACTCCCCTCTTTACGGAACGGAGGAATATAACGATTATTACGTTAATCAATTAACCGAGCTGCTTACCAATTACGGCGAAATCTTCCACGTTTGGTTCGATAACGCTTGCGGTGAGGGTCCTAACGGCAAAAAACAGGTTTACGACTTTGACCGCTACTTGAAAACAATCAGAAAATATCAACCAAACGCTACGTTTTTTAATGATAAAGGCGGAATGCGATGGTGCGGTAACGAATCGGGCACCGCTGCGCACGCACAATGGTGTGTTGTACCCTATGAGCTTTGCTCTATTTCCGAGCACAAAACACCTGTTGAGCCGTTAATGAACGGCACACTTGACGATATGCGCAACAGTGACGCCATTCTTGGCTCTATTGCTAATATTATGTATTCAAAGGCACTCACCTTTTGCCCGTCGGAAACGGATATGTCCATAAGACCGGGCTGGTTTTACCACGAAAACGAAGAGCCTCACTCATTGGAGCGCCTTTTTGATACGTACTTAAAAACTGTTGGTGGTAACACAACGTTCAACCTAAATATCCCACCTATGCCTAACGGAAAATTCAACGAGAAGGACGTTAAAAGGCTTAAAGAGCTGGGTGATAAAATCAGTGCTGAACTCGGCAAAAATTTAGCAGAAAACGCAACGGTTACCGAAAACAAAAAAGCCGACACATACCAAACGGAATTTATTGTAGAGCTTCCGGAAAAGCATCAGCTTAAATACATAGAGCTTGCAGAAGCAATTGCCGAAGGTCAAAAGGTAGAAGCTTTTAAAATTCTTTCGGGAACCGACGACGGCTTTTGGAACTTTGAGGAACATGGCACAACAATAGGAAGCAGAAAAATTGTTGCTTTAGACAACGTTACAACAGACAAAATCAAAGTTCAGATAACCTCTGCAAGAGACACCGTTAAATTGGATTGGGTTAAAGTTTATTGAAGGATGGGTTACGTATGTATAAATCGAAAATAAAAACTGAAAAGCAATATCTTGAAGAGGTCAAAAAATTACGCAATGGCCTCTCTAAGGACTCTGCTGCAGAAATCAACAAAAAGCTTGATGCTTTGTACGAAATAAAGCCGGTTCGTCTTGAGTGGATTTTTGCAAAAATTGATACTCTTCTTGAATTGAATGAAAACGTCGACGACTATAAAAGCCTTCTTTATACCCATTATTGGGCTTTAAAAGACAGTGATAAATTCAAAAAAATACTTGAAGCTTTAATCGATATTAACGAACGTCTCGGCAACACGACTGAGGCAGAGAGATTAAAATTTGAATTATACGTAAGCTTTTTACAAAGCTGCAGTGAAGAACAGGCACGTTACGACGAAATGTTCCAAGGTTTTTCTGAGCTGTTAATAAATTTCATTGAAAACAAAAGCTCAAAAAGTGATATTAAAAAAATTATAGAATTAGCCTACTTAACCTCCGACTTTACGTTAGTCACCATATTTGAACACATTTACACAAAGCAATTCAACGAGCAATTAAGCACGTTTGAGGTAATGTCTTCACGCCCTAATATTTTTTACCTTAACCAAATATTAAAAGAAAAAGAAAGCACCTTCAGCATTGTTTTTGATGAAAACAATGAATTGATTATTCTTTCTGTTATTAAGGCTTTAAAACATTTAGGGCACAAGCTGTTTGTGTTAACCACACCTCAGGATTTTGAGGTTGACGTAGAAATTGATATTGCCAAAACGTTAGATATAAGCATGGAAACCCTCCAGAAGGATGAGGATTACACCTCTGTAATTCCCGTTCGTTTAGTAAAGAACGGAGAAGCGCTGGGTGATAACAGACTCAACTTAATTGAATACATAAGCAGTAACCTTTCTAAAAACAATTTTTCAACAGCACTTACGTTTAATACTTATATGAATTCCGCAAGAGCTGAGTGTGGCTCAAACAAGCTTTTAGAGCCCCTTTACATAAATCATTTTGCTTATGATACCTTAGCATTTGGTTGGAGCGGTGATTATTGCTCTTACATAGATAATTTATACAAAACCGAGTCTACGAAATTTTTGAATGAAAAACCAACGCTTGATTTTTCTATAATAATTCCTGTAAGAAACGACTCCTCTGACACCTTATTCCACGCGCTGAAAACTTGCTTAGACATTCAATATGATGGTAAATACGAAATAGTTGTAAGTGACAACTCCTCAAAAGGAAATGAAAAAGTAAAAACCGTTGTGGACAAGCTGAATGATAAAAGAATTAAATATTACAAGCCGCCATTTGAGCTTTCCTTAACAAAAAGCTTTGAATTTGCATGCTTAATGACAAAGGGCGAGTTTATAATTCCGCTTGGTGCAGATGATGCCGTAGTACCGAATGCTTTAACAGAATTATCTGCAGCAATTAAAAGCCACCCTGAGCACGAGTTTATTTTATGGAAAAGGGGATTTTATGCTTGGCCGGGCTTCAACGGCGGTCAGCAAAATCAATTTTCTACTGCTATAGAGCCTGCCGAAAAGCAAGCTTGTTCAACAATTCAAACAAGTGAATTGTGGGCATCTGTTTTAAAAAGCCCCGCCTCTATGTACACCTTACCGTTATTCTACATAAACTCAGGCTTCAAAAAGTGCTATTTAAAAACGCTTCTTTCAAAAACAGGCTCACTCTTTAACGGTCCTTGTCAGGATATTTACACAGGTATAGTTAATATATCCGTTAACAAAGAAATTTTGTTTTTAAATAAGCAGCTTACGTTTGCGGGTATGTCCTCCTCTTCTACAGGTGCGAATTACAACTTATCCAAAACTGCTGCCCCAAAAGCAGCTATTCCGTCTGAGTACTCTAATGTTTATGCCGATTCCTTTTACGAAAGGTACATACCAAGTGTCTGGAATGACAGAGGCACATTATACAAATCCGTTATGCGAGCTATTTCTAAAGGTCTTTTACCGATAAGCTTCACAGACGATATAATTGACTTTAACGAATGCTACAAAAATATGCTTTCTATTGTAAAAAAGGATGATATAACGTTCGAATTAAATATAGAATTATTTAAAACTGCCGCAGCAAGAATAGGTGAAGATTTTCTTAAGTGGTTTGTTGATACTTATTATAGCGTTAACTTTGAGCCCTTCTATATTGATGAAGCAGATTATGATAGCAATGAACGTTACTACAAAGTAGGCTTTACAGAAAAAAGCCTCACTTTAGATGCCTCCGAATTTGGGGTTAAAAATATTCACGAGGCAATTCAGCTTTACAAAAAGCTTGCAGGCATTTAAGGTGAGAAGAATAATCCGAACCTGTTTTAAAAAGGCGGATATTTTGCTCACTCTTCGTTAAAATACTCGTTAATCCGAAAGGATTAACTGCGTTTTGTGCCTTGATTGACCAAAAATTCGCACTTTTTAAAATCTC
>JAZOOH010000039.1:0-6685 GCA_045654905.1 Acutalibacteraceae bacterium | reverse complement strand
GGAGGAAAAGCCTCACATAGAATATTTGAAAATGTCAGATTTATCGCTTGTTACAAGCGGATGCTACCAACGCTTTTACGAGGTTGGCGGCAAAAGCTATCATCACATTATTGACCCCGAAACCTTGTATCCGGGGGAAAGGTATCTTTCTGTATCTGTGTTAACTACAGACTCGGGTCTCGGTGATGCACTTTCAACCTCACTTTTCTTAATGGATATTGAAGAAGGTAAAAAGTTAGTCGAATCATTAGAAAACGTAGAGGTAATGTGGGTTATGCCGGATGGTGAACAGGTGTATTCAAAAGGCTTTAAAGCCTATACTTTTGAATACAAACAATAAATTTTAGGAGTGTTTTTACATGAAAAAGAAGATTATAATTGCAATTGTAGCAGTTGTTGTAGTAGCTGCTATTGGTGTTGGCGCATATTTCTTAATTGGTGGCGCAGGTGCACCTAAAATGGAATTCGCAGATACACCGGACGTTCTTAACAAGGTAATAAGCACATACGCAGAGGATAAAACCTTCTTTGCTATGGGCGGTGACGGTTCAACCCCTGTAGATGAAGGTAAAGCAGGCTTAGTAAACCTTGCTGACAAAGAAAATGCAAACTTTGTTCTTCATACAACAGATGCAATATTAGCAAACGTAGCAGATGCAGCTTCATACAAGCACGCTATGAATGAAAATATATTTGCTTCTGCAGCATTAAAGCTTAATGATGCAAAGGCAGCAGAAAGCCTTATTACAGACCTTAAAACAGAAATTACAGAAACACGTTGGATGTGTGGCGCACCTGAGAAATTCGTTGTTTTCTCAGTTAACGGCGGTGAATACGTAGTTTATTCCTTTGGTAGTGCAGATAACGTAGATTATTTCAAAGCGCAGCTTACAACTACTTTAGGTGAAAGTGCTGTTCTCGTAGTAGAAGAATCACTTGTTCAATAATTAAAAATACACTTTGGATAGGGGATAAAAATGCTTTTTTCAAGCATACCATTTTTATACTATTTTCTGCCAAGTGTACTGATATTCTATTTTTTAGTCCCCAAAAAGCTTAAAAATACGGTGCTTTTAATAAGCAGCCTTGTGTTTTATGGTTGGGGAGAGCCTAAATATTTAATTTTAATGGTAGCCTCAATTATAATCGGTTATGTTTCCGGTTTACTAATTGAGGCTACAAATGAAAAAACTAAAAAACGAGGAATAATGGCAATAAGCGTTGCAATTAACTTGTGTTTTTTAGGCTTTTTCAAATACACCGACTTTTTTATTGCAAATTTTAATGCAGTAACAGGTCTTTCCTTAAAATTTTTAAATATTGCTCTGCCAATAGGTATCAGCTTTTACACTTTCCAGATTTTAAGCTACACAGTAGACGTTTACCGCGGAACTGTAAAGGCGCAAAAAAATATAATATATTTAGCAACCTACATTACAATGTTTCCACAGCTTATTGCAGGTCCCATTGTAAGATATATAGACGTTGTAGAGTCGTTAGAGAAAAGAACTATCTCTTTTGAAAAAATAAGCCTCGGCTTACGGCGTTTTATAATAGGACTTTCTAAAAAGGTGCTTGTTGCTAACGCTTTAGGTGAGCTTTGTGCTACCTTTAAGGCGTCAGAAGATAAGGCGTTGCTTTTTTATTGGCTTTATGCCGTAAGCTTCTGCCTGCAGGTTTATTTTGATTTTTCAGGCTATTCAGATATGGCAATAGGTCTTGGTAAAATCTTGGGCTTTGAGTTTATGGAAAACTTTAATTTTCCGTTTATTTCAAGAAGCATAAGTGAATTCTGGAGAAGATGGCACATTTCCTTAGGCAGCTGGTTCAGAGACTACGTTTATATTCCGCTCGGTGGTAATCGTGTGAAAAAAATAAGGTGGCTCTTCAATATTTTTGTGGTATGGTTTTTAACCGGCTTCTGGCACGGTGCGGCGTGGAATTTTATAGTATGGGGCTTATACTTCATTATTTTCCTGGTTTTCGAAAAAACAAAGCTTGGCAAATGCCTTGTTAAAGCAAAGGTTTTAAATCATATTTATACGTTATTCTTCATAATAATAAGCTTCGTTATTTTTGACGCGGTAAATATGGCGGAGGCATTCAGCTACGTTAAGTCAATGTTAGGCTTTGCTAATATTCCGTTAGCCTCTCAGGAATTTATTTATTATTTTAAGGAATATGCAGCTATTCTTCTTGTGGGTGTAATCGGTGCAACACCGCTTGTGAAAACCATATTTAACAAGTTTTCCGCGGTTAAAGGTGTAAAGAATGTAATAAACATTCTTGAGCCCGTTGCTTTACTATTATTGCTCGTTTTAGTTACAGCTTATTTAGTAGACGGTTCGTTTAACCCGTTCTTATACTTTAGGTTTTAAGGGGGTGCTGTAATGAAGAATTTTAAAAATATTGCAACAAGTGTTATTTTGCTCGGCTTCATTTTAGCGCTAGCCGTCTTTGCCTGGATTAAGCCTGCAGATGAATTTTCACTTTCAGAAAGAAGATATTTAGCAAGCTTCCCTCAAATAAGCTTCAATACAATTACCTCCGGCAGCTTTATGAAGAGCTTTGAGAATTATACGCTTGACCAGTTTCCGTTAAGAGAGTTTTTTAGAGCAATAAAGGCACGTTCGGAAATAACGCTTTTAAACAAAAAAGCAAACAACGACGTTTTTGAAAAGAATGGCTATATAACAAAAATTGAGTATCCGTTAAACGAGGACTCAATAGACAATGCTGCTAAAAAATTCAATAATGTATATGAAAAATATTTGAAGGGGACAAACACAAATATTTATTTTTCTGTTATCCCTGATAAAAACTATTATTTAATTGAAAATGATGCAAGCTATCTTTCTCTTGACTACGAAAAGCTTGTAACAAATATAACTGCTAAAACAAGCTATATGGAATACATTGATATTTTCGGAGAATTATCAATTGACAGCTACTATAAAACAGATAGCCACTGGAGGCAAGAGGCACTTTTACCCGTTGCTCAAAAAATAGCAGGGGAAATGGGCGTTGAGTTAAAAGCAGAGTACGAAAAGGTTTATTGTGATATGCCTGTGAAAGGTGTTTATGCAGGACAATATGCAATAAACGTCGGCTCAGATGAGCTTTGCTGCCTTACTAATGATTTTTTATACAGAGTTAAGGTAACCGATTACCAAAATCAAAAGGAAATACCTGTCTATGATATTTCAAAGGGCTTTGGCAGAGATTTTTATGAGGCGTATTTAGGTGGTCCGCTTTCACTTGTTACCATAGAGAACGAAAACGCCACAACAGACAAGGAGCTTGTAATATTCCGCGATTCCTTTGGAAGTAGCTTAGCACCGCTGTTTATTGAAGGCTATTCAAAAATCACCCTCATAGATATACGCTATATACATCCGAGTATGTTAAGCCAATTTGTAGAATTCAATAATCAAGACGTGCTTTTCATCTACAGCTCGTCTGTTATAAACAACAGTGAAACGTTAAAATAAATAAAAACGCTAAAGACTTTTCAGTCCTTAGCGTTTTTTTATTTGTTTTATTCTAAATCATTGTCCTTTGGGTTGTGCATTGCAATTTTTCCCTGGTCCATGAGCTCTTGCTCTTTTTTCTTTGAACGCTTAATCCAATAAACAGTGAATACTACGGCACCAACAAGAATTGCACCAATAACAATAACGTAAAGCACAATCTTTAAAACGGAAAGAATTCCGGAGGAATCTTTTTCTTCCGCAACAATAATTGAGGTTGGGCCGTCAGCACTGCCAATAACACCTATAGAGGAGCTTTGTCCGTTTGAGTTGTTATCGGGTTGAGCATTTTGTTGTGCGTTTTGTTGAGCATTTTGTTGTGCGTTTGGTGCGGGATTTGCAGGTGGATTCTGACTTGCGTTAGTAACAGGTAAATCCTGCTCGGGTATACTACTACCGCCGAAAACGGAGGTTTCGTTGTCAACAACAATTGAAAGGGTAATGCCCGTTTCGTTTGTGAATCTTTCTAATGCTGTGTTTACCGTAGCCTCTGTGAATTCGCAGTTAGAATAGTTGTAAACCTTAGATTCAGCAACCGTTGTTCTGTCGGACTCTGTGTTAAAAGCAGAGTCAAGAGCTAAGCCGGTAACCTCATCAGTCATTTTGTTTATAACCGTAGCTAAATTGCTGCCCAAGGAATAACCGTGGTAATCACTAATAGAGTCGGTCATAATTCTACCTAATTCAGTTTGCTCATTGCCGAACATTTCCGTAATTTGGTAATTTATGTTGTCACCAACCCATGCAATAGTGTAGTAACCGTCATTTGCATCAGTAGTTAAAAATACTATTAAAATATTATCCTCATAGCAAGAGGTTTCGCCGTATATTTTTTGGTATTGATTGTTCGTGTATTCCTGGAATAACGATTCGGAATAACCGTTTTCATCAGCATACGAATCCTCAATTTGGAAATCGCTTACCCAATCCTTAACGTCAGCAGAGTTTATACCTACTACAAACTTGAAAAAGCAAAAAATCATTACAAGTATAATTACAAATGCAAAAAATGTAGATAAAAGACCGCCGCCACCGTGATGATGGTGATGATGATAACCGCCACCGCCGTAGTAACCACGTCCGTGGAAGAATGGACCGTGGTGTCTTGGAGGAGGTGGGGGATGATGTGGACCGTGATGGTGTCCGCCTCCAAAGCCTCCGCGTGAGCCTCCGCCGAAGCCACCGCCAAAGCCTCCGCCGCTTGGACCTCGAGAACCTCCGCCAAAGCCGCCTCTTGAACTACCACCACTAAAACCGCCACCGCGTGAGCCGCCGCCAAAGCCGCCTCCGCGTGAACCGCCGCCTGGACCTGCCATAAAATCACTCTCTTTCAAAACTAAGTATATATAATATACCACTAATTATCTTTTATTTCAATAAATAAGTGAGGATTTTAGAAAAAATGCAAAAAAATACAAAAAAATATAAATTTTCTTAAAAAAATATTGCATATTTACATTATTTGTAGTATGATTATACGGTATTTTAATTTAGGGGTGAAAAATATGAGTGGTGACAGAATACAAATTTTAATTGCTATGGTTTCATACATGGCAGTTGTTATTGTAATCGGTTTGATTTTTGCTAAAAAAGCAAACAAAAGCTCAGAAAACTATTTCTTAGGCGGACGTTCTTTAGGTCCTTGGGTTACTGCAATGAGTGCAGAGGCATCAGATATGAGTGGTTGGCTTTTAATGGGTCTTCCGGGTGTTGCTTATTGGTGCGGTCTTGCAGATGCTGCTTGGACTGCAATTGGTCTTGCAATAGGTACTTACTTTAACTGGCTTATTGTTTCAAAAAGACTCAGAAGGTACAGTGTAAGAGCAAACAATTCAATTACCTTGCCTGAATTTTTCTCAAATCGTTTTAGAGAAGAGAAAAAGGTTATTGTTTCAATTGCAGCTATATTTATTCTTGTGTTCTTCACAGTTTATGCTTCAAGCTGCTTTGTAACCTGCGGTAAATTGTTCTCTACACTTTTCGGTATGGATTACGTTCCTATGATGATTTTAGGTGCAGTATTCGTTCTTCTTTACACCATTTTAGGTGGCTTCTTAGCAGAAAGTGCATCTGACTTTATGCAGGGTATAGTAATGTTTGTTGCTTTAACTGCAGTTGTTGCTGTAAGCACAATAAAGGCAGGCGGCTTTTCAGCTGTTGCAGAAAATGCACAAAGCATACCGGGCTTCTTAGAGTTCTTCGGTCTTGCTTCACCTGCAGTAAATGATGCCGGAGTTCAGCTTGTGAACGAGCAGGGTGTAGCACTTTTCGGTGAAAAGGCAGACTACGGAATTCTTTCCGTTTTCTCAATGCTTGCTTGGGGTCTTGGCTATTTTGGTATGCCACAGGTTCTTTTACGCTTTATGGCTATAAGAAAAGAAAAGGAATTAAAAATGTCAAGAAGAATTGCAATGATTTGGGTTGTTATTTCTCTTGCCGTTGCTGTGTTTATAGGTATTGTAGGCAGAGTGCTCTTTATGACTAACCCAGATATGATTAGCGGTGCACTTCTCACAAAAACAACTGCAGAAAATATCTTTATAACACTTTCAACAAGCTTCTTACCGCCAATTATTGCGGGCTTTGTTATGGCAGGGATTCTTGCTGCAACTATCAGCTCATCAGACTCATACCTCCTTATTTCTGCATCTGCATTTGCAAAAAATATTTATCAGGGTGTTTTCAAGAAAAATGCAACAGATAAGCAGGTTATGACAATGTCAAGAATAACTCTTCTTGCAATTTCTGTTATTGCAATTATAATTGCTCTTGATGAGGACAGTGTTATCTTCCAAATCGTTTCATTTGCTTGGGCAGGCTTTGGCGCAACCTTTGGCCCGTTAATGCTCTTCTCACTTTTCTGGAAGCGTGTAAACCGTGCAGGTGCTATCGCCGGTATGGTAAGCGGTGCAGCAATGGTATTCCTTTGGAAGCTTGTTATCAGCGGCTTCGGTGGCGTATTTGCTATTTACGAGCTTCTTCCTGCGTTCATCTTCTCTTCTATTTGCATTGTGGTTGTTTCACTTCTCACAAAAGCACCAAGCAAGGAAATCATTGAAGATTTCGAGGCTGTAAAAGCAGGAGAAATAAACGAATAATAAAACCAACTGAAAACATATAAAATTAGCCTTTTTTGCATTTTGGTCGAAAAAATC
>JAZOOH010000038.1:0-2980 GCA_045654905.1 Acutalibacteraceae bacterium | reverse complement strand
TGGTGCGAGTGTTCATAAGGGATTTACTCAAAGTATAAGTAAAACCGGCTTCAAACATAGTATTCTACACATTCTCCCTTGCTTGTTGTTTTTCTTTAAGAATTTTATTGAGCTGCTTTGTATTTCTTCTGATTATGGAATAAATAATTGCCCAAATCACCAAGTAAGCAACAATAAAAATGCCGGTAAAAACTAAAATCGGTGTCAGGCCCCATTCAAGCCAATCATTGAGAATATAAGTGACTAAATAGCTGACATATAAGACAACGCCATGAATAAGTATTGCAATCATCAAGGGCAATCGTTCAATTTGATAAACAGCATTCATACCGCCTGCAATAAAGCTGAGTAAGGTTATCGAGAAGATGCCAATACAAACTCGACTTACAGTCAGAGTTTGAACATTTGCTGTCTGATGCAATATCATATATACAATTGCTAAAACTATTGGTCCAAAGCCACAGGCCACTAAACCTCGTCGGAAGAATTCTGAAACAAACTTTTTCATATTCCTTCATACCTCCTTCTTATCTGTGAAAAACAACGTCTTGAAACATAATCACGATAGCCACATTGAAATACAGCATCAACACCGCCACTGAATACCGCATCAAATTGCAGAATGCGGTGTTCGTTTGCGAGGGTGGATTTGTTAATACGTATAAAATAAGAGGGCAAAATATTTTCCAACTCATAGAGCCTTTCCTTGAGTGTATAGTTGTTGCAGTTAGTATCAATAGCAATTACTTTCTTTTCAATAACAGTAATGCATTCTATTTCTGAAAATGTCAATTTTCTCATCTTATCATCTCTGTATCCCATAATGCTGTCTGTACCCGAATAACTGCATACAAGATTTTCTATCTGCTCGGTAAGAAAAGATGGTGTATGAACTATTGCGATTATTTCTTCGTCTGAATTTTTATCGATAATCAGTTTGTATTTCATCACTTCAAATCCTTATTGTTTTTTCATTTGTTTGAGGAAGCAGAACACGCTTGCCGCAGTAATAAATACACTGTAAAGAAAAATGGGAAGAATATGACTAAAAGTAAGTTCATAGCTTCCGCTGAACAAAGCTTTTTCCATTTCTACTGCGTGAAAAAATGGCAAAGCTCCTGCTAATTTTTCAAAAAAGCCTCCCACAAGCTTCAAATCAAACCACACTCCTGAAAGCCAAGCGGAGAGGTTGGTAAGCAATGCACCGCAAATACCGCCAACTTGCTTAACACCTAATATACTACCGCATAAAAGACCCAAAGCAATGTTGAATATTGCCATAGGTATTATCCCGATTATGGCACAGATAATATTTATGCTCACAGACAATCCCAAAGGTATTGCAAAAAGATAGCATATAACTGTCTGTCCGACAGCAATAGGCAAAAGCGGCAGCATATAGCCAAGTATAAAGTCAAAGCCTGTAAGCGGAGTTGTGTATAATCTCTGCAGCAAAGCGCTTTCACGGTCTTTTGCCACAAGCGTTGCGGAAAAAAGTGTCATAAAGGACAAACCGAACACGGTAATTCCCGGAGTAAGTGTGTCAATTTCAAAAAGATTCACCGGTACATTTGCCTGTATGGCACTTAAAAGAAGCAGTAAAATCAAGGGAAACCCTAAACCAAAACCAAGATTGATAGGGTCACGTAAAATCTCCTTTATGTTTCTTTTGGCAAAAGTCAACATTCTCATACCACTCCCTCCTTCACAACAGAAAGGAAGGCTGATTCAAAATCAGTTGTTCCTGCTTTTTCTTTTAATTCTTCTATGGTTCCCACCACAAGAATATTACCGTCTTTCATAATACCTATTCGGTCAGAAAGAGCCTCAGCTTCTTCCATATAATGTGTAGTCAGGATAATGGTCGATTTACCTTTCAAAGAACGAATCTCATCCCAAAGCTCGTGTCTTGCAATAACATCCAAGCCAAGGGTAGGTTCATCCAAAAACAGAATTTCAGGTTCACTGATAAGAGCCATAGCAATGCTGACACGACGCTTATAACCACCGGATAACTTGCCGGCCTTTCTGTTTAAAACAGAGCCTAAAGAGAATTGTTGAGAAAGTTCTTTGATTCTTGTTTTCGTTTTTTCTTTAGAAAAGCTATGAATACCGCATATCAGTTCAAAATTTTCTTTAACGGAAAGATTTGGTGCTACTGCGGTTTCTTGCGGAGATACCCCAATTAACTGCTTTACCTTTTCAGGTTCCTTAATTACGCTGTATCCACCTACTAAAGCATCGCCATCCGTAGGTTTTGTTATGCAGGTCAACATCTTTATTGTTGTAGTTTTTCCTGCACCGTTAACACCTAACAAAGAAAACAATTCGCCCTGATAAATTTCTAAATTGAGTTTATCAACAGCAGTAAGATTTTTATACCGCTTGACAAGTTCTATTGTCTTTATTTTTGGCATTTGTGTTGTCCTCCTTTTAGCTTACAGTACAATAATAACAAATTAAAAGGAAGAATTGTTAATTTCTATCTGTTCGGTCGTTTTTTGCATCTCATCGGTCACGAAGATTCTTTTTCTACCGATTTGCAACTTGTGATAATGTTTTTGTTAGAATCATTATATCATACTAACACTATGTATTTCAAACTACATACACTTGTTGGTTTAGCTGTATCAGGTGCTTTTTTTATTAAAAAATTAAAGCAAAGGAAGTGAAAAAATGCTTTAGCAAACCAACCGAAAAAGCAATAAAAAAGCATGGGATTAAGTCTTAGCAAGCATTGAATTTGTGCATACAAATTCCACTTGTTAGGGACAAACCTAAAACTCACAAAAAAAGTCGCACTCCGAAAGGAATGCGACGATACATAAAACTATTAAATTAAATACAAAACTCTATTTTAAGCAAAAAAATTGAGTATTCACAGGTCAAATCCCTTATGAATACTCAATATGGTGCTGTTGACCGGACTTGAACCGGCACGGTGTTGCCACCGAGGGATTTTATGGGGATGAATTCTTCT
>JAZOOH010000037.1:0-42679 GCA_045654905.1 Acutalibacteraceae bacterium | reverse complement strand
CCTCGAAATCTCCTCGCCTTGAGGTCGGAGATTTTAAAAAGTGAGGATTTTTGGTCAATCAAGGCACAAAACGCAGTTAATCCTTTCGGATTAACGAGTATTTTAACGAAGAGTGAGCAAAATATCCGCCTTTTTAAAACAGGTTCGGATTATTCTTCTCACCTTATATTTTTAACACACCTTTTTCTATTGACAAAACATTTATACTGTTTTATACTTTAGTTAATAGAGCAAAAATCGGGCGTTTGTTTTGTGCAAATGTCACATAGCGCAAGGCTCGGTTTACAAACGTTTTTGGAGTTTTCCGAAGGAGGAAAATTATGAATTTTGAACAATGGAACGGGTTTGTTGACGGTGAATGGCGCCACATAATTGACGTGCGCGATTTCATTCAAAGAAACTATACCCCTTATCACGGTGATGATGCTTTCTTAGCCTCTGCTACCGAAAGAACAAAAAATTTAACTAAAAAGCTTTTTGACCTTTGCGAGGAGGAGAAAAAAGCAGGCGGTGTGCTTGATATTGACACCGAAAACGTATCCTCACTTTGCAGCTATAAGCCGGGCTATCTTGATAAAGACAACGAGCTTATTGTAGGTCTGCAGACAGATGCGCCTTTAAAAAGAGGCGTTCACCCATTCGGCGGTATAAGAATGGCAAGAGAGGCTTGTAAGGCTTACGGCTACGAGCTTTCTCAAAAGGTTGAGGATTACTTTAAGTACAGAACAACTCACAACGACGGCGTTTTCAGAATTTACACCGACGAAATGCGTGCTGCACGTCACTGCGCCCTTTTAACAGGTCTTCCTGATGCTTACGGCAGAGGCAGAATTATTGGTGACTACCGCAGAGTTGCGCTTTACGGTATAGATGCGCTTATTGAAAAGAAAAAAGAGGACAAGCGCACACTCGGCTTAGAAGACGCTTCCGCTGAAAATATGAATTTACTTGAGGAGCTTCACAAGCAAATTGAGTTTTTAGGTCTTCTTAAGGAAATGGGCAAAATGTACGGCTTTGACATTTCAAGACCTGCACAAACTGCAAAGGAAGCAATTCAGTGGACCTACTTTGGCTACCTTGCCGCTAACAAGGAGCAAAACGGCGCTGCTATGTCCTTTGGCAGAACAAGCACCTTCTTTGACATTTACATTGAAAGAGATATTGCCGCAGGTATTCTTACTGAGGAAGAGGCTCAGGAGCTTATTGACGATTTAGTTTTAAAGCTTCGTATGTGCCGCCATTTAAGAA
This sequence comes from Acutalibacteraceae bacterium, assembly GCA_045654905.1. GTDB lineage: Bacteria > Bacillota > Clostridia > Oscillospirales > Acutalibacteraceae > DTU089. The sequence continues at coordinate 41,431 of JAZOOH010000037.1, read as the reverse complement.
CACCTGAGTATAACGAGCTTTTCGGCGGTGACCCTATGTGGATTACGGAAAGCGTTGGCGGTATGGGTGAGGATAACCGTACTCTTGTTACAAAAACCTCCTTCCGTATGCTTAACACTCTTCGCACCTTAGGCCCTGCACCTGAGCCGAACCTTACCGTGCTCTGGAGCTACCGTTTACCTGAAGGCTTTAAAAAATTCTGTGCAAAGCTTTCTATTGAAACAGATGCTATTCAATACGAAAACGACGACTTAATGAGAAACGACTACGGTGACGACTACGCTATTGCCTGCTGCGTTTCCGCTATGAAAATAGGCAAGCAAATGCAGTTCTTCGGTGCAAGAACAAACCTTGCAAAGCTGCTGCTTCTTACACTTAACGGCGGTGTGGACAACGTATTCGGCACAAAGGTAGGCCCTCAAATGGAGGTTATGAACGACGAGGTTCTCAGCTACGACAAGGTAATGGAGCGTTTCAGAATTTACCTTTCCTGGCTTTGCAAGCTTTACGTTAACACAATGAACTCCATTCACTATATGCACGACAGATATGCTTACGAAAGAACACAGCTTTCTCTCCACAACACAGACGTGGAGCGTCTTATGGCTTTCGGTATTGCAGGTCTTTCAGTTATTGCAGACTCACTTTCTGCAATTAAATATGCAAAGGTTTCCCCAATTATAGATGAGGAATCAGGTCTTATTGTAGACTTTAAAACAGAAGGCGAGTTCCCTAAATTCGGTAATGATGACGACAGAGTTGACTTAATTGCACAAAACTTAATTCGTGACACAATTACAGAATTAAGAAAAACGCCGACCTACAGAAACGCTATTCACACACTTTCTGTTCTTACAATTACCTCTAACGTTGTTTACGGTAAGAAAACCGGCGCAACACCGGACGGCAGAAAGAAGGGCGAGCCTTTTGCACCGGGTGCTAACCCAATGCACAACAGAGAAATAAACGGCGCTCTTGCTTCACTCAACTCTGTTGCAAAGCTTTCCTACTGTGATGCACGCGACGGTATTTCTAACACCTTCTCCATTGTGCCCGAGGCACTCGGCAATTCCATGGATGACAGAATAGAAAATCTTGTAGGTATTCTTAACGGCTATTTCCTCAATAACGCTCACCACATAAACGTAAACGTTTTAAACAGAGAAACTCTCCTTAAGGCGTACGAGCACCCTGAGGATTACCCAAACCTTACAATTCGTGTTTCCGGCTATGCGGTTAACTTCTGCAAGCTTTCAAGAGAGCAACAAAAGGAAGTTATTATGAGAACCTTCCACGAAGCTGTATAATTATGGCAAAGGGAAGAATACACTCGTTTCAAAGCCTTGGCACGGCAGACGGTCCCGGCATAAGAGCAGTAGTTTTTATGCAGGGCTGCCCCTTAAGGTGTGCTTGCTGCCACAACCCCGACACTTGGGAGTTTTCAGGCGGCACAGAAGCTTCTGCCGACGAAATTTTTGCAAAAATTAAAAGACTTAAAAATTATTTTGGCAAGGATGGCGGTGTTACCGTTTCAGGCGGTGAGCCGCTTATGCAGCCGGAATTTATTACAGAGCTTTTTACACTTTGCAAAAACGACGGAATAAGCACGGCAATAGATACCTCGGGCTGCATTTTGAATGATGACATAAAAAAAGTACTGAGCCTTACCGATACCGTGCTTTTAGACTATAAATATGCCACGGATGAGCTTTACAAGGAATTCGTAGGCACAGAAAAAACAAGGGTAGATGAATTTTTAAGCTACCTTAATTCGCAGGGTATTGATACCTGGCTAAGGCAGGTTATTATTAAGGATTTAAATAACCACGAGGCTTCAATAAATACTCTTAAGGAATTAAAAGAAAAATACAATTGCATAAAAAAAATAGAGCTTTTACCCTTCAAAAAGCTCTGCATTGAAAAATATGAAAAGCTAAAACTTCCGTTTCCGCTTGCTGATACACCCGAAACAAGCACGGCAGAAATTGAGGAGCTGGAAAAGCTTTTATAAAAAACACTACAAAAAAGGCGTTGTGCTCGCAAGAACACAACGCCGGTTTTATTTACCTTTTTGCAATATGTTTTTTCTCGCTCTGTTGCGATATGATATGTGTAATGGTGGCTGGCGTTCTCTATACCATCGTTTCGGGGTTGTAATCTATCCAAGTAAAAATCATATTATTTTTTCACTTTCTATTAATACTACAACAATTCTACCCTTGATATAAAAGAAATGCAACCCGAGAGATTTAGGGTTGCATTAAACTATTTTTAATTATTAACATTTGAATAGCTATTCATAATTTCAAAAATTCTAAAAACTTTCCAAATAGGGTTGAAATCCTCAAAAACTTGTGTTACAATACCATCAACAGAACAAATGTTCTATGCAGCTGCAAAAAACAAAAAACGATATAGCGATTTGATTAATATATGAAAGGATGATATATTGATAACACCACCAGATAAAAAATTAAAAGGCGATAGTAAAAATTGGCGCAACCATGAATCAAGATGGTTGTTGACAACTTGTAAGGATTGCAAAGAAATTCATGGTAAAATATATGAACCTGAAATCACACCAATAGAGTACGAACAACACCCAAACTGTAAGTGTACCGCGCCCACAATGCGAACAAAAAAAGCCGGAACGGCTACTCAAAAAGGTGTTGATGGCGCTGATTTTTACTTAAAATATCTGAAAAAGTTGCCTGATTATTATGTGTTGAAAGCTTTTGCACTTTCAGAAGGCTGGAAAAGCACATATAAATTCATTGAAAATGCAGTTCCAGACAAAATGATTGGTGGGGATTTGTATAAAAATAAGGATGGGAAACTGCCGAAAAAAGATAAGTGGTATGAAGCAGATTTAGATTACACAAAAGGGAAGCGTAATTCAAAACGAATTTTGTGGAGTAATGATGGTTTAATATTTGCTTCTTATGACCATTATCAAACTTTTTACGAAATAACTGATGCGAAAGGATAATATATGGACAATCAACAACACAAATATATAATTGATTTTAAAAACGTTAAAGATCGTTATGACATGTTTGAAATAATTTCTACTGTTATGGAATTCCCCGATTATTTTGGTAATAATTGGGATGCATTTTGGGATTGTATAACGGATATGGCAAATTTAGAAATGAAAATTGATGTGCTGAATTTTGATGTTTTGAAAAAAATATCAGAAAAAGATTCTGCTATATTTATTGAATTGATGACAGACTTTAAAAATTACTATAATGGTGCATGGGCAGAACTAAAAGAAATAACTATCTATGATGGAGATAGTGTAATGTGCATTTAACAAGGATGATATTATGGATAATAAAACAACCAAATACGTAATTGATTTCAAAAATGTTAACACCTGATTCAACTAACACATTTCTCTGATTTATACGCAATTCATCAAATACCAAAACAGGGATTGCATCAACTTCTTTTCTTATCTCTGATATAAGCTTTGGGATTGTTTTTGTTCTTATATCAAACTTTTTCTCAAAACAAACTAATACATATTGATTTAAACCTTCTATTAATTCGAAGGTCAAAAGTTCACAATCTATATTATCAACGGTTAAATTCTTGACTAATTGTTCTTTCTGAATAAAAGTAATGGCTTTTCCAAATACAGTTTTCAAATAATTTTTTACATTATCCATCTCACACCTCATTATATCATCATTGTATCACGATGAGTGAGATAATGCACGTTTTATGATTTAATCTTTTTGTAAAAAAACAAAAATTGCAGAGAAAACCATTTTAAAACTAAACTGATTTTCTCTGCGTTTATTTACATTCTATGATATGGCTTCAGCCCTTATATATCGGGGTCTTCGACTTTGCATATATCACTTTTATACGCACAGGAACAGGTTCAAAAGGCTTGTCCGGGTCTGAATTTTCAGGTACATATTTCTTGTTGAAATTGAGGTTGTTAAGCTCTAATTCACCCACTAAAAAGGACCCTTTAGTTTCCGATGTAGGTATATCGCATACGCAAGTATATATCGCAAATTCAGAATGAATTTATACCGCTTTGCCGTAAGGCAAACTTATTTTAATATAACCCCGTAAAAATGAATTATATTCATATCCTCAGGCATATCAAGCCCGTGGCTACCACACTCGCCGTCTATTTCGTGGCAGCCGTGGTCGGGTGCAAAGCCTATTAGGGTATTATGATTTTTCCAGTTTTCCTTTACCGCTTCGGCTAAAATTTTAAATGCATTTACGTTATGCTTTAATGCATTTATCGAGTTTTCGTGCTCGGGACCGAATTTATGCATTGTGCCATCGTAGTTTCCGTTGTACACGGCAATAAGGTCATATTTATCCTCTTTTATAAGCTCAATTGCCTTTTCATTTGCTTCATCCGGAGTGTCTACTATAAAATAATCCATATTTCTCTCTAAAAATATTTTAGACATACTGTCGTTGCCGGTTGAAACAATGCACGGCTTTTTGCCTGCACGAAGCAATGCATCAAAAACAGAGTCGGTTTTTATAACCGGCTTTTCATATTTTTGTATTCCGTGAACTGAAGGCTCTGCGCCGGTGTACATTGTGCCGAAGCAAACAGGTGTAACAGATGGCATTACTGTTTTTAACGGCAGCATAAGCTGTGTATTCAGCATTACGTCACTGAAAAGTCCTGCATATTTTTCAAAAATCCAAAGTGCAACCGCGTCGGGGTTGTACATTAAAATTCTGTCTATTTTTTTGTTTTCGGTAAATTTGTCGAGCACCGCAATTGACTTTTCACTCTGCTCGGGCTGTGCTACGCCAAGGGCATTGCAAAGAGAAGCTGCAAGCCCCGTAAGCTTTAAATCACAAAAAACATCCTGCATAAAAACACCTCGTATTTTAACAATAAAAGCCGTCTTTTTGTGACGGCTTTTTATTTTTATTTTTTATTTTACTAATGCTTTAACAACCTCAAGAAGAATTTTAAGACCCTTTTCGAGAGTTGCTTCATCTATTGTAAGTGCAGGCATAAGCTTAACAGTGTCGTTGTTTCTGCCTGCTCTTTCAAGAATAAGTCCGTTTTCAAAGCAATCGTGAACAATTTGCTTAGAAAGTGTTGAAGGACAAAGCTTGTTGCAGTCTATACCCCACATAAAGCCGATTCCGCGAATTTCAAGCTTGCTGTTAAGGGCTGCAATTTCGTTAAGATATTTTTCTATAATTGCGCTCTGCTTTCTTACCTTTTCCTCTATTTTTTCATTGAGCATAATTTCAAGGCCTGCCTTTGCAGCAACCATTGAAAGCTGGCTGCCTCTGAAGGTGCCATTGTGCTCACCCGGATTCCATACGTCTATTTCAGGCTTAAAGAGTGTAAGCGCAAAAGGCATACCGTAGCCGCCTATAGATTTTGAAAGCGTAACAATATCCGGTACTATTCCAGCTCTTTCAAATGAGAAGAAATAGCCTGTTCTTGAAGAGCCAACCTGAATATCGTCACAAACAAGAAGAATATCGTTTTTAGTGCAGAACTCACGGAGTCTTTTTAAAAATTCAACTGAAAAAACGTGAATGCCGCCGTCTGACTGTACAGGCTCAATAACAACCGCTGCAGGCTTGCTTACACCTGAATGGTCGTCATCAAGAAGCGTTTGCATATAGTCAATAACGTCTAACTCAGGGAACATATACGGTGCAGGAATGTGTGTAACGTCTGTAAGCACTACGCCTGCGCCCTCTCTTGCGTCACGGTCAGTTGTCATTGAAAGTGAGCCGAGAGTCATTCCGTGGAATGCGCCCATAAATGCAAAAATATTATTTCTTTTCTTAACCTTTCTTGCAAGCTTCAAGGCAGCCTCTACTGCGTTTGTACCCGTAGGGCCGGGGAATTGAATTTTGTAATTGAAGCCGCGCGGAATAAGCACGTTTTTCTGAAAGAAATCTATAAAATCCCTTTTAGCAGAGGTAAACATATCGAGCGAGTGAATAATTCCGTCACTCTCAAGGTATTCTATTACCTTTGCCTTTATATAGTCGTTATTATGTCCGTAGTTAAGTGCACCCGCACCGCAGAAAAAGTCAATGTATTCCTTGCCGTTTTCATCTTTAATAACGGCATTTTTTGCCGTAGCAAAAACAGCAGGGAAGTTTCTGCAGTAGGAGCGTACCTCAGACTCATATTGTTCAAAAACAGAAGTATCCATAAACAAAAGACCTTTCAAATTTTTATAAAAACTAATACAAAATATATTGTAGCACAATTATTTCAATATTCCAATACTCAAAGCAAAAAAATATATTTATTTTTGCTTTTATATTGAACTTTATCTCCCGTTTTGGTAAAATTATTATGTATTTTATTCTGTATTTTTATTTTGAGGAGTTTTAGTATGTTTCCTACTATTTTACTTTCCCCAAGGCTTACAAAAGCTTCAACTCATTACAAAAAATATGATATTGAAGTCCCAAAAAGCCTTCACGAAAAAACACCAAAAAAGCCTAATTTAGAAGGCTTCCCTTATCCGCTTCCGCAAAGAAAATCAGACTACACCTGCTTTTGCGAGGGTGAAAACGGAGTTTTCTGGTTTGGCTCAAACGGCGGTGTTACCCGTTATGATGAAGCTGCCGACCGCAAGGATGACGTTATTATGCACTTCAGCGCAAGACGCGACCTGCTTGACAACAACGTTTCATCACTTGAGAGTGACGGCAACAATGGTGTGTGGGTGCTTACTGAAAAGGGTGCTACCCACATTCAAATGACAAAAATGACCATGGAAGAAAAGGCAAGGCTTCTTACCGAGGAAACTCACAAATACGTTGACCGCCGCGGTATGGTAAGCCAGAAAAAATTAGCAGAGCCTGGCAATTTAAAATCGGCTGTTTCCTACGGTCACTCCGACAACGACGGCTCATTTACGGTAGGCTTTGCCGTAGGTGAATTATTCCGCTATGCAACCCTCAGAAAGGAAAAAGGCGCTTACCACACAGAAACTCTTAAGGCAAGAGAATCTGCAACACGTGCTGTTGAGGCTAACCTTCTTTTAATGTACATAGCAGGCCGTGGAAACGGCTTTGTTGCAAGAACGTACCTTACAACTGCAGAGCCTATTCCTGATGATGGCTTATTCTACAAGAAAAACGGTGCTACGGCTGTTTGCGTTTCTACAACAGACTCACAAAGCAAAAAGCTTGTTGGTAAAGAAATTAAGGCAGATGCACCTATTCCTGAAAGATTAAGAAAGCTTTATGCTGATGAAGGCTTTAGCGATACAGACATTGTTTACAAGGGTGACACAAGCAGTGACGAAATTACTCACCACTACATTCACCTTTTAGTTGCTCACGAAATTTTAGGTAAAGAGGACCCCGAGCTTGACGCTCTTATTAAAGAGGCTGCCGTTAACACAATGAATCATATTATTGAAGGCGGCTACGCAATTATAGAAATTGACGGCAACCCTACTACCTGGGCAAAATGGAATACTGAATATTTCAACTCATATATGGGTTGGGCAGATGCCTGCCTTAATGCAGCCGAGCTTTTAATGTACCTTAAGGTAACAATGCGCGTTACCGGTGAAAAGGGTAAATGGGAAGAGGAATACAACAAGCTTCTTTACAAGGACGGCTACAAGGAATTGGTAACAAAGCATTTTGACCGCTTCCATCAGGTAGCGCTTGCAGGCGGACTTGATGACCGTGAAGAAATTATGTATGGCGACCACATGCTTGCAGTACTCTCCTTCTGGGGACTTGTAACTCTTGAGGAGGACAAGGAGCTTAAAGAGATTTACCGTCAGGGCTTCAGAAGCTGGAGATATTCTCTTATGCCTGAGTTTAACGCAGGCTACGATTTCCTTTACTTTTTAGCTGACCCGGACAATGCAAAGCCGGATGCAGAGCGTATAAAAACCTGGTTCTACCGTTTTGGTGTTACAAGAATTGCAAGCGGCGTTTCCTTAACAAGCAGAATTGACTACCCGCAAAAATTATTTATGGGTGATTACAAGGAAACCTCTGCTCTTCTTCCAAACGACGAGCACTTTATTTCAAAATATGACCGTAATCCGTTAGAATTCAAAAACGAGGACAGCGGCGGAGCAACCTGCGTTGAAAGCTGCTACCCGTTCACCTTTGCTTATTGGATAGGCAGACATTTCGGATTTATTGCGGAGGATGAATAATATGGATAAAACTATAAAGCTTATAGGCAATGCACACCTTGACCCAATATGGCTCTGGCGCTGGCAGGAGGGCTGCGGCGAGGTGTTACAGACCTTCAGAAGCGCATTAGACAGATTAAATGAGTATAACGATTTTGTTTTCACCTGCTCTTCTGCTGCTTATTACAAATGGGTTGAGGATATTGACCCGAAAATGTTTGAAGAAATTAAAGCAATGGTTAAAAAGGGCAGATGGGTGCCCGTAAACGGCTGGTGGGTACAGCCCGACTGCAATATGCCAAGCGGCGAAAGCTTTGCACGCCAGGCACTTTACAGCCAGCTTTACTATTACGAAAAATTCGGTAAAATTTGCAAAACAGGCTACAACGTAGATTCCTTTGGCCACAGTGCATTTTTACCTCAATTCCTTGTAAAGGGCGGTATGACCGCTTACGTTATGCACCGCCCGGGCACACACGAAAATAAAGAAATGCCTGAAAATCTTTTCTGGTGGGACAGTGCAGACGGCTCAAGAATTATGACCTTCAGAATTCCTGACGGCTACGGTGCTCACGGTAAAAATGCCCTTGACAGCAAAATAGAGGACATAAACAACAGAGCAGACGAAACAGGTCACGGTATGATGCTCTTTTACGGTGTGGGCAACCACGGCGGCGGTCCAACTAAGGGAGATATTGAATATTTAAAAGCAAATTTAAAGCGCGAGGGCTACAACGACCTTGAATTCGGCTCACCTGACGATTTCTTTGAGGAGCTTATGACTCAACCGCTCGACTTACCCTCATGGAATACAGAAATGCAGCACCACGCAAGCGGCTGCTACAGTGCAACCTCACTCGTTAAGGAATTAAACAGAAAGTCCGAAAACCTTCTTGCTGCGGCTGAAAAGTGGGATACAATTTCTTCAATTGTTACCTCCTCCAAGCCTCAAACAAAGGAATTCAAAAATGCCTGGAGAGAGGTTTGCTTTAACCAATTCCACGACATTTTGTGCGGTTGCTCAATAAGAGAGGCTTATGAGGACGTTAAGGAAACCGAGGGCTATTCCTGTGCTATAGGCAACAAGGCATATAACAATGCGGTTTTAAGAATTTCAAGAAAAATTGACACCTGGCTTGAGGGTGTAGACAAGGCTGTTTTAGCCGAAAACACAAGCAATTATATGGCTCTTGAGGCAGGCTTCCCAAGACCTGTTGTTGTGTTCAACCCATACTCCTACGAAATAGAAATCCCCGTAAGAGTACACCACCCGTCAAAATGCGTTAAGGACAGCGACGGCAACGAAACCTTATTCCAAAACGTACGCTCCTCACGCTCAAACGACGACCATTTAGACACCTTATTTATGGCTCACATAAAGCCTTTAGGCTATGCTACCTACTGGCTTGAAAGAGACTGCGAGGCAAAGGCTGAAAAAGAGGTTACCGCAGAGCAGAATCTCTTTATGGAAAACGAATATATGATGGTTGCCTTCGATAAGGCTACGGGCTACGTAAAAAATCTTGTAAACAAGACTAATTCTACCGAGCTTGCAAGTGAAAATTACGTTGCTATTCCAACCGTTATAGATGACAGTACAACTGATACCTGGGCGCACAACGTATTCAAATTCCACAACGTAAAGGGCTTTATGGAGCTTGTTTCCATAAAGAAAATTGAAGACGGTGCTCTTCGCAGCGTAATTCGCACGGTGCACAAATTTAACGACTCCTACTTAACTCAGGACTTTATTTTAACAAAGGGTCAAAAAACCTTAAGAGTAGACTGCAAGGCACTCTGGCAGGAAAAATTCTCTATGCTTAAAATGTCCTTTGCAATTGGCGGTGCTGAGGAAATTTCCACCTACGAAATTCCCGGCGGCTTTATAAAGCGCCCGTGCAACGGTGAGGAGGAGCCTGCACTCAACTGGGCAGACGTTACCGTTACCAAAAGCGGAAAAAGAACTGGTATTGCTATAATAAGCAATTCAAAATACAGCTACGACTGTGTTGGTACAGACTTAAGGCTTACCGCTTTAAGAAACGTTATTTTTGCCGACCATTATTCTGACCGCCCTGAAGCAGACTTTGACTTTACAGACGAGGGTCTTAACAGATTCTCCTACGGTATTTATCTGCACGACGGTGAGGCTGAAGCAAGCGACGTAATGAAGGAGGCTCACGTTTTCGGCGGCAACGTTGTTGCTGTGCCTGAAAGCTACCATAAGGGTGAGCTTGAGCCTACAGACAGCTTTATGTATACCGACTGTGAAAACGTAGAAATTACTGCTGTTAAATTATGTGAGGATGGCAGCGGCGATTTAATTATTCGTCTTTACGAAACAATGGGCAAGGACTCAACAAGAGGTATGCTTATGTCTAAGCTCTTTGATAACGGCTTCTGGTTTGACATTACCAAGCACGAGGTAAAAACCTTCAGAGTGCGCAAGGATTTAACTGTTTTAGAAACAAACTTCCTTGAAGGAATTGTTAAATAAGCAGGGTGCAAAATCTACAAAAAAACAGTATAAAAATCTACTCTTTGAATTATTGAAAAGAGTATAAAATATGTTATACTATAAGGTAGCGTGAGACGAACACCGCACGGTTGCCGAAAGATTTAAATTTTAGGCATACGGGGTTCGACTCCCGTCACCTTAAGTTGAACTTTTATTAATTCGAAAGGATGATATAAAAATGGCAGAAAACAGATTTATCGGGGATTACCCTGTAATTGGTATCCGTCCTTGCATTGATGGCAGACGCGGTCCTCTTAAGGTTAGAGAATCTCTCGAAGAGCAAACAATGAATATGGCAAAGGCGGCTCAGAAGCTCCTTACCGAAAACCTTAAATATTCAAACGGCGAGCCTGTAAAGGTTATTATTTCCAGCACAACCATTGGCCGTGTTGCAGAGGCTGCACAGTGCGCTGATGAATTCAAAAAAGCAGGTGTTGATATTACTCTTTCAGTTACACCTTGCTGGTGCTACGGCTCAGAAACAATGGATATGGACAAAAACACAATTAAGGGTGTTTGGGGCTTTAACGGTACTGAAAGACCTGGTGCTGTTTACTTAGCATCTGTTCTTGCAGCTCACGCTCAAAAGGGCCTCCCTGCATTCGGCATCTACGGTAAGGACGTTCAGGAGGCTACCGCTACTGATATTCCTGAGGACGTTCAGGAAAAAATCCTTCGCTTTGGCCGTGCAGCAGTTGCTGTTGCTACAATGCGTGGTAAATCTTACCTTCAAATCGGTTCAATTTGTATGGGTATTGCAGGTTCTTCAATTGACCCTGACTTCCTTGAGGAGTACCTTGGCTTACGTGTTGAATCTGTTGACGAGGTTGAAGTTATCCGCCGAATGGAAGAAGGCATTTATGACGAAGCTGAATTCCAGAAGGCTTACAAATGGGTAAAGGAAAACTGCAAAGAAGCATTTGACAAAAACCCTGAGTTCGTAAGAAAATCTGACGAACAAAAAGAAAAAGACTGGGAATTCTCAGTTAAAATGATGTGCATTATTAAAGACCTTATGAATGGTAACAAAAACCTTCCTGAGGGCAGAGAAGAAGAAATGGTTGGTCACAATGCTATTGCGGCTGGTTTCCAGGGTCAAAGACAATGGACAGACTTCTACCCTAACGCTGACTTTGCAGAGGCAATGCTTAACACATCATTTGACTGGAATGGTGCAAGAGAGCCATACATTCTCGCTACTGAAAATGACGTTCTCAACGGTATCAGTATGCTCTTTATGAAATTACTCACAAACCGTCCACAGATGTTCGCTGACGTTAGAACATACTGGAGCCCGGAAGCAACAAAGAAAGCTACCGGCTACGAATTAGAAGGCAAAGCAAAAGAGGGTAAAGGCTTTATTCACCTTATCAACTCAGGTGCTTGCTGTCTTGATGCTTGCGGTGAGGTTAAAGACGAAAACGGCAACGCTCTTATTAAAGAATGGTATGATGTTACTGAAGAAGACATTAAAAAGATGTCAGAAGCTACTACATGGGCACCTGCTGACAACGGTTACTTCCGTGGCGGCGGATATTCAAGCCGTTTCCTTACAAGAGCAGAAATGCCTGCTACTATGATAAGACTTAACCTTGTTAAAGGCCTTGGCCCAACAGTTCAGATTTGTGAAGGTTACACAGTAAATCTTCCTGATGAAGTTTCAGACAAAATCTGGAAGAGAACTGACTACACATGGCCTTGCACATGGTTTACACCAATTCTTACAGGTAAGGGTCCTTTCACTTCTGCTTACGAGGTTATGAACCACTGGGGTGCAAACCACGGCGCTATTTCTTACGGCCACATTGGTGCAGATATTATTACACTCTGCTCAATGCTCCGTATTCCTGTTTCAATGCACAACGTTGACGAAGGCAAAATCTTCCGTCCTGCAGCATGGAACGCATTCGGCACAGCAGAGCTTGAAGGCGCAGACTTCAGAGCATGCGAAGCTTACGGACCGCTTTATAAATAATAAAAATTTGCTCGGTAGAAATTCTACCGAGCACTTTTTTTATTTAATTGAGAATTTCGCGTAGCATTTCCTTTTCTTATAGCTTAATTGCATAGGATGTTTAAAGATAATTTCTTATTTCCTTTTCAAGCTTTTCCTCAAGCTTTATAAGTTTTTTGCAAATATCCTTTGCAAATTCCTCAGCCGCCTCGTATTCGTTAAGGTATTTGTTGAGCGATTTTATACCCATATCGCAGCCGTCCGTCATTAAATCGGCAATGGTCTTATCAGATTCTTTCATAGCAAGCTTCATATTTGTTTTCATAGCAGACATGGTTTTTGCTATAGGATTTGGATTTTTACCCTCGTCGTGGAATTTGTTAAGCTCTTCACCAATTTCTCTGTCTAAAGTAACGTGCTCGTTTTTGCAGTCAATTAAAAAATCCTTGAGCCTCTGACTTTTTACGTAATCTAAAACGTCGTCAATTGAAGCAATGCCCATTTTTACTCCTGCATCACACTCACGCAATAATTTAATTGTATCTTGTTCAATCATTTTTAAAACTCCTTTACTGTTTTTAGTAGTATTGGAGTTTTTTGGTTTTTTATGCAGAAACGCTTTTGTTCTTCTTTTTTCTTTTAACAATTGCCATTGCTATTTCTGTTATGAGCGAACCTATAAAGACCACTAAAGCATCCATTGACCAAAACGCAAACGATTCCCGCAAAGCAACGCCAAAAACGGTAGCAGCCGAATCTGTAAAAGTCATAAAACACATTATTGCAGAAATCACACCGAGAAGAATTGTTACAACAAACCCCTTTTTCTTTTTTCGCAAAACAGCTCTTAAAATAGCACCGATACAAAACGGTAATACAAAAAGCAATAAATAATTTTCCACAATTTGTAATTCTGATTTAAAAACCTCACTCATATTAATTCCCCTTTCTATGTTGCGAGAATATTTTATTCTCTAAATTCATTATATAAGCTCAAAAAATTAAATACAAGTGAAAACTCTGCGTTGCTATAGCTACAATTTGTTGCATAAGCATAATATCAGAATAAAACATCCTATCATTAAAGTTTGTAAAAAACTAAAAATGATAGGATGAATTTATTTTTATTAAAATTTGCTTGCCGAAATCAATCTTCTTTTTTCTTCTCAATAGAGCCGAATTTATTAAGAAGGGCAATGCTTAAAATTATAACGGCAACAACAATAAATATGCCTGCCATACCTGCTACTGAGCACTTTAAAGCCTCAATAAACTCTGCAGATGAAAAAATTGAAATAAGCTTATCTAACATTTTTGCACCCTCCCATTAACCAAAGAAATTAAGAATCATACCGCCGGCAATAACAGATGCAATTTGACCTGAAACGTTAACGCCTGTTGCGTGCATAAGAAGGAAGTTCTGGTTGTCTGCCTCAAGTCCCATTTTGTGAACAACACGAGAGGACATTGGGAAAGCAGAAATACCTGCAGCACCTATCATTGGGTTGATTTTTTTGCCCTTTGGTAAGAACACGTTTATAAACTTTGCAAAAAGCACGCCGCCTGCTGTGTCGAACACGAAAGCAACAAGACCAAGGCCAAGAATAAGAGCTGTTTCTTTTCTTAAGAAGGCTGCTGCATTCATATTTGCTGCAACAGTAATACCTAAAAGAATTGTTACAAGGTTTGCAAGTACCTTTTGTGCGGTTTCTGAAAGTGAGTCAAGCACGCCGCATTCTCTTATTAAGTTACCAAACATAAGGAAGCCAACAAGTGCAACTGACTGATGAGAAACAAGACCAACAATAATTGTTACGAAAATAGGGAAAAGGATTTTTGTTCTCTTTGAAACAGCCTTTCCTTCATATTTCATTTTTATTTTTCTCTCACTTTTTGTTGTAAGAAGCTTAATAACAGGTGGCTGAACAATTGGAACAAGTGCCATGTAAGAATAAGCAGCAACAATAATTGCACCAATGTTTTCTGACTTAAGCACGTTTGCAACGAAAATAGATGTCGGGCCGTCTGCCGCACCAATAACAGCTATTGAAGCAGCCTCTTTTATTGGGAAGCCTAAAAGCGTTGCTACTGTAAGTGTAAAGAAAATACCAAACTGAGCTGCTGCACCGAAAATCATAAGCTTCGGGTTAGAAAGAAGCGGACCAAAGTCAATCATTGCGCCTATACCAATAAAGAGAAGAAGCGGGAATAATTCGTTTGCAATACCTGCATCATAAAGAATTTTAATTGCGCCTTCTTCACTTATAACACCAACTAATTCTGCAAGAGGCAAGTTTACAAGAATTGTACCAAAGCCCATAGGCAAAAGAAGAGTTGGCTCCATATCCTTTGCAATAGCAAGGTAAATAAGCACACCGCCAATTACCCACATTGCAATCATAGGAAGAACTTCGCTCGTAAAATCCATTGATATTGTACCATCAAACAGCGCAAGGATTTTTGAGCCGATTTCAACAAGAGTTTGCATAATATCTTTCCTTTTCTAATTTTTTTGATTTGAGAAACCCCAAACCTACGCATTATATATTATATTACATTTTATTCCAATTTTCAATACAAAGTAGTCACAAAAAAGTATTGGCAAAAACGCGTAATACTATACAATATAATATAGAAAATACAAAAAAAGGGGTAACACAGAAACTTCCGTGTTACCTCTTTGTTTATTTTTCTATTGCCGCTACCTTTGTGTTGATTTTGTAAAGTCTTTCGGAATCGAATTTTTCTGAGCGGTCGTAGGCGTAAATTCCGTTTAACTCCTGCTCAACGTCTGTTAATTGAGTATAGCAGAAGCCAAGCATTCTCGGGTTGTCTATTAACGCTGTTGTAAGACCCTCGTAACGCTCGTAAAATTCCTCAAGTGACCTTGCGGCATTACCGTAGCCCCAGGCTTCCTTTGTGTTTTCCGCATTTTCGTCCTTTTGCTCGTAACGTATTCCGCCGTATTCACTTACAAATACGGGCTCACCCTTCCAGGTCTGTTTGTCAGGGAAGCGGTCGTAAAGCTCGTTTTCTTTAAAGAGCTTGTCGTAATTCTCTTTAAAAATTTTGTAGTCCTGCTCGTAGTCGTGCACGTCAAAAATATCGGTTTCTACGTGGTAGTTACCACTTGTATCTATGCAAGGACGGGTCTTGTCGAGCGCCTTTACCGTGCGGTACACAATTTTTAATACGTCGCAATCCTGGAAGGCTCTGTCTATTTCCCAGGTTTCGTTGTACGGGCACCAGCCTATAATTGACGGGTGGTTAAAGTCTCTTTCAATTTCCTCCTCTATTTCTAAAAGGAAATATCTTAAGGATTCAAATTTTGTCCACTTAAGACCCCAGTTGCCGTGCTCGCCCCATACTATGTAGCCTAATTCATCACAATAATGCAAGAAAAGTGGTTCAAAAATCTTTTGGTGAAGGCGTGCTCCGTTAAAGCCTGCCTTCATTGAAAGAAGAATATCCTTTTTAAGTGCTTCCTTTGTAGGTGCTGTGTATATTCCGTCCGGGTAAAAGCCCTGGTCTAAAATAAGTCTTTGGAAAACAGGCTTGCCGTTTATTCTGCAAATGCCGTCTGAAAGGTCAACCTCACGAAGACCGCAATAGCTTTCAACCTTGTCACCGCCAAACTCAAGTGTAAGCGCGTAAAGTCCGCCCTTGCCCACCTCCCAAAGGTGCTTTTCGGTCAAATCTATTGTAACAGCAACGGTATTACCCGAAACCTTGCTTTCTTTAAAGCCTACCTCTTTACCGCTCCAAAATGCAGTTGCTTTAAAATCGCCCTTGCCTACTACCTCAGCAGTAATTGTAAAGCTTGCATTTTCTATGTTTGGGTAAACTCTGAAGCTTTTAATATAATTCTCGTTTACAAATTCAAGGTAAACTGTTTGCCAGATACCTGTTGTCCTTGTGTAGTCACAGCCGTGAGAATAGTATTCCTCACTTTGCTTGCCACGAGCCTGCATAAATGAGCGTGTGTCATCCTCTACGTAAAGGGTAAGTGTGTTTTCACCCTCGTTTAAGTATTTTGTAAGCTCCATTCTGAAGGAGGTGTAGCCGCCAAAATGCTCGTCTACCTTAACCTCATTTACGTAAAGTGTAGCGTGAAAATCTACCGCACCAAAAACAATAAAAACTCTGCCGCTTAACTGCTCCTTGGTAACGTTTATTTTTCTTCTGTACCACACAGCAGGAACAAAATCCTTGTAGCCTATGCCGGAAAGCTCACTTTCCATGCAAAACGGTACTGTTATTTTTTTAGAAAATTCCGCATCTGACTTGAACATTTCGCGGTTTACACCTGAATTGCCAAAGTCAAATTCAAATTCCCACTCGCCGTTTAAAATTTCATAATTTTCTCTTTTAAAATTCGGGTTTGGATGCTCGTTTCTCGGTATCATTTTAATTACTCCTTAAGTGTATAAGTAAAACGGAAATATCGGCAGGTGAAACACCGCTTATTCTTGATGCCTGCCCTACGTTTTCCGGTCTTATTTTTTCCAGCTTTTCAATTGCCTCAAGCCTTAAATTTGTAATTGCCTTGTAGTCTATATCGTTTGGAATTTTCTTAACCTCGAGGCGTTTTAATTCATCTACCTGAGCCTTTTGCCTTTTTATGTAGCCCTCGTATTTAAAGTTTATTTCTACCTGCTCGAAAACCTCTTTTGACATTTGTGGTCTGTTTTTGTCAAAGTCCTCAAGCAATTTGTAGGTTACCTGCGGTCTTTTTAAAAGCTCAGAAATTCTGCAGCCCGTTTTAAGCGGAGCTGTGCCTGCCTGCTCTAAAGCTCTGTTAAGCTCCTCAGAGGGGGCAAGGGAGGTAGTATTAACTCTCTCGGTTTCTTGTTTTATTTCTCGTATTTTTGTTAAAAGTGCTTCGTGAGCCTCCTCAGAAACAAGACCTAATTTATAGCCCATTTCCGTAAGCCTTAAATCGGCGTTGTCCTCTCTTAAAATAAGACGGTACTCACTTCTTGAGGTCATCATTCTGTATGGGTCAGAGCAGCCCTTTGTAACAAGGTCGTCTATGAGTGTACCTATGTAGGAGGTGCTTCTGTCTAAAATGAACGGCTCCTTGTTTTGCACCTTTAAGGCTGCGTTTATACCTGCAACAAGTCCCTGTGCGGCTGCTTCCTCGTAGCCGGAGGAGCCGTTAAACTGACCTGCGCCGAAAAGACCCTCAAGGTCGTTGAATTCAAGTGTAGATTTTAAAGAAAGCGGGTTTACGCAATCGTATTCAATAGCATAAGCCGTTCTCATAACCTTAACGTTTTCAAGACCCTTTACGCTTTTTAATATTTGAAGCTGCACGTCCTCAGGTAATGAGGAGGAAAGCCCCTGAAGATATAATTCCTCAGTTTCAAGTCCGCAAGGCTCAATGAAAACCTGGTGCCTTTCCTTTTCAAAAAAGCGCATAATTTTATCTTCTATGCTCGGGCAATACCTGGGACCCGTGCCCTCAATTTTTTTAGAGTAAAGCGGGGAGCGGTCTATGTTATCTAAAATAATTTTCTTTGTATTTTCGTTTGTGTAGGTAATGTGACAAACCTCTTTGTTTTGCAGCTTGTCCGCAGGAGTTGAAAAAGAAAACGGTGTAATTTCATCATCACCAATTTGCTCCTCAAGCTCACTAAAATCCACACTATTTCTGTTTACACGCGGCGGTGTACCCGTTTTAAAGCGCCTTAACTCAACGTTTAATTTATTTAAATCGTCAGAAAGCGCGTTTGAAGGGAACATACCGTCGGGACCGCTTTCGTAGGAAACGTCACCAACGTAAACCTTGCCCTTTAAAAACGTACCCGTTGCAATAACCACCGTTTTTGCCTTGTAAATTGCCTCTAACTGCGTGCCTAATTCCCAAACGCCGTCGTCAGCTTTATTAAGCGAAACAATTTCCGCTTGCTTTAAATCAAGATTTTTTTCGTTTTCAAGACAGTGCTTCATATATTTTGTATACTCACGTCTGTCTATTTGCGCTCTTAAGGAATGTACGGCAGGACCTTTACCCAAATTCAAAATTCTGCTTTGAATTAAGGTAGCATCTGCCGCCTTACCCATTTCACCGCCTAAAGCATCTATTTCCCTTACTAAATGCCCTTTAGAGGTGCCGCCGATTGACGGATTACACGCCATATTGCCTATCCAGTCAAGATTTATTGTAAAAACTATAGTAGATGCACCAAGTCTTGCTGAGGCTAAAGCCGCTTCTATTCCGGCGTGACCTGCGCCGATTACCGCAACGTCATATTCTCCTGCAAAGTATTTCATAGCTTAAAATTCATCCCTCAATAAATTTAATGTGACCGTCCTCTCGTTCCTTCATAGGCGGCTTTTCATTTGGGTAGCCGAGTGTCATACCAAGTAAAAAGCACCAGTCCTCGGGAATATCGAGAAGCTTTTTCCATTTTTTTGCTCCTGCCTCATCATCAAAAAGAGCTCCCAGGGAGCCTACCATACAGCTGCCAAGACCTAAAGAGCTTGCCGCAAGTGCTATATTTTCTGCCATAAGACCTGCCGCCATATCGCTTTTATCCTTTGCAAAAATAAAAATAAAGGTTGGCGCGTTATGGTAAACGGGACGAAGATTCCAGCCGGTGTAAGCAGGGGTGTCCCAGCCAACAATATTTTTAAAATCCACGTTCATTTCGTCAAGCTTTTCCTTGCTTCTTAAAACTCTTAAGTGGCAAGGCTGAGTGTTTCTGCCGCTTGGTGCTCTTATGGCTGCATCTAAAACAACCTGCAAAAGCTCCGTGGGCACCTGCTCCTCTTTATACTCTCTTATTGTTTGACGAGTCATTATATTTTTAATTACTTCGTTCATACTGCACCTGTCTTTTCGTACTCAATTAAAGAGTAAATGCTGTCTGCTATTTTTTGGTCTAAATCTTCAGTAGTTTCAATTGAATTTTCTATTTTAACGTCAATTTTATCGCCGACTAAGGCCTTTAAAATTTCCTCTTCTTTTTCTAAGTAATATTCTGAGGTAACACCTGCATCACCGCGAAGCACAAGGAAGATGTATTCATTTGTACCTATAACGGTAGCAATTCTTGCCTTTGTTGCCTTTACCTTTTCAAAAAATCCCGGTGGGTAAGAGGTGTCCTCCTTGGAAAGCACCATTGTAATAACTGAGCTTGAGTAGCCGGAGCCTGCCAAAAAATCTGCAGCCTCCTCCATAGTTTTTTCCTTGGCGTTTACAAGTGATGCCATATTCTGGAATTTAATAACAATTTCTTCTATTTGGTTTGGTGAATGAATAACGGTGTTACCGCTGTCATCCATATAAGTAAAGTAGCCGTTAATAGACTGGAACACAATGTAGTGCATTTTAAAATAAGCATATTTTGTAGCTACGCTTATTTCCTCTTCGCCGCCCTCACCGTAGTAAAATACAAGGAGCTGACCTCTGTAAGCATCTGCCGTAAATACCTTTGTGAGAGTTTCCTTTGTAACACCTATTGAGGTATAATATTCTCCGTAAACAGACCAATAGGCATTAACCTTTTCAGAAACCGCCGCTTTGTTTGCGGTTGAAAGACTAACGCCGCATTTTTTTGCTAATGAATTTATTTTAAAATAGGTCAGCGCAAGCTGCTTTGCTCTTAAAAGCGCCGTTTCCTTTGAGCCGCCTGCAGCCGTATTACCGGAATTTTCTGTCTGCTCGTTTAAAGCAACGTCTAAAAAATATGTAAAAACGTCGTTGCTTATATCTACACCGTTTATTGAAAGAGCCGTTTTTTGCGGAATTGTCGAGCAGGACGAAAGAATGCCCGAGGAGGCAATGAGCGCAATAATCATCATAAAAGAAAAACATCTTTTTACGTTACTGAAAACCGCTTTTTTCATTACTTCCTCGGACCTTTCTCAAGGCAAACGCCTTTTAATTATTTTGTGTTGCTTCTTCAGCCTCTTGTGCAGCCTCCTGAGGAGCTTTGTCCTCTTCGAGATTTGCCTGACGCTTAATTTTTGCAGTTGTTGTTTTAACAAACTCAATTTCACGAATATCAAAATCGCGAATGTTTTTATACTTAGGAAGCTTTTTGTTTACTTCTTTAATTACGTCGCCGATAATTGTCTGAAGCTCTTCCTTTGTAGGTGCTTGCTTATCCTTTAATTTTGCTGTAATTGCCTGAATATCAGGGAAGATTTTTGCAACAACCTGTGTGCCTTCCTCTGCTTCGTCGCAATCCGCACCAAAAACAATACATTCTGAAACGAACGGATGGTTGTTAAGATGGTACTCAACCTCTTCAGGGTAAATGTTTTTACCGTTCTTTGTAACAATAACGTTTTTGCAACGGCCAACAATTCTGTAGCAGTTGTTTTCATCTACCGTACCCATATCACCGGTTTTAAACCAGCCATCCTCTGTAAGAACTGCCTTTGTAGCAGCCTCATCCTTATAGTAGCCCTTCATAACCATAGGACCCTTAACCCAGATTTCGCCAACGCCGTTGTCATCAGGGTCGTGAATTTTTGCCTCTACACCCGGAAGCGGAACGCCTACTGAGTCAGGAAGCATAATGTGGTCGTTGTTACCAATAACAAGCGGAGCGCACTCTGTAAGGCCGTAGCCTATGTACGTAGGAATACCAAAGGTCTTAAAGTCCTTTGCAACCTCAGGGTTGAGTGCCGCAGCACCAACAATAATAAGTCTTAATTTACCGCCGAAGGTCTTTTTAACCTCAGCAAAGATTTTTTCCATAAGGTTAGCAACGAAGCCGTCCTGAACCATTTTACCTAAAGTAAGTGCGAACTTACCAACCTTTTTCTCGTGTACCTTTTTAAGAATTTTTGCGTGCATTTTTTCAAGCATTAAAGGAACTGTAACGAAAATGGTAGGTTGATAGTCCTGCATATCACGTGTGATGTAGCGAAGACCCTCGCAGAAGCAGTAGCAACCGCCTGTGTACATTAACTGTACAAAGCAAAGTGAGCTTTCGTAGGTATGGTGAAGCGGAAGCACGGAAAGAATTGTGTCATCCGGTGTAATTTTAACAACCTTTTTAACAGCCATAATGTCTTCTACAATATTTCTTTGTGAAAGCATTACGCCCTTTGCCATACCGGTTGTGCCCGAGGTAAATAGCAGCGAGCCTAAGCCGTCACTGTCAACCTCTGCATCAATAAAGGTTCTGTCCCCTTTCTCTAAAAGTTCCTCACCAAGCTTTACGAGGTCGTCAATGCTTTTGAGACCCTCAATTTCATCAAGGCCAATGAAAGTAAAATCTTGTGGAAGACGGTCTTTGATTTCCTGAAGCTTTTCGTATGATTTGTCATCAACGAACATAGCTTTTGAATCAGAAACGGTTAAGATGTTTAAAACATCCTCAGCCATAAGCTCCTTATCTACAGGAACTACAACGCCTGTACCGTTTGTAATGCCAAAGTAAGCAATACACCATTTATGGGAGTTTTTACCCATAACAGCAATATTCTTTGCTTTGAGTCCTAAAGAACAAAGTGCTGTACCTACTGCATTTACAACCTGTAAAAGCTTAGGATACTTCATCTCTGAAATGCTGCCATCCTTTTCACGGATTTTGAAAGCAGGACGTGCAGGGAAGAGACGGGCACTTGATTCAAGGACTTCTTTGAAGTTATTAACATGCCTTGTTTCATAGTGGATTATACCCATAGTTTTCTCCAATCCGGTGGGCTTATAAAGCGGATTTTAAAATCCGGATAGAGTGTTGATTTAAGAAAGATTTTCAACTGACCCATATAAAGCCACACACACAGTTATTATAGCAGACTTTGTGCAACAATACAAGGTCTATTTGTTGCATAAGTGTAAACTTTTTTCCATTATGAAATATAATCATCTTTTAAAGTGCTGAGTTGAGGAAACGCTGTGCGAATGCTTCGCAGAATTAAGAATTGAGAATTAAGGAAACGCTGTGCGTTTGAGTTAGAATTAAATATATGAATAAAAAACTCTGATTTTCAAAAAATTATGTAGTGTTTTGTATATTTTGTCATATATGTATAGAAAAGTTTTTTGAGAGGTGTGATAACGTAAATTATTAAAAATTAAAAATCCCATAGGAGCTTTAAAAAATTCCAAAATAAAGGAGAAAGATTATGAAAAAATTTGTGTCGCTTGCAATAGCAATTGTGTTTATGTTATCATTGATGTTGGACTGTTCTGCTCTCTATATATCTGAGACACCCCCAACAGAAAACATAAACACCGGAACTGTATCGTACAAAGGTACGATTGAAGACCTGCCGGAGTACATACAGGATTCCTATAATTCGAACGAAAAAGCTGAATCAATTGACATTTATGATGAAGATCCTTTTTCTCTAACAACAAATAATTCAGACGGAACAAAAACTGTTGAGATTTTTCAAACACCTATCAAATATATTGAAAACCAAGAAATCATATTTATAGATATAAACTTGAAAAAAACATCTGTTTTTGATAAAATATCATCAAAGTATATCTATGAATCTACAAAAGCACCTGTGAAATCTTTCTTCCCTGCCCAACTTGAAGATGGTATAACTATTTCTGATAATGTACACGAAATTAAGTGTTATCCCAATACAGAAAACTCGAAATTTTCTCTCGAAAATATTTTTGCTCTAAGTAATTTTGATAAACCTACTTTAAATGACGAAAATGTTTTGAAATACGAAGAAGTTTTTTCCGAAAACGATGCTGTATCTTACACTCCTATATCCAATGGTGTTAAAGAAGAAATTATTATTGAAGAATACGATGGAAATAATATATACGTATTTACTATTAAATTAAAAGATTTAAAACCTCTTTATTTAAAAGGGGATTCTATTCCTTTAATAGACAAGTTAACGGGTGAAGAAGTAGCTGCAATAAGCCAAATTGATATGCGTGATTCTTCACAGGGGAATTCTTTTAACACAAGTTTATTTAACAAAATTGAGCTTACTATGATTGAAGAAGATATTTACACACTTAAAATTATTTTAGACGAAGATTTCTTAAGTGCGGAATCAACTGTTTATCCCGTAATAGTCGACCCAACTATTACATTCAATGCAGACCCCATTTATGATGCACCTGTATTTAGCAAATATCCAAGCACAAATTTCAACGCAAATACATATAACGTTGTTGGTTATCATGGTTCTTCCTATGGTGAAGGTCTTGCGTTTATAAAAATTAATAATATTCAAAATTATACTTACATAAATCCAAATAATATAACAAGTGCATATTTGAAACTATATGAAGGTTCTGGCAAAACCAATACTTCTATAATTGAGGTGTATAACACAAAATCAACATGGAGCAATACTAGTATCACTTATAGTAATATGCCGGCGTTAAAAGATTCACCTTATAGTACAACAACTATTACAAATTCCGGTTGGTACAATTTCAATATAAAAGGCTTTATTAAAATTTGGCTTAATAGTGCTATAAAAGATGGCGGGATGTCTCAAAATTACGGACTTGCTTTAAAAATGTCAACAACAGGTGTTTCAAGTAGACAGTTTGCTTCCGCAAATAATAGTACTTATCCACCATCAATAGTTATAAACTACACAGAGGATACAAGTCTTACAAGTGGTAATTATATCATTCGCTCTCAATATAATCCGGATAGTGTTTCTTGGAATTATTTATATGCAGACACATCAGCATCAAATGTAATCCAATATAAAGCTAACGGAAATAATTATCAAATTTGGAATGTAAAATATATTGGCAATGGTTATTATGAGTTGTATTCAAAAGCATCTAGTTCAAAAGCTGTTGGTGTTGAATCGACAACGCCTTCTAATGGCACAAATATTGGGTTGTACACAAGTTCCGCTAACAATAGGATAAAGTTTAGAATCATAAAAAATGCAGATGGAAGTTACCGTATACTCTCGTATTGCGGAAATAAAAATATGTCGTTAGATGTATCTGGTCCAAGCGATGTTTCTGGGGCAAATATTCAGAGCAAACAGTATTCAGGTAATGACCAACAACGTTGGAACTTTTATAAAGCTGCACCTTGTGGATATTTGAATTATTGGCATTTTGTAAATGAAACAAAAATTTCACACCAAGCAAACAGCAATATCAAAGTATATATTACTAAAGATTCTGATTTTAATAAACTAGAATCGACAATAAAATCTTATGTGAAAAATGCTTTGGATGAATGGAGTCCTTTAGGGTATACATATACATTTGTCGACTCACCTTCCGAGTGTAATATATACGTTAAAGGAATAAGTAGAGAAACAGCGACAGCTATTGACCCACAAAGTTTTTCAGCAATAGGAATGACTAAATGTATTGGTTATGACGGCACAACTGCAACATATGAAGGGCAAGCGTTTTCGCCTTCTGGTTGGAAATCAGTTTATTCTACAACCAAAAGAACAGTCTATTTAATATGGGATACTACTGACGATAGGACTGTGAAAACATCGAATCTGTCTTCAACTGAATGGAAAGCAGTTGTTACCCATGAAATAGGTCATGCTCTTGGACATGAAGGTCATACCGATAAAATTTCAGTAATGCTAGGTAGTTTGGCAAATATAAACGGAGCAAATGCTTATTCTCCTAATACAATAAATTTTGAACAAATGCTTCAAGTATATTAGAGAGGTGATAATATGAAAAAACGAATACTTTGTATATTACTGGTTATATCTATTATTTTAGTTGCAACCTCCTGCAATACATCAAATGAGAATCACTCCGATTCAGTTGAAGAAACCGCCGAAGTTCTAACCCTAGAAACGTTAAAAAACACCTCAGCTTATTGTTGTTATATTTCCTCGGAAGCTTATTACGAAACAAAAAATGATGGTAATAAAATATATACAACTGTATATTTTACTACTTTTAATTTATGGCACAATGAAAATATGGAGGGGGAAATAATCGACGCAAAACACGTAAAAGGATTAATCGATTATCATCCCGGGATGACAGAAAAAATAATAACAATAATCGAAAATGATAAATCTTACATAAAGCCCAATAGTAAATATGTTGTTTTTTTGAATAAGGCAGAAGAAGAAAATTGCTACTATTTAAGTCACGGAAAAAGCAGTCTTTTTATTTCCTTGACCGACACCGGATATATAGTACCTTTGGACTATAAATTAAACAAAGAAGTGAAAGAACAATGGGAAAACCGCTTATCTGAATACTTAGCTTGGTTTGAAGAAAATTACCCGGAACCCTCCAAAGATGAAAACAATTCATTGCAAGAGCCTTAAGAAATTAAATAGTGCTGTGTGCTGAGTTAAGGAAACGATGCGCGTTTGAATTGTAATTATCAGTGAATAAAAAGAAATACATTCTATCATTTTTAGTTTTACACAAGCTTTAAATGATAGAATGTTTTTTATAATATGAATATTTATTTATAATGCTGACCGCAGGTCCCACAATTCTTAATTCTCAATTTTGCGAAGCAAGCACAATCGTTCCCCCGCCGAGCAAAATATCTTCATTATAAAACACAGCGGTTTGTCCCGTAGCTGCGGCGCGCTGTGGCTCTGCGAATTTTATGCTGCAGGTGTCGTCGCCCGTCATAGTCAGCGTTGCCAAAGCCGGTCTTGCCGCACAGCGGATTTTTACCTCGCACTCAATGGGTGCCTTTGGCGCCTGCCCGGAAACAAAGCTTACGTCGGAACAAAAAATTTCTTCCTTAAAAAGCTCCTCGTTATCACCAACGGTTACGGTGTTGTTTTTTGCATCTATACTCAAAACATACATAGGCTTGCCGAATGCGCCAAGCCCCTTGCGCTGACCTATTGTGTATTTGTAAATTCCCTTGTGCTCACCTAAAACCTCACCGGTGGAGGAAATAAAGCTGCCGAAGCTTTCCTTCGGATTTTTTTCCTTTTCAATAAACGAAACGTAGTCGTCATCCGGAATAAAGCAAACCTCCTGGCTGTCCTTTTTCTTTGCGACGTCAAGCCCTGCTCTTTCTGCAAGTGCCCGCACCTCATCCTTTGTGTAGGCGGAAAGCGGAAAGCGCACGTTTTTCAGAATTTCTTGGTCGAGCTTGCACAAAAAGTAGCTTTGGTCCTTTCTTGAGGGTGCTTTTTTCACGTGAAAAATTCCTTTTTCATCCTCTATAATTTCTGCATAGTGCCCCGTAGCTAAAAATTTGCCGCCGTTTTCCTTAGCGAATTTTACAAGCTCACCGAACTTTATTGTCGGGTTACAAACAACACACGGATTCGGTGTTCTGCCCTCTAAATATTCATTGCAAAAGTAATCTGTAATTTTTTTGAATTCCTCGCGCCTATCGAGCACGGTGAAGGGGATTTTTAAAAATTCGGCAACCTTTTTTGCGTCCTCAATATCCTCGTTTGCCAAATCACCCGGCTTAAGCCTTAAGGTAACGCCGCGCACATCGTAGCCCTGTTCCTTTAAAACTAATGCTGCGGCTGCAGAATCAACACCGCCGCTTAAAGCAACGTAGCATATTTCAGACATGGCTCTTCCCCCTTTTCGGATTATTCTTCTCACCTTATCTATGTAAATTTAACATAAATGCATAAAAAAATCAAATTTCAACAAAAATTTTTTGCTTTTTGAGAAAAAAGAGGCAGAAAACGCTTGATTTTTATACGTTTTTGTTATACAATGTATACAGTACCATATATTAGGGGGTTGTGTGCTTTTTTCTTAGGAAACACAGAATTCTCCGTTATTTTATCATAATTTATTTTCGTTTTTTATAGAAAACAACGAAAAAATATATTTTTTTAAATTTTTTATTTACGAAGGGATGGATTTTTTTGTCAGCGGATTTACATTGCCATACAAGACTTTCAAATGGCTCACTTGGTATTGAAGATTTAATAGCTCTTGCGCGTAACCGCAAGGTTTCTACAATAGCAATTACTGACCTTGATTGCTTGGCTGGTACTGTTAGGGGAAAAATTATAGGAGAAAGAGCAGGCATTAGGGTTATTACCGGCGTAGAGCTTTCTGCAACGGATAAAACCAACAACCAGGAAATACACTTAATTTGTTATTTACCTGATTTTCCTGACAGATTAGAGGGACTTTGCAGCAAAAACTCACAGCTCAGAAAAAGGTCCTCTCACTTTATGATGCTCAAGGTTGCTCAGCGTTATCCTATAACCTCTGAGTTTGTTGCAAAATGTGCTTCCGGCTCAACAAACATTTACAAGGTACACATTATGCAGGCGCTTATTGAAAACGGCTTTACAGACAAAATTTACAGCGACCTTTACGACGAGCTCTTTAACCCCGACAGAGAAAATTCCGTTAACCATTCTCCTGAATATGATGACGTCTTCTCAGTGTTGACTGCTATTCATGATGCAGGCGGTATTGCCGTTTTAACACACCCGTTACGCTCAAAAAATCCTGAGCTTTTGGACAAGCTTGTTGAAGCAGGGCTTGACGGCATTGAGGTTTATACGCCAAATATGACAGCAGAGCAAAAGGCAGACCTTATTAAATATGCAAAGGCTCACAAATTACTTACAACCGGCGGTACAAACTTTAAGGGGCTTTACAACAAGCACGTGCTTTCAGTAGGTGACTGCGACTTACCTGAAGAGTGCATTAACGACCTTTTAGCTTATAAGGCAAGGCAGAAAAAGGCTCAAAGAAAAGCAGCGCAGGCAAAGGCTAACGAACAGCTTCAGGAAGCAGTTAATAATTCAAAATAAACATAAAAAAGGCTCGGCAAGGTACTTACCTGCCGAGCTTATATTTTTTAATTCTTAAAAAATTGTTATGCGAAACAAAAAAGCTGTAAGAGCATTTACTCTTACAGCCTTTCTTTATTTGTTTTATTGCTTATTTTGCTCTTCTTTCTTCGAGCTCTTTGTTCATTTGCTCAACAGTTTTCTTGTCGAGGTTGTAAATTACAGCAATACCAATGAATTGAAGAACTGCACTGAAGGCATAAAGTCCTGCAACGAGCCAGCACATATTGTGAGCTGTTTCTGCGCTCTGACCAATTGTTCCGTATTTTGAAACGTAACCGAGAAGTCCCATGAAATACAATACAGCAGAAGGACCAACGCCCTGTGCTAATTTTCTGAAGAAGGAGTGGAGTGAGTAAACCGTACCCTCCTCACGAGTGCCGAATTTCCATTCGTTGTAGTCAATAGCGTCACCCATCATAGCCCATGAAACGCAGGTGTAAACGCCTAAGCCAATACCGAAGAAAACAAGACCTATAAGGTAAACTACCAAGCCTAAATTTCTGTTTTCAAGCATTGGGAAAATAAACATTATAGCCGCACCAACAATTGAAACTATTGTACCGTAAACGGAAGCTTCTTTTTTACCGTATTTATTAACAAGCTTTTTAATAAATGGTAAGAAAAGTACCATTGGTAAGAAACCAATCATCTGAACAACGCCTGACATAGAAGCCTTGCTAAAGTATGTTGCAAACATAATTGTGTTAGCTGTTGTAGCAGACTGCATACCAAGGAACATACCCATAGCAGCAAGAGTTGCACCAACTGCAGGACGGTTTTTCATAAACTTACCAAATGATTTGATAATATTTATTTTTCCGCCTTCTTCGTTTGTTTTTACTGCATATTCATCTGCGCGGATAGTTGTTGTTTTAATCATGAACATAAATGCAATAAAGCCAATAACACCCATAATAAGTGCTGCGAAGAAAACTCTTTCACCAAGAAGAATTTCTACCTGCTCACCTGTTGCAGGGCTTAAAATTGCCTCACCTTTTTCGTATGCCTTACCTGTTTCAGGGTTTGTAAGGAACTGTGCCTTTGTAAAGCCCTCAGGAATTTCAATTTTATCGAGGAAGCTTGTTGTTCCGTCGTAATAAACCTTTTTCCAGATTAACGTAGGTAAAATAACCATTGGGAGAATGTTACCGAACATTGAACCAACACTTCTCCAGGTTGAAAGCTCTGCTCTTTCACCTGCATCCTCTGTAATGAGAGAAAGCATTGAGCCGTAAGGAACGTTCGCAACTGTGTAGCAAGCATCCCACACAAGGTAACCGCCAACGAACAAGCAAACCTTTACCCAAAGGTCCGCATTCGGGAACGGAAGGAATACTGCTGCGCCTGCAAGAAGTAAGCCGCATGCACCAATTAAAATATATGTTCTGAATTTGCCTAATTTATATTTTCTTTTGTCGTTATCTATGAGGCTGCCAATGAGCGGGTCATTAATAGCATCCCAAGCCTGAACGAGCAAAAGCAAGCCGGAAAGAAGTCCGGTTTCCATCATCATATAAACTAACCAGAAGGTTTGTACTGTACCCTTAAGCGCAAAGCTCATGTTACAGCCGAGGTCACCTGCAGCATAGGCGAGCTTGTCGCGCATACCAAATTTACGGTAACCGTTTGCATCTAATTGAACAGGTTTTTTTGCCATAAAAATGCTCCTTTATAATATTTTGCGGCACTAAGCCATTTACATTTTTAATTATATATTAGAAATAAAAATTTGGTTATGATAATTTTTAGGTTTTGTAGCATAATTTTTAGAAACTGTGAGAATTTTCACAAATAATTTGCAATTTTTCCCATATTTATATTGATAATTACAACAAATCTGCAGAGAAATATATATATTGACAATCAATTAAATAAGAATTAAAATTGTTTTGATAATTTTATTTTATATAGTTTTACAAGGGCGTGATTTTTGTGAAGGTTTCTACTACAACCTCAAGAATAGCAAAACGATTTGACGATTTTACCTCCTTAAAGGTTATTGCAGATGCAGACTTTGACGCTGCAGACTACTCTATGTTCTGCATGAATGAGGACGAAAACTGCATTCTTAATACACCTGCTTACAAGGAGCACGTTTTAAAGGTAAAGGAATACGCAAAGGAACTAGGGCTTCACTTTAACCAGGCGCACGCTCCTTTTCCTACCTTAAGAGACGGTGACGAGGAGTACAACAAAAAGGTTTTTCCAAGGGTAAAAAGAGCAATAGAAATAGCAGGTCTTTTAGAAATTGAAAACATAATTGTTCACCCCGTAGTTTTTAAGGAAAACCAAAAGGAAAAAAATATAGAAATGTATTTAGAGCTTGCCGAGGTTGCAAAAAAAGCAAACGTAAAAATTGCGCTTGAAAATATGTTTGGCAAAACAGACCCCGAAACAAAGAAAAAGCGCCCTAACGTGTGCAGCCTTGGTGAGGAATTTGCCGAGTATTATGACGCATTACCAAAGGAGCATTTTTCCTGCTGTGTAGATATTGGCCACTGCGGACTTGTAGGCTCTACTGCCGGTGAAATGATAAGAGTTTTAGGTGACAGAGTTGCCTGCCTTCACACTCACGACAACAACGAGTATGACGATTTACACTATCCTCCGTTTATGTTTGACTTAAACTGGGACGATATTGCAAAAGCTCTTGCCGAGGTAGATTATAACGGCTACATAACACTTGAAAGTGACTGTGTTTACGACCAGATGCCACTTGATATTGTTCCTTTTATGGCAAAATATATGTGCGAGGCTGCAAAAAAGCTTGGCAGAATGGTTGAGGATTATAAAAAGGAGCTAAAAAAATGAATTTTTCTGAAATAGCAAAAACACGACAATCTTGTCGTATTTACGATAGCACAAAGCCCGTAGAGGAGGAAAAGCTTAAGGCGATTTTAGAAAGTGCTGTGCTTTCACCCTCTGCCTGCAATGCTCAGCCCTACCATTTTACCGTGTGCAAGGGTGAGGCTGCAAAAAAGGTAGCAGAGGCAACGCGCGGAATGGGAATGAATAAATTTACCGAGGATGTTCCCGTTATGATAGTAATTTCTGAAGAGGCATACAACAAAACTGCAGGAATAGGCGCAAAGCTTAAGGATAACGACTACCGTTCAATAGATATTGGCATAGCAACCGCTTACCTTACTGCAGAGGCTACCGCGCAAGGACTTGAAACCTGCATTTTAGGCTGGCTGGACGACAAAAAAATAAGAAAAATTTGTAACCTTAAGCACCCCGTAAGGCTTGTAATTGCATTAGGATACCCAAAGGAAAATTACGAATTAAGAGAGAAGAAGAGAAAAGCTTTTTCAGAAATAATTACAGAAATAGAATAATCTTAACGGCTGTAAAACAAAATGTTTTATAGCCTTTTTTATTGCAAAAAAAGTGTAACGGTGATATTATATAAAAGTCTAATGACCTGTATTTAAAATGGAATCAGGTGAAAAACCTGAACGGGCACGCCGCCGTGAGTGATTATAAAATATTCTTCTTGCGTTACTACCGCAAAGTAACGGACAAGCCATTGAATTTTAAATTTGAGAAGGTGAAGAATACGTCACAAGTCGAAATACTTTTTAAATATGGCTTTTCTTTTTTCTGCGAGTTCCGGAAATTGATTTGAGAAAATTTATTAAAAAGGAAAGATGTAATTATGAAAACAAAAATTTTCAGCAAAAAATTATTAGCTACTCTTTCAATTGTGCTTATTGCGGTTATGGCACTTGTAATTGCAGGTTGTACTAATAATGAACCAACGCAAAATCCGACAACAGACGGCACAACGCAAGCCACAAACCAGACCTCCGTTATAGTAAAGGGTGAGGGGCAAAAGGCGTTTGCATTTTTTGTTATGGATGCAGAAGGAAACGAAACTCACTTTATGGTAAAAACCGACAAGGAAACCGTTGGTGAAGCACTTGTTGAGGTTGGCTTGATTTCCGGTGAGGAGGGTCCTTACGGACTTTACGTAAAAACAGTAAACGGAATTACGCTTGATTACGATAAGGACAAAGCCTACTGGGCATTTTATGAAGAAAATGCCTATGCTAACACGGGTGTAGATAAAACTCCTGTTACCGAGGGCGCAGTTTACTCCTTCAGAGCAGAAAAATGAAGCTTAACGTAAAGGAAATAACTATTTTTGCAATGCTTGGTGCATTAATTTTTGCTTTAAAAAAGGCAATGGAATTTGCGCCGAATATTCATTTTGTGGCAATTTTTATTGTTGCAATGACTGTTGTTTACAGAAAAAAAGCATTGTACCCGATATATATTTACGTATTTTTAGACGGACTTTTCGGCGGCTTTTCCTCCTGGTGGGTACCATACCTTTACATTTGGACCTTGCTTTGGGGAGCAGTAATGCTTTTACCGAAAAATATAAATCCCAAAATACAACCCGTTATATATATGCTGCTTTGCGGTCTTCACGGACTTTTATTCGGAGTGCTTTACG
Organism: Acutalibacteraceae bacterium; assembly: GCA_045654905.1. Taxonomy (GTDB): domain Bacteria; phylum Bacillota; class Clostridia; order Oscillospirales; family Acutalibacteraceae; genus DTU089. The sequence goes on along the minus strand of JAZOOH010000037.1, from coordinate 8,639 downwards.
CACCCGTGCAAGCGTTATTTTTCAATTTAGATTTTAACGGCACAATAGCGTGGGTAGTAGCGGGCTTACCTTACGATTTAATTCACGCTGCAAGTAATTTTTTAGGCGGAATTTTAATCATACCTATTATACGCTTGCTTAAAAAGGCAGAAAAAATAAAATAATAAAAAAGGGGCTCTTATAGGTATACATCCTATAGGAACCCCTTGTTTTATATTGTTTTATATTGTTTTTTGCGGTCTGCGCTTTTTTACAGCCTCTTTTCAGGGGATAGGAAAAAAAGATGCAGAACGGACAAAGCGAACAAAAACAAGGCTTCTGTCTTGTTTTTGCTTGCCTGAAGGCGTACATAGGTACGTCGAATGGTGAGATTTGTTCGTAGCATAAAACGAAAAATTTTTATGATTTAAGTTTTTTGATAAATTTTAGGGGCTCTTATAGGTATACGTCCTATAGGAACCCCTTGTTTTATATTGTTTTATATTGTTTTATGCGGTCTGCGCTTTTTTTACATCCCCTATTTTGTGGCACCGAATTTAATAACAGAAAACAGCACGTTTTCTATGCTCTGCGATATTTCCGGGTCAAGATTTTTAATGCTTTTGTAAAGCTTTAAAAGCTCATCAAAGGAAAAATTAAATTTTGAGGAATATGCCTTTTCTATATTTTGGAATACCGTTTCAAAGGCAGCCTGCGTTTTTTGAGAGTCTAAATTTTCAAAGCCTATAGTTGTATTTTCGTGGAGCTGTGTGCTTATGGAGGATATTATGCCACCAACAAAAAACTCACCGAAAATGTTCCAGTTTACCGGGTAATGCTGAGAAAATGCAAGAGCATCTGTTTCTACAACGTTATAGTTGTCATTATACAAAAGCACACCAACAACCGAGCCGGTAGGCAAAACGTTTATAAGCTTTTGGGAAACGTTTTTGTAGGCAGCGCTTTCATACTGCTCCTTTCTTAAGCCGGGACCATCAAAATTATAAACACTTTTTATTTTTTTAAAAATAGCCGTCGGAGCCTCCATAGCACTTACAAGTGCTAAATTACCGCCCTTTGAATGTCCTACAACGTAAACCTCGGTATCCGTAATTTTATTTGCATTGCTTTTTAAATAAGCAATTGCCTCCTTGTGGGTAAAGGTCGGGTAAGAGTAGGTTACTCTGAAATTTTCTATCCAGCCAATAATTGAAGAATCGGTGCCCTTAAAGCTTACAATTGTTTTTCCGCTTACCCTGAAGGTACAAGCTCCAAACTGTGTTTCCTCTGTTTTTTTATTTATAAAATTTGCTATTTTTAAATTTTTATAGCGCTCGCTTCCTCTTATAATATCTAACGCGGCATAAGCAGTCCTTGCCATTTCACCCATTTCCTCTTCTATGGGCTTTACTTTTTGTGCAGACATATAAAATTTTTCAAGAGAGCTTTTTGCAAATCCTTCCAAGGGCACGTAAACTAAAATAGCACAAAGAAGGTTATCCATATTATTCCAATGAACGTCCTTCACCTTAAGGTCCTTATAATTTTCTAAATAATCTAATATAGAAGACATAAGCTTGCTCCCTTCATTTTTATTCAAAAAACCCTGCTAAAATATATTCTATTTTTAGCAGGGAAAATTATTATTTTTTAAAATCCGATTGGTCTTTCAGAAATTTCTAAACAAACAGCTGTTATAAAAAACGAAATTAAAAACAAAGCTAAAAAGAAAAGTGCAATTAAAATTGTTCTTATGCGCTCCTTCTTTTTTGCTACTCGGCTTTCACCTATAATATAGGTTTTCGTACCCATTTTTCCCGGGTAATACCTTGCAAAGCCGTAATAGCTTTTACGCTTTATTACATCCTCATTTTTTTCGCGTTTACGAAAATTCATTTGTCGTCTCCAATCGTTTCTTGTATTTCTGTTTCTGCCTCGGTTTCGGTTTCCGCTGCGGTTGTCTCCTCAGAGGTACTTTCAACGGTTGTATCGGGGCTGCCCATATCACTTTCAAAATCCTGAGTTTCAGGCTCGGTTTGCTCTTGTGTTTCGGGCACGGTTGTGCTTAATTGCTCACCGGTTACACCCTCTATCGGTGTGCTTGAGCCGCCATCCGTTGTGCCGGAGCCGGTAGTACCGTTGTAAACGTCTATTAACGTTGTTCTGCCATCCTCAAGAGTAATATTTGTCTGACCGTAAAGCTCCATTTGTAAGGTTTGTGCTGCAAGCTGATAGTCTATAACCCAAATCCAGGAGCCCATGCTGCCGCTTGTTCTTGTTTCAGGTGTAGGAATTTGAAGCTCGCTTCTTTCATAGGATGCCCAGCCGTTTGTAATTGCCTTCATTCCTAATGAAAGCACCTCGCTCTTGCTAAAGCCCGTATAAATGTATGGAAGCAAGGCGTTCAAATAGCTGTTAAGGTCGGAAACAGAAGCACTTTTTACGCGGTCAAGCATTGCGTTAATTACCTGACGCTGTCTGCGGGTACGGCTTATGTCACCGTCTGCATCACAACCTCTTATTCGGCAGAAGGCAAGAGCCTCCTCTCCGTTTAAGGTTACGCTTTCACCATAGGGCATAGATAAATTGTAACGGTTATTAGCATAATTTGCTTCGTATTTTTGTACCTCTACCGTAACACCGCCCATTGCCTCTATAATAGACTTGAAGGACTCAAAGTTAACCATTACAAAATCGTCAATTTCTATTTTGTAGTTGTTTTCAATGGTTTTCATAAGCACTTCGGGTCCACCCATTGAAAAGGCGGCATTTAATTTTGCACAATATGAATTATTTTTTCCTTCAATATAAAGGTAGCTGTCACGCATAAACGAAACTAACTTAATTTGCTTTGTTTTCTTGTTAAGAGAAACAAGCATCATAACGTCAGTATTACCTGAATTAGAGCCCTCGCGGCTGTCGGCACCTATAAGCAGTACGTTAACAACGTTTTTGCTGGACATTTTTTCGTCGTTACCGGTAGTTGCCCAGTTTTTAAGCGCATCCTTAAAATTGCTTGCATTTACGTCGCCGCTGATATCGCTGAACTCTTCTTCCTCGTAAATTTTGTCGGTGTAGTCTTCAATATCACCCATCATATTGAATTTGCTGTTTATGAAAATTCCTAAAGCGGAGCCGAAAATAATAGCTAAACAAAGAAAAACCGAAAGCACCTTTACTGCCGTCTGCTTTTTTTTAGGTAAATTATAAAACCACCTTAAAACAGGGCTTTTGCTCTGCTTTTTTCTTTCTTCAGTATCTACAAACTGACCCTTCTCCTTATATTTTGGCGGAGCGGGTCTTTTGCCCGGTTGCCTTTGAGGAGCAGGTCTTTTTATAGTTTCCTCTTCCTCTATATCTATAAATTTTACGTTAGCCTCCTTCTCGTGGCTAAGGCTTTCGTTTATGCTGCCAAAATCACGAGAAGGTCTTTTTTTTCCGCTTTCCGAATCTAATAAATCAAGGTATGCCTCTAAATCTGCATCTAAGCCATAGCCTTTGTTATTATTCTCAGGCATTTATTATTCTCCTTCTTTTTCTGCCTCTTCATCAGCTGCTTCCTCTTCAACGTCATCATCAGGAGTGCCCTCGTCCTCGTTATCGCCCGAGGTATCGCCTGCACCCTCCTCTGCGCTGCCGTCGTCCTCTACGTCACCATTTACCTCTTCTTCGTCGTGCTCGGTAGTAGAAAGTGTAACAACCTTGTCTTCTCCTGATACCTTCATTACCTTAACACCCTTTGAAGGACGTGCGCAAATTCTGACTGCATCTGCAGGAATTCTTATAATAATACCGTCTTGAGAAATAAGAATAATATCTTCATCATCATCTACAATGCTTATAGCCGTAACGTCACCGTATTTTTCAACGTGGTAGTTCTTAAGACCCTTACCGCCACGTGACTGTAAACGATAATCTGAAATTTCACTTCTTCTGCCGTAGCCGGTTTCACTGACTGTAAGCACCTTGCCACCCTCGTGAAGCACGGCAACGCCTGCAACCTCATCTCCATCCTTAAGAGTGATTGCTTTAACACCGGTTGCTGTTCTGCCGAGTGGACGTGCATTTGTTTCATTAATATGAATACACATACCCTTTTTAGTAGCAATAAGCAATTCGTCGTTACCGGAGGTAAGCTTAACGAATACTAATTCGTCATCCTCTCTGAGAGAGATAGCATTAAGACCATTTTTACGGATGTTTTTGTAAAGGCTGAGAGCTGTTCTCTTAATAAGACCTTTTTTAGTAAACATACAAAGGAATTTGCCCTCATCATCAGAAGGAATGCTGAGCATAGCAGAAATTTTCTCACCGTTTTCAAGCGGAAGAAGGTTTACTATGTTCATACCCTTACTGTTTTTGCTGCCCTCAGGAATCTCGTAGCCCTTAAGGCGGAAGGCTCTGCCCTTTGTTGTTAAGAACATTACAAAATCGTGAGAGGATGCAATAAACATAGTTTCAGCTACGTCATCCTCACGGCGGGTCATACCCTTCACGCCTCTGCCGCCTCTGTTTTGTGCAGAGAATAAATCTACCGGCTGACGCTTAATGTATCCCATTGTTGTGTAGGTGTACATACAGGTTTCCTCAGGAATAAGGTCCTCAATATCTACCTCACCGCTCACGTTTTCAATAGCAGTTCTTCTGTCATCACCGAATTTGTCGCGAATAACTGTAATTTCTTCCTTAATAATAGAAAGAATTCTTTCGTGAGAGCCTAAAATCTCTCTATATTCTTTGATTTTTTCTTCTAATTCGTTTAATTCATTTGTAATTTTGAGAATTTCAAGACCTGCTAACTGACCTAAACGGAAAGCAACAATAGCAGCTGCCTGTACCTCGTCAAAATCAAATTTTTCCATAATGGCAGTCTTTGCCTCTTGCTGACCGCCCTTACAAGCACGAATAGTTGCAATAATATCATCAACAATATCAATAGCCTTTTTAAGACCGTCTAAAATGTGCTTTCTTTCCTCTGCCTTTTTCAAGTCAAACTGAGTTCTTCTTGTAATAATCTGGCATTGGAAGTCAATGTATTGCTGTAAAATCTCCTTAAGAGTAAGAATTTTTGGCTCGCCGTTAACAATGGCAAGTAAAATTACACCAAAGGTAGACTGTAATTGTGTGTAAGAGAAAAGCTTGTTAAGCACAACCTGAGCATTAGCGTCACGCTTAATGTCAATTTCAATGTGCATACCTGTTTTATCTGAAGAGTAGTCGTTAATATCGGCAATACCTTCAACTCTTTTATCCTTAACAAGGTCTGCAATAGACTCAATAAGCCTTGCCTTGTTAACCATATAAGGAATTTCGGTAATAATAATTTTAAATCTGCCGTTTTTACCCTCAACAATTTCAGATTTTGCTCTTACTATAACCTTACCGCGACCTGTTGCATATGCAGAGCGAATACCTGAACGACCCATAATAATACCTGCGGTAGGGAAGTCAGGACCCTTAATGTGCTCCATAATATCCTCAAGCTCTGCTTCAGGATTATCTATAACGCAGCAAATTGCGTCTATTACCTCTCTTAAGTTATGCGGAGGAATGTTTGTAGCCATACCAACGGCAATACCCTGAGAGCCGTTAACTAAAAGGTTAGGGTAGCGTGAAGGTAAAACTGTTGGCTCCTTAAGACGGTCGTCGTAGTTAGGAACAAAGTCAACTGTATTTTTCTCAATATCTGTGAGCATTTCGAGTGACATTTTGCTCATTCTTGACTCAGTGTAACGGTACGCAGCCGGTGGGTCACCGTCAACAGAACCGAAGTTACCGTGACCGTCAACAAGCATATATCTCATAGAGAAATTCTGTGCCAAACGAACCATTGCGTCGTAAACAGATGCGTCACCGTGTGGGTGGTAACGACCGAGCACAGAACCAACTGTGTCGGCACACTTACGGTAAGCCTTATCCGGAGTGAGGTTATTCTCATACATAGTATAAAGAATTCTTCTGTGAACGGGCTTTAAGCCGTCACGAACGTCCGGAAGCGCACGGGAAACAATAACTGACATTGAATAGTCAAGGAAAGCAGTTCTTACCTCTTTATTAATATCAACGTTTACTATTTTTTGATTTGCATACGGGTCGGGAAGATTATTTACACCTTGAGTAACGCCCGTATTTTCTAAGTTGTTATTTAATTCATCCATTTATAAATACTTCCTTATCATTAATTAAACGTCAAGATTTTTAACGTACTTTGCGTTTTTCTCAATAAATTCTCTTCTTGGCTCAACCTTGTCACCCATAAGAATTGAGAAGGTTTCGTCTGCCTCCTCGGCATCCTCAAGAGTTACACGAAGCATAAGACGGGTTTCGGGATTCATTGTTGTTTCCCAAAGCTGCTCAGGGTCCATTTCACCAAGACCCTTATAACGCTGAATTGCGTAGTTGGTACCGTCTGCTAAAATTTCGTCACGCTCTGCATCAGAATAAGCGTAATGGTGCTTATTACCCTTGCTTAATCTGTAAAGAGGTGGCTGTGCTAAATAGATGTGACCCTCTTCTATTAAAGCTCTCATATATCTGAAGAAGAACGTTAAAAGAAGCGTTCTGATGTGAGCACCGTCGACGTCGGCATCGGCCATAATAATAATTTTGTCGTAACGGAGCTTTTCTATATTAAAGTCCTCACCAATGCCTGTTCCCAAAGCAAGAACAACAGGTGTAAGCTTTTCGTTACCTATAACCTTGTCCACTCTTGCTTTTTCTACGTTAAGCATTTTACCCCAAAGAGGAAGAATAGCCTGAATCATTCTGTCACGGCCACTCTTTGCAGAACCACCCGCAGAGTCACCCTCTACTATATAAAGCTCTGTTTTTGAGGAGTCCTTTTCAATACAGTCTGCTAATTTACCGGGGAGTGAGTTGCTTTCAAGCACAGATTTTCTTCTTGCATTATCTCTTGCCTTTCTTGCAGCCTCTCTTGCCCTTGAAGCATCAAGCGCTTTTGAGAAAATCTCCTTTGCAACAGCAGGATTTTCTTCAAAATACGTCATAAGCTTTTCGTAAACACATTTTGAAACAATAGGAGTAATATCCGTATTACCTAATTTACCCTTTGTCTGTCCCTCAAACTGTGCCTCAGTAAGCTTAACGCTTATAACAGCCGTAAGACCTTCTCTTACGTCCTCACCGGAAAGCTTTTTGTCGTTATCCTTTAAGAGATTATATTTTTTTCCGTAGTCGTTGAATACTCTTGTAAGAGCCGTTTTAAAGCCGGTTTCGTGAGTACCGCCGTCTATTGTTCTTACGTTGTTTGCGAAGCTTAAAACTAATTCGTTGTAGCTGTCGTTATACATAAGAGCAATATTTGCTTCTCTGTCACCGCTTACTGCAGAAAAATGAATAGGCTCCTCGTGAAGCGGGGTAAGACCTCTCTTTTTAGTTTCAAAATCTACAAAGGAGGAAATACCGCCCTCGTAACAGTAAACCTCACCGTTTTCCTCGTCAAGATTTCTTTTATCTGTAAGAGAAATAGAAAGACCTGCATTTAAGAATGCTTGCTCTCTTAATCTTCTTTCGAGTACCTCGAACTCATAAACGGTAGTTTCCGTAAATATTTCAGGGTCTGCCTTAAATCTTATTAAAGTACCTGTTTTATCAGTATCGCCTATTACTTTTAAATCGCAGGTAGGAGTACCTCTTTCGAAGCGCTGGTAATGAACGTGACCATCCTGAGAAACCTCTACCTCAAACCACTCTGAAAGTGCGTTAACAACAGAGGAACCAACACCGTGAAGACCGCCGGAAACCTTGTAGCCGCTGCCGCCGAATTTACCACCCGCGTGAAGCACGGTAAGAACAACGGTAACAGCAGGTAAGCCCTGCTGTTCGTTTATGCCAACAGGAATACCACGACCATTGTCGCGTACGGTAATAACGTCACCCGGTAAAATTTCTACCTGAATATCTGTACAAAAGCCTGCTAAAGCCTCGTCTATTGAGTTGTCCACAATTTCGTAAACAAGGTGGTGAAGACCCTTAGGACCGGTTGAACCTATGTACATACCCGGTCTTTTTCTAACAGCCTCAAGTCCTTCAAGAACCTGAATTGCACTTGCGTCGTATTTTTCGGTAACAACCGTATCTATGTTGCTTTCCTCTAAAACAACCGCATTTTCAAGTGCCTCTTCCTTTAATTCTGCTTCGGTTTTAATAATGTTTTCGTCCAAAACGATAACCTCCGTACTTTTTTTAGAAAATATATATATAAAAGTTAATTATGTAGGAATTTTACTTTCTGTTCTTCTTAAAATAGTTCCTACCGAAACAGGAGAAATGTGAATTTTTCGACCCTTTTTTGTGTTTGTCACAACAAAGGATTTTGGTAATTCAAACGGTGCAACGTTATTTACCTCACCGCTTTTTTCCGCCGTATTCAGATAATCAACTGTACTTTTCATAACTGTGGTATTTTCCATATCAAAAATACCTATTATTTCGTCATCAGTAATAACAGTATCCTGACCGATATGAATAAACATAATTTTTTCCTTTATTTTTCTTCTTTAAGGTGAGAAGAATAATCCGAACCTGTTTTAAAAAGGCGGATATTTTGCTCACTCTTCGTTAAAATACTCGTTAATCCGAAAGGATTAACTGCGTTTTGTGCCTTGATTGACCAAAAATCCTCACTTTTTAAAATCTCC
>JAZOOH010000036.1:0-3055 GCA_045654905.1 Acutalibacteraceae bacterium | reverse complement strand
AAGACCCCTCAAGGACTATGAGGTTGATAGGCTGCGTGTGTAAGCATGGTGACATGTTCAGCTAAGCAGTACTAATAGGTCGAGGGCTTGACCATTTCGTTTGTTTCTTCCGCTTTCCTTTATTCAGTTTTCAGGGTACATAAATCAAAACCGTAGCAAATGCTACGGTTTATTTTTTTGTCTTTTTTTAGTATAGTGTCCACTCTAACCAAACACACGGCAAGAAATTTGGAGGTATTGTTCATTGTAAGGAAGTGAAAAAGGTTTTATAATTAAAGTAAGGTAGTGTAATTCTATCTGAAAAAGGAGTGGTCTTATGAAACGTGTTTTATGCTCACTTTTATCAATTTTGTTTGTTATAGGCATATGCTTTAGCGTGCCCGTGACGGCAAGTGCTGCACCTTCAGGTGTGAAATATCTCGGCACTTATGAAATTGAAGAGCAAATCAACCCAATTTATAAAGGGTTGGTAGATGAAAAAGGAACGGTTAAAACCAACGCAAAGGTCTATTATTCAGATGCTTTGGATAATTTCGACCCTTCACTTTACTCAGAGAGCAAGGCAAGCGTTGCTTCTGTTATTCGTGATGGTATGGAAAACAGAGCGGCTAAAGTTACTATATACTATAAAACTACAACCGAGCTTTCTGAGGTGCAGTTAAATGATTTGTTTGCAGAGCTTCAGGAGCTTGCTTTCGCAGAAACCGATAAAGCAACACAAGGTGATTCCTTGCGCTTAGGTTATAAGTCATCCTCAGCAAGCATTCAATGTGTTTCAGATGGTGCGACTTATTATTACGAATACACAATCAATTACGAATATTATACAACTAAAACACAGGAGCAGCAGCTTACAACTGCTGTTAACAACGTGCTTAACAGCTTCGGCTTTACTTCTGCAACAACCGACAGAGAAAAGTCGGATATAATTTATCGTTATATAACGGAAAACGTAGTTTACGACAACAAAAATTTAAATAACGAGGCTTATTACTTGAAATTTACACCTTACGCAGCGCTTATAAATAAAACCGCTGTTTGTCAGGGTTATGCGCTCTTATATTATCGTCTTGCAGAAGAGGCTGGTCTTGATTCAAGAGTAATTACAGGAACAAGCCTTGGTGAAAACCATGCGTGGAATATTGTAAAAATAGACGGTCAGTATTACTACGCAGATTCTACTTGGGATGCAGGTAGAGTAAGGTTCTCGTACTATTTAAAGGGCACATCAGATTTTTATGACCATACCAACGAACCACAGTTTGAAGAAGCTGATTTTAAAAATAACTACAATATTGCTTCAGTAGGTTATCCTATGGCAAACTTTACGGGCACCGAGGGTTATTTTAGTTATAAAATTATTGATGACGTAGCGTATATTACCAAATATAACGGTAACGAAGCTAACGTTGTTGTTCCCGGTAGCATAGCAGGTTACCCTGTTTATTACGTTGATAAATACGCATTTTATCAGAACTCTACAATGAAAACACTTACCTTTAGCGAAGGTATTAAAAAAATGTTTGCTGAATCAGTTGCTTTTTGCAGTGCGCTTGAAACAATAAACGTTCCTTCAACCATGAACTGGGATTGCTTTAGATTCAGCACAGATGTGTTCATGATAGATTCCTCATCATATGTGCCATATAAATGTGAAAAAGTAAAAACAGTTAATGTGGCAAAGAATAACCCGTATATGAAGGTTGTAGACGGAATTGTTTACACAGCGGATATGGAGATTCTCCTTTACTGTCCGCCCCAATATGCCAAAAGCGTGTTAAACGTTCCTGCGAATGTAAAGCAAATAGCTAATTCAGCGGTTGAAGGATGTAATAATATAAAAGAGGTAGTTTTACCTGATGATATTATTTATATAGGCTATTGGGCGTTTGATATTTGTGAAAACTTAGAAAAATGTAATATTCCAAAGGAATGTCTTTATATAGGTCAGTATGCATTTAACGGATGTAAATTAAAAAGAGTGGATATTCCCGCTACGCTCATAGGTATGGTCTGCCCTGCTTTTAGCAGATGCCCTATTGAAGCTATTACAGTAGAAGCTGGTAATGAAAAATTCTATCTTAAGAACGGAGCTCTTTGTTCAGGTAACAGGCTTATGCTTGCTCCTGTTAAAAACGGTGCAAAAGAGTTTACCGTTCCATCAAATATTACAGTAATTGAATATGCTGCTCTTTCTTATTCTGATTTTGAAAGTATTATTTTAAATGACGGTTTAAAAGAAATAAGATGGGGCGCATTTATGGGCTCTGAAAATCTTACCCATATTACCGTTCCTAATGGTGTAGAATTAATAGAAGAGGCGGCGTTATTCTATTGTGATAATCTTATGAGCGTAATAATCCCGGATTCTGTTACAGAGGTTGGAGAATTTGCCGAGGAATATATTCCACGTACTTATTATTGCTCTGAAAATACACCGGCTTATAATTATTTAACCTCAGAGGGTTGCACGGTAAAACCACTTTCTGCATTCAAGTGCTCAGCCGGACACAAAATCACCAAGGTTTACGACGATTACGGTTATACAAAAACCTGCTCCGTATGCGGTGATAAAGGTCTTTACGTAGGAAAAATAAGCTTGTATACTGCAGAGGTTGAGCTTGTAAGCACAACAATTAACACCTTAAAAGGTGAAAAACCGCAGATTAAATCAATTAAGGTAAACGGGGTTGAATTGGTTGAAGGTGTAGACTACGTTATTGAACCGCCTTGTATGGGTCCCGGTTATCAGTATCTTAATATAAAAGGTATCAATGACTACAACCAGGAATGTTCAGTATTATATTTTGTTCTTGAAGGAACGCTCAAAACGCCCGAGGTTTACTCTACTGTAAATACTGCAAAGGGTATTAAATTAACCTGGTACAGTGTAGACGGTGCAGAAAAATACATAGTTTACCAAAGAGTATATAACGAAAAAACAAAAAAATACTCCGGTTGGAAGGCAATAAAAACAACTAAAGAGTTAACATATACCGACACAACCGTAAAGCTTGGAACAATTTACAGCTACACAGTAAAAGCGGTAAGCGGC
>JAZOOH010000035.1:0-2449 GCA_045654905.1 Acutalibacteraceae bacterium | reverse complement strand
AATTGTATTCAAAAATATGATACTTCATGTTGACTGTTTTGGCGAAGCTATGAGAATACTCCAAGACGGAAAATAAACCAACAATATTAAAACTGTAGGGGCGAGCATTGCTCGTCCGCTATAATCCAGGGCGGTTTGAGAGATCAAATCGCCCTATTTACATTAGGAGGAATTTATGCTATAATATATCAGATAAATTTGAATTTTACGGGGTCATTCATATATGAACGCAAACTTTGAGATAGGTGAATTGGTTATAGAAACAGAAAGATTGATATTACGTCCGTTTAAGCAATCCGACCTGCACGATTTCAACGAATATGCAGCTGTTCCGGGAGTTGGCGAGATGGCAGGCTGGAAGCATCACGAAACTATCGAAAAAACGCAGGAAATCTTGGATATGTTTATCAAAGAAGATAAAACCTTTGCTATAGTTTTCAAAAAGAATAACAAAGTAATCGGTTCTCTTGGTGTTGAAAAATACGGACTTGAAGATAAACTGACCGAATTTAATAGCTATTATGGACGCGAGATTGGTTATGTATTATCGAAGGATTACTGGGGAAAAGGTATTATGCCTGAAGCTGTAGGGGCTGTGATTAACTATCTGTTCAACGATTTGAATTTAGACTTTTTAACTTGTGGATATTATGATTTTAACAACCAATCCAAAAGAGTTCAGGAAAAGTGCGGCTTCAAACCCTATCGAAAGCTTGTTATGGATACACGGTTGGGAACAAAGGAACCCGGTGTCCTAAATTTGCTTATCAATCCCAACAAGAATATTTCACTTGTGTTTTCCCATCCCGAAACGCTAATTTACAAATAACTGCAAATTTCAATTTCTCGGTGAGTATATAAAAAACGCTTCATGTTTACTGTACCCACGAAGCTATGAGGTCTCTAACCGAGTAACTGATTTTGCCCATAGCAAAATCAACTTCACTACGCCCTGCGCAACTTCACTTTGCCAACGGCAAAACTTCATTTGTCGAAAGCCAAACTTCACCAATAAAACAGGTGGGCTCCCGAAATCCAGCCGTCCTTGACTTTTATTACATAGCATGATATAATGAAAATGGTTAGACGGCAGTTTGCCTAAGCAAAAAAATCAAACGGAGGTATCATTTATGAAAAAAGTAACGGCGTTGTTTTTAGTGTTGGTTTGTGCATTGACCTGTCTGCTTGTATTTACAGGTTGCGATCCCGGAACGGGCAGTCTTAATACCGATGAGTTGTTGGCTAATACAGTAAAAATTGAGCTTGTTAATTATGAAAATGAAGATCCTAAAATCATTTTCAATCTTGACGGTAAAGAAAAGCCAAAATTTGATTTCAACAAGGTAACTCCGATAGCAGCACTTGATGATTCTAAAATCGGTGATGTTATTAATGATTTAGAAAAATACGGATACCTTTATTGGAGCAGGACTTGGAATGAACCAATTGGGAAAACTCTGATTTTATACCAAAGCAACGGGGATATGTTTGTTTTTTACGGTTGTATTTATGAAGATGAAAAAGGTAAAACATCATACCCGGGTGCATGTGTCGTGTTTGATAAAGATGGAGAGTATATTGAATATATAGGTGATTTTGGATATGGAGGTATGGATACTATAATATCGGAATATTTTCCAAGCACGATTGAGTAGCATACCTTATCCTGATTGTATTGCCGAAGCAATGCGCATCTTACAGGACGGCAGGAAAATTAGCCTTCCCATTTGGAAAGGCTAATAAGCCACCATATTCTTAAAAGAGGAAACAGCTATAAACTGTTTCCTCTTTTTACTTTACTTTTTAAAAAGTATGTGTTATAATAAAATTATTATAAAATAAAAATCTTTAAGGAGCAAAAAATGGAACAGACATTATCAGCAAAATCCCGAAAGATGAAGGGCGGAATAATAGTAATGGCCCTTGTGGTTATTGCTTTGCTTTTGCGAGGCGCAAGCTTTATGGAGTATGCTATTAGAACTATCGTAAATTTAATTGAATATCCTTTAGACTTTAACTTTGCTTACTTATTTAGTATTGTGGAGGAGCTTGTTCTCGCCACGGCAGACGCTTTGCCTATTATACTGCTTTTGGCTTACCTTTGCTTCTGCTTCCGAAAGTCAAAGGCTACTGTCCTTCTGCCCATATCCCTTGGCGCTATTTGCTTAGGACAGCTTATTCATTTTGTTTTTGGATTGCTTGATTTTGTTCAGCTTGTATATAATTATCTCGGTTATTTGGAGTATGATTTTGGTACGGCTTTGGCTTCTTTATTACCCTTGGCATTAGAGAACTTTGTGCTCGGTGGTGCATATCTTGTTGCTGCCATAGCATCTGCTTTGATTTTGATAGGCTCGCTTAAGGGCCTCTCAAACAAGGCTTTGGTTATTGCTCCTGCATCTGTTGCAACCGTGGGATATTGCTCTGCCGCAGCTTTTCTTACCGTGCG
>JAZOOH010000034.1:0-26926 GCA_045654905.1 Acutalibacteraceae bacterium | reverse complement strand
CCGCCGCAGAGTCTCGGTTTGAATTATTTCAGAGAAGAAAGATAATTTTAATAAAATTAAAATCACTTGCTAATAATATTAGCAGGTGATTTTTTATGGCTATTTTAATTGCTGTTATTTCAGGTGCTTTAATGAGCCTTCAGGGTGTTTTTAACGAAGGTGTTACAAAGCAGACCTCTATATGGGTTTCAGCCTCCTTTGTGCAGCTTACTGCGTTTTTATTCTGCATAATTGCCTGGTTTTTTACCGGGCGTGACGGTAGCTTTTCCTCTCTTTTTACAATAAATAATAAATATATGCTTTTAGGCGGTATTATGGGTGCTTTAATTACCTACACCGTAATTAAAAGCGTTGCAGGACTCGGTCCTGCTCAGGCTGTTATGATTATAGTAACAGCACAGATATTGGTGGCTTATTTAATTGAGCTTTTCGGTCTGTTTGGTGTAGAAAGAGCTAACTTTGAGTGGAGCAAGCTGCTCGGCGTGGCACTTGCAATAGGCGGAATAATACTTTTCAAAAAATAATAATTTTAATAAAAAAGACTGTAAAAACCTTTCGTTTTTACAGTCTCATTTTTTATTCTGCATCCTGCGGAATTGCTCCGTCCTCTTTTAATACGGCTACTATTTTCTCTCTTATTTCGTCAGGCATTGCTTTCATTTCATCTCTTGAAAGATTTTCCGTTTCAATAGCAGGTAAAAACGTTACCTTTACCGTGCCCGGCGTAATATTTTTAGGACCCTCAAAGCGGTCAATAATTCCCTCAAGCACCACGGGAACAATTTTTGCCTTTGTTTCCTTTGCTATCATCATAACACCTGATTTAAACGGTAACGGAACACCATCCCTTGAACGGGTACCCTCCGGGAAAATTACCATGCTTCTGCCCTTGTTTATAAGGTCTATTGCTTCTTTAATTGCTACTCTTGCCTCACGCTTGTTTTCTCTGTCTATAAACACGCAGTCAAGAAGCCACATCCACGTTCTTACAATAGGAACCTTTTTAAGCTCCTTTTTTGCTATAAATCCGCACGGTGTTACAGCATTCAATATAATAGCAGGCATATCGAAAAGACCTTGATGGTTTGGCACGTAAATTACTGCTTCACCCTCGGGGATATTCTCCTTACCCTTTACCTCAAAATCCACTCCTGCAGATTTCATAAGCGGATTCAACCATTTTCTAAGCGTATCGTCTACAAAGGGCTTATAATTTTCTAATACACCTGTATTTTTAAGCTTTTCGCCCTTTTTCATTTTTGGTATGAGACCTATAAGTGACAAAGCAACCTGCGCAAACCATTTAAAAGTTCTGAAAGTCATTTTCCCGCCTTCTTTCATTTTTTCAGAAATATCTGCTTTAATTCTAACACATAAAATACAAATTGCAACAAAAATTTTATTTCTTGCTAAGAAGTTAATACTGTGTTAATATAAACGTAACAAAAGCATTGTAGGTGATAGTATGCAGTATATTTTTAACGAGCCCTCCATATTTGCAAAAACAGAAGTTGAATTAAAGGCGGCAGGACTTTTTGCCGAGGAATTAAAAAAACGTACGAAAAATTCTGTTCTTATAACGGAAGCTCTTAATTCCTCTTGCTTTGTATTTAAGCAAGAGCCTTTAGAGAATAAAGACTGTTATTCAATAGGCTATGCCGACAACACCTTAACCTTTTCTGCAAATGGTATTCGCGGCTTTATTTTTGCATACTCTCATTTTTTAAGAAAATGCGAATTTAAGAACGGAAAAATAATTCTTACACAAAGCATTTTTGGCTTACATACACCAAAAAAGCCCATCCGCGGACATCAGGTAGGCTACCGCACCACACCTAATACCTACGACGCTTGGGACTACGAGCAGTATTACAATTACTATCTTGATATGATAGCGTTCACAACAAACACCTGCGAGCATATACCATACGAAAAGGGTGTTTCTAAAAGAAATTGCCTTATGAAATATGATGAGGAGGAATTTTTAATTGAAGCCTCCCGCCTTGCAGATACTCTTGATATGGACGTTTCCTTGTGGCACCCAAATTGCGACGAGGAAACAATAGAGGAGGCAGTAAGCAGACGAAAGAAGCTTTACAAAAAGGTTCCTCGCATAGACTATTTATTCATTCCCGGCGGAGACCCCGGTGAATACTATGCCGACGAATTTATGGAAAGAACAAAAAGGATAAGCAAGGTATTAAAGGAAATTCATAAAAATGCACTCGTTTACCCTTCTGCACAGGCACCGCACAAATACCAAGACTGGGGTGACAAGCTCATTGAAGAGCTGAAAAAAGAGCCGAACGAAATTGACGGACTTATTATGGGGCCTAACCACGCCTTTCCTATGCACGAATTACGGGCAAAAACTCCGCAAAAATACCCTATGCGCTTTTACCCCGACATTACTCACAACTTAAGATGCGAATACCCCGTTCACTTTTTGAACGACGACTGGCACTACGCACTTGCTTCTACCCTTTCAAGAGAAAGCACAAATCCGCGCCCCGTAGAATTTGCTACCCTGCACAGACTTTTTTCGCACTACACAATCGGCAGTGTAAGCTACTCCGAGGGTGTTCACGACGACCTTAACAAAATGGTGTGGTCTCTTTTAGAATTTGATGACTGCTACCCATTGCACGAGGCAGTAAGCGACTACGTGCGATATTTCTTTTACGGTGCAGACATACAAGGCTTAACAGAGGCGATTTTCGGACTGGAAAAGAACTGGGAGGGAAATCCACTTAACAACCCCTCCATTAACAACACCTTTAAAGCGTTTGTCAGCTTCAAAAACAGCTTCCCTGAGCTTTGCGACAACTGGCGCTTTTTGCTTCTTTATTTCAGAGCCTGCTGCGACAAGCTTGTTTTAGAAAGAATTAAATTTGAAAACAGCTTAATCGAGGATGCAAGCCTTCAACTTAAGGACGGCAACTTAGAAAAAGCAGAGGATATATTAAGCTGCGATTTCCCCAAATTCTATAACGACTTACGAACCGAAATTTTTGATTTAGGCAAAACACTTTTTGAGCTTATAGGAATTCAGTTAGACGTTGAGCATTATCACACAGACGGCTGGGAAAGAGGGGCAACGCTTGACACCATTGACCGACCCGTTACAGACAGACCTTGGCTTTTAAATAGAATTGAGTATTGTAAAACACTCCCCAAAAACGAGCAGGCTGAGTTTTTAGCACGTCTTTTAAACAGAAACACGGTAGCAAGTGACGAGTACTATTATTCTGTTGCCTTGCATGAATTGGTTGCCTTAGGCGTAAAGCAGGACGGAGAATTCTATATGAATTTTCAGGGAGACAGACCATCTAACGACGGCAGAATGCCTATGAGTATGCTTAAGGTTTACGACCATTTCAGCTTCCGTGCAAGGCTCGGCGGCTTTAGTGACCGTGATTATACCCTTACGGTAATTTACAAGGAGCACTCAACCGAAAACACAAAGCAAAAAATCACGGCAAACGGCTTTACCGTTTATGAGGGTCCATCCTTCGGCGGTGAAAGAAACGAGCTTTTTGATAAGGAAATGCTTTGCGAGGGCTTTTTGAGCGCCTCCTATAAAATCAAAAAAGAGTATTTTATAAACGGCACACTCGACTTAATTATAAGTGAAAGCACAAAGGGCATAGAGCTTTGCGAATTCTTCATTAAATAATTCAACACGCGGTAATCTTCTTTTTTAGAAGAATATCGCGTGTTTTCTTTATAAAATCTTTCAGATTTGAAATTTTTTGAAACTATTTTGTAATAAATTGTTGAAAACCGTGTGCATTTTGTGTTATTATAGAGTGAATATTGTTTGAGTGGCGCAATTTTCTTAAAACCATTTCACTCTAATCAATAAATTTATTAAATTATATATTCCGGATTTACGGGGGTAACTATGGAAAAACTTATTTGTGAAAAGTGCAAAAACGCTTATTTACAGAAAAATGATGATGGTTATTTTTGCTCAAGCTGCGGCATGTTTCACCCTAATAGTGAGGAAAGCTTACTTTTAGGTATTCACTATTACAAGGAAGGCAAGCTTGAAACCTCAGCAGACTACCTTATGAAGGCAATAGTTAACGACGGCAGCAACTACAAGGCTCTTTTATACAAGGCTTTAGGTGACGGCTTTAAGCTTGATGAGGATTCCGTTTCCTTAAAGGACGTTTACGAGCAGATTATTTTTGCTTGTGAATTAGTTTCAGATGAGGATTTCCCTTCATTCCTTGAAATTGCCAATGACGAGGCAAAAAAGCTTGAGTTAGCTTTAGCAGAAATTCATATGAATGCGTTTGAGGCTGCAGATGCAGAAAAAATCAAGAGCATTGTTTCAACAATTTTAAAAATCCAGGAAGAGGCTAAGAGCTTCAGAAATAAGCTTGCTGATTTTGCGGATGCCTATAATGGACGTAACACAAAAAAGCTTGTTTACAACCTTTCAAAGTGCTTCCTTGTAACACCTGAAAAGGCACAGGAAATAGGTGAAAAGAAATTCGGCAAAATTAAGTCAGACATTGCTTCTCACACTGTATTTACCGGTATTCTTACTACTGATATAAGAAACCTTGAAATTTACTATCGTTGCATTGTTATGTTCTTTAAGAAGAACAAGGCAAAGTACGATTTCCTTATGCAAAACGCAGAGAATTTTGTTCTTTTAGATGAAATTCTTAAGGAAGGTAATTACACCTCAATTCAAAGCACTGTAAACACTGCAGAAAAGCTTAAGATTACCGCATATTCATTTTTTGAGGAAAGCTTAAAGGGTGAAGAGGCAGACGAAGAGCCTTCACAAACTGTTATTGTTGTAAATGAGGAGCCTGTTGTTGCTGAAGAAGAGGCAGAGGCTACCGAGGTTGCAGAAGCAGCAGAGAAGGAAGCTTCAACCGAGCCTACAGAAGCGGTTGTTGAAATTGAAGAGGTAGACCTCGAAGCAGAAAAAACAGAAATAGAAGAAATTACAGAAATAACAGAAATTGAAGAGGTAACCTTAGTTGAAGAAACGGCTAAGGCCGAAGAAGAATCAGAAGAGGCTCAGGAAGAAGATACGCTCAGCTTTAAGGAAACTCCGGTTGAATTCCACGCTGTAAACGACCCTATTCTTGAAGCAGACGAGGTTCAGGATTTACCTAACACAAATGTTGTTATCGGTGATATTTTCGGCTCAGGTGAGGCTGTTAACAAAAAAGAGGATTCACCGTTTAATTACGAAAACTCTGACGAAAATACACAGGAAGAAAATGTTCAGGAAGAAAACTCCGCAGAGGTCGACGAGGCATTAGAAAAGGCTCAGACTGCAAAAACACAGGAATATCCCGAGCTTACAAAGGAAGAGCAGGACGACATTGCAAGACACGAGCGCTTTAAGGAAATTGACACGGTAGATACTGAAAACGAAGATTTTATAGCACTTGCTAAAAAGTTTGACCGTGCAAGAAAAAATGACCCTGACAGAGAAACCACCTTAACTCACAAAAAGAGTAAAAAGGGCAAAATTATTGCTGTAATAGTTGTTTTCATAGTTGCGGTTATTGCTGTAAACGCTATTCGCTTTGTTCCGGGCTTTATTGCAGAAACCCGCTACAACTCAGCTATAAAGCTTGTTGAAGAAAAGAATTACACAGAAGCAATTGAAATATTCACCTCTCTCGGTGATTACGAGGATTCCGCGGAAAAAATTAAAGAGTGTAAATACCAGAACGCGCTTTTACTTGTTGAGGCTGAAAACTTTACCGAAGCTAAGGCTCTTTTAGAGGAGTTAAAGGGCTACAATGCAGACGTTGAAACTAAAATTCAGCTTTGTGACTACTCCATTGCTAAGCAATACCTTGAAAAAGGCAAATATGACGAGGCTCAGGAAATGTTCAAGGCACTGAAGGATTATGGCGACAGCGCAGAAATGGTTAAGGAAACTTCTTACAGAAAAGCACTTTCTTTAATAGAGGCTAAAAAATACGAGCAGGCAATAGAAATCCTTTCAACAATTAAAAAGTATTCTGATTCTGCAGAAAAAATAAATGAAGCAAAGTACTTATACGTAACTGAAAACCTTACTAAGGACAACGAAACCACCGTTAAATATATCAAGGAATTAGCAAAGCTTAAGTACAGAAACAGTGCAGATTTAAAGGAGCAGCTTTTAGGCACCTCCTCTGATTCATCACTTAAATTCTTTGTTAATACATCCTCAACAGATACTGAAACTATGCTTGATGAGGTAAGCCATTTAAGAAGCGCTTATTTCCACGTAATTGCTTTAGATGAAACCTACTACGGTGAAACACTTACACTTAAGTACACAACACAATATAACTATTCTTCTTCAAGCACAGTTACCTTCTCGCAGGATAACACCGCGGCTATTGTTGTTTACCCGCCAACTAATACAAGAAACTACACTGTGACCTTCTCAATTCACACAGCAGACGGTACAACAATTGGCTCACAAAAAATAACTATCTCATAAAATCAGGCGACAACTGAATTTCAGTTGTCGCCTTTTTTATTCATAAAACTTATGAATCGATTTATTTCATGCCTTCTTCGTAAGCCTTAATCATCTTCTTAACCATCTGACCGCCAACACTACCAGCCTGACGAGATGTTAAGTCACCGTTGTAACCTTGCTTAAGGTTAACGCCTACCTCAGAAGCAGCTTCCATCTTAAATCTGTTAAGAGCCTCACGAGCTTCTGGAACTACGTTTTTCTTTGATGCCATTTTCTTTTCACTCCTTTTAGAAAATTTGGTTTGCGTTTGTAATCATAGTATTTTCTGAAAGGGTGAAAATATTTATAAATTTTTTTGACAATGTTTGTTAATTAAAATTCTGAATTATAGCCTTTTTCCTTTGCTAATTTCATAACCTCGGCGTGTGCCTTTTTTGTGCCCGCTAAAATTGAACAGGGTCCTGTTAAGGAAATTTTACCGCCGCCTATTCTTGTTACCCTGCCGCCTGCCTCTTCTGCTATAATAGCAGCCGCAGCAAAATCATAGGGCTGTAATTTATACTCCAAATAAATAACGTTACTGCCCTCTGCAACTCTTGAAATATCTATTGCAGCAGAGCCTCCGCTTCTTATAGAAAGGCTTTTTAAAAATAATTCCTTTACCGTATTAAACAAAACGTCTACGTCACATTCATTGTAGCGCGCACAGCCGAAGGCAACTATACCCTCCTCTACCGATAAATCGCTTATTTCAAGCTTTTTATCATTAAGAAAAGCGCCCTTGCCTTTAAATGCCTTGTAAAGCTTATTTACGTAAGGGTTGTACACAAAGCCTGCTATAAGCTCTCCGTTTTGCGCCAAAGCAACAGAAATCGAGCTATGGTAATAATCAAACATAAAGTTTGTTGTACCGTCTATGGGGTCAACGTAAAAAATATATTCTCTTTGCATATCCCTTACGTTGTTGCTTGTATCCTCTTCACCAAAAAAGGCTGCCTGAGGCAATATTTTTGAAAGCTCGTCTATTAAAAAATCTTGCACCTTAACGTCGTACTCGGTGCAAAAATTTGCATCCCCTGTTTTCTTTTCTATCTGAGCCTCCTGCATTTTAGCATCAAGCATTATTTTGCCGGCGTCCTTAATGCAGGCTTCAATTTTAGAAAAATCAATCATTTATTTCACTCGCTTTTTCCGCCTCAAAGCGTTTCTTTATTTTTCTCATTACTATAAAATATGCCGGTATAAGCAACAAATCTGCCGCAAACCACGCTACCGGATTTGCAAAGCAAGCCGCCTTAAAGCCATAATCTAAAACAAAGCCAAAGCCTACACCGCCACGCGCAGCAAGCTCGAAAAAGCCTGCAAACATAGCCGTTGTGCCAAAGCCAAGGCCCTGAAGTGCGTTTCTGTAAATAAATATAAACGTAAGTATGGGATAAAACCATGCACAGGTATTTAAAAAGCCTTGTGAAAGCTCTAAAACCGCTGCTTCACTGCCGTCTATAAACAAAAGCCCTATATAAGACCCTAAATACCTTGCAATGAAAAATGCCGCAAAGGAATATGCTATGCCTAAAAAGGTTGCATTAAGCACACCCTTTTTAATTCTGTCATATTTTTTTGCGCCTAAATTCTGACCGCAATAGGTTGCCATTGTAAGACCAATTGTTTCAGAAGGTAAAATTATCATAAGCTGTGTTTTTGCGCCAATTGTCATTGCGGCAATTGCATTTGAGCCCAAGGTATTTACGCACGACTGAAGCATAACTGAGCCAACCGCTGTAATTGAGCATTGAAGCGCCATGGGAATACCGTTTCCTACAAGCTCCTTTATGCACTTAAAATCTAATTTTTTGTCACCCTTCTCAAAATGCAGCATGGGGTAGTTTTTCTTTACAAAAACAAGGCATAATATACCCGAAACAAGCTGAGAAGCCACCGTCGCTATTGCCGCGCCTCTTACACCCATTTTAAAGACTATAATTAAAAGAAGGTCTAAGCCTATGTTTAAAAAGGATGAAAAAATTAAAAAGTAAAGCGGTGTTTTACTGTCACCTAGGGAGCGTATTATGCTTGCAACAATATTATAAAGCATTGTTGCGCCTATACCCACAAAAATTATTAAAATATAGTTGTAGGCATCTGTAAAAATATCCTCTGGTGTGTTTAAAATTCTTAAAAGCGGCTTTGTGAATATAACCACTAATATTGTGAGCAGCACCGCCATTGCTATTCCAACGTAAATTATATTTGCCGTTATTTTTCTTAATTTTTTGTAATTCTGGGCACCGAAGCTTTGCGCTATGGGAATTGCAAAGCCTGTGCAAAGGCCGAGTATGGAGCCTATTACCAAAAAGTTCAAGGGTCCGACCGAGCCTACTGCAGAAAGCGCCGTTTTACCAACAAATTTACCTACTATTATGGTGTCTGCCATATTGTAGAATTGCTGAAACAAGTTACCCATCATTAATGGCAGGCAAAACCTTATGATTATTTTCATAGGGTTGCCTTTAGTCATATCCTTTACCATAAAGCACCTTTTAAATCAATTGTTAATTACGTCGTAAGCAAGGTCCGGCACGTCTGACATAATACAGTCCGCACCTATGCTGTTAAGTCTTTTTATTTCCTCTTCCTCATCAATTGTCCAGTATTGCACGGCAATATTATGTCGGTGAGCGTAATTCACAACACGCTCCGAGCCAAGCATTAAAATACCGTATTGATTTGTAGGAATCTGCAATGCGCTGAATTTGTAAAAATCCTCGTTCAAATCTATGTTATAGGCTGCCGCAAAATAAAAGGCTACAACCTCTACTATTGATGAAGAACGAAGCATATCCGGATGGTTTTCGTCCACATATTTTGTAACGTCACCGTTAAAGGTACCAAAAACAACCTTTTCAAGCAAGCCCTTTTCCTTTAAAATTCTATAAAGCTCATCTGCAGCCTCAAAGCCCTGCTCGCCCTTATCCTTAATTTCAATTATAAAAGTAAAATCACCGTTGCTGCACAAATAATCGAGCACGTCCTCAAGAAGCACAACCTTAAGATTTTTTGGAATATCCTCACCGCGAAGACCTCTGTAAGGGTACTCACCGTCGGGAGTTTTAAAATTCTCACCAAAGTTAAGCACAGATAATTCCTCGTAGGTTTTTTCACTCGGCTTTACGTCCTTTCTGCCGAATTCCTCCTCAGAATTTGTTGTTCTGTCAAGCGTATCGTCATGAAGAAGAATAAGCTTGTTATCCTTTGTTATATGTAAATCAAATTCAAAGGTATCTACGTTAAAATCTTCGTTCTCAACACAATATTCAAAAGCCATCATTGTGTTTTCGGGGGCAATATCTGCACCCGAGCGGTGAGCTGAAACAAGAGCATTGTTTTTTGTTATGAACGGATTTGTCATTTCAGCCTCTTTGGGTGCTTCACCTGCTGAAATATAGCACAAAGCAGTTGCACCAAAAACTATTACAAGCACCGCAGCAAGAATAGCACAAGCTGTTATGACAGCTGTTTTAACGCCTTTTTTACGCGGTCTATTCTTATTGTTTTTTCTTTCCTTACTCACTGTGTCATCTCCAATGTCTAATATATTATTATATTATAATGATTGTCATTAGTCGAAACGCAGTAGCGTTTCGCAAAAGCCGATTTTATCGGCTTTTTGCAAAATTGATTTTCAAAAATACAATTTTGCATTACAGTCATTGAAAGGATTATAGTCGAATTTTCAAAGAAAATTCGATACCAAATCTGTGATTTGGTATCGAAACAGTGTGATTTCACACTGTTTCGACTAACTATCATCGTTATAATTAACACAAGTAATCTAACACAATTCGTAGTAAAAGTCAATTTACAAACCGACAAAAAAATGCTATTATAGCCATAGCATAATTAACATGGTGATTTTATGAAAAATATACTCGAGGATTTATTCTCTTTTGAAGACAAGGAGTACAAGGAATTTAACAGTAAGCTTATTCCTACTGTAGCAAAGGAAAACGTTATCGGCATCAGAATTCCCGTTTTAAGAGCTTACGAAAAATCAATAAGAAACACAAACGAGGCAGCTGAGTTTTTAAGCTCCTTACCGCATAAATATACAGAAGAATATAACCTTCATGCATTATTATTAGAAAACATTACGTCTTATGACGACACAATAAAAGCTTTAAATGAATTTTTACCATTTGTGGACAACTGGGCAACGTGCGATATTATGAGCATTAAAATTTTTAAAAAACATCTTGATATTTTACCGCATCAGCTTGATTTATGGCTCCTTTCAGACCACACGTATACGGTTCGCTTTGCCATTAAGGCGTATATGACCTATTACCTTGACGACAATTTCAATATTTCTTATATGACTAAAATTTCGAAGCTGCGTTCAAATGAATATTATGTGAATATGATGCTCGCGTGGTACTTTGCAACCGCTTTGGCAAAGCAATACGACACCGCAATAAAATTTTTAGAGAATAAGGAGCTTTCAAAATGGGTACACAACAAAACAATTCAAAAGGCAATTGAAAGCTACAGAATTACAAACGAGCAAAAAGAATATTTAAAAACGCTGCGAATCTAAAAATTAAAGCTACTGCTATTTTTAAATAGCGGTAGCTTTTTTATTTATCGGACAATTTATTGAACAGCATCTCTTATATCTGTAAGTCCTTCAGAAATACCTTCAGAAACGTCTGTTACAACATCACCGATTAAGCCGTTATTGTTGTCACCTGAAACGTCTGAAACCACGCCGTCACTTTTGTCAGGCATTGTTACAATGTCTGTTGCAGTGTCAAGAGTTGTGTTTTGAGTTGTGCTTGTAGTAGTCATATCATCCGCATTGTTACCGCAACCGTAAAACAAAACCGCAACCATTGAAATTGCAAGAATTGCAACACCAAGTGTTATAATCTTTTTCATTGATTTCACATCCTTTCCGGAGAGTGAATTTATTACTCCCGTCTTATTTTCCCACAAAGCACAGCAATTATTACAGCTATTTTGTAAGCACGCCGTTATCGCTGTAAAGAAGCACTAAAATTTCTGCCTCCACACCTGTTTGCGGGTCAATATAAACTAAAATCTCCTGATTTTCAGGTGCTTCGCAATGGTACTCATAGGCAAAAATTTCCGTACCGAAATCTGTTGGAATAAAAACCTTTTTACTGGCTTTAATTTTCAAGCTTGAATTAAGCAGCCCGCCTGCAGACTCCTCGGTATATTTATATTTTTCTGCAAGCGCTCTTTTTGTGTGATTCATTAAATATCCTGTAGAATCAAAGCCTGTAATTTCACCGTTATCTAATGCCACACTCACCTTTATAAGGTCGGTGTAATAGGTTATTCCGTTTTCATAAAAAGCAAAATTTATCGTCATTATGCCATCTGTAACGGCGTAGTAGCTTTCCTTTACGTTTTTATAGCCGTGATTGTTCAAAAATAGTTTTGCGCTCTCTATTGCTTGCTCATAGGTCAGCGTGCTCTCATCTGCAAATCTTGAACGGAGCACGTAAGTCACAATTCCGCCCTTTTTTGTTACTGAAACAGTAAGCTCCGCATTGTAAAAGCTGTAGCATTCAAGATTCCCGTGGCATTCGCTCAAAAAATACAGCTCAGTTTCATCAACGCCTAAAAAATTAGCCGCCTTTTTCTGTGCCTCCTGCTTAGAAATCTCCGGTAAATTTTCTATGAGCTTTGATTTTTTTGTATCTATATTGTCTGAAAAAGGGCCGTCGTAAATAAGCGTAGGATAATTTGTCATTGTTTGCTTTGCATCGTCTAATTCCTGCCCTAAATAAAGCTTACTTTCATCCTCGTCCTTAGCAAGTGTGGATTTCACGTATTCAAATTCGAGCCCGCCGTTTTGCTCCTCATTTATTAAAAAATTTACCTCCTCACTTAATTTTTCCGCGTAGTCGGAAAGCTGCTTAAGCATTTTCGTCTCCTCCGAGGTTATTTTTTGTCCCGAGGCGCTTTTCTCATTCAGCGTCATTGTGTATTCCCCTACCTGAGAAAGAAATTTATAAATAGCCGAAAGCTCTGCTTCACCGTCTGTTATTTCGGATAAATTTGTTTTAGCCGCGGTTGAAGCACGCCATACGTCGGTAGAAATGCTTGCAATCATAGGTGCAGTAGAGGCATAAAGACATTTATCTAAATTCAGGCTGATTGTGTCGAGCTGTGTGCCAAGCTCTGTAAGCGCTCTTTCACGAGTTGCCTTTAAAATTCTTTCGCTTTTCACATATTTAACAGTGCTCACAATGCTTAAAGTGCCTAAAACTACAATTACAGCAATAAAAAAAGATGCCCTTCTTATAGCTTTTCTTCTGTTTTTTTCCATTTTTACCACCTTTTTTTGAGTTTTGTATTTATTTTTCCAAAAAGTTAATGGTTTATTCACTTTTTTTAACTCATTTATTCATAGAAAGCATTTACAAAATTTCTTTTATATAGTATAATACTTTAGTTAAATGGAGGTGTATGCTCTTTGGCTTATTTTGACAACAGTGCTACTACAAAACCAACTGAAAACGTAGTTAAAGCAGTAGAGCTTGCTCTTACCGAATGCTGGGGAAATCCATCCTCACTTCATTCCTTGGGTACACAAGCAAACAACGCTCTTAATAAGGCTAAAAAGCAGGTCGCTTCTCTTTTAGGTTGTCAAAGTGAAAGTTTCTTTTTCACTACCTCCGGCACAGCCGCAAACAATACCGCAATTTTTGGCGCCTACGAAAAACAAAAAAGGTTAGGCAACAGAATCGTTACAACCTCTATTGAGCACCCGAGCGTTGCAGAGCCCATTAAAAAGCTTGAGCAAAGCGGTGTTGAGGTTATAAGAATTGCTCCTGATAAATCCGGCAACGTAAACGAGGATGAATTTTTTTCTGCAATAAACGACAAAACAATTCTTGTTTCCTGCATGGCAGTAAACAACGAAACCGGTGCTTTGTTACCTGTTTCAGCTATAAAATCTGCAGTAAAAAGAGCAAAAGCTCCTGCACTTATTCACTCTGACTGTGTGCAGGCATTCGGCAAAATACCACTTTCGCCCTCCTCTCTCGGTGCAGATATTATTACCGTAAGCGGTCACAAAATCCACGCCCCAAAGGGCATAGGCGGAATTTACTTAAAGGCAAAAAACATAATTAAGCCCTATATGCTCGGCGGTGAGCAGGAAGGCAATATTTTTGCAGGCACACAGGCAATGCCCGCCATTCTCGGCTTTGGTGCTGCTGCAGAGGAGGCTGCCGACGTTTCTAAAAACGCAGAAACGGTGCAAGAGCTCAAAAATTTATTACTCTGCAACATAAAAGATTTAAAAAGCGTAACAATAAATTCCCCCGAGGATGCAATTCCATACGTTTTAAATCTTTCAATTTTAGGTCTGCCAAGCCAGCCTATTGTTAACTTTATGAGTGAAAAGGGAATACAAATCTCTGCAGGCTCTGCTTGCAAAATGGGTCACCGTAGTCCCGTTTTAACTGCTATGGGGCTTGACAGTAAAATTATAGATTCTGCTGTAAGAATAAGCTTTTCAAGATACAACACAAAGGAAGAGGTACTTTTACTTGCAGCTGCAATAAAAGAAATAAACGACAAATACGGAAAAGGATAACTATGAAAGAAATTATTCTCATTAAGGACGGCGAGTTAGCCCTTAAGGGTCTTAACCGCTCCACCTTTGAAGACGTTTTAGTAAAAAACATTCGTTGGCGTATAAAAAAATACGGCACATTTCAGTTTAAAAAGGCACAGTCAACCATCACCATTACTCCGGTAGATGACAACGTAGACTTTGAGGCTGTGTGCGATGAAATTTCCCGTGTCTTCGGTATAGCTGGCTTTTCACGTGCTGCAGTTACCGAAAAGGATATTGATAAAATCCTTGATTTAGCGCCGATTTATTTAAAAAACCAATTAAACGAGGCAACAACCTTTAAGGTGGAAGCAAAAAGAGCGGACAAAAAGTTCCCGCTTACCTCCCCTCAAATTTCTGCTATGTTAGGTGAAAGACTTTTAGAGGAATTCCCGCACCTTACGGTAGACGTTCACAACCCCGAAATTGTTGTAACGGTAGAAATCCGCGAGGATGCCTACATAAGAGGTAACCAAACCAAGGGCGCGGGCGGTATGCCCGTAGGCACCTCCGGCAGAGGCTTACTCCTTATTTCCGGCGGTATTGACAGCCCCGTTGCAGGCTATATGATGGCCAAAAGAGGTATTGCGCTTTCCGCCATTCACTTTGCTTCTCCGCCGTACACCTCTGAAAGAGCAGAGCAAAAGGTGCACGAGCTACTTGAAAAGGTTGCTCTTTACAGTGGCAGAATTACTCTTTACACAGTCCCCTTTACACACATTCAAGAGGAAATAAAAGAAAAATGCCCCGAGGATTGCTTTACGCTTATTATGCGCCGCTTTATGATGCGCATTTCAAATATGTTAGCAGAAAAATGCGAGTGTCACGCTTTAATTACAGGTGAAAGCGTTGCTCAGGTTGCAAGCCAGACAATGCTAGCCTTAGGCTGTACGGATGCCGTTTCAAGCCTTCCTGTATTCCGTCCCGTTATTGGTATGGATAAGGAGGAAATAATAAAAATCTCAAGGCAGATAAACACCTTTGAAATATCCATTCAGCCATACGAGGATTGTTGTACGGTATTTACACCTAAGCACCCTAAAACAAAACCGATTTTAGCAGATATTGAAAAGGCTGAGGAGCCCTTGGACGTAGCTGCACTTTGCGAAGAAGCATTTAACGGAATAAAGAAAATTTATATAGAGTGAGTTTAATAAAATGAATGAGAGCGAGTTAATCCTACTCGGTGAGAAGGTAGTGAAAAAATTCAAGGAAGAAAACGCTACCTTAAGCGTTGCAGAATCCTGCACAGGCGGTTGGCTGAGTAAAATTATTACAGAAATAAGCGGTGCTTCAGAAATTTTTATGGGCGGTGTTTGCTCTTACAGTAATGCTGTAAAAAACACTGTACTCGGCGTATCCCAAAAAACACTTGATGAATTCGGCGCCGTAAGCGAAGAAACCGCAAGGGAAATGTCCGCGGGCGTAGCAAGGCTTATGAAAACCGACGTCGGTGTAGGCATTACCGGTATTGCAGGTCCTAACTCTGACAACACGCAAAAAAAGGTTGGACTTATTTTCATTTCTGTTACGCACAACAATAAAACCACGGTTGTTAAATTAGAAAACGACTTTTCTGGCAACGTTCGCTTCAAAAACAGATTTACCGCTGTGAAAACAGCACTTGAATTATTAGGATGACGAAAATATGAAAAAAAATCAAAACAAACAAAAATCAGAGAATTTAGTTCATTTTGACAGTTTTGAGGAAACCGTTATTCGTCCCAACAGCCCCGAAAAGGAAGCCATTGAAAAGGCGGTTAAAAAGAAATATGCCATAAAAAAGCTTCGGCAAATAGTTTCTATTATTTCTGCTTTTGCCGTGCTTGTTTCCGCCTTCTTTTTAGGTAAGCGCGGCTTCGAAAGTTACCTTGTATTTTCTCAGGAGCAAAAAGAGGATGACTACGTTATTCCTTCTGACGTCACAAAGGAATTAGAAAATATGACTGAGGAAGAAGCCTGGGCGTATCTTTATGAAACCTATCCGCATCTTTTAGATATTGTTTTCCCCGTTGGCTTTAACTACAAATACGCTTTGTACTATGCAGAAAATCCCGACACGGTCGGTTATATAAAAATTGACGGTACAAAGGTAGATTACCCCGTTGTTCAGGCAGATAACAACAAGTATTACCTTAACCACGACTTTTACGGTAAATACACAAGCTACGGTGCCATTTACGCTACCTACGTTGCAAACCTTAACCCGTTAGACCGCAACATTTTGCTTTACGGTCACAATATGAACGATGGCTCAAGATTTGCCGCTATTGAAAACTATAAATCTATTGAATACTTTAAAAAGCACCCGGTTATAGAGTTCAACACTCTTTACGAAAAGCACAAATGGAAGGTTGCAGCGGTTATTATTACAAACGGCAACGTCAAGGGTGATAACGGATATTTCTTCGATTTCACCTTCAACAACTGCTCCGACACCTGCTTTGAGGAATATCTTGTAGAGGTTGAAAAAAGGAAGCTTTACGAAACCGGTGTTGATATTTTACCTACAGATAAGCTTATTACCCTTTGTACCTGTACCTATGAATTTAACGACGCAAGACTTGTTGTTATTGCGAGAATGGTGCGCGAGGGTGAGAGTGAGGAGGTAGACGTTTCACTTGCAAAGGAAAAGGAAACGCCTGTAAAATACCCTGCCTCCTATTACAGTAACAAATCAAAAAATCCATATAAGGATGACCCTAAATGGTATCTATATTAATTGTGAGGTGTAGTTATTTTGAGAATTAAGGCATTTTCGTTCGAGCGTGACAGCCTGACTCTTGCAGACGTAAAATCTGCAGTTATTGAAACGCTTGGCGGCTCCGGAGTTTACTTTGAAAGCTTTTCTAATACAAACTCCTTCTTCAAAGCGGTTTCCGACTGCTTAAATGACAACGACGTTGTTATTTTAGGTGTGGAAAGCTCCCTTTACTTAAAATTCAAGCCAATGCTTATTAAAGCCTTCAATTTTACGCCATCCTACAGCGCTAAAATTGATAGCAGAATCCCTTCAAGCATTTCAGATGAAAGAACAAGAAAGGCACACATGCTCATTCCGGATGAGTCCTCTGAGCTTTTAACCTTTGATGGTCTTTACAGCGGCTTTTATATTGTTTCGGAGGGCAAGCACATTGTTGTTCTTCCTCTTAAAAAGGACCTTTCCGTTTCTATTCTCAGAAACTCAGACTTTTCTTTCGTTCAGAAAAAGAGTATTTCTGTTGTTTCCGTAGACGACGAGCCGGTTGACGACGTTTTAGAAAAAGCAAAGGCTGTTGTTGCTAAATTAGTGGAACACGACTTAAGAGTTGCTATTCCTACAACGCCTGCTGCTTCTACACTTCAGGAAAAATTAAGCTTAATTGAGGGTAGTGAAAGAGTTATTTTCACTCCGTTTGTAAGCGATAAGGGTATTACCGAGCCTAAGGAATATTCTGCAGAATTAGCTCGCGGTGCAAAGGAATTAAGAGGCGTTGAATTAGGCGCTACAATATCTACTATTTTCAGAGAGAAAAAAGGTGATATTACTCTTAGCTACTACGCTTTTATAGGCGTTGCTATTGAGGACAAGGTTGTTGTAAGAAAGCTTGTAGCAAGTGCAGACGAAAGCGTTCCGAACTTAGTTAAGGAAGCCTCCGTTGAGCTTTACAACCTTATTGATAAATATATAGATGAGCTTCTCTTCAAGGCAGAGGCGCCTGCAGAGGAAATTGAAAAATATGAAATGGCACGAATGGAAACCGAAGTAGCTGTAGAGATGCGTCCTGCTGCAACCTTAAGCAAAAACGGTTTAATTGCTTCAATTGCAATTCTTATGCTTGCAGTTATCGCTTGCGCTGTCATAGGCTTTAAATTCAGCGGCTACAACGTTTCTACTACAGATGAGCCTGAATCTCAGGTGCTTCAGCAAACAGAGGCAACCACTCAGCCCCAGGGCGGCGAATTACCACATAACGATAATAACACCGTACCTGAGAGCACAACTATTCCGGAGTCCACAACGGCACCTACAACACTTATTGAATTCACAAATTCAATATTTACACCGGACCCGACTACACCACCTACACAACCAAACTATAACCCACAGCCTACACCTCGTCCGACTCAGCCTAAGCCGACTCAACCGCAAGAGGATGAGCCTGTTATGACCGAAGAGGAAACAACAAAACCCGGCGTTTCATTCATTCAGGGTGAAATGGGCTAAAATAAAAAGGCAAAAGCACAACGAACCCTTTGTGGATTCGCAAGCATTTTAAGGTGACAAGAATAATCCGTCTGTAAAAAACACGGTTCAGATAATTCGTTTCACCCTAATAAAGGAGTTTTTTAAATGGCAGTTCTTATTACAGGCGGTGCGGGCTATATAGGCTCACACGCAGCAGTAGAATTTTTAAACAACGACAGAGAAATTATAATTCTTGACAACTTCTACAACAGCTGTCCTGAATCATTAAACAGAATCAAAAAAATCACAGGTAAAGACTTTAAGTTTTACGAATGTGATATTAACGACAGAGAAGGCTTGGAAAAAATCTTCGCTGAAAACGAAATTGATTCCGTTATTCACTTTGCAGGACTTAAGGCCGTTGGTGAATCCTGTGAAAAGCCGCTTTTATATTATTATAATAATATTTCAGGTACCGTTGCGCTTTGCGAGGTAATGGCAAAATACGGCTGTAAAACCATTGTTTTCAGCTCCTCTGCAACAGTTTACGGTGAGCATAACGTTTCACCTTTAAACGAAACAATGCAGACAGGCGGCACAACTAACCCTTACGGTACAACTAAATATTTTATTGAAAGAATTCTTATGGATTTAGCAAAGGCAGACAATGAATGGTCTGTTTGCATACTCCGTTACTTCAACCCACTCGGTGCACACGAAAGCGGCACTATTGGTGAAGCACCTAACGGAATTCCTAACAACTTAATGCCTTATATTACTCAGGTTGCTGTTGGCAAGCGTCCTCACCTTAACGTTTTTGGTGATGATTACGACACCGTTGACGGCACCGGTGTGCGTGACTACATTCATGTAGTTGACCTTGCAAAGGGTCACTTAAAGGCTTTGGATAAGGCTTATTCCACAAAGGGAGTTAACGTTTACAACTTAGGCACAGGCTGTGGCTACAGCGTGTTACAGGTTGTAAAGGCATTTGAAAAAGCCTCCGGCGTTGAAATTCCTTACGTAATTCAGCCAAGACGCCCGGGCGATATTGCAACCTGCTATTCAAATCCGGAAAAAGCCGAAAAAGAGCTTAACTGGAAGGCAGAAAAAGGCATAGATGAAATGTGTGCCGACTCTTACAGATGGCAAAGCCAGAATCCAAACGGATACGAGGATTGATTTAACTTATGAATTTTGTGCCTTTTAACTCAAGAGATACAAGACACAAATCAATATTCGGTAGTACAGCCGCAGGTGAAAGCTTGCGGTTTTCTATTCTTATGCCCCGCTCATTTAACTGTAGCAGGGTTACACTTGTTATTCACGACGATTTCGGCAATTATGCTTACCACAATTTATTATGGTGCGGTATGAACGGTGAAAATGAAGAATGGTGGGGTATAGATTATACCTTTCAAAACACCGGGCTTTATTTTTACCACTTTGACTACGAAACACCTTTTGGCACAAATCATATTTTTTTACGCTCGGCAGGCATTGGCAGCTTTGCTTCCGAAGGCAAAGAATGGCAACAAACTGTATACTCCCCAGAATACAAAACACTCGAATGGGTAAAGGGCGGTATTATGTACCAGATTTTCCCCGACAGATTTTATTTTTCGGGTAAGAAAAAGGTAAACGCACCTACCGACAGAATCATTCACGAAAGCTTTTCAGATACTCCCGTTTGGAAACCTGACGAAAACGGGAAAATTTTGAACAATGACTATTTTCAGGGTGACTTAAAGGGCATTAAAGAAAAGTTGCCGTACATTGCATACCTCGGCACAACAATTCTTTATTTAAACCCTATTTTTGAAGCACACTCAAACCACCGCTACAACACGGCGGATTATTTAAAAATCGACCCGCTTTTAGGTGATGAAAATGACTTTACCGAGCTTTGCAGAGAGGCAGAAAAGTACGGAATAAAAATTATTCTTGACGGTGTTTTCAGCCATACCGGCAGTGACAGTATTTACTTTAACAGAGAAAACCGCTACGACTCTGTCGGCGCTTACAATTCAGAAAGCTCCGAATACAGCCCTTGGTTTTCCTTTAATGCAGACGGCACCTACAAAAGCTGGTGGGGAATTGACACTCTCCCCGAAACAAACGAAGAAAACGACGATTTCATCAGCTTTATCACAGGCGAAAACGGTGTTACAGAAAAATGGCTTAAGCTTGGCGCTTCAGGCTTCAGGCTTGACGTCGCAGACGAATTACCCGACAAATTCTTAGATGCTCTTTACAGCTCCGTAAAGGCTTCTAATAACGACCTTTTTATTGTAGGTGAGGTTTGGGAGGATGCTTCCAACAAATTCAGCCACGGTGGCAGAAGAAGATATTTGTTAGGCAACCAGTTAGACAGCGTAATGAATTACCCGTTTGCAGAGGCTATTCTTGATTTTATGCGCTTTGGTGTAGCTGAAAGCTTTATGGAATCGGTAGTAACAATTTGCGAAAACTACCCAAAGCCCGTGCTTGATTGCTTAATGAATCACATAGGCACACACGACACCGCAAGAATTCTAACAAGGCTTATAAATTTTGAATTAGAGCATAAGCCACGCGAAATTCAAGCAGGCTATAAATTAAGTGAAAATGAATACAACCACGCAAAATCACTTTTAAAGACTGCTACGGTTTTACAGTACACGTTACCGGGCTTTCCCTCTGTTTACTATGGTGATGAGGCAGGTCTTGAGGGCGGCAGCGACCCGTTTAACAGAGCCTTTTACCCTTGGGGTAACGAGGATAAGTCTCTTATTGCCTGGTATAAAAAATTAGGTGAAATAAGACATTCACTCCCCTGCCTTAAAGATGGTAAATTTATTCCGTATTCCGCAATGCTTTCCTGTGTAGCATATATAAGAGAAGGAAAAGAGCAAAAAATATTCGTGATTGCAAATAAAAACAATCACGATATAACATATAATCTTCCTTATGAATTTCATAATACGGTTGAGCTTACAAAAGATATTCCCGTTACCGACTCGGTGGCTGTACCCGCTTTTGGTGCGGTAATACTTTTAAAGGATTTTTAAAACCAAAAACACAACCAATACAAAACCCCCGAAACAACATTGTTTCAGGGGTTTTTCTGCGCTGAATATGGCAGCTTTTAATATATATCTTTACGGTTAACCAGCTTACCCTTATGCCTTGGTTCAAGCACCCATGGCACGTATTTTGTTGCCTTTTTCATTACGGCAACAACTAAGGCATTATCTATTACCTCTGAGGCGGCACCTACCAAATTTATTGCCATATCCTTAACCTTTGGTGTGGAAAGCGGCTTCATTACCACGCTTTGTGTACCCGCAAAGGTAAACTTAAGCTTTCTTTTAGATGCGGTTTCAAGCGGTCTTATATTCACGCTTAAAACGTCCTCGTCCCACTGTGCATAACAGCAAACCTTGTATTTTACACCGGATAAGGTGATATCGCCATAACGAAGATGTCCGTCCATACCGCAGGCAACTGTATTTTTCTCCGTACCCTCGCACCAGCTCATAAGGCACTCGTGCTCCTTAAAGGTAAAGTTAATATTATCTATGTTACCTGCTCTATTGCCGTTCAAAAACGTAACCGTAAACGGAATTACACTAACGGGGAAACCAATTAAATTCAAAAGAATTTTTCTTTTTATTTCTATTGTTTTTTCATTCAGCCTTGCCTCGTGCAAGGAACGGACAGAGGTGTTCGGATTATCTATTTTAAACTCCTCTGCAATGGAATAAAAGCCCTCGTACAAAGGCTCTTTTGCCTTTTTGTCCGGCTCAATAAACGCCTTGGGGAAATGACGCCAGATGCAGTCTCTTGCCTCCTGCTCACCTGCAATTGCACCAAAGCAGACTATTAACGCATTTTGCTCCTCAAAGGCTATGCCGAATTGCGAAAACATACCGTTCATTCTGTAGCTTGAATTACCGCCGTTTTGCCACACGCAATAGCCGTAGCCCTTGTCGGTATCGGAATTTTTGCAAATTGAGGTATCGGCGTGTGCCTGAGTCATTTCTTCAACCCATTTTTCGGGGACTACCTGTGTTTTTTCTATTTTACCCTTATTAAGCAAGCAATAGGAAAGCTTTGCAAAATCCTCAAGCTTAAGGAAAAGACCCCATCCACCTGCCTCTATACCATCCTGATTCGTCTCCCAATACGGCACGTCAATTCCAAGCGGTGCAAAAAGACGCGGTGTTAAATACTCTCTTAAGGTGGTTTTTGCTTTTTTGCAAATAATTGCACTTAACAAAAATATATTTTCATTTACGTAACGGAAGGTGCCCGGCTCACCGTAAAACGGAGCTTTAAAATATTCTGCAAGCCAGTCAATTTTACCTTTATTCTGCAGAAGATTTGGTGCTATGCCTGCCGTCATTGTAAGAAGATGCCTTACCGTAACGCTGAAAATTCTGCCGTCCGTCCTTGCAGAAACGTATTCGGGAAAAACGTCTACAATTCTTGTATCAAGACTAAAAAGCCCTTCCTCAATAGCAAAGCCTGCCGCTATAGCTGTTACCGTTTTGCTTACGGAATACACCGAGTGCGGAATTTCCTTATTAAATGGTGCGCGGTAAAGCTCGCAAGCAACCTTACCGTTTCTTATTACCATAAAACTATGAAACTCAAGCTTGTTTTCCTTCATATCTCTGAGAAACTCAACAACCTGAGCCGAGCTTACGCCAACCTCTTCGGGACATTTTGCTCTTTCGAGTGAATATTTTTCATTCATAGCCACGGCACACACTCCTTCAGCCATTTTTTTCATTTTAGCATAATTAAAATTAAATCTCAACTTTTTTATTTTTATTACCATTGACACATTGTATAAATATGGTAAAATATCAATGTTTACAGTTGGCAGTATTTTTGTTTTTGAGAAAATGCTGCTGCAAAATCTAACCCCAAGGAGACGATTTTTTGAAAAAACAGCAATATTTAGAAAGCAAAAAATATTCTACTCTTGTTTTCGTTGCTTGCTTTATTGCATATGCCGCTTCCTACGTTGGCAGAATCAACTACTCCGCTGCTCTGCCGGATATTTTAAGTGAGGGACTTTTTACTAAATCTCAGGCAGGAATTATTGGCTCTGCATTCTTTATAGTTTACGGATTTTTTCAGATTATTAACGGTTTTTTAGGTGATAAAATTTCACCTTTTAAAATGATTATGCTCGGCACTGCGTTATCTGCCGTAGCAAACGTTTTAATGACCTTTTGCACAACGAACGTCAGCATGGCTGTTGTGTGGGGCTTTAACGGCTTTGCACTCTCGCTTTTGTGGGCTGCAATACTTAAAATTTTAGCAAACGTTATAAATTATGATATGCGCTCTAAGGCGTGCTTAAATATCTCTGCTACGCTTCCCATAGGCACTGTTCTGGCTTACGTTTTAGCTTCTCTTTCAATTAAATTTTTCAGCTGGAAATACGTTTTTTACACATCTTCAATTGTACTTGTATTTTCTTTTGTTTTCTTTTTCGTTACTTACGCGCTTTCAAAAAAGCATATTACCTACGAAGAAATTAAGCTCCCTGTTAATAATAACGAAATTTCTGCAAAAGCTAAAAACGTTAATAAATTTTTACCACTCTTCCTTTCCGCAGGTCTTTTACTGGTACTCCCTGCAGATGCAATTCACGGTGCAATTAAAGAGGGCATTACAACCTGGGTACCTACTATGATTACCGAAACGTATTCTACCCCCGTTGAATTTTCCGTATTTATTTCTATTATTTTACCTATTGTAAATTTAAGCGGTAACTACATTGTCACCCCGTTATACAATAAAGTATTTAAAAAAGACGAATTAAAAACAGGTGCATTTATTTTAGCCTTTGTTTTACTCCCCTTTACAATGCTCATATTTATGAAAAACCTGCCTATTGTTTTAAGCGTTATTCTTTTGGCACTCGGCACTACCGCTATGCACACCTTTAACTATATGATTATCACCTTAGTGCCCATGCAATTTGCAAAATACGGCAAAACGGCAACCGTTACGGGTGTTATGAACGCAACTGCTTACATAGGCTGTGCTGCAGCTACCTACGGCTTTGGAATTATTTCTGACAGCATAGGCTGGAACGGCACGGTTATAGTGTGGATTGTTATTGACGTTATTGCACTGTTATTCACCACACTGAACATTAAAAAATGGAACAGGTTTAAAAATAATGAACGTTTATGATTTTGACAACACAATTTACGACGGTGAAAGCGCCTTTCATCTTTTTAAATTCTTTTTAAAAAAGGACAAAAAGCTGATTCGTTTTATGCCCGCCGTTGTTACAGCCTTCACAAAATATAAGCTCGGCAAATTAAGTGTGGAGGAGGCTTTAAACAACTACGCTCAGCGTGCTCTTGATTATTACGTTGCAAATCCGCATTTTCGCAACTGTATGGAGGAGTTCTGGGACGAGCACGAAAAAAACATCAAGCCCTTTTATGAAAAGGTAAGAAAGGATGACGATTTAATTCTTTCCTGCTCACCTGAAATATCCTTAAACGAAATTTGCAAAAGGCTTAACGTTAAAAATTATATAGGCACGGCTATAGATGAGGAAAATGGTAAAATTGAAAGACTTTGTCTCAGAGAAAATAAGGTAAAGGCTTTTTTTGAAGAATACCCCGACGCACAAATAGACGACCTTTATACCGACTCATTTAACGACAAGCCGCTTATGGATATAAGCAAAAATGTTTATTTGGTAAAGGGAAACAAAATAAAGAAAATTAAATAATGGTCTAAAAATCCCTTTTTGGTAATATATATTATCGAAAGGGGATTTTTTTTATGATAGCAGAAGAAAAAAAGACAGGTTTTTTACCACATAATTGTATTTTAGAGGACAGGCGCACACTGTCTGTTTCCGGTGTAAACGACGTAGACAGCTTTGACGAGCAGACTATTGTTGCCGCTACTGACTCGGGTGAGCTTACCATTCGTGGTGAAAAGCTTCACATTACAAGGCTTTCTCTTGAAATAGGAGAGCTGCAGGTTGAGGGCAATATTTCTGCGCTTTCTTATGCTGATATTGCACCTAAAAGCGGTGGCTTCTGGGGAAAGGTATTCAGGTAATGTATTCCTTTGAGCAAAGTGAGCAGTTAAAATTCTTTTTGCTTTCCTTAGGCGTCGGCTTTGCGCTGGGCATTGCTTACGATATTCTTCGTACAATACGGCTGACAATTTCAAAAAGCAAAACGCTTATTTTTATTTTTGACGTGCTCTATTTTTTGATTTTTGGCTTTGCTACCTTCATTTTCTTTCTGGCAATAAACAAGGGTGAATTCCGTAGCTATATGCTTTTTGGCGAGGCGTTGGGCTGGGTTTTTTATTACGTATCCTTTGGCTTGGCGGCAAAGACCTTTACAGACAATTTTGTTAAGGTGTTTCACTCGATTTGCAGGTTTGTTTTTAAGATGGTCTCTGCACCCTTCAGACTTATTTTTAAGGTCATTTTAACGCTTAAGGACAAATTTTTGGCATTTTCTCAAAAAGTTGTTAAAAAAACGCAGAAAAATAGCAAAAAACACTTGCAAAAACAACGATTATATGTGTATAATTTATTAGGCATATTTAAAAAGCAACAGAACGTCAAAAAGAAAGGTGGAGCAAACAATGAGCAACAAAAGAAAAGCAAAAAAGAAAGCTAGCAACAAGGGCTTTTTATTGGCACTTGTTTTTACAGCTACTGCAGCCTTAGCTATTTATTTTGTTTTCACCTTTATTTCTGTAACAAATGAAAACAAACAGAAAAAAGAGGAATTGGAGCAGTTGCAAACCAAATACGAGCAGCAAATGCAACAAAACAAGGAGCTCCAGGACACCATTGAGGAAAACGACGAGGCTGAAATTGCTGAAAAATATGCAAGAGAAAACGGTTATGTCAAAACAGACGAAAGAGTTTATATTGACATTACACCGGGCACATAATTTTTAAAAATGAGGTAAGTCTTTCATGGCAGTAGAAATCGGCGAAATCTTAGACGGCAAGGTTACAGGTATTACAAACTTCGGAGCGTTTGTTGAGCTTCCGGACAAATCAACAGGCATGGTACATATTTCTGAGGTTTCTAATACTTATATTAAAGATATTCACGAAAAATTAGAAGAAAACCAAGAGGTTAAGGTTAAGGTAATTGATATAAACGAAAAGGGTAAAATTGCTCTTTCAATTAAAAAAGCTCTCCCACCGGAGGAGGCACCTGCACCTAAAAAGGCTTACAGTGATAAACCTAAAAGAAACCAACCACCTGTATGGACGGGCACCCCTAAGGCTGAAAATGAAAATTTATCCTTTGAGGATATGTTAGCTCGTTTTAAAACCAGAAGTGATGAAAAACAGAGTGACTTAAAGAAGCACACAGCTTCAAAGCGCGGCACGTCCACACCTCGTCGCGGTGGAAGCCAACGCGGTTAATATGAAACTAAAAGTACTATTGAGCACTTCAATAGTACTTTTATTATAACGATTATAGTTAGTCGAAACAGTGTAATTTTACACTGTTTCGATACCAAATCTTATATTTGGTATCGAATTTTCTTCGAAAATTCGACTATAATCCTTTCAATGACTGTAATGCAAAATTGTGTTTTTGAAAAACAAATTTTGCTAAAAGCCGATAAAATCGGCTTTACG
>JAZOOH010000033.1:0-1927 GCA_045654905.1 Acutalibacteraceae bacterium | reverse complement strand
CTCCTAAAAGTTAGTTATAACGACCGCTTTTCCTCAAAAAGCGATTGATACAACGTTAACATCGTCACTTTTGCCCTCTTAGTTCAATGGATAGAATGAGGTCCTCCTAAGACCTGGATATCGGTTCGATCCCGGTAGAGGGTGCCATAAAAAAGCTGAAAAACCTTGATTTTACAAGGGTTTTCATCTTTCTGCTTTTTGTGCGAGTTTGTTTGTTCAAAAATTCAGACTTACTCGAAAAAATTTTTCTCCTTGGTTTTTAAATGAATTTTTTCTGCTAATGGAAATTAGCAGATTTTTCGGTTTTCTGCTAATGAAAATCTCGTTCTGCTAATATTCGATTTTGAATATTGATTGCTAATGAAGTTGATAGTTATTATGTTAATATTGTCACATAATGTTGTAATTAAATTTTATGATTATTTTAAACGAGCGGAAAAAGTAATAATTATATGCTATAATAAAATCCTAAGACTTAAAACGGTGGTGAAAATCCATGAAAACAATAGCTATTATTGATGATGATGTACACATTGGTAATATGATAGAAGAGGTGCTAAAAAGCGAAAATTACGCTGTGCTTCGTGCTTATTCAGGAAATAAATTATCACAGGCAAAAGAAGAACTGCTCTCTGCGGAGAGCAGTTTTATTATAACAATTCTAACTCTACATCTTCCATTAGTTTTTAATGTAATACTATTTTCCATTCAATATCATCTGAATGTTCAAAACGTAAAGCAGACAAAGCGCTATGTTGTTCTAAACTCTGTCCTCCAGAAGCAAAGACTGCTGTTGGACCGTCTGCACCGCCGATAATGGCAATAGCACAAGTATCATAACTTGCTTGTGGCTCAAATTGATTACGGGGTTTGCGTTTAGGTTGTTCATTCTGAAGACAATCTCACACGTGGAAGTTTCTTCCCAACAACTCAGGCTCTAATGTATATGTCATAGCTGTGTGAAGTGTTGGAAATTCATATTCTTCATGTTGAAATCCTTGACGCGGAAATTCTTGTTTCTCATAAGTGAGAACAGTTAATTTGTGTTCAGCATTAGAAATAGGATGAACAAAAGAAATTGCATCACCTACAGAAGGCTTTTGAAATAAGCCCCCTGTGTGGCAACGAACAAATGTAGGAATGATTAGGCATTATTTAAGGGGTGATTTGGATTATAAATCACCCCTTAACACTTTTTTAGAACCACAAATTTACGGATATATTATGCCATTTATGTACTCTTTTTCTTGTTGAAAATTTATATAGATATTCTTTTCCCTGTTCAAAGTTGATTGTAAACGAAGCTAACTTTTGTGCTTCTGCTACTTTTTTATTGTAATCACTTCTCCGCTTAATAAATCATTTACTGTAATTTTAAGAACACTGCATAATTCAAGCGTAATAGCAGAATCAGGAAGAGATTTTCCTTTCCCATTTGGAAACCGCTTTGTCGGTTATGTTCAGTTTTTCTGTCAACTGAATTTGAGTCAGATTCACATTTTTTCTGCACTCGGCAATAAATTTTCCGATTTTGATCTGGTCCATAATTGCTTTCTCTTACTCAATATTATAGATAATAAAGGTGTCAAAAGACACCTACCATTGGTTTGGTCGGGGAGAAATCAATCGTTAGTAGAGTAAAAAGCAAACGTTAAACTCTTATTTATCGTAATTTTCGCTGAGTTTCTTTACTTTCTTGTTATCAAAATGTATATGAATACTTTCCCAATGAAAAACACGCCTTTTGAACCAAATGGAAGAAAAATGTTTATAAATAAATGATGGGTTCGCCTTATTCAAAGGTGCGTATCTCACTTCGTAAGCATCCAACAGTTTGCAATAATCTTTTACCTTATCCATAAAATTCGATGAATTCTTTGGTGACCAGGCATTTTCAGCGATTGCTCCAAGTCTTGGGAAGGTCATA
>JAZOOH010000032.1:0-46809 GCA_045654905.1 Acutalibacteraceae bacterium | reverse complement strand
CTATCGTGACCGTGGTTCTGAAGAAGGTAGTTATATGAAAGGTCAATAAAGTTTTGTTGGTAAGGTGCGCCGCAAAGAGCAGAGAATACTGCAAGAGGCTCAGCGTAGTTAATAAGTCTTCTTTCTGTGTCAAAGTTTTCTTGCTTAATGTAAGTTCTTGCAGAAAGAATCCAGCCGCAAAGCTCACTAACGCTACCCTTTGTGTAAGGGTCACGCATTTCACCCTTTAAAACAGGAGAATCTGCCTTAAAGTTGTCAATAATGCCTTGCTCCATTTCCTTTAAGGTGCTGTGGAATACGTTAGCCTCAGGAAGAGCGTCGTTTAAGTCTTTAACTAACTGTACTTCTCTTTCGTCAGGGCAAGAGGAGTCATGGCCGATAGACCAGAAGCGGTGATTTGTTGTCCAGTCGTTATCCTGCTCCTTCATAGCCTGCTCTGCACGAGCCTTTACGTTTTCCTTGTGGTATTCGTAGAATGGATGAGTGTACTGGTAGTCTAACTTCCAGTCACCGTCAATGAATTTGAATACACCATTGTTATCATTCCAGAGCATATCTCTGTTATTTTCATCTGTCTGATTAAAATAAACAGGTCTTTGAACAACGTACCAAATGTTGTATCTTGGTCTTTTTGCAAGACGTGAAGCATAAATACGAGTGCCGTCAGGACTTTCCCAGAAGAATTCTGATTTTGGAGCCTTGTATTCGTTTATACCACGGTAGAAGGAAGCAAAGTTAATACCGAAGCCTGAATAAATTTGCGGAAGCTGAGAAATTTGACCCCAGCCAAAGGGTGAGTAGCCTGTTTTGCTTATGCCGCCCATTTCTTTTCCGATTTTGTGACCTAAAAGCAGGTTTCTTACGAGTGCCTCACTGCCTACTGTGAATTCATCAGGGAGACAGAACCAAGGGCCTACTGCAATTCTGCCTTCCTTTATGTATTTTTGAAGCTTTTCCTTTTTCTCGGGGTAAACCTCAAGGTAATCCTGAACAGGCATTGTTTGTGAGTCTAAGTGGAAATGCTTGTAGTCGGGGTTTTTGTCTAAAATATCAAGAAGCATATCAAGCATATAGCCGAGCATATACTGTGTTCTTCTTGCGCTGAAACGCCATTCTCTGTCCCAGTGGGTGTTAGATATAAAATGGCATTGCACTTGTTCGTTTTTCTTGTTATCCATAACTATCTCCTTAGAGTGAGTGTATTCGAACCAAATATGCCTTACACGTCCGATTTCACGCACCTTTTGTGTTTTTTTGTCTTGTAATACGAAAGTATGACTTCGCCAAAGAAAACCCAAAATGTACGAGACCTCAAACATTTAAGGTTCTGCGAAGTTTAATACTTGGCAATTTTTTCTGTAACAAGGCAAAACTCGCAGGAATACTGCCGTATTTCAAGAGTTTTAACGATGTTACCGGGAAAAGTGACTGTATTAAACCATATCTGGTTCGAACACGCTCACTCTATCCCTTTATTATTTTCATAATATCAGCAAACGTATCGCAGAAATGAGTACAAACAGCCTTAGTACCGCTTGATTCTATGTTACCGCCTGCAATACCGATTGTTGTGTAGCCTGCAAGGCTTACTGAGCAAGCACCTGCGCCGCTGTCCTCAATGCCTATTACCTTGCTTCTGTCTGCGAAGGCTTCACCGAGACCTACAATAGAGGTTTCGGAGTAGAGCCACGGATGAGGCTTAGGGGAGAGCTCGCCTAAGGTACCAACTGAGCCTTTTCTTAACGGGAAGCCTGCAGAAATAATTGCATCATAAAAGTCTTTAGGGTCCCCCATACCGAGAGTCTTGAATGCTGAAAGAATTTCAGGCCAAGCCTTTTCGTAAAGACCTGAGGTTACAAGACCTATTTTAATACCCATATCCTTTAATTCGAGTAAGAAATCCTTAACACCCTCTGTCGGAGTGAAGGCACCGTCCTTACCTCTGCCCTGCATAAT
This sequence comes from Acutalibacteraceae bacterium, assembly GCA_045654905.1. Lineage (GTDB taxonomy): Bacteria > Bacillota > Clostridia > Oscillospirales > Acutalibacteraceae > DTU089. The sequence continues at coordinate 44,853 of JAZOOH010000032.1, read as the reverse complement.
TTCTTCCATTTCTCTGTGGGTGTGCTCAAAGTAGAAATTTCTTGCTTTTTCAAGAGATTCACCCGGGCAATATTTATCAATACAATATTGTAAATGTTCAGATACGCTGTGACCTGAAACGAACGGAATATCACTTTCCTCTAATTGGAATTTAGGGTTGCCCAACATGCTTGCTGTGGTCATTTCAATAATCCAAATCCAGAATTCCTCACTACGAACAGTTGTGCCGTCTAAATCCATTAAAACAGCGTTTAACGGGTACTCTGTTTTCACGGGGTAAACAGGGTAGTAAACAGGGTATGCAATAGCTGATTTTACACAAGCTAAAGAGTGTGTTCCGAAGGAAACAAACTCAACCTTTTGGTCGCCTGTTGCAACAACAAATTCTACACCGTTTTTGCCTGCAACAAATTTGCCGTCCTCAGTAGCAGGGAGAAGATGAAAACCGCTTGTTGCATCTACCTCTCCAAGGTCGGGAATATAAAGTTTTTTGTCCAGTAACATAATTAAAAAATCCTTTCAACATAGATAAATTTATTCTACCACAACTCTTTTAATATGTAAACTTTATTTACTAAAAAAGTTAACAATATTTTTAATAAAATGTTGTTTAGAAATGTACTTGACATAAACACCAAAGAGTAGTATTATTTGTTTGTCTAATACATACGACAAAAATATATTGGAGGAATTTATAATGAAAAAACTTTTAAGCGTTTTATTGGCAGCTTTAATGCTTTCGACATTAATTATGCCATTAAGCGTATTCGCAGAAAACGGTCCTGCTCCTATTGACTGGGAGCAATGGGAAAACGTTGACGTCGATTCAATTGACCTTGAAGAGTTGAACGTTGCGTTTATTTTTGTAGCAGACTATGAAAAGGATACTGTCGGCTACGTTTACCCGGCAGAAATAGCAGCTGAGGCTCCCGTAACAGCAAAGGGCTTTTCTTACGATAAGTCAACAAACACACTTACTCTTAATAATGTGCGCCTGCCTTATGCTGCGGTAGGCATTGCTGCAATGGGTGACGATTTTAAAATTAAACTTGTTGGTTATAACGAGCTCGGCACACTTGCTACTGCTTCCTTAAGCTGGGGCTGCTCAGTTACTCTTGTTGGTAACGGTGAGCTTGTTATCAATAAAAGCCTGGCTTTTACAGAGGCGTTGAACCTTGATTATTCAGGTGTTGAAACAGGCTTCTTTAAAGCAAGCAACACAGTTGCTTTAAAGCTGTGCGGTATAGGTGAGCAACAGTATTCTGCCAGCTACCCTTCAGTAGTAGTAACAGGAGCACCGGAAGAGGAGCTTTCTGAGGTGCTTATTCTTGAGGGTAAGGTAAAGGAAAGTATAACTTACGAAACCCTTGAGTATGAAGAAAATATCTACGAGCAGGAGGAGTTTTTCTGCCTTGAGAATTTCTTTGCTGAAGAGGTTTTTAAAAGAAAAAGTGACGGTAAGCTGTTTGCAGGTGTTCAAATTGTAGAGGGTCACTATGCTACGGACTATTACACCTTATACAGCTTGGAATACGATGAGTTTTTAGATATATATATTGCAAGAGCCGCAGAGGGACTCGAAGCAGTTATTCCATCTGAAAACGGCTTTGGATATTACGACGAATTTATTTCGAAGCCCTTTGCGCGTTGTAAGAATCAAAGAAAAATGATGAATATAGGTTATACCGAAAGCGGTGAAAAGTGCGTTTTCGTTGAATATTATTATTACGAAGAAGATCCGGAGATGGGTAAAGGAACACGCGCTTATCCGATTGTTGAGCACCCTGAATTCGGTATGACTGCACTTTGCTATAAGAGAGATGACGGTAGCTGTATTGTAAGAGAAAAGAACTTGCTTGGTACACGTAATTATTACAGTCATACGTCATACAACAAAACAATAACAATGAATAACGGTGGCTCAGTTCTTCCTGCGAAGGTAAAGCTTCAGAAAGCTGCATCTGCTTACGGCGGTGTTAACGTTACCTGGAATGCAGTTTCAGGTGCTGAAAGCTACACCGTTTACAGAAAGGCTGCAGGCGCAAAGAGCTGGTCTACGCTTGGTACATCTAAAACAACAAGCTACTTAGATACAACCGCAAAAACAGGTACAAAATACACCTACACAGTAAGAGCTAAGAATATTGTTGGTCTTGGTGCTTACGATAAAACCGGTGTAAGCACAACCTACGTTGCAGCACCTACTGCAAAAATTGCCAATGCATCTAATGGTATCAAAGTTTCCTGGAACAAGATTTCAGGAGCAACAGGCTACACAGTTTATCGTTCAGAATATACAAATGGTAAATGGTCCGGTTGGAAAAATATGGGCACTGCAAAAGCAGATAAATCTTCATGGACAGATAAATCTGTAAAAAGCGGTACACAATACCGTTACACAGTACGTACAGTAAGTGGTAAATTAGCAAGTAGCTTTAAAGCAACAAGCGGTTTAGTTTACCTTTCAACACCTACTGTAAAAATTGCAAATGCCTCTACAGGTATGAAGCTTACCTGGAACAAGATTACAGGTGCTAAGAATTATATTGTTTACCGTTCAGAATACACCGGTGGTAAATGGTCCGGCTGGAAGAAGATAAGCACGGTGGGTGCAGTAACAAGCACTGTAGATACAACAGCAAAATCAGGAGTGAATTATAAATACGCAGTGAAAGCTGTGAATGGTGCATCAACAGGCGCATATAAGGAATCTGCAAAATTACTTTATTTAGCAGAGCCTAAAACAACAATTTCAAATGCATCTAACGGCATAAAGGTTTCCTGGACAAAATCGGCAGGGGCAAAGGGCTACACTGTTTACCGTTCAGAATACACAAAGGGTAAATGGTCAAGCTGGAAAACAATGGGCACGGCAGCAGCAACAAAAACCTCTTGGGTAGATAAGAGTGCAAAAGCAGGTGTTCAGTACCGCTACACAGTTCGTGCCGTAAATGGTACGGTAAAGAGCACGTACACGGCAACAGCAGGTCTTGTAAGACTTGCTCAGCCTGCAGTAAAGGCAGCTCTTTCAGACTCCTCAGTAAAGGTTACCTGGAATAAAATCGCAGGTGCAAAGAGCTATGCTGTTTATCGTTCAGAGTTAGTCGACGGCAAATGGTCAAGCTGGGTAAACGTTTCATCAGTAACAGCTGTTTCCTTCTCAGATACAGCAATTACAGAGGGCGCAACCTACCGCTACACAGTAAGAGCAGTTAACGGAAAATCCTTAAGCTCCTTCGTAGCAAGCGCGGGTGTGACAGTTACAGCACCTGTTTTCGTTACGCCAACAGGCGCTCGATATCATTTTGACCAGGAATGCGGTGGGGTGAACAGTACGCCATCAACTTTAGAGGATGCAAAAAATGCAGGTTTAACACCTTGTCAAAAATGTGCACAATAACACAATAAATAGAAAAAAGCCGCAGTAGTAAGCTACTGTGGCTTTTTTGCGATTTGACAAAAATTGCCGTTATATTGTATTATTAAGTAATGTAAATATTATTCTTTTCTTTTAGGAGTGACTTAAATGAAAAAAATATTATCTGTAATTTTAGTTTTTATATTGCTTTTAACGGTGGTAATGCCCGTTACTGCTTTTGCGGGAAATGGTCCGTATCAGAACAAGGGCGGTGAGGGTGAAGATATAGCGCTTATAAGCTTTCAGGACAGCGAAAGCGGAGCTATAAGCTACTTGTACAACTCGGCTCTTAAGCCTAACCCTGATGCAAATAAAATAGAAAATTCGGCGACTTTAAGCTACGACGTTAAAACAAACACACTTACTCTTAAAAATTTTAAGAGTGATGATATTATGGTTTTAATTGCTATGGGTGACGATTTTAAAATCAAGCTCAGCGGCTACAATGAATTAGGCTGTATTATTGCGGCAGGTCTTAATTGGGGTAACTCAATTACAATTACCGGTAAGGGCGCGCTTGTGGTCAATAAGGCTTGTCATTATGCAGATGCAATTTTTATAGATGCAGGCAGCACGGGAAACGGCTTTTTGAAAATAGAAGAAACAGTCGGAGTCAAGCTTTATAAGGGTGAGTCCTCCGCAGTAGGGATTTACGGCGTTGCAGAGGGGGATTCGAAAAAGGTTATTACCCTTGGAGGCAGCGTTACTTGTGATGCAACGGCAAGCAATAAATACACACAAAACGTATACGAGCAGGAAAAGGTTAAGACGGTCACTCACTACAAGGGTGCAGGTATATTCTGCGCTAAAAAGGGTGAGGGTAACGAAAACAAAATTTTCATTGCTGAAATAGTTGATTCCGAAAGTAATACTTACGACGTTGCAGAGGTGGTTTACGACGCTGAATTAAAAAATCACCTGGTGCTTCCCGTTGCTGAGGGCAACAAAAATATTATGCTTGAAGCAAGCGGCTTTGTAGATTTGGAAAAGGAAAAATACCCGGCAGACGTGCTTTGCATTGAGTCGGATGCAACAAGCATGAATGCTTGCATAGGTGAAAACGGCAAGACTTGTGTGTTCATTGATTTTTCAGATGTTTCAAAGCCTGAAACAGATGTTGAGGTTTACAATATTTTAGAGCATACAAAGTACGGCAAGCTTGCACTTTTAAACGTACCGATGAAGGGCTACAAGGAATTAAAAAGAGTGCAGAGCAATACAAGGTATAACCACGTAAACAAAACAATGGTAATAAAGGTGAATACTACGCCCGAAAGCTTACCTGCAGCGGTCAAATTAAAAAGTGCCGCTTCAGCCTTTGGCGGCGTAAAGGTTACCTGGAATTCTGCCGCAGGTGCTGAGAGCTACACTGTTTACAGAGCAACAAAGCTGAACGGAAAATGGTCAGGCTGGAGCGTTTTAGGTACGGTAAACTCGTTAGAGTTTTTTGACAAAACTGCAAAAAATGCTACGGAATACAAGTACACGGTAAGAGCCGGTAATATTTTAGGTCTTGGCGGTTTCGATAAAAACGGCGTTTCGGTGCAATATGTGACGGCACCAATAGCAACCGCTTCAAACACCTCAGCGGGAGTTAAGGTGACTTGGGGCAAGGTGGACAAGGCTTCAAAATATATAGTTTACAGAGCACAGCTTGCAAACGGTAAGTGGTCCGGCTGGAAAACCTTAGGTGAGGTAAAAGCTACTGCTTATGCAGATAAATCTGCTGTAAGCGGTATAACCTATAAATACACGGTACGCGCCGTAAACCTGAACGTTAAAAGCAGCTTTACAGACAGTAACATGTTAATGTACCTTTCGGTGCCTTCGGTAAGCATTGCTAATTCACAAAAGGGCGTAAAGGTTACGTGGTCAAAGGTAACAGGTGCTACGGGCTACAACGTTTTCAGAGCTGAAAACGTAAACGGTAAATGGTCCGGCTGGAAAAATCTTGGGAAGGTTGCGGCAGTTACAACCTATTCAGACGAAACAGCCGTATCAGGTGTGAATTATAAATATACAGTTCGAGCTTTTAATAATACCTCAAGCAGTGTATACAAAGCATCAGCCGCGCTTTTATTTTTAACACAGCCTGCCGTAAAAATTGCAAATGCCTCTAACGGAATTAAGGTTTCGTGGAGTGAGGCGAAGGGTGCCTTGGGCTACACTGTTTACCGTTCAGAATTAGTAAACGGCAAATGGTCAAGCTGGAAAACAATGGGTACGGCAGCAGCAACCAAATTTGCCTGGGTAGACAAGAGCGCAAAAGAGGGTGTGCAATATCGCTACACCGTACGCGCAGTAAACAAGAGTGTAAAAAGCACGTTTACAGCAACCGCGGGTCTTGTAAGACTTGCAGCACCAACGGTAACGGCTTCAAATGCTACAACGGGCGTTAAGCTTACCTGGAATAAAGTGTCGGGCGCTTTAGGCTATACGGTTTACCGTGCAGAGCTTGTAAACGGCAAGTGGTCCTCGTGGCAAAGCTTAGTAAAGCTTAATAACGTGAATTCTTACGTGGACACTACTGCTGTAAGCGGAGCTACGTATAAATATACTGTAAGAGCGTACAACGGAAGCTCCCTGAGTCCCTATAAGGAAAGCGGTAAATTACTTTACTTAGCAGCACCAAAGGTAACCGCTGTAAAGGCAGAAAAGGGTGTAGCTGTAAGCTGGGGTGCAGAGCTCGGTGCAGAAAGCTATATAGTGTATCGTTCAGAGTATAACGAGACAACTAAAAAATGGTCTGCCTGGAAGGTGCTTTCAACAGGCGTGAAGGCTGACACGGTGATTTATGCAGATGAAGCGGCAGCCGCAGGAAAAACCTATAAATATACAGTAAGAGCTGTTGCGGGCACAACAAAGAGCGCCTACGTTTCAAGCGCTTCGGTAAAAGCTTAATATGTAAATAAAAAAAATAAGCTCTGTCATTTCACTGAAATGACAGAGCTTTTAATATCGGTTTTTAAATAGCGCCGCTTCTTCTTTCGGCTAATTCCTTTTCTACCATTGCTCGTTTTTCGGGTGGGTACTTTATGAAGAGTAACGGAATAATGTAAAGAATACTTGCTATAACGGGTGTGAGCATAACAAGAGGCCAAATCCAGGTTTCAAACGCCTGAGACTGTGTGCCTATAAACGAGGTAGCGGTATCATCAATAGCCTTGTAGCCTAAAATTGAAAGTGAAAGCGCAGCAAGACCCGCAGTTACACCGCTTGAAACCTTTGTGAAGAAGGTTTGCATTGAAAAGGTAACACCCTCGGTCCTTTTGCCTGTTTCCCATTCCATGTAGTCAACACTGTCGCAGAAAACAGAGGTTTGTGCAATGCTTAAGGCACCCATTGGGATTGAGCCTAATGCCAAAAGCCCCATGCCTATCCAGAAGTTAGCGCCCTCAAAGCCAATAAAGTAAGCTATTGTTCTTACTATTGCGTTTGTTGCCTGAATAAAAATAAGAACGTTTACGTAGCCCTTGAAGAATTTTTTGAATTTATCGGCAAAAATCATACCAATAAACTGCGGCACGTTTGTAATTGCAAAGTAAATTGTAGTAAGCCCCAATGCACCTATAAGGCCGTTTGCACCGGGAAAATCTACAGGTAATTTGTACTTAAAGAAATATGTTACCAGCTGTGTGCCAAAGCCGAGTGAGCCAAAAAGATTTGCAAGCGTTACAAGAAGCATCATCTTGTTTTTGAAAAGCAGAGAAAAGCTTTCAGCTAAGGATTCTTGTTGTGTGTTAGGATTTATTTTGATTCTTTCCTGCGCCTTGTAGGAGCGGTAGCTGAGCATACCGCCGCCAAGACCGAAAATAACAGCGAAAACAAGCGTAACAAGCGCCATTTTATTTTGTGTTTTTAAAGCTATCATTTCTATAAGCATAGGAATAGCCATATTAAAAATGCCGTAAACTAACGAGCCGATTGTTCTTGCCCATTTAATAAATGAATCTCTTTCGTTGCTGTCGGGTGAAACGGAGGCTGTAATTCCCCAAATTGAAACGTCCTGCAGCGTGTAGGCTATATCCCACGCGATATACATAATAATGAAATATGAAACTCGCAGCCAAAGCAAATCCTCCTCGGTTGAAAACACAAGGAAAATAAGCACGGTGAAAACACCAACGGGGAGTGGGGTGTAGCGTAAAAACGGTCTTAGCTTTTCGCCGCTTTTAAAGCTGTGTCGGTCAACGTAGGAGCCAACAATAGGGTCGTTTATGCCGTCCCAGATTTTCATTGCCATAAGAATTGCGGAAACAATTGCCGCAGGGAACATGGCAATATCCGTCATAAAATACGTGAAGAATGAGCCGCCAATAAGAGAGTAAACCAAATTTTGACCCGAAAGGCCTGCTAAATAGTTAACCTGCTCTTTTTTAGAAACGTGCTTCATAAGTACACCGCCTTTTGTTTTATGAAATTGTTTTATAAAATAATTATACTATAACCTCTTTGGTTAAATCAACTGTAAAATATTTTAAATTTAAATAAATACTTGTTGAAAATAAAAAGGGATAATGTTATACTTGAATGGTATGAAAATAAAATCGCTTTGCGGTTTAGGGAAGGAAGATTTTTTTGGCAGAAATTAAAAACATGGACGCTGTTGCGGCACTTGACGCTATGGATGCTCACGTTGATGACTGGCGTGACGCTACAAAGGGCAAGCAAAGAGGTATTTTCTCATTTGATGACGTTGCAGCTCTCAAAATTAAAAATCTTAAAAAGAGAATTTATACAGATATTGAATCAATCCCTGCCTGGAAGATGAAGGAATGCATCTACAAGGGCGTTGATGATTACGAGTATCTTTACGACGAATGGAAGGAGCTTAACGTTGGTGACCGTTGGGGTAATAACGGTTGGAGCGCATTCTTTAAAAATTCATTCGATATGCCTGCTCGTTTTAAGGGTAAAAAGGTTACTCTTAACGTTTATTTTGGCGGTGACTCACTTTTAACACTTAACGGTGAGCCATACCAGGGTCTTGACCCATTCAGAAACTCTGTTTTACTTACTGAGTGCGCAAAGGGTGACGAGCACTATGACGTGGATATTGAGTCATACTACGTATGGCACTCAAACGAGTCAACAGTAAAAACACTTTCTTGCTCATTTATTGGTGTTGTTGACCCTGTTATTGAGGAGATTTACTGGGACTTTAAAGCGGTGTTTAATGCACTCTTTATGCCTGTACACGACACAGGTCTTCAGGAGCTTATAAGAGCAACCTTAAAGGAAGCGTTTACATACGTTAACTTTGACCTTGATGGTGAAGAATTTAAAGCAGGTCTTTTACAGGCTCAAAAAATTCTTAAGGAAAAGGTTTACAATAACCCTAACTACAAGTCAGAGGGTAACTTAGCTTTGGTTGGTAACTCTCATCTTGATATTGTATTTATGTGGGCTTACAAGGAGTACGTAAGAAAGTTAGGCAGAACACATGCTACAATGCTTCGTCTTATGGAGCAATACCCTGACTTTATTTTCTCACAAAGTACAGCTCCTACTTACATTGAAATGGCAAAAAGATACCCTTCTCTCTACAAGCAGGTTCAGTCCCGCATTAAAGAGGGTAGATGGGAATACATTGGCGCTATGTGGGTAGAGCCTGACTGTAACTTAGTTTCAGGTGAGTCCTTTGTACGTCAGCTTCTTCACGGTGTGCGCTTTGCAGAAAAGGAATTTGGTATTACACCAAAAACCTGCTGGGTGCCTGACGTATTCGGTAACGGCTACGCTATGCCTCAGATTCTTAAAAAAGCAGGCGTTGAATATTTTGTTACTCATAAAATGGGTATCTGGAACGATACTAACCCATGGCAGTACAACACCTTCTGGTGGGAAGGTCCTGATGGCTCAAAGGTATTCTCAATTGTTCCGCCAACACACTTTATAGGTACTGTTGAGGCAGACTCACTTAAGGTTAACTGGAAAAAATATACAGACAAGGAAACAATTGGTGAATCTATGTACTGCTACGGCTGGGGTGACGGCGGCGGCGGTGTAGACACCGAAATGCTTGAATACGTAAAGCGTTACAAAAATTTCCCTGGTCTTCCTAAAACACAAACAAGTAAAATTGAAGATTCTCTTGCACGTATGAAGGCAAATGCAACAGAAACCAACATTCCTACCTGGAAGGATGAGCTTTATCTTGAGGAGCACCGTGGTGTTCACACTACAAAGGCACTCCTTAAAAAATACAACAGATATTGCGAAAACCTTTATAGACAAGCAGAAATGTTTGCAAGTATTGCTATGAAATACGGCTATAAGTATCCGCTTGAAAAGCTTAACGAGGGCTGGCAGATGATTTTAACAAATCAGTTCCACGACTCTCTTCCGGGCTCACACATTACAGAGGTTTTCGCAGACCTTTGCGCTATTTATGAGGATATTATTAAAATCGGTGAGGGCGTAAGAAGCGAAGCACTCGACGTGCTTGCAGGTAACGTAGACGGCAGTGAAAAATACGGTAAGCCATTTGCGCTCTTCAATTCACTCGGCACAGCTGCTACAAGTAAAATTGAGCTTCCTTTCAAGGACGTAGAAATTTATGATGCAGACGGCAACAAGGTGCCTACACAAAGCTATACAAAGCTTGACGGTACAAAGGTGCTTGTATTTATTGCAAAGGATATTCCTGCAGTAGGCTACAAGGTATTCTATACAAAGGCTGCTACAGTTGGTGAAGCAACTTCTGTTGCACTCGTTGGCAATACAGTTGAAAACGACAGCTTCAGCCTCACATTTGATAAAAGTGCAGAGCTCGTTTCTATATTCGATAAGAAAAATAACCGCGAGGTGCTTGACGGCAAGGGTAACGTATTCCGTCTTTATGAAGACCTTCCGGGTAAATATGACGCTTGGGATATTGTTGCTTCTTACGTTGACAGAGAGTTTGATACAGAAGCAGGTAAGGTTACAGGTATTACAACAGGTGACGTATTTACAGTAGTTTCTATTGAAAAGAATATTAACAAATCTCTTCTTAAGCAAAATATTATTCTTTACAAAGAACTCGATAAAATTGACTTTGATACCTTCATTAGCTGGCACGAGCAGGAAAAGCTTCTTAAGGTTGGCTTCGACGTAGACGTTAAAGCTCAGAAGTTTACAAGAGATATTGCTTATGCAACAATTGAAAGCTCAAATTACCGTCATAATCCTTACGATAAGGCAAAGTTTGAGGTTTCTGCTCATAACTTTATAGATATGTCTGAGGACAGTTACGGTGTTACTATTCTTAACGATTGTAAGTATGGCTACGAGGTAGATAAGCAGAGAATGATTATAACTCTTCTTAAGGCACCTATGAATCCGGACCCAATGTCTGACCGTGGAGACCACTACTTTACTTATTCAATTTATCCTCATAAGGGTAACTGGAAAGATGCAGAAACATTAGTACGCGGTCTCGAAATGAACAACCCTGCAGTTGCAGTTGACGTTAAAGCAGATGCAAAGGGTGGCGTAAGCGGCTCATTTATTAAGGTTGACGGCAAAAACGTTACACTTGAAGCAGTTAAAAAATGTGAAGATGAAGATGCTTACATCATTCGTTTTGTTGAAAAAGCAGGCGCACGTACAGACGTAACAGCAGAGCTCTTTGCTGATGTTAAATCTGTTGCAGAGTGTGATTTACTCGAAAGAAATGACGTTGCAGTATCTATTGCAAACGGCAATAAGCTTTCATTTACAATAAATCCATTCGAAATTAAGTGCTACAAGGTTAAGCTTTAATAAATAAAAATTCGACCTATCATTCAAAGCGTTAAGCTGAATGATAGGTCGTTTTTTATTTTATTCAGTTTTTATTCTGTTTTTTCATCAGGGTTAATTACAGGAGTCGGATTCTGCGTATCTGCAAATTGAGGCATAATTGGCTGTTGATAGCCTTGATAATATTGCGGATTAGGCTGTTGCTGGTAGCCTTGATAATATTGCGGATTAGACTGTTGTTGATAGCCGCCCTGGTAATACTGTGGGTTACCCTGCTGATATGGGTTAGGATAATATTGGTTAAAGGGTTGTGATTGCGGATTATATTCCATGCCGTTATAAAAATTGTAAGGCGCTTGTTGGTAAAACGGATTTTCATAATCGGGTAAATCCATAGGAGTTATAATGCCGTTCATTATACCCTTTGCTCTTACACAGCAGTAAAACTCAGCATAAGTTGCATACCAATAAGGGTTAACGTAAACAAGATTTAAAATTCCAAAGGTAGGTATAGCAAGAATGTACCAGCCTATAAACGAAAGCCCTAGTAAAAAGGCGTCTGCCTTGTAGCCTTTCATTAGTCGTTTGGACATTGCAAAGGCAGATTTTGAGTCAAGGTCCGGTCTTACTGCAAGAATGTAGTCCACAAGTGAATACTCAATGCTTTTAATTACACCCGGAATAATAAACAATAAGGTCCAAAAGAAGAGCTTTACGTTTTTGAAAAAATATATTTTAACAATATTCCAATAGTTTCCATCCTTAAAGTTTCCGGTTAATTCCCCAATCCCTGTAGGTAGATTTTTTCTTAGCTTTAAAAAGTAACGGCTACCTCCGACAGCAAGAATCGGATGGAGAAAAAGGGTAAGTACAAAAGTGAGTAAAAAAGCAAATGCCAATAACATAGAGATAAATGCGACAATCTCTTGAGGAATATTTTTAAGCTCCTCTAACCACATTTCGTAGCCCTCAAAGGTTGTCGTAGCGGTACCGTTGTTAGAGGTGTGTGTATAGGAAATACTACTACTGCTACCTGAAAACAATGTTATTAAAAAGGCTACAAAAGCAGACTCAACATGTTTCCTTTTAAAGCTTGTGCGCGCGTTTGTTTTTAAAAGCTTAAAGTCCATATTGCTCATTCCTTTGCTTTAATTCTATAAACCGCTACACCGTGCGGTGCAATGCTTGCGGAAAGTGTGCCGTTAAGTGAAAAAGTTTCGTTTGTCCAAAGATTAGTTGCTTCATATTCCTCAACAATAGGCAGAGTTACGTAAACGTCGTTGTGAAGCTTTTTAAGGCTTATGCTCATTTCACGCTGAGTGTTACCTTTATTAAAGAAGCAGAGTGCAAGCTCGTTATTTTCGAGAGGCTTAACAAGTATATCTGAAACACCGTCTGTAAAAATTCTTTTTGCTTGCTTGCCGAGCTTATCCTGGTCAATTGCAATAAGATTTTTATTTGTTAAAATTTCTAACACTTTATTATCAGTATCAACTGAACCGTCTTCTTTTAAGAATTTTCTTACGTCGTTTCCTAAAATGAGCGGAGCAGCCATCATACACCATAAAGTAAAGTGTGACTTATTTTCCTCCATTGTAAGTGAGCCTACGCCAACCTCAAGCATATCGGGGTCGTTCCAGCCGCCCGGAACAGCATTTTTATAAAGACGAACGTTTAATTCATAGCAATATAAAAGAGATGGGTAATTAGGCTTAATATCCATTGTAGTACGCCAAAGGTTGCCTGCCTTTGAGCCCCATTTCCATGGTTGATTCAAGCCCCATTCGCAAATGGAGTAGCAAATCGGTTTTTCTGCTACGCCGTTTTTCTCAGCGTATTCTCTTGTGGCTCTTTTTAGCTCCTGACCCATATTTGTATACTGCCTTGCAGCAGAATCCATACGTGAGCCAACGGGGTTGTTAAGCTTAATTGTGTTAAAGCCCTTGTTAAGCTTTATTTTTACCTGAAGACGTCCATCAGGTGTAAAGCCCTTTGAGGATGGGAAATAACAGTCGTATTCATCTGTGCCGTTAACGGTACAAACAAGGAATTTTTTCTGAAGACCGCCTTTTTTGAAGACAATAGTTAATATATATTCGTCGGTTTCGGGTGCTTCGATAGTATCAAAAACCAAAGCGCCGTTGTTTGCACAAAGAGCACCAACAACAAAGCCGCTCTTGAATTTTTCATCCTTAAATACCTTTGCACCGCCAACAAGTGTGCCGTGCTCTGCTTCAAGTGTTATAAAATCCTTGCCTTCCTTTGTGCCAATGCAAATTTTATCTATGCTTGGTGCAACGGAGGGAATAACCTCGTTGTGGCAAAAATCGTATTTAAAATACTCAACACCCCACTCGGCAAGAGTGTCGGCATCCTCCTTTTCGTGGTAAAGGCTTGCGGGTAAATCCTCGCAGGTAAGAGTTCCGTTTGAGGTGTAAAGCCCTACCTTAAAGCCCTCCTTGTTCAAATCCTCAACAAGCGGTTTAATTCCGTTTGGAAAGCGGGTTAAATCACCCTGAAGCTTGCCCTCTGCCGTGCGAAGCGAGCTTTGCCAACAGTCGTCAAGGTTAATGTAATGGTAGCCTGCATCTAAAAGACCGGTCTTTTTCATTGCTGTTGCAATTTCTTTAATTAAGCTTTCATCAATTGTATGGCGGAAGGTGTTCCAGCTGCTCCAGCCCATAGGAGGGGTAAGTGCAACACCATTGTTATAAAGTTCTTTTTCAAGAGGCTGTACCTTTGTTGCGGAAATTACTTTATTTACAGCGCATTTTGGACAAAAGTCCTGCTTTAAGAGTTTTTTGCTTGCCACGTAGCCTAAAGCTGCGCCGCCTGCTAAAGCAATTACTTTTTTAATACTCATAATGTTCACCCCATAAAATATTTAATAAGTGCACCAATTCCTATTACGCCGCCCAAAACAAGAATAGCGCCAATAATTTTGTTGGTGTTAATAAGTGTTCTGTCACTGAAATGTCTCTGAATAAAGCCTAAGCTTTCGCTTTTTAAGCCAAAATCCTTAAAGTGATGGATTTCTGTATTTATAACGTCCGGTGCCGATTCATCAATTGTAATTGTTCTTATTGTAGCACGGCAGCCGTCTGTATATGCGTGGAAGCCGGAGGTTTTGTTCTGACCTAATATTATGTCATCTACAACACCCGTAAAGTCGTTAAGATGGTCGTGACCGAAGAAAGCGGCTTTAATATCGCCAACCTTCTTCCAGCTTGCAAATTGACCCTTATCAATGGCAGGGGAGCAAGGACCTTCACCTAAATATCCCTCAACGCCGGCTTTTTTTACAAAACGCTTTTTTTCTAAGGGTCCTATAAAACCCGGTACAGACCAAAAATACTCATAAGGCTTTGCCTCTCTCATAAGGTCATATTCCTGAATAACGGGCATATGCTGAAAAAGAATAGCGGGGAGTGTTCTGCCACCGTGATTATCTTTGATTTCCTGTGCTTTTTTTTCGTACCATTCAATTTGGTCCTCATGTACCCAATCATATTTAGAGATGCTCTGGTCTTCCGCTAAATTGTTTGAGTCGATAAACCAAAGATTTAAAATATCTTCTTCACCCTTTGAATCCTTAACTAAAAGGTTGCAGTTAAAATCACCGGGTGCAGATTCGTCATTTTCGCCTATAAAGGCATCTATCATTTCATAAGCAGCAACTATTTCTTTCTCCTTTTTTGCGTCGTGCTCGTGGTTGCCAAGGCAGTAGCACATAGGAATTTTTGCATCTAAAATAGGCTTTAAAATTCTTTCAAGAGCAGCCTTGTGGAGGGCGGTGTAGTCCTCGCACTCAACGTATTCGCTGCAGGTGTCTCCCAAAAGGACAACTAAATCGGGCTTGAGCTTTTTTACGCCTGCCTCAAAAAGCTTGTGGGCGTCCTTTTGCTTTAGCTCATTTTCAGTGTTATCTATAACAAGTCGTTCGTGAATGTCACCGAGCACCATTATTTTAAATTTGCCGTCTTTGAATTTAAGCTGTTTGTTCATAGAAATGCCTTTCTTTTTATAAAGCCTCCCCAGTATTTTGGGAAGGCTTACTGTTTTTATTATTTATTTGCTTTGCTGATTTCTGCAATTTCGTTAAGAATATCTAAGCCAAGGTCAACGTCTTCAAAAATTGAATCGTTGAAGGAAACTGAGTCAGTCAAAATTTCCTCTTTTGGTGCAGCCTTTGCTGTTTTAGCCTTAGTAGTCTTAGCTGGCTTTTCAGCAGGCTCTTTCTTTGCCTTAGGAGCCTTCTTAGCAGCAGGCTCTTTTTTAGCTGTAGCATCTTTTGTCTTAGTGCTCTTTTTTGTTGAAGCAGCTTTTTTTGTGGTAGCTTTCTTAACAGGCTCCTCAACTACGATTTCCTCGAAAACAGGAAGATTATCGTCAACCTCGTAAACGGGAGCTTCTTCAACAGGAGCCTCAATAACAGGTTCTTCAGCTACGATTTCCTCAAAAACAGGAAGATTATCGTCAATCTCGTAAACGGGAGCTTCTTCAATTGAAACTTCAACAACAGGCTCTTCAACTACGATTTCCTCAAAAACAGGAAGATTATCGTCAACCTCGTAAACAGGAGCTTCTTCAACAGCTGCCTCAACAACAGGCTCTTCAACTGCGATTTCTTCAAAAACAGGAGTTTCAACAACAGTCTCTGCTTCAACGGGAATCTCAACAACTGCATTAGGCGCAACGTTAACGTTTACAGGGGTATCGTCTGTAAGACCCGGTAAAGCACCTGCAGGTGTGGGGATAATAGGCTCTTCAACAGGAGCTGACGCAGCATTTTTCTTTGCTGCCTTCTCTGCTTCTTTCTGTGCTTTTGCAAGAGCCTTTTGCTCTTTTTTGAGCTCCTTCTTTGATTTTTCAGGTGCAGCAGCAGCTTGCTGAGCAGCTAAAATTTGGCTTTCGTCAAGTGTTGCATTGTAAGCAACAGCAAGAGTGTTGAATAATTTGAGCTTTTCTATAGTACCTATAACAGGTAAGAAGAAAAGAACAAGTCTTAAAAGAAGAATGTATGAGCCGCCGTGTTTGAGCTCAATACCGTATTTTGGAGCAATTCTGTACATTCTTTCGGAGTGGATGTAGTTCCAGGCAAAAGAATAAATACCGAAGGTGAATATATCAAGAATGAAAACAAGTATGTAGTTTGCGCTTTCCTTGCCGTCATCCTCGCAAATTTTGTTAACGTCCTCTGTCCAGTCAGACCAGAAGAAAAGACCGTAAATACCAAATGTAACAATTTGCAAAAGAACGTATTTTGCAATTTTTCTTTGTTGAATCATAGGTTAGACCCCCGTAAGTTTAAAGTAAGTATTATATACCAAATAAAATAATACTATAACGAAAAAGAATTGTCAATAAATAATTATATGAAAAGAGCCTTTTAAAATTGATTAAAAGGCTCTTTTTGTGGATGTTTAGTTTTTATTGAAAAGTGTAAGCTCGTCCTTTTCCTGAGCTGCCTTGTGAGCTTCAAGACGATTTTTAATTTTATCTACAGGGTTAAGGAGCACACTTACTGAACGGTCGTGGTTTAAGGTGTCAATAATAAGTGAGCAATATTTACTCATATCAACCTCAAAGTACCATTTTCTTTCTAATAATTCAGGCATTCTGTAAACTAAGTTAGTTGTAAATACGCCGTCAATCATACCTTTTTCGTAAGCCTCGTCAAAGTTTTCGAGACCGTTGCAGAAAAGACCGAAGCAGGTGCATACAAAAATTCTGTTTGCTTTTAATTCCTTTAATTTTGTAGCAACCTCAATCATTGAGTCACCAGAAGAAATCATATCGTCAATAATAAGGCAATCCTTACCTTCAACGTTATCGCCAAGGAATTCGTGTGCTAAAATCGGGTTTCTGCCGTCAACAATTCTTGAGTAGTCACGGCGCTTGTAGAACATACCAAGGTCAACGCCTAAAACTGTTGAATAGTAAATACAACGTCCCATACCGCCTTCATCAGGTGAAATAACCATAAGGTTTTCAGGGTCAATTTTAATATCCTTAAAGTTCTTTGTTAATGCCTTAATCATTTGGTAGGTAGGAGCAACGTCTTCAAAGCCCTTAAGCGGAATAGCGTTCTGCACTCTTGGGTCGTGAGCGTCAAAGGTAATAATGTTTTCAACGTTCATATTAAGGCAGAGCTCCTGAAGTGCAAGAGCACAGTCAAGTGATTCACGGCTTGAGCGCTTGTGCTGTCTGCCCTCGTAAAGCATAGGCATAATAACGTTTATTCTTCTTGCCTTGCCCTCAACGGCAGCAATTGCTCTTTTAAGATTTGCAAAGTGGTCGTCAGGAGAGTATGGAACCTCTTTGCCGTACATTTTATAAGTAACACCGTGATTGAAGCAGTCACAAATGATGTAAATGTCGTAACCTCTAACGGTTTCCTGAATAACACATTTACCTTCGCCTGAACCGAAACGGTTGAAGGCAGTTTTAATAATGTAGCTTTCTCTCTGGTAGCCGTAGAAGGCTATTGTGCTTTTGTGTTCGCTATCTCTTTCCTCGCGCCAGTTAGAAATATAGCTGTCAATTTTTTTTGCAAGCTCCTCGCAGCCGGGGAGAGCAATAATTCCTAAAGGACCAACAGGGATTGTGTTAAGTACGCCAAATGCTTCAGACACGATAAAAACCTCCAAAATTTTCTCTTTTAAATTAAAAAGTGAGTAAACATTCACCTTGTATATTATTCTACCTATAAAACAAAATCTTTTCAAGGCGTTTTTGAAAATTCACAATTAGAATTTATTCAACAATATTTGACATAATTTGTAAGAAATTACAAAAATTCCCGAAAAGAAAAAAGACCGTGGTCGAAACGGTCTTAAATAAAAAAATCTTCCTTTGAAAAATTGCTTGCTAAAGAGATAACCTTAGGCTCTCTTTTAAGAGGGTCGTATTTGAATTTTTTGCATTTTGAATATGATTGCATAACGCCACCCTGCTTTTTGCAGATAACTGTGGATTTTTCCGCAGTAGTAGTGCCGTATTCACAATATGCACATTGTGGGTCAATATCTTTTTTAAAAATGCTACGCATATAAACACCTCTAAGACATTTTAACACACTTTTTTGCGGTTATCAACCTGTAAAATGAAAAATACACACATAACAAGTAAAATAATTGTAGCGCTTATTGTGTAGGAGATGCCTATTGCGTTGCTTTTTGTAGTGTAAATTATTGCCGTTTCGGTAGCCTGCGGAAATAATTTAAGCAGCTGCGACGTAAAAAAAGCTGAGAGTGCGGCATTCAGAATTCTTGAAGCAATAAAATTTTTAAGCTTTACCCCGCAAAGCGTGAAAAAGGGAGATGTTTGGCAGATTACGGAAAAGCTTCCGAAGCCTAAAACGGCAGAAATAACGGGCAAGGATGTGCTTTTTGCACAAAGGCTGCAGCCGTTTGTAACCTCGAGCACAGCGTTTAAAAACAATTCAAAATTGTGGTTGAAGCTGAATTGATTTATAAGCGCAGAGGTGCAGGAAAAGGTGAGTACCCAGGCAGAAATATTGATAATTGCATTAGCTCCCGAGGAAACGGAATTTATAAATGCAAGGGCTTTATCGGTATTCGGCTCAGTGGCGTTTTTAGTGAATTTGTCATCACTTAAAAATCTGCAGAAAAATCCTATGGTAAGGCTTGTTAAAATGCAAGAGCAAAAAAGAATCAGACCCGAGTAATAGCTGTTAAGCATACTTACACCGACTGCGGTAACGGTAAAGGCGGGGCCGGAATTCACCGTAAAATACATAAGCCTTTCAGCCTCGTTTTGTGTAAGGCGCTGTGCCTTGTATAAATCGGCGGTTATTTTTGCGCCTACGGGGTATCCTCCGAGAACACCCATAAGAATAGGAATAAAAGCATCACCACTCAGCTTAAAAACCGCTTTAGTTGACCTTTCAAAAAATCGTGAAAGCAATGAAAATGATTTTGAGGAGGCTATGTAAGAGGAAACTACAAGGAACGGAAACAGCGAGGGTATTATTGTTGTCAGCAGCAGGTTAAGTCCGCTTTTAATACCGTTGCTTGCAATAACAGGCTTAATAAGCAATAAAGCAATAATTGTAACTGTACAAACAATTGCAGGTAAATGCAATGCTGTGCTTTTTAATACACGCTTCAAGGTATCACCACACATTCTAATATATTTTATGAGCCTTCAGCATAAAAATATAACAAAATGTGTTAAAAGGTGAGTAGTATGAGAAACGTGAGAAAAAACCAGGCAAGAGAAGAAAATGTTAAGGGGAGCGTGGTCCTTTACGGAAACAAGCAGGCAATAATTGAGGGCTGTAAGGGTGTGGTGGATTATTGTGAGGAGTTTTTAAAGCTGGATTTAGGTAAGCTTGTGCTTAAAATAAGCGGGCGTGACCTTGTAATAGAATCCTACGTTTACGAGGAACTTGAGCTTAAGGGCGAAATAGTATCTGTTGAATTTATGAATTAGGTGATTAGGTATGCTTATAAAACTTATAAGACTTTTCTTGGGATTTGTTGAGTTTGAAGCGACAGATGGCTTTGCTGAACGCTTTCTTAATCTTTGTACCATAAACGGAATTACCTTGTGGCAGGTGCAAAATACAGGTGTAAAGGTAAAAGCCTGTACATCGCTTAAGGCGTACAAAAATATAAGAAAGGTTGCGCGGAAATCGGGGATGCGCGTAAGAATAACAAGAAAAAGAGGTCTGCCTTTCTTTTTAAAATATAACAAGGTGAGGGCGGGCGTGTTAGTAGGGCTTTTTATTTCCTGTGCATTTTTGGGTTTATCCTCATGTATGCTGTGGAATATTGAGGTTAGCGGAAATGAAAGCATTAAAACAGAAAATCTTATGGAAAGTCTTGAAAGCAATGGTGTGAGGGTCGGTGTGCTGAAAAGCAGAATAGATACGGAGGATTTAGCAAAGCAGCTTCTTAATGAATATAACGACCTTTCATGGGCATCACTTAATATATTCGGCACAAAAGCGGTTTTAGAGGTAAAGGAAAATAGCAAAAAGCCGCAAATTATAGACGGAAGCAGAGCTATGAATTTAGTTGCGAAAAAGGCGGGGCAGATTGTTGCTGTAGAGGGGCACAAGGGTTCAAATGCTGTAAAAGAGGGTAACGTGGTAGTCAAGGGTGACTTGCTTATTTCGGGAGTTGTAACAAATGCCGACGGTAGTGAACAAACAGTCCGTGCTATGGGAAGGGTTGTTGCGAAAACGGAAACTACGCTTAAGTCGGAGTCTGCCCTTGAGGTTGAGTCCTCTGTTTTGCAAAATGCAGAAAATAAGCACTACTTATATGCTTTGGGGGCTCAGCTGCCGTTGTTTTTAAAGTGTAAAGGTGAGGAGCTTTACAACGGAGAAATGCTTTTAAAAAGTAAGAGCGGACAGCTTCCGTTTGGTATTAAGTGGGCTGTTGTAGGGGAATTTGAAGAGAGTAACGTAACACTTACGGAAAATCAAGCGCTTTTGCTGGCTCTTGAGGATGCGGTGAATAAAAAGCGGTACAATTGCAGTGGCGACTGTGAAATTCAAGCTGTAAAATATACGAAAGAAGCAGGGGGTGGAAATGTGAAAATAACCTGTAAAATAGACGCCTTGGAAAATATTGCGGAAGAAAAGGAGTTTTTCCTGGAATGATGAAAAAAACTAATACCTTTTCACAAAAATTTTTGGAAATTTTAGTAGACATTTACAAAAAATATGATATAATATGATTTGTATAATTATATATAAGTATGGAGTATAAGATGTTCGAACAAATAATAAATGTTGACAGAATGGAGCAGGCGGTAAGCCTTTTTGGTAGCTTTGATGAGAACGTAGTGCTCATAGAAAAAACCTTTGGCGTTAAAATTCACAGCCGCGGCTCAGATATAAAGGTTACCGGTGAGGCGGAGGACGTTGCAAAAGGCGTTAAGGCAATAAACGGACTTTTAATGCTCATAAACCGCGGTGAGGTTTTAAATGAGCAAAACGTGCGCTACGTAATATCCTTAGTGGGTGACGGTAATGAGGATAAGCTTTCAACCATGTCTAACGATTGCATTTGCATAACAAGCAAGGGCAAGCCGATTAAGCCGAAAACTCTCGGTCAGAAAAAATACGTTGAAGCAATAAAGCAAAATACTATTGTTCTCGGAGTCGGTCCTGCGGGTACGGGTAAAACGTATCTTGCGGTGGCAATGGCTGTAAATGCCTTCAGAGCAAAGGAAGTAAACAGAATTATTCTTACAAGACCCGCGGTAGAGGCAGGTGAAAAGCTCGGATTTTTGCCGGGTGATTTACAAAGCAAGGTAGACCCTTACTTGAGACCGCTTTACGACGCTCTTTTTGATATGCTCGGTGCAGAGAATTTTCAAAAATATCAGGAAAGAGGCAATATAGAGGTAGCTCCGCTTGCCTATATGAGAGGACGTACCTTGGACGACAGCTTCATTATTTTAGACGAAGCACAAAACACAACCCCCGAGCAAATGAAAATGTTTTTAACAAGAATGGGCTTTAATTCAAAGGTTGTTGTAACGGGTGACGTTACACAAATAGATTTGCCCGACGGTAAGCGCTCAGGCCTTGTAGAGGTTACAAAGGTGCTTAAAAATATTGATCAAATAGATATTGTAAGATTTTCCGAAAAGGACGTTGTAAGACATAAGCTTGTTCAGGATATTATAAAGGCATACGAAAAATATGAGGAGGCAAAGAAGCGAAATGACAAAGGTAATCATCACAAATGAGCAAAAAGAGGTTAAAATCCCAACAGGTGTAAGACTTCTTGTAAGAAGGTGCTGCAATGCAGTCCTTCATTACGAGGGCTTCAGTGAGCCTGCAGAGGTAAGCGTAACCTTTGTGGATGATGAAAGAATACATACTCTTAATAAACAGTATCGTGACGTTGACAGCAGTACAGACGTTTTATCCTTTCCGCTTGGTGAAAACGGCGTGTACGACAAAAATAACGATACGGGAGCAAGCCTTTTGGGTGATATTGTAATATCAATACCCACAGCAGTACGTCAGGCAAAAAGCTACGGTCACACTCTTCAAAGAGAAATAGGCTTTTTAACAGTGCATTCAATGCTTCACCTTTTAGGCTACGACCACGTAAACGGCGGCATGGAAGAGGTTCGTATGCGCGAAAAGGAAGAGCGTGTTTTAACAGAGCTTGGCTTAAAAAGAAACAATTCCTATTATATGGATGAGGAAGAGGAATAATTTTTTATGAAGGATGTTAAAAGTCTTGCAAAAAGCTTTCTTTATGCCTTCAAGGGTATTATGTGGGCTGTTTGTAATGAGAGGAATTTCAGAATTCATATAACCTGCATGAGTTATATGTTCTACTTCTTAGTACGGTACGACTTTTTTGTAATATCTAAAGCAGAATTCTGCTGCTTGCTTTTATCCTGCGCGTTGGTGTTAGGCGGTGAGCTTATTAACACCGGCATAGAAAAAGCAGATGATACCGTATCTAAAGAAAGAAAAAACACAATTGCAATATCAAAGGATGCAGCGGCGGGCGCTGTACTGGTGTTTGCAATTTTTTCAGTCGTAGTTGGTGTAATAATAATGCTTCAAAAGGAAGCCTTTAGCTTGTTATTTAACCATTACGTGTCAGAGCCGTTAAGCTTTGTATTGTTAGTAATAAGCTTTGTGCCGGCTTTGTTGTTTATTTTTAAATTCGGAAATTTTGTGAAATTTATCAGAGGTAAGAAAAAATAATGGGAAACAGAAAAACTGCTTTTATTGCTATTGTAGGCAGACCAAACGTTGGTAAGTCTTCTATTTTAAACAGACTTTTAGGTCAAAAAATTGCAATAGTATCATCAAGACCGCAAACCACAAGAACAAAAATAATGGGCGTTTTAACTGAGAATGACATTCAGCTTGTTTTCACCGATACCCCCGGATATCATAAGCCTAAAACAAAGTTAGGTGAAAAAATGATTAAATCGGTAGATGATGCTATTTCGGGCGTTGACTCCTGCCTTTTTGTTACAGAGAGCCGTGGCGAAATAAGACCTACCGAAATTGAGTTGCTTGAAAGACTCAAAAAGGAAAAAATTCCTGTAATACTTGCAATAAATAAAATAGACGTGCTTTCAAAAAAGGAAGAGCTTATGGAAAGAATTCTTGAGCTTTCACGTCTTTGCGATTTTACAGCGGTTGTACCTGTATCTGCGCAGAACGGTGACGGTATGGAGGCTCTTAAGGACGAGCTTAATAAGTTAGCGGTTGAGTCAGAGTTTTTCTTTCCGGAGGATACTCTTACAGATCAGCCTGAGCGTGTACTTGCTGCTGAAATGATACGCGAAAAGCTGCTTTACAGATTAAACGAGGAAATTCCGCACGGCATAGCAGTTTCCATTGAAAGCATGAAGGAACGCGAGGGTGCCGATATTATTGATATAGAAGCAATAATTTATTGCGAAAGAGACAGCCACAAGGGAATTATAATAGGCAAGGGCGGCTCAATGCTTAAGGCGGTTTCCACAAGCGCAAGAAAGGATTTAGAGGAGTTTTTTGACTGCAAAATAAATCTTCAGTGCTGGGTAAAGGTCAAAGAGGGCTGGCGTAACAGAGAAGGCATAATTCATAATTTCGGTTTAGATATGTAAAAAGTTTACAAATTACAAAGCGGAAATCCGCACATAAAAGCATAGCTTCTGAATAAACTATTATCACAACAAAAACAAATAGCTTTGAAGGGATATGTTTTTATGGAGGGCAAGGTGCTTTGGGACAAATTCACCCGAGAGGGTAAGGTCTCTGACTATTTGGCTTACAAAAATCACGTTAAAAGCGTTAACGGTATGGAAGCCGAGGTAACACAAATGACACCACCTATGGAGTTGACTGAAAATGGAAAAAATCAGCGCTTCGGGATTAGTAATAAGGGAACAGAGTGTAGGTGAGTACGACCGTTTAATTACTGTTCTTACAGCAAAACACGGTTTAATTAAGGCGTTTTGCAGAGGTGCAAAAAAGGCAAACAGTAAAAAGCTTTCTGCTACTGCACTTCTTACATATTCCGAATTTACGTTTAATAAAACAAAAGATGCCTACGCGGTGCAGGAGGCAGAGGTAAAAGAGGTTTTCTTTGAGCTCCGCAACGACGTAATAAAAATGGCATTGGCACAGTATTTGTGTGAATTAGCTTACGAATTTTGTGAAGAGGACTACGAGTCGGAGGAAATTCTCCGACTTTTTCTCAATTCATTGTTTCTGCTTAAGGCAGAGAAAAAAACAGCCTCCTTTATAAAAGCGGTAACAGAGTTCAGGCTTATGTCGCTTGCAGGGTATATGCCGCAGCTTGTGGGCTGCTTTAATTGCGGTGAGTACGAAACTGCCGTTATGGGCTTTGAAAAGGAAAGCGGTAAAATATATTGCGAAAATTGTGCGCCGGCTGCAGCCTTTAAGGCTTCAAGCTCGGTAATTAAAGCAATGCGGTACGTAGCACTTTCAGATTTTGAAAAAATCTTCTCCTTTACTATTTCAGATGAAAATTTAAAGGCTTTTGAATACCTTACAGAGGATTATTTACTTAATAAAACGGAAAGAAAGTTTAAAACACTCGATTTTTATAACACTATCAAGGATTAATAAAATGAACGAAATGAACAGACATTTAAAGGCAATTGAGCTGGATAAGGTGCTTTTAATGGTTGCTGAAAGAGCGTGCAATGAGGATGCTCGTGAGGCGATTTTAAGCTTAAGACCTGAAACGAATTTACAGCTTGTTGCCGATTTACTTAAAAAGACGGAGGATGCCTACGTGCTTTTGGCAAAGTACGGCGGACCTTCCTTTGGCGGATTAAAAAACGTAAGCAATGCGCTAGCCCGTGCAAAGGCGGGAGCTATGCTTACCATGAAGGAGCTGCTTGATATAGGCGGCACCGTCAGAGCTGTAAGAGCCTTGCACGAATGGCGTGACGGCAACGGACAAGACCCAATGAGTATTGATATTTATTTTTCCTCACTTATGCCGAATAAATTTTTAGAAGAAAGAATTTTTACGGCAATTTTAAGTGAAGACGAAATGAGTGACAATGCTTCGGCGGAGCTTGCAAGCATAAGAAGAAAAATTAAAAATCAGGAAAACACCGTAAGGGAAAAGCTTGAGAAAATAATACGCTCGCAAAGTCTTAAAAGTGTGCTGCAGGATGCAATAATAACTCAGCGCAACGGCAGATACGTGGTGCCTGTTAAAAGTGAGCACAGAGCGGCTGTTTCGGGACTTGTGCACGATACCTCCTCTACGGGAGCAACAGTTTTTGTTGAGCCTGCAGGCGTTGTCGAGGCTAATAACGAAATTCGTGTTTTAAAGGGTAAGGAAGCGCAGGAAATTGAAAGAATTCTTTACGAACTTTCCTCACTTGCAGGTAGCTTTTTTGATGAAATAAAGGGTAGCTACGAGTGCGCTGTGGAAATAAACGTTATTTTCAGTAAGGCGCAGCTTGCCTATAAAATGAATGCAACAATGCCAAAGCTTAACGCAAAGGGCGTTATAAATTTAAACAAGGCAAGGCACCCGCTTATTGACCCTAAAAGGGTTGTTGCAACAGATATTCGTCTTGGCAAGGAGTTTGACACCCTTGTTATAACCGGCCCTAACACCGGCGGTAAAACGGTTGCAATAAAAACACTCGGTTTGCTTTCGGCTATGGCTATGTGCGGCCTTATGCTGCCCTGCGGTGATGACAGTGAGGTTTCTGTTTTTGATGACCTTTTGGCTGATATTGGTGATGAGCAAAGCATAGAGCAGTCGCTTTCTACCTTTTCTTCACACATGGTTAACATAGTGAATATTTTAAAAATCGCAAACGAGCGCTCACTTGTTTTAATAGATGAGTTAGGTGCGGGCACAGACCCCGTTGAGGGCGCCGCGCTTGCTATGGCTATTTTAGAAAAGCTGCGCTTGCAGGGTGCAAAAATAGCGGCAACAACACACTATGCAGAATTAAAGGCGTACGCTCTTGAAACTGAAAGAGTGGAAAACGGCTCCTGCGAATTCGACGTAAATTCCTTAAGACCTACGTATCGCCTTTTAATTGGTGTGCCCGGTCGTTCAAATGCTTTTGCAATTTCTGAAAGGTTGGGAATTGAAAAGGGTATAATAGAAAAGGCAAAAGCACTTGTTTCTTCTGAAAGTGTGCGCTTTGAAAACGTGGTGGACCGTCTTGAGGAAAGCCGCATTCAAATGGAAAAGGAAAAAAAGGAAGCAGAGCGTATAAAGGAAGCGGCGCTTCTTGAGCGTGAAAAATCACGCGCGGCATTAAGTGAAGCGCAGGAAAGACGTGACAAGGAAATAGAAAATGCCAAGGGCGAGGCTTTGAGAATTGTAGAGCAGGCACGAAGAGAAGCTAATTCTCTTTTGGCAGAAATAGAAAAGCTTAAAAAAGAAACAAAGGCTACCAAGGACGCAAGTGAGCTTTTAAGAAAAGCGCGTTCTGCTGTTAATACACACCTTAACGCTATAGATGATGCTGTTAACCCCGTAATGGAAAATATAGATACCGACGAGGGCTACGTGCTACCGCGTGAGCTTCAGGTGGGGGACGACGTTTTTTGCAAAACAATTGGCAAAAATGCCGTGGTTACTGCTCTTAAGGATAAAAAGGGCAACGTAGAAATAACGGCAGGTATGCTTAAAATGCGTGTGGGCGAAGACTCCTTAAAGCTTTTGGAAAAGAAAAAGGAAAAGCCAAAAAGCAGCACAAGAAAAAATTCTGTTGAAAGCAGAGCAAGCAAGGACGTAAACAACCGTTGCGATTTAAGGGGCTTAATGGTAGACGAGGCGCTTCTGGTGCTTGACAGATTTATAGACGATATTGTTATGTCGGGGCTTAATGAGTGCACCATAATACACGGTAAGGGTACAGGTGCTTTAAGGAGTGCCGTAACAAGCTATTTAAGGTCTGACCCGAGAGTGCGTTTTTTCCGTCTTGGTACGTTTGGCGAGGGCGAAAACGGCGTTACCATTGCAGAAATAAAATAAAAGGTGCTCACGAAAAAATAATTCGAACAAAGCAATTTTCACAAAAGTTTTCGAAAAAAATAAATTTTTTTGAAAAAACTCTTTACAAACGAAAAAGAATGTGGTAGTATACAGACAGAGAGAGTTACGGAATATTCCCACTTTCTTGAGGGGAAAGCGCCCCGGCTGAGTATATTAAGGCTTCGGCTTTGGTATATGAGGAAAAACAAAATTTTATTTTTAGAAAAGGAGTTGTTCGTAAATGTTTAAATTTATGAAGAGCAAAAAAGGTTTCACACTCGTTGAACTCATGATCGTTGTTGTTATCATGGCTATCCTCGTTGTTGTTGCTGTGCCGATTTACAATTCAGTTACAGATAACGCAAGAGCAAAAACTTGCCTTGACAACCAGAGAACACTTATCTCAAACCTCAACACCATTATCATGGATAAGGGCGTTACAGGTACAGGTACTCTCACATTCACAACACAGTATGCTGATGAGAAGCCAACAATCACACTCACAGCTAATGATGTAACTGCTTTCTCTGCTGCATGGTCTGCAACAGATATCACAGGTTCTTTCCAGACAATCCCTGTTTGCGGTGCTCAGGAAGGTGTTATCACAGTTACAGTTACAGCTGTTACAGGTGGTATGCCAACTATCACAACAGCTTGCTCACTTCAGACAACAAATGCAAAGCATAAGCTTACTGCATAATAGTAGTTTGAATTAGTACTTACAGTGCACGGTGCCCGAAAGGGTACCGTGTATTTTCTTTATTTAAAAAAAACTTTATTTACCTATTTACAAAATTTAACAACTGTGCTATTATTAAACATAGAGTTACGGAAGTTTCTCGTTTTGTAATAGGAGATGTTCGTAAATGTTTAATTTTTTTAAGACTAAAAAGGGCTTCACACTCGTTGAGCTTATGATTGTTGTTGTTATAATGGCAATTTTAGTTGTTGTTGCCGTGCCTATTTACAACTCAGTTACAAGCAACGCCCGCGAAAAAACCTGCCTTGACAACCAAAGGCAAATTTTAGGCGGTATTACAAATCAGTTTTCTATGCATAACATCAGCGGCACAGGCGGTCCTGTAGTAATTGAGTTTGCCTCGGGTGCGCAAGACGGTGACCCTGCAAGCATTACTGAAAAGCAAGGTAGCTTAAGCGATTTTTCCGGTGAGGTTATAACAATTGATACAATAAAAGCCTCCTTCCAGACTGTTCCTGTTTGTCCGGAAAAGCCGAATAAATTAACTGCAACCATAAGCATAGGCTCAACCGATTCAATTAAGGTTACCGTTAAGTGCGACAATTCTGAGCACGACCTTGGTGCAAATTAATAACCGCAAAAATAGTTAAACGTTGTGTTTATTAAAACACAACGTTTTTGTTTTTTAATTAAAAAATAAAAAACTTGCAATACTAATAAAATAATGGTAAGATATTTGAGTATTTATTTTTAGTAAGGAGCTTTTTATGGAAAGTAAAAAAGAATTCAAGCCATATATTCCTGCTAATAAAATTACGCCCGAAATTACAGTAACCTCTATTATTATGGGTGTCATTTTGGCAGTTGTATTTGGTGCAGCAAATGCTTATTTAGGCTTAAGAGTTGGTATGACGGTTTCCGCTTCTATTCCTGCGGCTGTTATAGCAATGGGCGTTATTCGTGTAATTTTAAGAAGAAATTCAATTCTCGAAAGTAACATTGTACAAACAATCGGCTCTGCAGGTGAGTCTGTAGCAGCAGGTGCTATATTTACTATACCTGCGCTTTTCCTTTGGGCTAACGAGGGTAAAATGGACAAGCCCGATATGCTCGAAATTACCGTTATTGCTCTTTTAGGCGGTCTTTTAGGTGTATTCTTTATGATTCCTTTAAGAAACGCACTTATTGTAAAGGAGCACAACGTATTGCCTTACCCCGAGGGAACCGCTTGTGCAGAGGTTCTTTTAGCAGGTGAGGAGGGTGGCTCAAACGCTTCTACCGTTTTTGCAGGTATGGGCTTTGCCGCTGCATTCAAATTTATTATAGACGGCTTAAAGGCTGTGCCCGGTGAGGTTGCTTTACGCTTTAAGGGCTTTGCAGGTGAAATCGGTACACAAATTTACCCTGCTGTTATGAGCGTTGGTTTTATTTGTGGTCCGCGTATTTCTTCCTATATGTTTGCCGGCGGTGTTTTAAGCTGGATGGTTTTAATTCCGCTTATTGTTCTCTTTGGTGAAAATATTGTTATGTATCCTTCTGCTACAGAGACAATCGGTGAAATTTACGCAGCAAGCGGTGCTTCAGGTATATGGGGCTCTTACATCCGTTACATTGGTGCGGGTGCTCTTGCAGCAGGCGGGATTATAAGCCTTATTAAATCTCTTCCGCTTATTATAAGCACCTTTACGGGCGCTATGAAGAGCATGAAGGGTGCAGGCGCTACAAGCAACCTTCGTACCGCGCAGGATTTAAACATTAAAATTGTTCTTATTGTTATTGCAATTTTAACCTTACTTGTATGGCTTGTGCCTGCTATTCCTATTTCTTTAATAGGCGCAATTATTGTTGTTGTATTCGGCTTCTTCTTTGCAACTGTTTCTTCAAGAATGGTTGGCTTAGTCGGCAGCAGCAACAACCCCGTTTCAGGTATGGCTATTGCAACTCTTCTTATTGCAACCTTAGTTCTTAAAATGACAGTGGATAATACACCTGCAGGTATTGCAGGCGGTATGGAAAGCGCTATTGCAATAGGTTCAGTTATTTGTATTATTGCTGCTATTGCGGGCGATACCTCACAAGACCTTAAAACGGGCTACCTTTTAGGTGCTACACCTAAAAAACAGCAAATAGGTGAGGTTGTTGGTGTAGTTGCATCTGCTCTTGCAATTGGCGGTACACTTTATCTGCTTGATACTGCTTGGGGCTTTGGCTCAGAGGAAATTGCAGCACCTCAGGCAACACTCATGAAGATGATTGTAGAAGGCGTTATGGGCGGTGAATTACCGTGGATTCTCATTATAATTGGCGCTCTTATAGCAATTGTAGTGGAAATTTTAGGTGTCCCTGTTCTTCCGTTTGCTATTGGTATTTATCTTCCTGTTCACCTTAATGCTTGTATTATGGTAGGCGGTCTTATTCGTCTTGCTTTCGACAAGCTTAAGGGTGACGAGGCTAAAAAGACTAAAACAACAAACAACGGTATTCTTTTCTGCTCAGGTATGATTGCAGGTGAAGGCTTAGTTGGTATTGTTCTTGCTATACTTGCTATTTTCGGCTTCGATAAGGTAATAGACCTGTCCGCTAAATTAGGCTTATCTTCAGGTATTGCTCAGGTATTAAGCCTTGTGGTATTCGGTCTTGTAATTCTTTCACTTTTAATGTTCACTGTTTTCAAAAAGGAAAAGAAGGCAAAAAATGGCTAAGAAACAAATAATAGACGAAAACTATCTTGAGAAAAAGCCCGTAAGAAAAAAAGAGCTTTCCTGGGAGCAAAACGAAGAGGGCAAGGTAACCTTGGCACTCGAAAACACGGGGTTTTTCAATACGGTGGCTCAAAAGCTTTTCAAAAAGCCTAAAATTTCGTACGTTCACTTAGATGAAAACGGCAGTTTTCTGTGGCCGCTTTTAGATGGTGAGAAAACTATAACGGAATTAGGCATTTTGGTAAAGGAGCACTTTGGTGAAAAGGCAGAGCCACTCTACGAAAGATTAGCAAAATATTTTAAAATTCTCGAAAGCTACAATTTTATTGAGTTCACAGATTAAAAGAAAAGCTCTGTCATTTTCAGTAAATGGCAGAGCCTTTTTATCTTTAATATTTTAAAATAAAAAGTCATATTAGCATTGAAAAAAATAAAAGAGTGTGCTAAAATATTCTTATTGTTTATTTCTTTTAGTAGGTGATATTTTATGGGCAGAAAAATTCAGAAAATCGGTTTCGTAGGCATAAGCGGCAGAGGCTCAGGTATGCTCGATTTACTTCTTCAGGTAGAAGGTGTAAAAGTCCCTGCAGTTTGTGACCTTATTGTAGAAAGAGCAGAAAAGGGTATTGAAATTGTAGAGGGTAGAAACAACAAGGAATACCCTGTAACGGCTTACCTTGATTATAAAGAAATGCTCGCAAACGAGGAGCTTGATGCGGTTGTAATTTGCACTACCTGGATAACTCACTCTCGCATAGCTGTTGATGCTATGAGAGCAGGCTGCCACGTAGCTATGGAGGTAGGCGGCGCTGCCTCTGTTGAGGAGTGCTGGCAATTAGTAAGAACAAGTGAGGAAACAGGCAAAATTTGTATGCTTCTCGAAAACTGCTGCTATGACAGAAACGAAATGGCTGTTTTCAATATGGTAAGAAAAGGTCTCTTAGGTGAAATTATTCACCTTGAGGGTGGCTATCGTCACGATTTAAGAGATGAAATTTCATTAGGTCGTGAAAATATCCACGGCAGACTCTTTAACTTTATGATGCGTAACGGTGAGCTTTATCCTACACATCAGTTAGGACCTATTGCAAAGCTTATAGGAATTAACCGCGGCAACCGTTTCCTTACACTTTCATCATTCTCAAGCAAATCTAAGGGGCTTAACGTGTGGATAAAGGAAAACAAGGGTGAGGATTACGACCTTTACGGCACAGATTTTAATTGCGGCGACGTTACAACTACAATTATTAAGTGTGCAAACGGTGAAACTATTACTTTAAATCACGACTGCTGCTTACCAAGACCATATTCAAGAGATTATATGGTACAAGGTACAAAAGGTATTTACGAGGAAGCTCCTGACGGCTACGGCAGAATTTACATAGAGGGTCAGTCAGAAAAGCAGCACGAGTGGGACAGCTTTAAGACCTGGAGAGAAAAGTACGAGCATCCGTTATGGTTAGCTTATGAAAACGACGGCATTAAAGCAGGTCACGGCGGAATGGATTTCTTAGTGCTTTCTGCTTTTGTGGACAGCCTTTATCATGGTAGCTCACCTATAGACGTTTACGATACTGCTGCTTGGATGGCAGTTACCTGCCTTTCGGAGCAATCTGTAGCTTTAGGCGGTGCACCGGTTGCTGTGCCTGACTTTACAAACGGTAAGTGGATTGACCGCGAGCCATACAGAAAAGGCACCTACTGCTTAAACGAGGTTTGCGAAGTAAGCGAAGAGCATAAAGAAAATAAGTAATTTAAATAATTCGGAGAAATAATTATGAAATTTTATATTGGTGTTGACGGCGGCGGCACGAAGACCGCATTTGCACTTTTTGATGAAAATAAAAATATGTTAGAGCTTCACGAGGGCCCTGCATCTAACCACGAAAATATGGAGGGCTCATTCCCTCAGGCTGCAGATATTATTACTGCAGGTGTAGATGCTCTTCTTGCAAAAACAGGCAAATCTCGTGATGATATTACTGCAATGCTTATGGGCCTTGCAGGTATTGACCACCCATACCAGCACGACGCTATGTGTGAGGAGTTAACAAAGCGCGGTCTTAAAAACTTCAGAATTTACAACGACGGCTTTATTGTTATAAAGGCTGGCGGTAAAAAGGGTGCAGGTATTGGCTACAACTGTGGTACGGGTACTTGCTGCAACTCAATAGACAGCCGTGGTGAGATGCTTCAGATTGGTGGCTTTGACCGCCTTTCGGGTGACAAGGGTAACGGCCATTGGGTTGCTTACGAGGCATTCAGAATTGTTTATGATGATGTTTGCTTAGGCAAAAGAGAAAGCAAAATAACAGCTGCTCTTACAGAAAAGCTTGGCATTAAGGACAGAGAAACTCTTCTTGATTCAATTCAGATTATTGAGGATGAGGAAAAGAGCGAAGCATTCATTCGTACTCTTATAGTAAGCTTCTTTGATGCAGCAAACAACGGTGATGAAGCAGCACTTGAGGTTATTGAGGAAATGGCTCAGCGCGGTGCGGATTTCATTGGCGGCCACGTTAAAAAAATGCAGTTTGATGAAGACGTAGTAAACGTTGTGCTTTCCGGCTCAATGCACACTAAGCTTCCGTCCGATATTTACATAAACAGAATGGGTGAGCTTTTACACCAAAGAACAAGCAAAAAATTTAACTTTATTAAGCTTACAGCAGCACCTGTAACAGGCTGCATTAACTGGCTGTTAGAAGATTAATCTGAATTTTATTTGAAGGACTGATATAAATGAAAGAAATCAACGTTACGGTTATAGGCTCAGGTAGTACTTATTGCCCCGAGCTTATTTACGGATTTATTGAAGCAAAGGATTCATTAAAGCTTAAAAGAGTTGCTTTTATGGATATTGATGACAGAAAAAGAGAAATTGTTGGCTCTCTTTGTGTTCGTATGCTTAAAAGTGCAGGCATTGACTGCGAGGTTGTAATGACAGATGACCTTGATTTAGCATTACAGGGTGCAGACTTTGTTGTTACACAAATTCGTGTTGGTAAGCTTCCTTGCAGACACATAGATGAGTCTATTCCTTTAAAGCACGACCTTATCGGTCAGGAAACAACGGGTATTGGCGGCTTCTTTAAGGCTCTCAGAACAATTCCTGTTATGGCTCACATTGCAGAAAGAATTGAAGCAATTTGTCCAAACGCTTGGCTCATTAACTTCACAAACCCATCAGGAATTATTTCTGAATTCCTTATTAACCACACCAACGTTAAAACAATGGGTCTTTGTAACGTGCCTATAGCTATGATAGATGACGTTAAGGCTGCGGTAGGTGAGGATGCAAAAATTACTTATTTAGGTCTTAACCACTTAAGCTGGATTACCTCTGTTAAGGTAAACGGTGTGGAGAATATTGATAAAATATTTGACGACGACTTTGCACCAACCGTTATGAAAAACATTCACGACGACGGCTTCGATATGGAATGCCTTAACGCTTGCAAGGGCTTCCCGTCATCTTATCTTCAATATTACTACAGCCGTCAGGCAAAGCTTCAGCATTTAAAGGCAGGCTCAAAAAGCCGTGCTCAGGTGTGCATGGAAATTGAAGAGCAGCTTCTTGAATTATATAGTGACAACGAGCTTGTTATTAAGCCTGCACTTCTTGAGGAGCGCGGTGGCTACAAGTATTCACTTGCAGCAGTTTCTCTTATAGACGCTATTGCAAACGATAAGCAAGAGGTACACGTTGTAAACATTAAAAACAACGGCACACTTAAGTTTATGGATGATGACGATATTGTTGAAATTGCAGCGGTTATCGGTGCAGACGGCGCAAAGCCGGTAGCAATTGATGAATTTAATAACCGTCATATTATCAGCCTTATGAGAACAGTTAAATCTTATGAGAAATATACTGTTGAGGCTGCTATTAAGGGCTCAGATGAGGATGCGCTTAACGCACTTATGCTTCATCCGCTCTGCGGTGATTTTGCTCAGGCAAAATCCTGCTACGAAGAAATGAAGGCTGCTCACAAGGCATTCCTTCCACAATTCTTTAAGGGTGAATAATATGGCTAAAAACAAAACTAAAACCAAAAAGCCTGAAACCAAAAAGGCTAAAAAATCTGACGTTGCAGATGCTGCCTTTAAAAAGAAGGTTACCATAATAAACGGCTGTATTCTTTTGGCTTTTATTGTTGCTCTTGGTGTTTTCTTTGCCTACACAGTTGCGCAGGAAAACAGCTACCAGGACCGTTTAGAGGCAGAAATAATTGCTGCCAAGGAAGCGGCGCTTGTTAAGGACAGTGACCCGAGCGTAATAGATATTGAGGTTACCGACGAAATGTACATCGACTGGATGCTTGCAATTGAGGAATCCTACCACAAGCACGACCACGAGGGCGAGGAGCACGAAAATACAGGCTTAGTAGAGCCAAACTGCTTTGAAGGCAACACAATTCATTTTGAAGGTGTGTTTGAAACCGTGAGCATTGGTAACAATAAAAAAGAATACTGGGTTCACCGTAAGTATTTAGACGTTGAGGGCGGCGAAAACAGAATTTCTATAGCGGTGCAGTTTGAGGGCGAAATTCCTGAGGACGGTACTTGGGTAGGCGTTGTCGGCACAGTATCCTCTAACTACGGTCTTTCCTGTATTAAGGATGCAACTGTAACAGTGCTTGACCAAAGCGCAAAAAGAGAATTTGTAAAATAAAAAACGGGCGTGTGAAAATTGCTTTTCATACGCCTTTTTACTTTAGTTTTTATTATTTCGTAGAATAATATAATTGTAGAATATTTTATTACAAAACAGGGGTGACGTTATGAAGATTGTAATTTTAGCAGGCGGTTTAGGTACAAGAATAAGCGAGGAAAGTCACTTGAAGCCAAAGCCAATGATTGGAATAGGTGAAAACCCTATTTTATGGCATATTATGAAGTATTACTCTTCATTCGGATTTAATGATTTTATAATTTGCTGCGGATATAAGGGCTATGTTATAAAAGAATATTTTGCAGATTACTATTTGCACCGTTCAGACATTACTTTCGATTTTACAGAGGAAAATAAAATAGTTATACATAATAACATAGCAGAGCCTTGGCGTGTTACGCTTGTTGATACAGGTTTAAATGCACAAACAGGTGCAAGAATTAAGCGTGTTCAAAAGTATATAGGGGACGAGCCGTTTATGCTTACCTACGGTGACGGTGTTAGTGACGTTGATTTGAATGCACTTGTAGATTTTCATAAAAAATCTAATAAGACCGTTACACTTACTGCTATTCAACCCGGTGGTAAGTACGGCGTGCTCGATATTGATGAGACCGATACAATTAACCAATTTACCGAAAAAGGCAAGGAAGACGGCGGCTGGATTAACGGCGGATTTATGGTTGTTGAGCCTGATGTTTTCAACTACCTTACAGATGAAGAGGGCTTGATTTTTGAAAGAAGACCTCTTGAAACACTTGCAAAGGAAGGAAAGCTTGGTGCGTACAAGCACGACGGCTTCTGGCAGTGTATGGATACTTTAAGAGATAAAATTTATCTTGAAAATCTTATAAAGAGAAACGAAGCTCCTTGGATGGTGTGGGAACATGACTGATTTTTTGAAATTCTATAAGGGTAAGCGTGTTTTGGTAACGGGGCACACGGGCTTTAAGGGTACGTGGCTTTGCAAAATTCTTACCATTGCAGGCGCAGAGGTTGCAGGCTATGCACTCCTGCCGCCAACTACTAAAAACTTATTTGACTTAACAAAAATTAACGAGGAAATTAAGTCTGTTATAGGTGACGTGCGCGATTACGAAAAGCTTAATTCTGTTTTTCAGGAATTCAAGCCGGAAATAGTTTTTCATTTGGCGGCACAGCCAATTGTACGTGAAAGCTACAAAAACCCTGTTTACACTTATGAAACCAACGTAATGGGAACGGTAAATGTTTTGGAGTGTGTTCGTAATTGTGAAAGTGTAAAGTCATTTTTAAACGTAACAACGGACAAGGTTTACAAAAACAACGAGTGGTCCTGGGGCTACAGAGAGGTTGATGAATTAAACGGCTTTGACCCGTACTCCAACAGCAAATCTTGCTCAGAGCTTGTTACGTACAGCTACAAAAACAGCTTTTTCCAGGATGGCAGAGTAGCAATTTCAACTGCGCGTGCAGGTAACGTTATAGGTGGCGGCGATTTTGCAGTGGACAGAATAATTCCCGATTGTGTACGCGCTGCAGAAAAAAATGAGCCGATTATTGTTAGAAATCCATATTCTACAAGACCGTATCAACACGTTTTAGAGCCGCTTTTTGCATATTTAATGATTGCCGCAAGGCAGTATGAGTCAAAAGAGCTTGCAGGCTGCTACAACGTAGGTCCTGATGATAAGGATTGTGTTACAACAGGCGTGCTTGTTCAAAGCTTTTGCGATGCTTGGGGCGGGGATTGCACATGGAAAAACGTGAGTGAAGAAAATGCTCCTCACGAAGCAAACTTTTTAAAATTGGATTGCTCCTTAATTAAAAGCAAATTCAATTGGAAGCCAAGGCTTGACGTTCAACAAGCAATAGCTTATACAGTCGAGTGGTCTAAAGCATATATTAGTAACGATGATATAAATAAAATTATGGCAAATCAAATAAACACATACGCGGAAGGATAATAAGATGTT
Organism: Acutalibacteraceae bacterium; assembly: GCA_045654905.1. Classification (GTDB taxonomy): domain Bacteria; phylum Bacillota; class Clostridia; order Oscillospirales; family Acutalibacteraceae; genus DTU089. Next base: position 7,689 of record JAZOOH010000032.1, on the reverse strand, counting down.
CAAAAATATGTCTCAAAATGAAGCTAAACAACAAATACTTGATTTGGTTTCAGATTATTACAAGGAATTTCACGTAAAAAAAGAGTATTCCGAGGGTGACAGAATACCCTATGCAGCAAGAGTGTACAACGAAAATGAAATGGTGAATTTAGTTGACAGCGCATTGGAATTCTGGCTTACAGCGGGAAGATATTCTGCTGAATTTGAAAAGAAATTTGCAAAGTTTTTAGGTGTTAAATACAGCTTTTTAGTAAACTCGGGCTCAAGCGCAAACCTGCTTGCTTTTATGACCCTTACCTCAGAGCTGTTAGGAGAAAGAGCTATAAAACGCGGTGACGAGGTTATAACGGTAGCCTGCGGATTCCCGACAACTGTTACACCTATGATTCAGTTTGGTGCAATTCCTGTTTTTGTTGACGTAACTATTCCGCAGTATAATATAGACGTTTCTCAGCTTGAGGCCGCTTTAACAAGTAAAACAAAAGCCGTTATGTTGGCACACACACTCGGAAATCCGTTTGATTTAAAGACAATAAAGGAATTTTGTGAAAAGCATAATTTGTGGCTTGTTGAAGATAACTGTGATGCCTTAGGCTCAAAATACATTATAGACGGTGTAGAAAAATATACGGGAACAATTGGTGATATTGGTACAAGCAGCTTTTACCCGCCGCACCACATGACAATGGGTGAAGGCGGTGCAGTGTACACAGACAACCCTTTGTTAGCTAAAATTATGCTTTCCTTCAGAGACTGGGGAAGAGACTGTGTTTGTACCTCCGGATGTGATAATTTGTGCGGACACAGATTTGACAAGCAATACGGTGAGCTTCCGTTAGGCTATGACCATAAATACGTTTACTCTCACTTCGGCTACAACCTAAAGGCTACAGATTTGCAGGCATCCGTTGGCTGTGCTCAATTAGACAAAATTGAAGAGTTTGTAGAAAAACGAAAAAAGAACTTTAAAATTTTAAAAGAGCTTTTAAAGGATTGCGAGGAAAAGCTTATTCTTCCGGTTGCTTGTGAGAATTCTGACCCGAGCTGGTTTGGTTTTCTTATAACCTGCAAGGACGGCGTAGATAGAAATAAGGTTGTTCAGTACGTAGAAAGCAAGGGCGTTCAAACAAGAATGCTTTTTGCGGGAAACCTTATAAAGCACCCGTGCTTTGACGGAATGCGAAAATCGGGTGAGGGTTACCGCGTTGTAGGTGATTTAAAAAATACCGACAGAATTATGAATAACACCTTCTGGGTAGGTGTTTACCCCGGTATGACAGAAGAAATGCTTAGAACTATGGCAAAGGTTATTAAAGAAAGTATTTCAATATAACCCTATTTTTCAGTTTTTATTTATTAAAAAGGATGTTAAAATGAAGTATGGTATTTTAGTTTTTGATAAAAATTTTGTAAATATTGGTGACACCTTTCAAACATTGGCTATCATAGGAATTTACAAAAAAATGGGAATTGAATACGAAGAGCTTGTTAAAATATCATTAGACGATTTGAAAAGCTATGATGGTGAAGAAATAGTTTTACCTATTTCGACATATTTTAATACGCTTTTTTGGAATTTTAATGTTTTTGAGAAAGAGTTTTACCCTTTTTCAGATAAAATTATTCCTGTGTTTACAAGCATATACTGTACAGATGAAAAAATATTACGCTACTTATTGAAATATAAAAACACAATTTTCGGCACAAGGGATTTGGAGACCAAAAGGTGTATAAATAATCTTTTTGGTGAAGAAAAAAGAGCTTTTATGGCAGGGTGTGTAACACTGACATTTGAAAAACGCGAGCAAAAATCTAACCTCGAAAAAGTTTATGCTATAGATGTTCCTGAAATGGCAGAAGCATACATACCTGATGAATTTAAAGATTTGCTGGTTTATAAAACACAGGATTTTGATGAAGCAGATAAGGATGTTGATTCTACATTAAATATCGCAAGTGCAGTTTTAAAGGAACTTTCTGATAATGCTAAATTGGTGATAACCTCGAGATTACATGTTGCATTGCCGTGTATAGCAATGAATATACCTGTTGTTGTAATGAGGGAGGTTAAGGATGATAGATTTAGTGGATATGACGAATTAGTTCATGTGTACACTCCCAATGAATGGGAAAGCATAGATTTCAATTGCGGTACGAAAGACGTAGAGTGGCTGAAAGAGGAAATCATAAGTAACGTAATTACACAATTAGAGAATACGTTTAATGGTAATTATAAAACTGTTGAGTATAAACAACTGTTTGAAAAGAAAGTTAAAAAGGTTGACAGTTTTTTTGAAAATAATCAAACTGTCCCATATTATAGCGGGGAATTCGTATCTTATTTATCATATCAGCAGAAACAAAAATATTTACAAGAAAAGTATGAGTGGGATAATTTTTTGCATTATGTTACAGGCAAAAAACCCAGTGATACAACATTGGTTATTTATGGTGCAGGTGGTCAAGGGTATCAGATGCTCATAAGATACAGACAAATTATTAAATCTTACAAAAACTGCTTTTTTGTTAATAATGGAATAGGTAAAAAAGCGGCGGTAATAAGATATAACGGCTTTGAAATTTACCCTGTTTCTAAGCTTCAACAATTGGATAAGGATAAATGTGTAGTTATAGTAGCAATTAACAAATATTATTCAGATGCTTCTAAACAAATTGAAGCTGATTTGGTGAAGTTAGGATTTAGAGAAGGCAAGGAGTTTTATCATCTACAAAAGCTTGATAATAGCGCACTTTTGCCAATAGATGATATTGCATTAAATACATCAATAATGTAAAAAAGTTGACACAGTATTTGTGTCAACTTTTTTTAGTCTTTATTAATGGTGTTAACTATGAGTTTAATGCTGTTTTCAAAGTTAACATTCGCTTCCCAATTTGTATCTTTTGTGATTTCAGAGGTATCGGCTGAAAGAAACATTATTTGATTTTCGGAGTAAGGTATTTCCCCAAAATTTAACGTTATGCTATTGTTAACTGTTTTTCTTATTGTTTCTATATAATCACAAAGTTTTTTTTCTTCTCCGCTGCCAAGTACGTAGGTTTTACCGTCTTTTCCGCTTTCTGCTAAGGCAACAAGAGCGTCGGCAGCATCCTTGTAGTAAAGAAAATCCCAAATTTGTTCACCCTTTGTAAAGGCGGGCGCCTGGTTGTTAAGAAGCTTTTTTATTGTAGGTACAACAAGACTGTTGTCACTGTCAAAAGGTCCGTAAACACTTAGTATTCTTACCCACACGTGCTCAACACCTAATTGCTTTGCGAGTGTACGGGTCATTTGACCGGCGCAAAGCTTAGCGTAACCGTAACAGTTTTCGGGAAAAGTTGGAGTTTTGGGTGTCAGCTTTTCAGAGCATCTTCCGTACTCAGCCTGAGAGCCTGCACCAATAAATTTTTTGCACCCGAATTTTTTTGCCAAAGCTACAGCATCTAAAGAGTATTGAATGTTTTGTGTTTGAATTTCCGGTGAGTTTCTTGCCTCACCTGTGGTACCGTTCCACGCTAAATGAAACATTACGTCAAATTGTTTGCTTGTATCGTTTTCAAGTGTTGAAAGGCGGTCAAGACTGCAATATTTTTTTATAATGCTTTTGTGCTCGGGTATTCGTTCGTTTCTGTAAGAGCCTTCTCGAAGCAACACAAGAATCTCGTAGTTTTCTTCCAAAAGCTTTTCAATTAAACCCATACCAATAGAGCCGGTAGCACCTGTTATAATTGCTCTTTTCATAAATTAAGTCCTTTATTTAAATAGATATTTTCTCGTAGCCCTCCGGTGGGTCGTAGGAAACTTGTCTTTCGCTGAAAAGCTCAAGCTTTTCTAAGCCCTCGTAATCGTCATTAAAAATTGCCTTGTTAAGCAGCTGGTAAATCTCACTGTTTATTAAATCGTAATCGAAAACTAAGCTCAGCATTAAATATTTTCGTGCTAATTCAATATTGCTTTTTCTTAAAGCGGAGTAGGAATAGCGTAGTGCAATACCACCGATTTTTTTTACGGCTTTATCATATCTTTCTATAGGTGCGTTTTTATCAAATGCTTTTGCTATATCTACAAAGTCGTTTATCATAACAAATTCTTCGAATATAGCAAGCATGCTGTCAATAGAAATAGAAGCTTCGCTCTCGCCGTGTTGGCGGTAGTTATATAAAGGCTTCTTTATATATGCAACGTCACTTACCATACACATTCTGAAGTTTAAGTACCAGTCGCCAACGAAACGCGCATTTTTATCTAAGCTGGTAATCATTTTTAATTTACTTTTTTTATAAATGCATTGACTAAAAACAGCAACTCCTGCCATCATAAACACGGCAGCCTGAGCTTCCCCTGGAATTATGCAGCTTTCGTTGTAAAAAGGGATGCTTTCTTTTTTTATTCCCTTCTCATCCATATCGTTTCTGTTAAAAATAACAAGACCTATTTCATCTGAACGTGCAAATACATTCATTGCGCTTTCTATTAACGTCGGCTCAATAGAGTCGTCACTGCAAAGGTAATAGATGTAGTCACCTGTGGAGTTGTCTCTGCATTGTATGCAGTTAAAGCTGCTGCCCATATTTTTTTCGTTGTGAAAGGTTTTAAAAATATAGCCGCGCTTTTTAAATTTTTCCTTATAGCTTTCAATTATTTCCCAAGAATTATCGGTTGAAGCATTATCGCTTATAACACATTCAATATTGTTGTACGTCTGGCTTAAAACACTGTCTAAACACTCGGGCAAATAGCGGGCATAATTGTAGTTAGGTATAAGAATGCTCACAAGAGGCTCAGTCATAAAAAAACTCCTTTTATTCTTGCTCTATTGTTTTTATAAACATATTTTTTTCAAGCTCTTCGCGCGGTAAAAACGGCGCCAAATCTTCAAGCGGAGGACTGAATAATCTACCGTCCCCTAATTTTTTTGTGCTGCTTTTAGGCTCCCAATTTTGCTCGGTATCAGTAAAGACCTCACAAAAAACAGGGCCGTTTTCCTTTAAGACCTTTTGAATTGTTTCAAGCATTTCTGCATTGTTTTTTATTGAATAGTAATTGTACCCAAATGCTGCGGAAAGCTTTTGAAAATCGGGGAAGGACAAGTCGTGAGATTCGGGACCTATGCCTACCCTTGTTTTATCACTGAATAAATTGTTTTGGGTTTGTCTTATTGAGTGGTAGCCCGCATTGTTAATTAAAAATATTTTTATTGGCAGGTTGTTTGTTATAATTGTTTGCAATTCCTGAAGGTTCATCATAATGCTTCCGTCACCCTCAAGGCAAACAGTATTCCGTTTACCTGCACTAAGGCACATACCAATAGCGGCGGGCAAGCCGTAGCCCATGCTGGCAATTGCGCTGTTGTTTATAAAACGAGAGGCCTTTTTTATTTTGTAGGCCTGGCTGCCTGCAACACAGCAAGCACCATTAGAAACAGCGGTTAAGCTGTTTTCGGGCAGAGTATTACTAAGGCAGTCTATAAATGCATAAACGTTTGCATTTTCCTTTTGCTCATTGTATTGCTTTTTGGAAACAACAGGGTAGTCGTTTTTCCATTTGTTGCAAACAGAAATCCACTCTTCATTTTTAAATAATTTTTCTTCCTTAATTGCTGAAAGCAATTTTTCCATGAACAGCTTTGCATCAGAGTGAATTGGTAAATCGACGTGCAACGTAGGCTTTTTCATTTCATTTTCATCTACGTCAACCATTATTACCTTTGCTTCTCTTGCCCAGGTTTTCCAGTTGTAGCCAACCTGGCGTATTGATATTCTTGTGCCTATGGCTAAAATTAAGTCTGCATTCTGAACGGCAAAATTACCGGGTCTGTCACCCATGTTGCCTCCGCGACCGCAGTATAAGCCGTGTTCATTTTCTATTAAATCAATTGCATTCCAATAGGTAACAACGGGTATATTAAGCTTTTCTATAAGCTCTCTGAAAACGTCGTAGCCTTTTGAAAGGCGAATTCCGTAGCCCGCATAAAGCACGGGTCTTTTTGCATTTTTAATTTCCTCTATAACCTTACTAATTGTGAGGCTGTCAGGCTCGGGTAAAGCTGACATACCCTCTTTTTCAGGGGAAAAGCCCTCAAGCTCGTTGGTATCTATAATAGCGGATTGAAAATTAAGCGGAATATCAATCCAAACAGGACCGGGTCTTCCTGTGGTAGCAAGAAAATAAGCTTTTTCTAAAACGTATCTTATTTTTAGCGGGTCTTCTATCATTACTGCATATTTGGTCATATGCTCAACGCACGAAACAATATCATACTCCTGGTCACCAAAGGAGCGCAGGTTAATATTGCAGGCGGTTTTAGCATAGCGTGCGGTTGTGTCGTATCTGACTTGTCCGCTTATAATCATCATAGGAATTGAGTCAAGCCAACCACAAGCAACGCCGTTTAAAGCGTTAATTCCGCCGGGGCCGGTTGTAACACAAACAGCGGCAATTTTATTTTCCAGTCTTGCATAAGCCTCGGCAGCAATTGCACACGCTTGCTCGTGGTGATTATATGTAACCTTAAGGTGTTCGTTGTGTCCTAATGCATTGTTAAGATACATAGCTCCACCGCCCACCACGCTGAAGCAATCTGTTATATTGTGTTCAACCAAAAAATTCGCTACGTATTCCGCCAACTGAATTTTCATAGGGATACCTTCCTTTTGTTACTGTTTAAATTAAGGTGACAAGAATAATCCGAACTTGCCTCAAACCGGTATATTTCGGTGCTTTTCACCCAATTTATTCTTGTAAGGCGACAGCCTTACTGCACCTAAATTGAGCAAAAATCCCTCGAAATCTCCTCGCCTTGAGGTCGGAGATTTTAAAAAGTGCGAATTTTTGGTCAATCAAGGCACAAAACGCAGTTAATCCTTTCGGATTAACGAGTATTTTAACGCAGAGTGAGCAAAATATCCGCCTTTTTAAAACAGATTCGGATTACTCTTGCCACCTTAAAATTGGAGTTTTAAATATGGATTACGATTACAAAAAATTAGCCTCTCTTCTCTTTCCCGACGTGACCGGCACGATAGAGGAGCTTGAAGAGAAATATCCCGAGAGAGGTCTTAAGGAAGGTGCGAGAGTTACTCGTTTCGCTCCATCTCCTACGGGCTATCTTCACATCGGTGCATTTTATACCGCTCTCGTAAACGTGCTTACGGCGGACGTTTCCGGCGGACAAGCGTATCTCAGAATTGAGGACACCGATAAGAAGCGTGAGATTGCCGACGGCGTTTCTGCTATTATCGACGGCTTCAAGGATTTTGGTATGGAGTTTACTGAGGGTGTTACGGGCTTTGATTCCGAAGCGGGTGCTTACGGACCTTATACCCAGAGTAAGCGTGCAGGCATCTATCACATAGTTGCCAAGAAGTTAGTAGAAGAGGGTCTCGCTTATCCTTGCTTCTGCTCTGCAGAAACTCTTACTGAAATCAGAGCAACTCAGGAAAAAGAGGGTGCCCTTATTACGGGCTACTTCGGTAAATATACTCGTTGCCGTGACCTTTCTATAGAAGAGGTTGAGCAGAATCTCAAAGAAGGCAAGCCTTACGTCCTTCGTTTCCGCTCAATGGGTGACGAGGAGAAGAAGATTGCCTTTGACGATATGATTCGTGGCAAGATCGAGATGCCCGAAAACGTTATTGACGAGGTTCTTCTTAAGTCCGACGGCATTCCTACATATCACTTTGCTCACG
>JAZOOH010000031.1:0-105572 GCA_045654905.1 Acutalibacteraceae bacterium | reverse complement strand
TGTTTGGTCTGAAAACCCAGAAACTGGCGAAAAAGCATTAAAGAAAGTTGTTCAAACATTCAAACATGAAACATCTGAATTTGTTCATGTTTTTGCAAACAATGAAGAAATTATAACAACCCCAGAACATCCTTTCTATGTACATAATCAAGGTTGGGTGGAATCATTAGACCTTCGTGCTGGTGATATACTTGTACTAAATAATGGTGAGTACGTAATAGTTGAAAAAATTCAATATGAAATTCTTGAGAACCCAATCACTGTTTATAACTTTGAGGTTGAAGATTTTCATACTTACTATGTAGGGTATTCTTCGATTCTTGTTCATAATGCAAACTGTGGAGTACCGAATCCTAAAAACACTTCTGAATTAGCAAAACAACTTGGATACGAAAAAACAAATTACTTTTCACATGGGCAAAGGATTTATTATAATGCCAAAAAAGGCACATACATAGCAAGAGATATAGATAGTCATAATGGTGGTTTCTGGAAAATGGCAAAATCTGTAAAAGATCTTAGTAGTAAAAGTACACGCATGGGGACTTATGATGAATATTTAAATTTGATTGGAGATTAAAATGGATTTTTGTTATACAATTTCTAAATACAACCCTATGTTTTATGTGAATGGTATTTTCGTCAAAGATGAGTGGACAGATTTTTCAGATATCGGTAAAATATTTGATAATAAAGAATTAACCCGAAAGGAATATGAAAAAACAGAAAACAATTATATAAAATTTATTGTTAGTATATTAGACTTTACTAATGTACACAAATTAAAAATTTCAGATTTAGAAATATATAATAGTGTTCAATGGAAAAATGGGCAAACAATACCAATCTCAAAATTACCAGAATTAATAAGAGATTGTCTACGCAATAATTGTTGGTGTAAAATACATGGTTCTGAATTTTGTTTATGTTTCGGTTTTGATTTTTACTTACACCTTAATTGCAATTTAAATTATGATACAGTAAACAAAATCAGTAGAAAAAGCTCTTTATTTTTAAAACATGAGACAGTTCAATGTCGACAATCACGATAATGACAATCAGGGGACGGCTGGTTGAGGTAAGAGGTAATAGTGAATAGGTAAGAGGTGAAAAATTCTTCACTTCTTACTTATTCAACAAGTGTTACTTACACTTATGATTCCGACGGTATTCGCGGTACAAAAGTTGTTACCGAAAACAACGTTGAAACAAAACACGCTTACCATTACGTTGGCGGTCAGCTCCGTTACGAAGAACGTGGAAACACAGCTTTTTATTACTTTTATGATGCAAGTGGTAACCTTTCTGCTATTCGTTATTCCCCAAATGGTGGTACAACTTTTTATATGTACTACACCTTAACAAACCATCAAGGTGACATTATCGCTCTTTACGACGCGAACGCAAATCTTGTTGCAAGCTATGAATATGATGCTTGGGGTAAAGTTCTTTCTGTGAAAAATGCTAATGGAACAGATATTACGAGCCCTACCCATATAGCAAACCTTAACCCTATTCGTTATCGTGGGTATTATTATGATACAGAAACTAAGCTTTATTATTTGCAGAGCAGATATTATGACCCGCAGGTTGGTAGGTTTTTGAATGCGGATGGGTATGTAACTACTGGGCAAGGTGTGCTTGGACATAATATGTTTGCGTATTGTGAGAATAATACGGTTATGGGTTATGACCCATGTGGAACCTGTTTACACCAATGGAAATTTTGGAATGATTGCGAAAAATGCGGTGGTAGAACCTTTTCACAAAAAGTGGCTGATTATATTAACAGAATAAACGCTATTAATCAACAGACTGCACAGTTAGAAAACGAAATAATAGCACAACAAAATAGTGCTATTCAAGAAAGTGCAGAAGCATTGTGGGATGCATATAAATTAAGTAACCAACTCGAAAGTACGCAACAACAGCAACAATCTCGGATGGTTAGTGATTTTGTTGTTGATAGATTTTCAACACCAGAAAAAGCGGCAAATACATTTAATGCATGTAGCTGGGTATTAGGAGCTGCTGCGGCTATATATAAGCATCCTGTGTTAATTGGTCTTTGTATTTCTTTTGAAGGATTAGGGATGGTTTGTTCATTTTTGGCTGAGGAGTTGGATTCATGGGAAAAATAATAACAACACTATATGTTGTTTGGTTGTTTATATATTTTTTGTATTTAGTAACCAACGAATTTTTTTCTTGCCCGCTCTGGATAACTCAGGTGTTTTCCGTGGTAATGTTTGTTGTATCTATTTTGTATTTTATAAGGATAATTAAAGAAAATAAGCGGACGGATGATTCAGGTAAGAAGTAAGAGAGGTAAGACAGGGGACGGCTGGTTGAGGTAAGAAGTAATAGTGAATAGTTAAAAAGTAAAATTCTAATTCACGGGTAGGGGCAGTTGATTTATTCCCTCCCCTACCTTATCATTTGTACGACTATGACTCATTGGGTCGCGTAATTCGTAATTTGGAATTACAAAAAGAAAAACAAAAAACATCCTGTTATTCGAGGTGGAAATAAACCTTGAATGACAGGACGTTTTTTATATGAAATTTTAAAACTCAAGTCCGTAGGACTTCCGAAATTCTTAATTCTCAATTTTGCGAAGCATTTCTTAAAGCCTTACCTCGTTACCCGAAAGAAGCTTAAAATACTCCTCGTTGCAGGTAAGGAAAATTACCTGGTGTTTTTTAGCACATTCTGTTATAAGCTTGCAGGACTGTTCAACACGCTCTGCATCCATATCGGTAAACGGGTCATCAAAAACTATAACTCCGCCGCCCTCCGGGAACAAGTGGTCAAGCACCGCAAGGCGGAATGCAAGTGACACGGTTTCCTTTGAGCCCTCTGAAAGCTTGTTAAAATCAAGCTGACTGTTATTGCTGTAAATTGTCATATTAAGCTTTTCCGAATCAGGAAATTCCGACTCGATTCTGCCGCCCGAAATAATTCCGAGGTATTCAGCGAAGCTGTCGGCAATATCCTGCATAGGATTTGAGCTCATGCTCTCCTTCTGCTTTTCAAATGCATTTTTAATATTTTTCCAGTGGTTAAGCAAAGATTTTACCTCTTCAAACACCCTTTCTGCTTTTTCATTTTCTGCAGTCGGGTCACCCTGAAGGTTTTCCTTGTAGCCCTCAAGTCTGCTCACGGCAGCTGTTTTTGCGGTAAGCGCCGCTTCACGTAGGCTTCTTTTGCTGTTCAGCTCCGCCTTAAGAGCTTCAAGGTGTGCTTCGGGGTCAGCTACGTCGGTAAATTCCTTTGGCAGCTCTTCGGCAGAAAGAATAGATTCCTTTGCTTTTTTCTGCTCCTCCTGCAAATCGAATGCCCTTGCCTTAAGCTCACTTAAGGAGGCGTACTCTGCACAGTAACCTGCAATAAGTGTTTCTGCTCTTGTTACAAAGGCTGCAACGTCCGCAGTACCGCAAGAAGCAAATATATCCTCTTCAATTGCCTCCTTAGAGCGTACCTCTGCCGTAAGCTCCTTTGCCTTAGCCTCTAACTCCTCAAAGCCTTCACCGTTTAAAAGCATTTCCAACTTACTGTTTATTTTCTCGGCATTTGCTTTTGCTGAATTCACTTTAGCGGCAAGCTCTTCAAGCTCTTCAACAGATTTTACCTTATACCTTGCAAATGCTTTGTTTATTATTTCTTTTTGCTCTGCTATTTGCGCTTCAACACCCGCAACGTCTACGCTTGCAGGAGATAACTGCATTTCCATTACGCCCGGCACGGTAATTTTTACCGCTTCGGTAATAGCGGTGGTTTCACCTAATGCAATTACCTCGCCCGTGCGCAGTGAGGTTATTTCTACCGAATTACCGCCAAGCATTTTTACAGCAGCTTTAATATTCATACCGCAAAGCTTATTTTCAAGCGAGGCTACCCCGCGCACAGCAGTTTTCACCCGCATAATTTCCGTGGCGGTAGGCACTAAAGCATTACTGAGCGCTGACTCTGCAGCTTTTTTCTCTTCCGCAAGAGCTTTTGCAGCCTCGTATTTTTCGAGAATTGCTCTTGCAAGCTTTTCTTTCTGCAATGCACTTGCCTTTTCTAAGGCAGTCTGAAGCTTTGGCCACTCAAGAAGCACCTCTGCTATTTTTTCAAGCTCCTTGTTGATTCTTGCAATAGTTTTTTTACGCTCACTTTGAATTGTAAGGCTGCTTGCAATAGCGCTGAATTTATTAAAATACTCCTCTTTGAGCTTTAATTCCTCATCCTTTTTGGTGTAATCGGCTATTGCCTCATCCGCCTCTTTTTCTAACGAAGAAATTTCCTCAAGCACCTTTTTTGAATCCTCTAAGGCGTAGTACGCCTTTAAAATTTCACCAAGTCCGCTTGACCATCTGCCCGCCTTGCGAACAGGCTCTTCCTTTTCATAATCCCAGTGCTTGCCTTCTATTTCCTCAAGCTTACCGTTGATTGCAGTTTCGATTTCATCTACAGCAACGCCGTCACTTTCTGCAAACGCCTGAGACACAACGCTGACAATTTCTTGCTTGGCATCTGTTCTTTGAGAAGCATCGAGAAGAGTTTGCAAGGAAGCATCTGCGTGGCGCTGTGAAGAAAGCAGCATATCTGTATAGACACCCTCGCCGTACAAAAGCACGTCTTTAAGCATGGAATCTACGGTGTCCTGGTCACGGAACATATCGCTTGGTGTTACAAGCATGGCACGCGGCTCTGTGCCCCACTCCTTAGAAACTGTATATTCACCTTTTTCTGTTTCCAATACAATTTTACCGTCGGCAAAATCACCCGAAGCAGAAGCGCCTTTTTTTGCGGTAGGAAAATACAAATCACGAAACTCCTTGTTGCTTCTGCCGTCAAGCCTTGCTTTTTGAAAAAGCGTGCGGGAAATAAGGTTTACAATTGTACTTTTACCACTTTCATTTTTACCGTAAATTACGTTAACTCCTTCTGTAAAGGGGATGCTTTGGTTACGCACACCGGCAAACTGTGTGCAGGATATATTTTTAATTTTCACCTTATTTGCCCCCTTTCAAGGATTTTAAAAGCTCGTAAGCAAGCTGTGCCTCCTTAGGCTCAGCCATAAGCGACCTTAAAAGCCCTGCCGAAAAAGAGGTTTCCGGGAATTCCGCCTCTATAAGCTCTTTTGAAATAAGCTTTGTTAAGGCGTAATCGTTGCACTTGCTTTCAACAAACCGAGCAAGCTTTTCCTCAGTAATAGCCTTGCGGTTTTCGTACTCATTTATAGTAACAGAGCCTTCAAGAATAATTTCCACAACGCTGTTATCATCAATATTTTCAAGCTCTCTGTTTAAAATTTCTTCCATTTTTTCTGCTTCAACAGCAATTTTTTTACGGTAGAAGCGTATGTTGCCCGAAACAAATTTTTTTGCAGTTACCCTTTTGTTTTCGTCAAGCTCTATAACAAAGCATTGACCCTCTGTATTGCAGGAAACATCAGTCTGCACGTGAGTACCCGCGTTAAAAATTTTGTCACCCGCGGAAAATTCCTCGGTTAAATTGCGCGGAAACGGAACGTGTGTATGACCCACAAGCCATACGTCAACAGGTATTTCCTCAAGCTCGGAGCGCTTCATTAAAAAATACTGTCCCTCGTTGTCAATGGTTTCACCCTCCACCGCACCGTGGGCAATGCCTATATTGTAAGATTTCTTGTTAAGCTCTGCAGACCTTATCCAGCCAAGATTGTTTTCACCTGCTGCAGAATGCAACGAGGTGCAAAGCGCAGGATAAAGCACAACCTCGCACTCATCTATACTAAGCTCATAAGGACGGTAGGCTGTGAGCAATAAAATATTATCGCAATTGTAATCAACGTCTGCTACGTATTGCCAAAGCTTAGCTTCGGGGTCATAAAAATCGTGATTACCCGGAAGAATGGCAACAGTCCCCTTAAAGGCTTTAAGCAGCAAAAAGAGCTCTTTTACGTCTTTTTTTGCAATGCCGTGAGTGTTTTCGAACAAATCACCCGTTATAACAAAAAGTGAGCAGCCCTCGCTGTTTGCCTTTTCCACCATCCCCTCAAAGGCAGAAAGCCTTGATTTTACAAGCACCTCCGCTTTTTCGTGGCTTGAATATTTAAGACCTATATGGTTGTCACCGGTAACAAAAATTTTCAATATTTTTGCCCTCCTCGTAATTCGGATAGTTTTCTACTCTGATACGGACAATTATATCACAAACCGAAAGCAAATAACAAGGTCATTATTTTAATTGCAAAAACACCAACAAAAAGCAAGTAAAAGCAATACATTGCGACGTATTTTTTATTTTCTTATTAGCAAAAAACTCTTTACACCTTAATATTTTTATGCTATTATTTTTGTGATATTTTTTTGGTGGTGGTATAGATGATAAGATTTGGTACAGGTGGCTGGCGTGCTATAATCGGTGATGATTTTACACGCGAAAACGTTCAGCTTGTAGCAACGGGTATTTTAAAATACGCAAAAGAAACAGGCAAAACGGACAAGCCCATTATTATAGGCTACGACAGACGCTTTTTATCAGAAAGTGCAGCAAAATGGATTGCCGAGGTGCTTGCTAAGGGCGGTATTGACGTATGGTTTTTAAATCGTTCTGCACCTACACCGCTTATTATGCACACCGTAAAGGACAGCGCGCTTTATTTTGGAATAGAGGTAACGGCAAGCCATAACCCTGCCCGTTACAACGGAATTAAGGTAATTGTTGACGAGGGAAGAGATGCTTCTCAGGAGGTCACCTGCAGAATTGAGAAATTGATTGACGAAACAAGCTCTGTTGAAACAATTGATTTTGATGAGGCAGTTTCCTCAGGTAAGGTTTTGTATCTTAGAAACCCATTCAACAAATTCCTTGACGACATTTTAGCTTTACTTGATACCGACGCTTTAAGAGAGCGCGGACTTCGTGTTCTTTTTGATACAATGCACGGCTCGGGCACTTACCCCTTGCAGGTTATTTTTCACACCGCAAGGTGTACTGTTGACACAATAAACCTTAACAAGGATGCATATTTTGGCGGTATTATGCCCGCACCAACCGAGCAAACGCTTTCACCCTTAAGCGATATGGTTGTTAAGGGCAATTACGATTTAGGTATTGCTATGGATGGTGACGGTGACCGCCTCGGTATTATTGACAAGGACGGCACGTACATAAATGCAAATCAGATTCTTTGCATGCTTTACTACTACCTTGTTAAATACAAGGGCTGGAAGGGCGGCGTTGTAAGAAACCTTGCAACAACACACATGCTTGACAAAATAGCTGAAAGCTTCGGTGAAAAATGCTACGAGGTACCCGTTGGCTTTAAGTATATATCCTCTAAAATTGATGAGGTTGATGCTGTACTCGGCGGTGAATCTTCGGGCGGTCTTACAGTACGCGGACACATTCACGGTAAGGACTCTATTTACGCGGCATCTCTCTTTGCAGAAATGATAAGCGTAACGGGTATGTCCCCCGTTGAAATTATGAAAGACTTGGAAAACAAATTCGGTGTATTCACAATGGTTGAGGACAACCTTGTTTTTGTACCTGAGTACAAAGAAACCGTTAACCAAATTATTATGGTTGATAAAAAGCTTCCCGAATTCAAAAACAAAATTACCAAGGTTAATTACGAGGACGGCTGCAAGGTTTACTTTGAAAACGGTGATTTTGTTATTTGCCGTTTTTCAGGCACAGAGCCACTCCTTCGTATATTTGCTGAAAGCAGCAACAAGGCTACAGCAAGAGAATACGTTGATGCATTCAGAGTATTCCTTGAGCTTTAAAGAATTAAGAATTGAGAATTATGGAAACGCTGCGCGAATGCTTCGCAAATGCAGAATGCAGAGTGCAGAATGCAGAATTGTGGGACCTGCGGTCGGCAATATAAAAAATTTCATATAATAAAAATCATCCTATCATTTAAAGGTTACAAAAAACTAAAAACGATAGGATGATTTTATTTTTATTCACTTGAATTATAATCAAACGCGAAGCGTTTCCTCAATTCTTAATATTCAATTTTCAATTCAAAAAAAGCGTTATCCCTTTCGGGATAACGCTTTTTAATTTTGTTTTATTTTTCGTTTTCTCTAATCCATTGTACCATATCCGTTACAGATTGCTCTACCGACATTGGATTATAATCAAGCTCTTTTCTTGCTTTTTCAATTGAGAAATTGCAGTTGGAAACAAGTTTTCTTATGGAGTAGCGTGTGAAAAGCGGAGTTTTCTTTGCTACCTTGTAGAAAATCTCTGCTGCAGGTGCAACAGCCTTTGCAAAGCCATAGGAAAGCGGAATTTTAGGAGCCTTTTTACCACAAGCCTTTGCTGTTGCTTTAATGAAGCCGTCAACAGAAATCTGCTCACCGCAAAGAATGTAGCACTCACCCTTACCGCCCTGCTTTGCAGCCATATACATACCGTGCGCTACGTCACGAATATCTACAAAGTTGTAAGCACCAAATGAAAGTGTTACAGGGAACATTCCGTTAACAAACATTCTTACCATTTCACCAACGTTTGAAACCTTAAAGTCGTAAGGACCAATGCAAGCACCCGGATGTGTAACTACAGCGTCTAATCTGCCTGCTTTCACCTCATCAAGCACAAACTGTGTTGCGGTTGCTTTTGTTTTAGCGTAGGTACCGTCAAGAATATCCACATCAAAATGGTCAAGCTCTGTCATAACCTGATTATCCGGAAGCGGCGGAAAAGCATCTACAGAGGATGCATACACAAGTCTTCTTACGCCCTTTTCCTGACAAGCCTTAACAACGTTTTTAGTACCGCCAACGTTAACTGACCAAATCATATCCTCCTGGTCTGCGTTAATGTCTATAATACCTGCAAGGTGGTAAACAACGTCTACACCTTCAAACGCTTTTAAAAGCGCATCTAAATCGGTAACGTCACCGTAAACCTTTTCGCATTCAATTCCGTCGAATTGCTTGCTGTCTTTTCTTATAAGAATTCTTACTTTTTCACCGCTGTCAACAAGCTCTTTTAAAAGTGCATAACCAATATGACCTGTTGCGCCGGTTACTAAACTAATTTTTTCGCTCAAAACTTTCCCCTCTTTTTGTTTTCTTTTTATATCTGCAGCGCTTGATATACTTTACCACTAAAGTTGAGCATACCAAGCGCCGAAATCAACAAATATAACTAAAGGAATTATTCACCCTTCATACCAAGGAGCTTTGCCTTGCCGTCAAACACTGCTTGTGAAACCTTAATGGAATCAAAAATAGCCGCCTTAATATCATCATCTGTTGCACCGAGCTCTTTTGAGTAGCTATCAGGAATAAAGAGGTTTATTCCCATAATATCTGCAAGGCCGTCAACGTCAATACCACTTTCAATACCCTTTGCTGCATATTCCTTTTTAACGCCGCCAAGACCCATTCGCATCATCCAAGGTGCAACGGAAATAATTTTTCTGTCGCTACCCATTCCGCGGGCATCATAAACAATTTTAAGGAATTCCTTCCATGTAAGGTTGTACATAGAAATAGGCCAAGCCTTTGCACCTTTTGATTTTTCAGCTGCACCAACAATAACCTCACCTACCTGGCGTACTGTGAGCATTGCTGTACCGCCGCCCGGGTACATTGTAAAAGGAAGCTTATCCATTCTTTTGATTTGCTCAATAAGAATAACCCAAACAGGCTTTCTGCCCGGCTGTGTGCCGAAAATGTAAGGAAGCTCAAGCACGGAAACGTCAAAACTGTCATCCGCAAAGGAGAAAGCAACCTCCTCCTGGTCGATTCTGCTTCTGATGTATGGGTGCTTTTCTGTAAGCTTCATATCCGGTCTTTCCTTTGCAAGGAATGCAAAGTAAGAGCCTAAAATAACCGCACTCTTCATACCAACCTCTTTGCAAAGAGGAAGAATTCTCTTGAGTGGCTCAATGTTGTATTTGTAGTATGCATCATATACAGGTGCAGGGAATTCAACTCTTTCGTCAATACCTGCTGCGAAAACGAAGCAGTCGTGACCTCTTAAAAGCTCACGGATTTCGTCATCTGATTTCTCGTAAATGTTGCACATTTCAAGCTTCATTTCCTGCGGGATTGGTGCTCCCTCCGGAAGAGGAGGAAGAGCAACAGAGGTTACCTCGTGACCTCTTTCAATGAAAATTCTTGCAGCCTCGCAGCCTAAAAGACCTGTGCCGCCAATCATAAATACCTTCATTCTGTCACCTTCTCCTTAAAGTTATCGAAGATTTCAGGACCATAAACGTTGTTTTCGCCCTCTCTGTCCCAAACCTGAGCAAAGAAAGGATTAATTCTTGCCTCTTCGTCATAGTTCCATGGCCAAGGAAGCTCTTGCGGACACCAATGACCGCCCTTAAGAACAAGGTTAGGTGACATTTCGAATTCGTTGCCTCTTGCACTTACCCATTTAACAGGTGTGTACATATCCACAATTTCTGTTGCAAGACATTTACCGCCTCTGAACTCAGCAGCCTTTTGTAAATCCTCAAGGGTAAGAGAATCAAACGGCTTTGTTTCGTCGTAGCCGTGGTTAAGAACAACAACGTCATCTGCAGTGGTTTTCTTTGAAGGAATGATTATTTCAAAATCGTTCCAGCTTCTTGGAAGCTTTTCGTATTCCTCCATGCTGCCGTAGTAAGCCTTCATTCTTACGTCAACCTTGTTTGCTGCCCACCAAAGAGTACCGTACTCAGGTGTCTCGGCAATCTTTTTCATCCAAAGCTTTTTAAGAATTGGTGCAAACGGTTTTGCAAGGAAAGCAAGTTTATAATAACCCTCAACTTTATCCATCATGCTCTTGAAATATTCTTTAACAGGAATATTTGCTCTGAAGTGACAGTATTTTTCGAGCTCGTCACCATCATAGTACCATTGACCGTGGAAGTTACGTGTTGTAAACCAGTGTGGGTCAAAGAGCTTTTTAGGTGAGCCGAGTCCTAAGGTACCGAGGAGAAGATCCTCAAACTCATAGTTAGTAATTCTGTATTCCTCACCTGAGCCTATGTTGTAGAAGCGACTCCAGAATTCCTCAGGAATATCGTCACCGCAAACGTTAGCAAGAAGTCTGCCTGAGTCCTCTACGGTAGCCCATTCAAGCATACCGTTAATCGGAACGTGATACATAATCGGCTCAAGATTTTTAAGAATTGCAGGGTAAAGAATACCTGACTGACGAAGTGAAACCCAATGCTTAAGACCTGACTCGGCAAAAACTGCCTCTGCCTTAATTTTACTGATAGCGTAGTGGTCATAAACGCTTACCTTAAGCGGGTCACCTGTTCTACCCCAGTGAATAGGAGCATTTCTGTCACCGGTTTCAGCAACAGTACCTATGTAAACAACCTTAATGTCGTCAGCGTTAGGCTGTGCTTTAACAGCATTTACAATGTTCTGTGCAGCGGTAACGTTTGTTTTTTGTGTTTTTACCGGGTAATAGTCGGCAGCAGGAGAAACCATACCGCCAACGTGAAGCACGTAATCAGAGCCTGTAACACACTCTAAAACGTCCTCATAGCTTGTAAGGTCACCCCAAACAAGCTTAACGGAAGGGTCATTTTCATAAGGCTTGAATTTATCCTTATTTTTTTGACTTCCTCTATTAAGAAGAACTATGTTGTACTGGTCTTTTTTAGCGTAAAGCTCTTTAAAGCCAGCCCAACCCATTGTGCCTGATGAGCCTGTTAAGAATACGGTTTTTTTAGCCATAACCATTTCCTCCGAATTTGTTTATTTTTCGTTATAAAATTAACATTTTAATTATACAATTTTTTGACAATATTTGTCAATGAATAAATATGTAATATTTTATGAATATTTGTTGTGCAAAATGTTGTAATAAAAAATCAAAACAAGCCTTATTTTACAAGCCTTTAAGCCAAATCAAAAGAAAAAAAGCACCCCGCCGTTTTCGGTTTATAAAAACCTAAGCGAAAGGATGCTTTAAATTCTGTTTTAATTTTATATTTTTCTTGCTCTTACAACGCCCTTGAGTGAGGCAACGGCACTTGCTATTTCATCCGTTACGGATGAAGCAACGAAAAGAGAATAAGCAAAGTCACCTTTTTTACCTGTTTTGAAGCTCTTAACCTCAACGGAATTCGCGGTGAATACACTTAAAATTTCGTTTGTGCTTAATTCTGCATTATGTATTACAGAAAGTCTTGCGCCGTCATCATCAAGAGAAACACAAGGGAAGTTAACTGAATTTTTAACGTTACCCTTTTCTAAAAACTCTTTCATTTGTACAGCTGCCATATATGCACAGTTTTCTTCAGATTCAGGGGTTGATGCACCAAGGTGCGGTAAAGCAACAACGTTTTCTACGCCTATAACGTCATCTGTCGGGAAATCTGTTACGTAGCAGGAAACCTTACCTGCTTCGAGTGCTTTTAATAAATCTGCTGAATTAACAAGCTCACCACGTGCAAAATTAAGAATTCTTACGCCATCCTTCATTTTGCCTATGGTTGCATTATTTATACTGCCCTTTGTTTCAGCCGTTGCAGGTATATGGAGTGAAATGTAATCTGAGTTTTCATAAATCTCATCCGCACTGCCAACAAGCTCAACACCGCTGTTAAGAAGTGCTTTTGCTTCCTCTGTAAGAAAAGCGTCAAAGCCAATAACCTTCATACCTAAAGAGAGAGCTGCATCTGCAACCAAGCGGCCAATAGCACCAAGTCCCACAAGACCTAAGGTTTTGCCTGCTATTTCAGGACCTGCAAACTGAGACTTACCTTTTTCTACAAGCTTGCCTACGTTTTCGCCCTCGCCCTTTAAGCCCTTGCACCAGTCGTAAGCAGCCATTACCTTTCTTGAAGAAACCATAAGACCGCAAACAACAAGCTCCTTAACTGCATTTGCATTAGCACCGGGTGTGTTAAAAACAACTACGCCCTTGCCTGCACAATCCAGCACGGGAATGTTGTTCACGCCTGCACCTGCCCTTGCTACTGCAAGTGTTTTTTCGTTAAAGCTGTATTCGTGCATAGAGGCTGAACGTACAATAATTCCGTCGGGAGCCTCGCACTCCTCTAAAATATTGTAGCTTGAGTCGAACTCCTTAAGACCGATTTTTGAAATTTTATTTAAAGTTAAAATATCCATTAAGCATTTTCCTTTTCAAATTTTTCCATAAATGCTACGAGTGCCTTTACACCCTCAATTGGCATAGCATTGTAAATTGAAGCTCTCATACCGCCAACTGTTCTGTGACCCTTAAGGTTTACAAGACCTGCTGCTGTTGCTTCCTTTACAAATTTAGCATCAAGCTCCTCGTTACCTGTAACGAAAGGCACGTTCATAAGTGAACGGTCTTCTTTTCTTACAGTACCCTTGAAAAGCTTGCTGTTGTCAAGAAAATCGTAAAGAAGCTTTGCCTTTGCTTCGTTTAATTCTTTCATTTTTTCAAGACCGCCAAGAGACTTTATCCACTCTAAAACGAGCTTGCAAATATAAATGGTGTAGCAAGGTGGTGTGTTGTAAAGTGATGCATTATCTGCATGAATCTGATAGTTTAACATTGTTGGCGTAATATCTCTTGCCTTGCCTAATAAATCCTCTCTTACAATAACAATTGTAAGACCTGCAGGAGCTACGTTCTTTTGTGCACCGCCATAAACCATTCCGAATTTTGAAACGTCGAGCGGCTCAGATAAGAAGCAGCTTGAAATATCTGCAATAAGCGGAACGTCGCCCGTGTCAGGAAGCTCCTTGTATACTGTGCCGTAAATTGTGTTATTAAGGCATATATAAGCGTAATCTGCATCCTGACGGAAATCTGCCTTAACTGTTTTTGGAATGTAGGTGTAGGTTTCATCCTCTGAAGATGCAACTGCCTTTACGTCGCCGTATTTTTTAGCCTCAGAAAATGCTTTTTTAGCCCATTGACCTGTTATAATGAAATCAGCTTTATTTGAGCCATTCATAAAATTCAACGGAATTGCTGCAAATTGTGTAGAAGCGCCGCCCTGTAAAAACATAACCTTGTAATTTTCAGGGATGTTCATGAGCTCTCTTAAAAGCTCCTCTGCACCCTTAATAATACCCTCAAACACCTTTGAGCGGTGTGACATTTCCATAACAGACTGTCCGCTGCCCTCGTAATCGAGCATTTCTGCTGCAGCTTTTTTCAAAACCTCTTCAGGCAACATTGAAGGACCTGCTGAAAAGTTATATACTCTACTCATTTGAAAGACTCCTTACTTAAAAAAATCTAATTTATTATACTACCTTTTTTTCATACATGTCAATAGTTTTAAGGTTTTTAAAGTCTACCATTGTTTTTTCATTTTAAATGATGTATTATATAAAGTATGTTTTAGTTGTAAAAATTATACTAACAGAGGTAGAAGCTATGTTTAAACCCGAACTTCTTTCACCTGCGGGTGATATGAACTGTCTTAAAACTGCTGTAAAATTTGGTGCAGATGCCGTTTACGTAGGCGGCCCGCTTTTACAGTTACGAGCAGAAAAAGCAGCATTTACGGAAGAAAGGCTTGCCGAAGCAGTAAGCTACACACATTCTAACAACAAAAAGCTTTACGTAACCGTAAACAGCTTTACTAAAAATAATGAAATAGAGCCACTTAAGGATTACGCAAAAATGCTTTATGAAATAGGCGTTGATGCTGTAATTGTTTCAGATATAGGTGCGGTTACCACCATAAAAAAGGCAGCACCCGATTTGCAGGTACACATAAGCACACAAGCAAACTGTTGCAACTATGCTGCCGCAAACGCTTACTATGAAATGGGCGCTTCAAGAGTTGTTCTCGCAAGAGAAATGACTATTGAAGAAATCGGTGAATTACATGCAAAAATACCTAAGGAATTAGAGCTTGAGGCATTTGTTCACGGCGCTATGTGCATGGCATACTCAGGCAGATGCTTAATCTCCTCGTTTTTAAATGACCGAAGCGGTAACCGCGGTGAGTGCACACAGCCCTGCCGTTGGAGCTATTACCTTATGGAAAGAAACAGACCTAACGAGTTTTACAAGGTTGAGGAATACCCCGATCACACGGCTATTCTGAGCTCGCACGATATGAAGGCGGTAGGATTTTTAGACGAGCTTCAAAAAGCAGGTATCGACTCATTCAAAATAGAAGGCAGAATGAAAACCGAGTACTACGTGGCGCACGTTGTAAATGCGTATAGACGCGCCATAGACAAAACTGCGCCGCTTGAGCTTATAGAAAAGGAATTAGAGGCGGTAAGCCACAGACCTTACAATTCAGGCTTTTATTACGGCAATTTAGTACACAACCATTTTAACGACGGCCTCTACCACCAGGACTGCACCTTTGCGGGTGTTGCTCTTGAGGATTCGAAGGACGGCAGAGTTTTAATTCAACAACGCAATCACTTTAAAAAGGGTGACCTGCTTGAATTGGTTACTCCCCTTTCACTCGGCACAGCCTTCACAGTAGAAAAAATTGAAACTGAAGCCGAGGAAGAAGTAGACACAGCTTGCCATCCGCAAGAAATCCTTTATATTTCCTGCGGTGATACAGAAATTAAAAAAGGTGACATTATAAGACGGAGAAAGCTTGACAATGAATAATACGCCTGAAATTTTAGCCCCTGTAGGCTCAACCGCTCAGCTTTATGCAGCGGTAAGGACAGGTGCAAATGCAATTTATTTAGGCACTAAAAGCTTTAACGCAAGACGAAATGCAGACAACTTTGACTCTTTAAGCTTAAAGGAAGCTGTTGATTACTGCCATGCTTACAACGTTAAGGCTTACGTTGCTTTAAACACAATAGTTTTCGACAAAGAGCTGGGGGCTCTTTACGAAACGGTAACAGAGGTTGCTAAAAGCGGCGCGGATGCTGTTATAGTACAGGATTTTGCTGTTGCAAGGGCTGTTAAAAAAATTTGCCCCTCACTCCCCTTACACGCATCAACGCAGATGGCAATTCACAACGTAGCAGGCGTAAGGCTTCTTGAAAGACTCGGTTTTTCAAGAGTTGTTTTAGCACGAGAATTATCCTTGAAGGAAATTGAGGAAATAGTAAAGAGCACCTCACTTGAAACAGAGGTTTTTGTTCACGGCGCTCACTGTATGTCCGTTTCGGGCAATTGCTATATTTCTGCTTTTTTAGGAGAAAGAAGCGGTAACCGCGGACTTTGCGCACAGCCCTGCCGTTTAGACTGGAAAGCAGGAAACAAAAGCTTTGCACTCTCCTTAAAGGATATGTCTTACCTTGAGCAGCTTGGAGCATTACAAAAAGCCGGTGTTATCTCCTTTAAAATAGAAGGCAGAATGAAACGCCCCGAATACGTTGCCGCAGCCGTTACCTCCTGTAAAAACGCTTTAGATGAAAAGCCTTATGATAAAGCCTTATTAAAAGCGGTTTTTTCAAGAAGTGGATTCACAGACGGTTATTTAACCGGCAACCGAAGTACAGATATGTTTGGCTACAGAAGCAAGGATGACGTTACCTCTGCTACAACAGAGGTCTTTAAGGAGCTACAAGCACTTTACAAGGCAGATACGCCCGTTACCCCCGTTGATATGTCGCTTACCATAACCGCTGAGAGCACTACACTGAAGGCAACTGCAAAGGGCGTAACCGTAAGCGCCTTGGCAAGCGGCGGTGAAGCACCGTTAAAAAATGCACTTTCCCTTGAAATTGCCGAAAAGAGCCTAAAAAAATTAGGCGGTACACCCTATTTTTTAAACACACTTTCCTTTGATAATCCTGAAAATTTAACGCTTTCTGTTTCAGCAATAAACGCTTTAAGGCGTGAATGTGTAGACAGTTTAAATTCCGAGCTTTTAAAAACCGAGCGCGAGATTTTCAATGCAATTCCCGAGGCAAAGGAAAACAAAACACAAAAAAAGTTACCTACCTTAAGAGCAAGATTTTTTGAGTTTTCTCAATACTCAACTGAATTTGATTGCTGCGAGTTTTTAATTTTCCCGTTAAAAGAGGTCAAGGCACACAAAGAAGATTTAATAAGACTTAAAGAAAAGCTCGTAATTGAATTGCCCGATTTAATCTACCCCTTTAGTGAGGCTGCGGTGCTTGATGACCTTGCCGTTCTGAAGGAATACGGCTTTAAAAACGCCATAAGCGGTAACGTGGGCGGTCTTGAGCTCATAAAGCAGGCAGGCCTTTGCATTTTTGGCTCTCACACGCTCAACGCAGCTAACTCTGACATGGTGAATTTTCTTGAAGAACAAGGTGTAAAGGATTTAACCTTGTCAGTTGAGTTATCGGCAAAGGCTATTGCAAGCATCAGCACCCACATAAGGCTTGGTGCTTATTGCTACGGAAGACTTCCGCTTATGACCTTTAGGAATTGTCCTTTAAAGCAAAAGGACGGCTGTGGAAATTGTAACGGAAGGCGTGAGCTCATTGACCGAAAAAGCATAAGCTTCCCCGTAATTTGCCATAGCAAGGCATATTCCGTTTTGCACAATTCCGTACCGCTTTACACTTGCGACAAAATAAATCTTAACTGCGATTTTTTGACTATGTATTTTTCTGACGAAACAAACGAAGAATGCAGAGAGATTTTAAAGCTTTGCAAAAGCAAAGCACCCGCACCGTTCAAAAAAACGGCAGGCTTATATTTAAGAGAGGTTCTTTAAAACACAAAACAGGGCTGTAAAAAACTTAGCGTTTTTTACAGCCCCTTTATATTTAGTTTATCATTGCCTTGAATTCATCTTCATTTATAACTCTTACGCCGAGCTCGGTTGCCTTGCGAAGCTTACTGCCTGCATCCTCACCTGCTAAGACTATGCTTGTTTTCTTTGAAACAGAAGAAGATGTTTTGCCACCGAATTTTTCAATTATTTCACTTGCCTCTGTTCGGGTAAATTGTGAAAGCGTACCCGTTAAAACAAAGGTAAGACCTGCAAAACGCGAATCCTCCTCCTCGGAAAGATTTTGCATATTTACCCCTGCTTGCTTTAATTCCTCTATGAGCTCACGTGTTTGCGGAAGCGCCATTATTTCTGTAAAGGTTTTAGCCATTACAGCGCCAAAACCATCTATTGCAAGCACATCCTCCATTGTAGCGTTAAGAAGATTTTCCATTGTATTAAAACGCTTGCTCAAAAGCTTTGCGGCCTTTTGACCTATGTGACGAATACCCAGGGCAAATATAACTCTATACAAATCGTTTTGCTTTGAATTTTCAATAGCAGCTAAAAGATTGCTTGCGCTTTTTTCACCCATTCTTTCAAGTGCGGCAATATCCTGCGCCTGAAGCTTGTAAATATCAGATGCTTTTTCTATGAGCTTTTCGTTTACCAAAACCTCTAAAACGGCATCTCCGAGCCCCTCAATATCCATTGCATCTCTTGAGCAAAAATGAATAAGCTTTCTTAAAAGCTGTGCAGGACAGTCGGGGTTAAGACAACGAATTGCCGCCTCGCCCTCCTCGCGCATTGTTTTACTGTTACAAGCGGGACAAAACTCCGGTATTTTGTATTCCTCGTGCTCGTTGTTATGTCTTGCAACGGTAACAACCTCCGGAATAATATCACCTGCTTTTCTTACAACAATTGTATCACCAATTGCTATTTGCTTTTCTTTTATAAAATCCGCATTGTTAAGAGTAGCTCTTGAAACGGTTGTACCTGCAAGTGTAATAGGCTCAAAAACAGCCGTAGGTGTAAGCACACCCGTTCTTCCGACCTGCACGTCTACAGAAAGAAGCTTTGTTTCCTTTTCCTCGGGCGGATATTTAAAGGCAACTGCCCATTTAGGGAATTTTGCCGTACTGCCAAGAGCCTTTCTTCCGGAAAAATCGTTCAGCTTTATAACTGCTCCGTCAATATCAAACGGCAAAGCACCGCGGTTGTCCCCAATGCTTTTAATTTTAGCTATACACTCTTCTATGCTTTTGCAAAGAGCAAAGCCGGGCACTACGCTAAATCCTAATTCCTTTAAATATTCAAGTGATTCATAGTGGTTACTTAATTCTCTGCCGCCCTCAATTTGCTGTATATTAAAAATGAAAATATCCAGCTTTCTTTGTGCCGTTGCCTTTGCATCCTTTTGTCTTAATGAGCCTGAGGCTGCGTTTCTCGGGTTTTTAAAGGGCTTCTCGTCATTGAGTTCTTGCTTTTCAACTAATTCGTTAAATGATTCGTGAGACATATAAACCTCACCGCGCACCTCAATAAACGGAATTTTTTCGTTAAGCGTAAGTGGTACTGAGCGAATTGTTTTTACGTTTGCCGTAACGTCCTCACCAACAAGTCCGTCACCGCGTGTGGAGGCTCTTACCAAAACGCCGTCCTTATATTCAAGTGAGCAGGAAAGCCCGTCTATTTTAGGCTCAACTGTATACTCCGCGTCTGAAACAGTAGCTTCTACACGTCTTTCAAAATCGTAAAGCTCTTCGTTTGAAAAAGCATCCTGAAGGCTTTCCATGGGAACAGCGTGCGTAACACTTGAAAATAAATTTTCATCACTTCTGCCGCCTACTCTGTGTGTGGGTGAGTTTGGTAATAAAAGCTCCGGGAATTCATCTTCAATATCCGAAAGCTCACGCATCATCATATCGTAATCGTAGTCAGAAACGTCACTTTCGTTACCCATATAATATTTTTCAATGCATTCGTTAAGAATAGCTGTTAATTCTTGTGAACGCTTTTTTGCATTTTCAAAATCCATAAGTGTATCACCTTTTAAAATATATCTTATATATTTTACCATAAACAAAAACAATTTAAAAGTGGTAAAATAAAAAAAGAAAAGCGCAAGTAAGCCTTGCGCTCTTCTTTTTGCTTCATAAAACAATCAATTCAATAAATATGAATAAGAAAAATATATGTGAACATCTATAAAGGGGAACAGATGTTATGGGAGTTGTTGAGTTAAACTCAAGCAACACTTCAATTACTGAAGGTTGTTGAGAACTGCATTTAACTCAATGATTTTTGCAAGCTTTTTGAATGAAAAACCTTTTTCGTTTGCAATTTCCTCTAAAAGTTGGTTTTTAATTTCGTTTAAACTCATCATTGTGTTTTTTCTCCTTTGTTTAATTTACGAGTAGATTATAGCACATTTTTCACAAATGTCAAGTTATTTTGCACAACTAAGATGCGCCGTATTTGTGCATTATAACGAAAAAGGCGTATTTTGACGAAAAACAGCGCTTTACTCCCCGTTTGAATAAAATAACTAAACAAGGTGCATAACTTTTGTGCACTTTTCACAACTCACGAAAACACTTTCTCGCAATTCCCCTACCTGCAGGTAGTAAATTAAAGCGAGCGTTCAAAAAGTTTGTACAACTTTTTAAAAAAGTTTTTAAAAACCTCCTTGCAAAACAAGGTTGCTAAAATATTGTATTTATAGTATAATAAATAAGATTTAAGACGTGGGTGGTGGCATTATGCAACAAATATCTTTAGAAAACGTTAAATTAGATGGTTTTTGGGGAATAAAGCAAGCTACTAACAGAGAGGTTACCCTCCCTGTTATATACAGACAGTTTTATGAATCCGGAAGAATTACCGCATTTACCTGCGATTGGAAGCCGGGCGACGAAAAGAAGCCGCACTGGTTTTGGGATTCTGACGTTGCTAAATGGATAGAGGCTGTTTCTTACTCTTTAATAAATTCACCGGATGAAAAGGCTGAAGAGGTTATAGACGTGCTGGTAGACTGGATTCACGACAACCAGTTTGTGGATGGCTATTTTAACATTTACCACACCGTATGCGAGCCCACAAAGCGCTTTACTAACAGAGATGCACACGAGCTTTACTGTGCCGGGCATTTAATAGAGGCTGCCATTGCATACCACAAGGCAACGGGAAAATCTAAATTTTTAAGGTGTATGGAAAAATACGTGCTTTACATAAAAGAGGTTTTTATGGACAAGTACGAGGCAGAGTTTGCAACACCCGGGCACGAGGAAATTGAATTAGCATTATTAAAGCTTTGGGAGCACACGGAAAAGCTTGAATATTTAAAGCTTGCGCGTTACTTTATAAACTTAAGAGGTAACAACGAAAAGGATATGCCGCTTTCCGAAAGATTTGACTTAACCTACAACCAAAGCCACGAGCCCGTGCGAGATATGCGAGAGGCTGTAGGCCACGCCGTTAGAGCGGAGTACCTTTACTGTGCTATGGCAGACTTAGCAAGAATTGACAACGACGAGGAGCTTAAAAGCATTTGCAAAACAATATTTAATGATATTGCACTTAAAAAGATGTATATTACCGGCGGCGTAGGCTCGGGAATTATAGGTGAATGCTTTACTGAGGAGTACGACCTGCCTAACCAATTCTCTTACCAGGAAACCTGCGCGGGAATAGGTCTTGCATTGCTTGCAAAACGAATGAATTTGCTTGAGGTGAACTCACTTTACGACGACGTTACGGAAAGAGTTCTTTACAACAATATTTTTGCCTCCTGCTCAATAGGCGGACGCGAGTTTTTCTACACCAATCCGCTTGAGATAAATTTGAAGGAACGAAGACTCACCCACAGATACAGAATGGAAAATCAAAACTACCCTGCTACAGAACGACAAGCACTTTTTGATTGCTCCTGCTGTCCGCCAAACTTTGCAAGATTTATAGAATCCTTTGGTGATTTTCTTTACACAGAAAGCGAAGACACAATTTTTGTTCACCATTATGCAAAGTCCGAGGCAGAATTTAACGGAATTAAAATTAAACAGACTACGGATTACCCGTTAAAGGGAAAAATAAAGATTTCTGTTTCAGGTAAATGCGAGGGCAAAAAGCTTGCCTTGAGAATACCGGGCTGGTGCCAAAAATTCACCCTGAAGGTAGGCAGCACCGCTGTAAAAACAAAGCCGGTTGACGGATTTGTTTACGTTACACTTGAAAAGAAAAAGCTTTCCCTTGAGCTTGATTTAGAAATGAAGGCTGTTTTAAACGAGGCAAATCCGTTAATTGACCAAATCTTTGGCAGAGTTGCGGTTTCATACGGTCCGTTCATTTATTGCCTTGAGGACGTTGATATAGATAACCGCATTTCTGAAATTGCGCTTTCTAAAACACTTAATGAAACGGTTAAATACGTTGAATTCTTTAAGGCAAACATTATGGAGGTTGACGCCTTTATAATGGAGAGCTTCGAGGGTCTTTACAGACCGCTCAAAAGCACAAAAAAGCCCATACGCTTAATGCTTGTTCCGTACTACACATTTGCAAATCGCGGTGAAGCGGATATGGCTGTATGGCTAAGGCTTGCAAGATAACACACAAAAAGGCTGTAAAAAACAAACGTTTTTACAGCCTTTTTCAATTTCATTTTTTGTTCACAGCCTTTTTCCAAGCGGCTTGCTATACCTGATAAAGCAGATTTCAAAATCCCCTCTTTATTATGGCAGAGCCCTGCTTTTTTGTTTCTGCTTCAGATTTTAAAAAAATCCCTCAAAAGACTTGATTTTATTAAATTTATAATGTATAATTCAATTGCTAAAAACGAAACACAACGAGATGTGGCTCAAAACTTAATATCGAGATGTGGCTCAATTTGGTAGAGCGCTACGTTCGGGACGTAGAGGCTGTGGGTTCAAATCCCGTCATCTCGACCATAAAACCCTGGATGACCTTTGTCATTCAGGGTTTTATTTTCTAAATGAGGTTTAAACCTACTGTCTCTACTATTCCGGAACGTATTCGGGACGTAGGGCTATGAACACGACCGCATCCGGTGGATGATGCAGGGAGTGTTCATAGGCGTAGCGGTCAAAATTGTGCGAAGCGAAAAGCGAGCAAACAATTTTGGGTACCGCAAGAGGGCATTTTGATAAATTTTCTCATATAGTGTACTTTCAAGCGTGTAATTTAAAACTAAAACTTAATATCGGGGTGTGGCTCAGTTTGGTAGAGCGCTTCGTTCGGGACGAAGAAGTCGGGTGTCCGAATCACCTCACTCCGACCAAAATAACCGTAACTTCAACAGAAGTTGCGGTTATTTTCTATTTGTGATACAATAGCAAAAAGGCGGTGTTGGTTTGTTTTTATTTTCGAAACGCAATCGTATCATAAAAAAGGCTGTTGAAAAGACAGTCCTAGAAGTTGATGGAAGAACACCAAAAATATACGAGCATTTCTTTTATGGTTCGTTTGATCAAGCACCACAGTACCTTGTTGTTTGGTATTTGTTCGAAACTGATTTAGAGTTGGAAGAAGCAAAAAAATCCGGATTTTGTAATGAACTCGAAAAATTAACTATAGAAAATCTTGTTTCATTAGGGTATCCAAAAGAAGCATTTGAGCTTACCAAAATGAATGTTCCAACTAACAAAATAACCTTTCAAGGTTGTACTGAGGAAGACCATGAGAGGATTTTGTTTTCTCTCACCAATAGAAAAGCTATGGTTTCTTTTACTACTAAAGAAGATATCGATAAAAAAGCTAATGGTGACTATCACCTTTATTTTCAGTAAGTTTCTATTACATACAGACAATTTTTTGCGAGGTGAAACATATGCAAACAATCCAAAAGGAAAATTCTATTTTTTATGTAGATGTTGAGAAAACAAGAGAATACTATTTATCTAATACTCTTTGTGATTGCTCGGGGTGTCGAAATCTCTATATCCAAATTGAAACGATTTCAGAGAAACTTGTTGATTTTCTTTCAGAGTTTGGTATCGACATTTGCCGTCCTGATGAGTCTGCAAATGTTGAAATGAATAATTATATTGATTATTTGTTTATTGGATATACAGTGGTTGGTAGAATTGAAACTGAAGGAGTATATGAAACAGATATTGAAGATTTTCACATAAAGATATCTAAGGGTGATACTCCAGATGATTGGTTTCCAAACGAACAAAAAGAACCGTGTTTCTTTGTCTCTGTTACAGGAGTTTCTTTGCCTTGGGTTTTAGAAGAGCCGTTTCCGCGTACAGAGAACTTTACTGATAGAGTTAAAAGTTTTTTCAAAAAGAAATAGAATTAAATGCTTTTTCTCATGAAATTCGTGTTTGAACTTTAGTATATGTAGTTAAAAGACGAGCAGAACGAAATCTGCTCGTCTTTCTTTGTATTATGCAGTAAAATTTTTTACATACTCTGCTCTTGTTTCAGTCTTTCTTTTTCTACCTGAATTTCGGCTTTCATTTCCTTTATGAGCTGGGCGAGGAGTGTTTCACATTCTTCTCTCGTTTTTGCATAAACGTTCCTTGAAAGCCGTTTTTGTTGGATTTCTTTGTACGAAGCACAATCCAACTCTGAAATCACCGTAATGGATGTTACATAAGTAGTGCCAAAAGAGTGCATAATATTAAAATATATGGGGGTTACAAAATGAATTATCAATTTAAACGAGAAGATGTTGATTTTTATTCTGATGGAACAAGATGCAGTGCGTGGCTTTATCTTCCCGAAACAGATAAGAAGTGTCCTATAATCGTAATGGCGAATGGCTTTGGCGGTACTCGGCAGAATCGCTTGTATGAATATGCCGAGAAATTTTCCAAAGCAGGATACGCGTGTTTCTTATTCGATTATCGAAATTATGGTGATAGCGACGGCAATAAAAGACAGCTTATAAATGCCAAAATGCAACTAAAAGATTGGAATAGTGCAATAGACCATATAAAAAAAGACGGTCGCGTTGATGTGGATAAATTGTTGCTTTTTGGTACTTGTTTCGCAGGTGGTCATGTTATATGGCTTTCAGCACACAGAAAAGATATTGTCGCAACTGTAGCTCAATGCCCATACACCGATACTATGGCAACATTAAAGGCAGTTGGTGGAGTTTATATTCTTAAGAAGCTACCATTTGTTATTGCTGATTTATTTACGTGTATAACAGGCTACCACCCCGTTATGCTGAAGCTCGGAACATATAAAGGCGAAAACGCATTTATGGAAGCCGATGAAAAAACAACAAAGTTGATGATAGGGAATGCTAAATTTATAAACAAAGCTCCTGCAAGGTCATTACTTGAATTTCTCAAGTATTCACCGGGTAAATATTTCGGTGAAATTTCTATTCCCGTTTTCGTTGCGGTTTGTGCAAGGGATTCCATAGTACCGGGTGAAAAGAGCATACAGCTTGCCAAGAATGCCAAAAACTCAATTTGCAAAAAATATGATTGCCGTCATTTCGATATTTATCTGAACGGGTGCTTTGAAGAAGCCATCAATGATTATATAAATTTTTATAATCAGGCAATATAGTAATTAAATGTGAAAACTCCAATTTGTTGAACTAAAAACTCTGTTTTCCTATTGACAAAAACTTACTACAAGTGTAAGATGAAAATATACTACAGTTGTAAGAAATTTAAAACGGAGGGATTTACATGAAATTATCTGAGGCTGAATGGTCTGTTATGGAGGTTCTCTGGCAAGGAGAAAGCTTTGCTCTTAAAAGCATTGCTTCTACACTTAACGACCTTAACGGATGGAGCAAGAATACTGTTTTCACTTATCTTAACCGAATGGAATCAAAGGGGCTTGTTTCTATTGATCGCAGCAGCCGCACTCCTTACTCTGCTGCTGTAAGCCGTGAAAAATGTGCAAAAAACGAAAGGGATGAGCTTTTAAGCAAGGTATATTCCGGCGCTACATCTGACCTTATTGCTGCCTTTCTTAAAGAATCCCCCATTTCCAAGCAAGAGGTTGAAAGGTTGAAAAAGCTGCTTGATGAAATGGAGGTATAACCGTGGTAAATATATGGGAATTTATTCTTCAAACTATTTCGGTAAGTCTTGTAGCGGGTCTTATACTTATTGTCAAAAAAATTTTTAATGACAAGCTTCCACCACGTTGGCAATACGGAATATGGATTCTGCTAGCACTTAGAATCCTCCTACCGGTAAAAGCAGATAAATTAGTTGTATTGCCTTTTGGATTTTATCTTGAAATGCTAAAATCCTATACTGAAAGCAAACTCGACTCAGCCTTTACCTCCCCACTTACAGCAACAGAAGCCACAAGCGTTTTACCTTATATCAGCACGGCACCGAAAAGCATTACGGACATTTTATTTATAATTTACATTGTAGGTGTTATTGCTTTTTTGAGTTTTTATTTACTTTCTTACATAAAGCTTCGCCTGGTTTTAAAGAAATGTGATAACATTTCAGAAGAAAGAAAGCTTGAACTGCAACGCCTTTTAGCAGAAAACAAAATAAAAAATATTGATGTTGTATCCGCTAAAGGGATTAACAGTGCATTTATATGTGGGTTTTTTTCACCCGTTCTTGTTTTACCGGCCGAAAGAGAAACCAATGAAAAAATCCTATTGCACGAAATAATGCACCTTAAAAGCTTTGATTCACTTCAAAATATATTGTGGTGCTTGCTTCGCTGCTTACATTGGTGCAACCCGTTTATGCACTATATTTATAATGTTATAGGTAACGATATGGAAATGCTTTGCGACCACAGAGTTCTTCAAAAGCTCGAGGGTGAAGAACGCAGAGAATACGGTATTCTCCTCCTCAACGAGGTTAACAAAAAATATGCCCGTATGCCGGGTACTACATCAGTATCGAATGGCGGTAAAAATATTTCTGCAAGAATTGAAGCTATAGTAAGATTCAAGAAATATCCTAAGGGCATGGCTCTTGTAAGTGTTTGCATTGCCATTATACTTTCCTTACCTTCGCTGTTTGTTAGTGCTGCCTTTTCTGCAGATAGCAATATATATTTCCCACAAACCGAATATGAATATCAAAAGGCTTTAGCTTTTACACGAATAAATCGCTGCACTACTATTGCAGGTGCTATTGACACCTATGCAAAAGCGCTTATGGATGATAGCGGTATAATGCTCCTTACAGCTTCTCCTGCAGAAAACCATCAAGAGATAATTAATAGTTTTTACAGCTATTTCCTTACGGATAATAATATAGATATTTATACATCCGCAGGGCGTCCCTTCTCTGTATTCAACCTTATAAAAACCGATACAGAAAAATTTTCTGCTACTCTTGTTTTCAGTATAAACGAAGAAAACGTTGAAGCTTATTCAAAAGAAGAAGAACTCGGATTTGGTGATACTCTGTTTGTACCAATTGAAATATTCAAGGAAAAAAACTGCTGGGTAGTGAGAGAAACCGGTGAGCGTAAAAAATCAAAAAGCCACCTTGATGAATCCCCTTTATTACAAATCAACTGCTTAGAAGAGAATGCACCTACACTTTTTGAAGATATAAAGCAAGGTGAAAACGGCTCACTTTCAGTTAAAACATCATCTGTTTACACAATTGCTTACGGTTCCGCGGACTCTCAGAATACAATGTTCTTTTCAGGCGGTACAAATTACGATTACAACGTAAATCTCAGCAGAGATTTTAGTGGTTGTCTGCTTGAAACAAATTACGTATACACTTATGAGGGTGACGATTACAAAAACGTTAAGCACGTGGTTATTGAATACACGGAAGACCTCGGCACTGAGTTCGAATCAAAAAGCGGCTCTGCTTTTAATTTTTCCAGTAGTTCCTCTAATGGTAGCGGTAAACACAGTTATAGCGTAAATGATTCAGAAGAATGGGGCAAAACCATAACAATTAGTGATACAAACAGTAATCTTGATTACAAAAAGCTTATGAATGGTTACAATTCAACGCGCAAGCTTGCAGTTTACGTTGACGGTAAGCTTGTAGATACATTTACTGTGGAGGTAGATATATAAATGGAAACTAAAACTCTTTCTTCTGCAATTAAAAAAGTTGCTATAAGTTACATACTTATATATTTACACATAAACATTTCGGTAATTGATATACTCCCCGATTGGCTCGGATATTTTCTTATTGTTTCAGTATTACCTGTACTTTCTCAAAAAGAAAAATCTGCTCAGCTGCTTAAGCCCTTTGGTATTGCTATAGGAATATGGAACATATTGGAATGGGTGCTGAAAATCGCAGGTACTGAACTAAATTTCTACGTTGTAAGTCTTGTATTCAGTATCATTACAATTTATTTTCATTTTCAGCTTATAACAAATATTGCCGCTCTTGACATAGCTGAGTTAAAAAGAAAAAGACTGCTTAATTTAAGAAGCGCAACTGTCATACTCCATACGGGGTTGACCTTATCACTCCTTATACCAACCATTATTGAGGTTGACAATGAAATATATTCCTATATTCTTATGCTTCTATTAATTCCTCAGCTTATTATCTGCTTTTGGATATCGGGCGAGCTTTTCGGACTTGCAAAAAATATAGAAGTGCAAGAAACTGAAAAAACCAAGGCAATAAACCAAACTGAAGAAATAAGCAATACGGAAATTGATATAGAATAACCATACAACAAATTACTTACAATAAAAAACGGCAGACATTTTACTTTTAAAATGTCTGCTGTTTTTATTGTTAATTTTAATAATGTATGCTATAATGCGTGTAGTTATTATTGTTGGAAGGTTAATTAAATGAACAGAAGCAATAAAATTTTTAAAACTGTATTTTCAGCTTTGTTTTTAGCTTTGGCATACGTGTTGCCGTTTTTAACAGGTCAGGTGCCTGAAATCGGCTCTATGCTCTGCCCTATGCATATACCTGTAATTATTTGCGGCTACATATGCGGCGGCCCCTGGGGTGCTCTTGTTGGGCTTATAGCTCCCCTTTTACGCTCGTTGACAATTGGTATGCCGCCATTGTTTCCTACCGCTGTTTGCATGGCTTTTGAGCTTGCCACCTACGGTGCTGTTTCAGGTGTAATGCACAGGCTGCTGCCGCGTAAAAAGCCCTATATATATTGCACACTTATTACCGCTATGCTTCTTGGCAGAGTTGTTTGGGGAGCCTCTATGCTTGCTATTACTACCGTAAACGGAGGCAGCTTTGGCTTTTCAGCTTTTTTGGCGGGCGCCATAACAAACGCGATTCCCGGAATTATTTTGCAATTAGCTTTAATTCCCTTGGTAATTATAATTTTAGAAAACACGAAAGCAATAAAAAACAGATTATAAAAGGCAGGTGAGATTTTTGGAAAGCAAAAACGTATTTTTGGGCAAGGACTGGCTTAAGCTTGATAATGCAGCAAAGGTATTCCCCGGGCAGGTTACAAAAACGTGGGCAAATATAATACGCTACTCTATAAATCTCACGGTAGAAATTGACCCTGAGCTTTTAAAGCAGGCGTTAACCGATATTTTGCCGCGCTTCCCCTCTATGTGTGTAAAAATAAAACGCGGCTTTTTTTGGTATTACTTTGAATATAACGATAAAATACCCGTTATTACTGAGGAGCCAAAGGAAAAATTTGCCACTATTAAATACAGTGAAAGCAACGGCTTTTTATTCAAAATTTTCTACTGTAAAAACCGTCTTTCAATAGAGACCTTTCACGCACTTACAGATGGCTATGGCTGCGAGGTATTTTTAAATACTCTTGCCGCACAATATTTAAGGCTTTTAGGTCACAGTATTTCTGTAGGCGGCTCCGTTTTCGACATTAACGAAATTCAGCCCGCCTATGAGCTTGAGGACTCCTTTTTAAAAAATGCCACGAGGGGTGCAAGTTCAAGCAGAAGCAAGCCTAACGTTTACCACAAAAAAGGTGAAAAGCTCCCTGCATTTTACTCGCACATAACAACCGGCTATATACCGCTTGAAAAGGTTAAGGAGCTTTGCAAAAAACACCAGGTTACAATAACTGAGTTTTTCACCGCTGTTCTTGTAGAAATATATATTGCTTTCCAGAGGCAGGAAGAAAAAAAGCAAAAGGAAATAAGCATTCAAGTCCCTGTAAATGCGCGAAATCAATTTGATTCACAAACAATGAGGAATTTTTCCGTTTGCTACAGCGTAAGAATTGACCCTAATTTAGGTGAGTATAGCTTTGAAGAAATTTTAAAGCAGGTTTCTCTTTACTTGCGATATATTAACAACCCAAAAACTCTTGGCGCTATGTTTGCCTCTAACATAAAATTAGAGTCTTCTCCGCTTATGAGAGTTATTCCTCTTGTTATTAAGGATTTAGCAATAGGCATATCCTACGCACTTACGGCGGAGACCACAACCACTGCACTTTTCACAAACCTCGGCAAGGTAGACTTGCCCGAGGAAATGTATGAGTTTGTTGAAAGCTGCACGCTTTTGCCGCCTGCAGGTCTTTTAAACGGCGGCAGAATAGGAGCCGTTTCCGTAAAGGATACGCTTACCGTTGCGGTTGCTAACTGCTATAAGGATACAGACGTTGAAAAAGCGTTTTTCGGAAGACTTGTTGAGTTAGGACTCCCCGTAAAGCTTGAAAATGATTTTTCCTACGACAACGCAGAGCTTATGAAGCAAAACACACCTGCACCAACCATATCTCAAAAGGAGAAAAAACTTTCCCTCTTTGTTGCTTCCGCCTTACTGCTTTTACCTGGCTTACTCAGCATAGTGCTTAGTACATTTTTACCTAAGGCTATAGCGTGGACACCTTACCTTGTTGCAGGCGGTGTGCTGTTGTGGCTCATTGCCGCTCTCCCGTTTATTTTGAGAAAGCGTCTTTCAAAGCTGCACAGCCTTTTGGTAACGTCATCTGCAGCAGCTATGTTCTCAATACTCACGCTTTTTGTTGCACATTTTTTTGAGCACAGTATTATTTTAGACTACGTTGTAGCCGTTATAGGCTTTACCGCACTTTTACTTTCTGGCTTACTTTCAACAGCAAAAACCAACAAACGTTTAAAAGCGTGGCTTAACAAAAAGTTTTATTTTTAATATTTTCCTAAAGATAAATAAAAGGGATTCTTATAGGTATCTGTCCTATAAGAACCCCTTTTTGTTTCTTTATATGGTTTATGCGGTCTGCGCTTTTTTACAGCCCGTTTTTAGGGGATAGGAAAAAAGATGCAGAACGGACAAATCGAACAAAAACAAGACTCAGTCTTGTTTTTGCTTGCCCGAAGGCGTACATAGGTACGTCGAGTGGTGAGATTTGTTCGTAGCATAAAACGAAAATTTTTATGATTTTGTTTTTATGATAATTTAAAGGGATTCCTATAGTTATCTCTCCTACAGGAACCCCTTAATTTATTTTATATAGGTTTATGCGGTCTGCGCTTTTTTACAGCCCCTTTATTCGGTTCTTAATGCTTCTACCGGGTCTTTATTTGCAGCTATTCGAGACGGCACAAGACCTGAAATAAAGGTCAGTGACATACTTATGAATACAAGCAGCAAGCCGCCTATGAACGGTAATGCGGCAGATGCCGGAATGTGCAATAAGTCGTTAAGAATAAAGTTAATCGGAATCTGAAGCAACAGCGTTGTACCTATACCTATAACGCCTGCCCCAAGTCCTATAACAATTGTTTCTGCGTTGAACACACGGGCAATATCCCGCTTAGATGCACCGAGCGCTCTGAGAATACCTATTTCCTTAATTCTTTCAAGAACGGAAATGTAAGTAATAATACCAATCATTATTGAAGAAACCACAAGGGAGATTGCTACGAAAGCAACTAACACGTAGGTAACAATATCTATAATGCTTGTTATGCTGCTCATAAGCACGCCTATAATATCGGTACATTTAACAGCGTATTCCTCGTGACCTTCCTCGGTAACCTTATTATTATAGAACTCTATAAGTGAATTAAGCTTTTCCTTTGCTTCAAAGCTACTTGGGTAGAAATAAATTGCAGACGGTGAATCGGCTGTGGAATAGCCTAAAATCTCAAGCGTTGCAGAAAGTGAATTATTTGCCGCCATAGTGTCTACATACGCTTGCTTTAAGGCTAACACCTGCTCCTCTGTCAAAAAGCCCTCCATAAGCTTCTTTTGAAGAGTGGTCATATCATCAAAGCCAAACATAGCCATCATATTTGTCATATCTACCTGAGACATATCCACGTCCATTTGCTCCACCATTGAAAGGAACGGTGTAATGTCAAGATAATTAAAATCTATTTTACTTAAATCAACATCCTTTAAATCGAAGTCGTTTACAGTAAGATTTGAAAATTCAAGACCGGTAATAACGTCCTTGGTGGTATCTGCAAGCTGAGCCTTTACAACAGGTGTTTGAGCGTTTTGCTTTACCACGTAATCCATAAGCTCTGTTTTGTAGCCTATGCCACCTGTACCTATTGAAAGAGTGTTATTTTCATCCGGCTTTAAAATACCTACAATTTTAATAGTAAGACCTTTTTCTACAAGTGATTTAACGTAGTAGTCGTTTTCACTGTTATCTTCCCAGAGACCTGTTTTCTTATTTTTTATGAAATAGTCACCGGTATTAACTACCTTGAATTCCATATCAAGTATATCATCAAAGGAATACTTTGAAACGTCTGAGCCCTCTAACTCTTTACCATTAGCAAGGGCGGACATAATATCCTTTGAGAATTGCTCCTGGTCCTTAATACCGAGTCCGTAAACAACAAGCTCGTTTATTTGGTTGTTAGCATCAACAATTAAAACTACCTCGTCAAAGTTTTCGGGAAGCTTACCTGCAATAACGTCGTATTGGCTTTCCATAAGCTCGTCGTCACCAATAAGCTCTATCCACACGGACATTTGAGCCATAGAGCCTGCCATAGAGGTCATTGCCTCCATATCGGCACCCATGCTCATGCTTTCCATCATAGTACTCGGGTTTACTTTAACAACGCCGTCTGAGGTATCTGCTTTATAAATATTAAGCTGTGTACTGTATTTATACTGAATATCATTACAGTATTTGTCAAACTCTGTTCTGTTGTCCTCAATATACTTTTTAAAATTCTTAAGGTTGTTAGAGGAAGCCTGCGAAATAAAGGCGTTTACCATTTTCATAAACGATTCGTTTACGTAAACAGTGTTATCCTCAACCTCCATACCCTGCATAGCCTCTACACCAAGACCCGTCATAGAGGTCATAATGCTACTAATATCCATTGTTTGTTTTTCAACGGACATAGGGTAAGAAAGAAGCATATCCTCCTGCACCTTATCTATATAGCCCTGAATACCGTTTGAAAGCGAAAGCACAAGGGCAATACCAATAATGCCGATACTACCTGCAAATGCAGTCAGAAAGGTTCTTGCTTTTTTTGTTCTTAAGTTATTTATACTAAGGGAGAATGCAGAAGCAAACGACATAGAGGTTTTTTCACCTTTTTGCGATTCCTTCTCCAACAGTTCTTTTTCGTTTTCAAAATCTGCCTCTTCAGGCTCAAAAGGATTTGAGTCACCGATAACCTCACCATCAAGGCACCTTATAATTCTGTTGGAATATTCATTAGCTAACTCCGGGTTATGCGTAACCATAATTATGAGCTTATCTTTAGAAATCTCCTTTAAAAGCTCCATAATCTGAACACTTGTTTCAGTATCTAAAGCACCGGTTGGCTCGTCGGCAAGAAGAATATCCGGGTCGTTTATTAACGCACGTGCAATTGCAACTCTTTGCATTTGACCACCGGACATCTGGCTTGGCTTTTTATTCATCTGATTTTCAAGACCAACCTGCTTTAAAGCGTTTTCCGCTCTTCTTCTGCGTTCTTTTTTAGAAACGCCCGAAAGAGTCAAGGCTAACTCTACGTTAGAAAGCACAGTCTGATGCGGAATAAGATTATAGCTTTGAAATATGAAGCCTATTGAATGGTTACGGTAAACGTCCCAGTCTGCATCTGTAAATTTTTTAGTAGACTTACCATTGATTATAAGGTCACCGCTTGTGTAACGGTCAAGACCGCCTATAATGTTAAGCATGGTTGTTTTACCGCAGCCCGAAGGGCCGAGAATTGAAACAAATTCATTTTCGCGGAAGTTAATGCTTACACCCTTTAAGGCTCTTACGGTGGTATCACCAGTAACGTAATCTTTAACTATATTTTTTAAAATCAACATATTCCTGACCTCAATAATAAAGTTTTTTGCGATTCAAATAAAATACTAAACCGACAATTGCTGCAAAGAGTGCAACGCCGCCAGCTATGAACAAGACTGTGAAATCCTTAGGCGGCTCCTCGTAAATAATTGTTGGGTTGTAGCTTTCACCATCATCTAACGGAACAATTACGCGCTCCTTAAAAAGAAGCTTGTGAAGCCATTCAATTATTTGGTCGGTTGTCATACTTTCAAACTG
Source organism: Acutalibacteraceae bacterium (assembly GCA_045654905.1). Lineage (GTDB taxonomy): Bacteria > Bacillota > Clostridia > Oscillospirales > Acutalibacteraceae > DTU089. The sequence goes on along the minus strand of JAZOOH010000031.1, from coordinate 71,602 downwards.
TTCAAAGATTTGTGAAGCATAAAGTGCAAAGCTATCTGCACCGCCGCCACTCATAAGACCGTTTAAGGCGTTTTTGTTTTCAGGTAATTTGAGTGTATCTACAAGGTACCTTAAAACAGTAAGCAGCAACGCTTCTTTATCTGCTTTAATATAGGTGTAGGTAATGTTTTTACCACCTAAAACCTGCTTGCTTGTTCTTGTTTCTGCTTCACCGTAGGAATACAGTGCTTTTAAATTTGCATCCTTAAGCTTTATACCTAATTCTGCCTCAAGAGATTTTAATATATCCCCTGCGTTCATTGAAGCGGTAATAGAGTCTGTGTCAAGCTCAACCTTATAAACCGGCTCAATTTTTTCTAAAAGTGCGGTCACCGGTAACAGAAGATTGGAAATACAAATTTCTAAGTTACCGCTGTCTATAAAGTAAAGTGCATTTGGTAAAATATCCAATGCGGTTTTTACCGGCTCGTCAAACAGTCTGTCGAGTAAATTGAATACCGGTGTAGTTATATTTTTAAGAGTCGCATCCTTACTGTTATCGTTTTTATATTGCTCGTAGGTTTTTATGCTTTTCGAGTCACAGCCTAAAGCCTCCAGCATAGGAATGATTGCCGTATTATAGCCATCACCGCCGGTTACTTTTATGCTGTTCATAAAGGTAAGGCTTTTACCCTTGAGAACAACGTCTAAAAGAGGTGTCAGCGGACGAAGTGTTGCTACAAAAGCATCCTCAAAGCCTGAGCGACTGCCGTCAAAAAAGCCGAAGCTTACGTTATTAAGCTTAACCTCTGACCAATTTGCTTTTGTTTCTAAGACTCTTTTAACGCTTGAATATTTAAGCTCGGTAAGCTTTGCTGCTACGCCCCTCGGGGTTGCATCTATGCCCATTACAGAGAGCATTTCAATTAACCCCTCTTTTTCAAGCGCAGAGTAAATACCAACAATAAACTCACCTAAGGTTGAGTTTGTATAAAGCGTATTTTTTAACAGAGTCTCTGTTTTTTTGTAGCCTGTATATTCCTGAACGAATTCATCTATTAAATCGTCAAAGCCGTTTAAAACCTTTTCAAAATCCTTTTCTGTTAAATTTTCCGTATAGGTAATTTGGTTAAAGGTAATTGACGGGAAGCTGTACGCCTTTGCTTCTAACAGCTTGCTGTCATTAAAAAGCAGAATGATTGTTTTTACTACGTTTTTTGTATCGGCACTTAAAAGGTTGTTAATTACATCCTCGGGAAGCAATGCTCCTTCTGTACCGTTATTCATGCCCGAAAGCAGCTGTGGTAACGCTGCTTTGTTAAGCTTTAATAAATCTACAAGCCACGACATAATTACCGTATATGCAAGAGGCTTATCCGGTGTGAAGCTAACGCCGTCACTGTTGCCGCACTTGCTTAAAGCCTCAAAATCTATAGGCGGGAATTGCAAACCGCTTTCCTGCGACATTTGTGTAAGCATATCGTTAAGCATAACGTCCGCATCAGGCTTCATTGAATCAAGGTCGATTATTTTTAAAAGAACGGCAAGTCTGATATAGGCGTTATTCATTATTGGTGCTAAAAGATTATTAAGACAAGCATCTAACTGACCGCTCTCTGAAAAATATGCAAATGCAGGTAATACGGTTACAAGTGTGTCTATCGGCTTCTTTTCAAGCTTATCCACCAATGTGAGAGCCGACATAAGAATATTGTAAACCATAGAGTTTTTATCGTTTAAAGCCTGCTCTTTAAATTCTGCTTGTGTTAAAGTAACCTCGCAGCCCAAGGCGTTAAGCATAGGTACTATTGCATTCTCGTAGCCGTTGCCGCCCTTAAGCTGTGTAATGCCTGCCACTGAAAACTTACCCGAGCAAAGCAGCATAAACAAAAGACCGTTAAATGGGGAAAGTGCCTCGCTTACAGCCTTTGCAAAGCTTTGCTTATTTGTTACACCCCACGAAACGTTAGTTAAATCGAGTGTTGAGAAGGAGCCTGCATTTAAAATAGCTTTTTTTACCTCTGGGTAGCTTTTAAGACCATTTGCTACACCCTGCGGTGTAACGTCTATTCCGAGTGCCTTTAAGTCTGCTGCACTTTCCTCCATTGGTGCATAAATAGAAATAAGTAAATCGGATACAACCGCATCACTGTAAATTGCCGGCTCTATTAAGTGCTTTAAATCTGTTTTTAAATAATTTTTTACTATATATGAAACAAGCGCCTCTGTACCTACTACCGCATTTGCTGCCTGCTTTTGTGTAACGCCGTCAGGGTAAGAGGGCGCAGCTGCAAAAGCCACTACGTTAGCCGAAGTAGCAAAGAAGCACAATATTACTGCAAGAGTGAAGCATATTAATTTTTTGAATTTCATAATCATCACGCTTATTTATAATAATTTTATAGCATATAAATAACTAAAGTTACTCTATATTATTATACAACCACATTTTTTTATAAATGTTAAAAAAATGTTAATTTTAGAGGTGTTTTATGAAAAAAACTATGCTTTTGCTACTTGTTTTCACTATTTTTTTGACAGGGTGTTCAATAAGTCAAAGGGGTGAAGATTTAACGGGCTTCGTTTCAAAAATGAACAACCTAAACGAAGGCTACGGCATGAATGCCGAAGGCTTTATTTTTGAAGACGGAAGCAACAAGATTTACAAGTTTTTTATTGTGAATGATACTGAGCTGCTTTTAAGCTTTACTGCAGATAAAAAAGGCAGGCTCGACAGTATGAGCATTGCTGCAAGCAATAATCTTGCGCAAAATGCAGAAGCGTTTACTTTTGTTAAAAACGCTATTTTTTCATTCATTGATAACAAAGACTTTTACACTGAAATAGCCGAAGCAACGGAATTTAAAAACGGGCTGAACGAAGCAAGCAAGGAAACAACAAAAATAAAAAGCGGCAACGTTGAGCTTTTGCTCGACGTTACCACTCTTGGTACTGTTATTACTGTTCACAAGGACATATAATCCCCAAGCTTTTCCACAAGCTGTAAAAGTGCTTTACCGCGGTGACTTAATTTATCCTTTTCCTCTGCCGTAAGCTCTGCAAAGCTTTTGCCGTCCACCATAAACAAGGGGTCGTAGCCAAAGCCGCCGTCACCTATTTCCTTAAAGCCTATTTTACCCTCGCACTCGCCTCTTGCTGACAAAACGTCACCATTAGGAAACACACAGCAAACAACTGAAACAAACCTTGCGGTTCTTTCCTCTTCACTTACTCCGTTTAAAAGCTTTAACAGCTTTTCGTTGTTTTTTTCATCATTGCAGGGCTCACCCGCAAAGCGTGCAGAATACACACCCGGAGCACCTGCGAGGTAGTCCACCATAAGACCGGAATCGTCTGCCACACAGGGCAAGCCGCTTTCCCTTGCGCCGCTTTGAGCTTTTATAAACGCATTTTCATAAAAGGTTTCACCGGTTTCCTCTGCCTCGGTAAGAGTGATATTCAGCTCTTCATCTGTTTTTACGTCTATGCCTAAGGGGGCAAGAATTCTGAGTAGCTCATTTTTCTTTTTTTGATTATGCGTTGCTATCAAAAACACGTTTTGCATTATTTAAAAAGCCTCCCGAAAAAGCCTTTTTTCTTTTTGCCGTCATCACTTGAAGAGTTGCTTTCGGCTTCTTCATCAATTTCGTCTACCTCTTCTTGCATTTCCTCAACGAATTCGTCTATTTCTTCAATAATTTCTTCCTTGACGTCATCAATTTTTTCTTTGACGTCGTCCTTTAATTCTTGAACTTCCTCTTGAATTTCTTCCTTTATTTCTGAAATAGCCTCAAATACCTCCTCGAGAGCCTCCTTGAACTCGCTTTTTTCCGCATCCTCGGAGATTTCCTCTTTAATTTGAGACAAGTCAATTTCTTCCTCTTTAAAATCCTCAGGTAAAGCCTCAAAAAGGCCTTCTGCAAAGGCACGCGGGTTAAATGGCTGAAGGTCGTCTATACCCTCACCAACACCTACAAACTTAACGGGAACCTTAAGGTCATTTTTAATTGAAAGCACAACGCCGCCCCTTGCGGTACCGTCAAGCTTTGTGAGAATTATGCCTGTAATTTCTGCAATTTTAGCAAACTCTCTTGCCTGATTTACAGCGTTTTGACCTGTTGTTGCATCAAGAACCAAAAGCACCTCTCGGTCAGAATAAGGAAGCTCTCGGTCAATAACTCTGTAGATTTTTGCAAGCTCATCCATAAGATTTTTCTTATTGTGAAGTCTGCCTGCTGTATCACAGATAATAATATCATTTCCTCTTGCCTTAGCAGCAGAAATTGTATCGAAAATAACTGCGGCAGGGTCTGCGCCCTCTTTATGGCTTATAATATCTACGCCTGCTCTTTGTGCCCATACGGTAAGCTGGTCAATAGCAGCCGCACGGAAGGTATCTGCAGCAGCAAGAATAACGCTTTTACCCTCTGCTTTATACATAGCAGCCATTTTACCGATAGTTGTAGTTTTACCTACGCCGTTAACACCAATAACAAGAATAACGGAAGGGATGGTAATAAGACCCATATCCTCACCGCCTTCAAGCATTTCGGCAACGATTTCTTTTATTTCTTCCTTTACGTCCGACGGATTTTTAAGACCCTTTTTACGAACTCTTTCGTTAAGTCTTTTTGTAATTTCGGAAGCAGTGGTAACGCCAACGTCACCCATTACAAGAGCTTCCTCTAACTCATCGAAAAGCTCCTCGTCAATTGAGGTATAGCTGTCAAGCACGTTATCTATTGCGCCGGACATATTATTTCTTGTTTTTCTTAAACCGAAGTTTATTTTTTTAAATACTCCCATAAGTACACTCTCACCTTTTGCTTTTATTCCAAACCAAGCTGACGAGCCATTTCTGCAGTCTTTAACTCAAGAAGCTTTGAAACACCCTTTTCCTGCATTGTAACACCATAAAGCATATCTGCTTCCTCCATTGTACCACGACGGTGTGTAATGAGAATAAACTGTGTATCTTCTGTCATTCTGCGAACGTAAGCTGCGTATTTCGCAACATTAACGTCGTCAAGTGCTGCTTCAACCTCGTCAAAAATACAGAACGGACAAGGGTTAACCTTAAGAATTGCAAATAAAAGAGCAATAGCGGAAAGACCCTTTTCACCACCTGAAAGGAGTGATATATTCTGAACGTTTTTGCCCGGTGGCTGAACCTTTATTTCAATATCACACTCTAAGACGTCTAACTCGTCTGTTAAAACAAGCTCTGCCTTACCGCCGCCAAACAGCTCGGAGAAGGTTTCACCAAAGTTAATATTGATTTTATTGAACTCTGTTCTGAACTGCTCACCCATTTTACCGGTAAGCTCACCAATGAGCTTAATAAGCTCTGCTTTTGATTTTTCAACGTCGCTAACCTGAACGTGCATAAACTCGTATCTTTCGGAAACCTCACTATACTCCTCAATAGCACTAAGGTTAACACTACCAAGAGCCTTAATTTTTGCTTTAAGCTCGTTAAGTCTTCTTCTTGCTTCGGCAACGTCCTCAATAACAATATTTAAAGCCTCTGCCTCACGACGAGTTAACTCATACTCCTCAAACAGTCTGTTTGCAATATTTTCAAGTTCAAGAGCCATTGACTCTTTTCTTTCGGAAAGACGAGCCATTTCACCGCCGATTTTTTCCTTTTCGGCTTGCTTATCTCTTTCGAGAATACGAAGCTCTGCGCTTTCTTTTTCGAAAGCATCTCTTTGCTTCATAAGATTTTCAGTATCTGTCTTAGAGGTACCGCTCTGGCTTCTAAGCTTACCTGCATCCTCTCTTAAGACGTCTATAAGCTTTGTAAGCTCTTCGTTTTTATTTTCAATTTCTTGAATTTCACCATTGAGCTGAGATAATCTATCCTTGTGGCTTGTGCTTCTGCCCTTAAGTCTGTCTACCTCTTCATTTTTTGCTTCAATTTCAGTTTCTGCCGTTGCAATAACAAGATTCATAGCAGAAACCTTTTCTGCAACCTGCTCACGCTTTTGCTGAAGCTCTTCGCGGTCACCCGTAAGTGAAGCTAATTTATTTTCAAAGCTGTCTAAGTCCTTTTGGAGAGAAACAAGCTCAAGCTCTGCAGCAGCAGCGTTTTCTGTAAGCTCCTTAATTCTGCTAAGCTGTTTGTCTTTTTCCTCCTGAGCCTCATTCTTTTGAGCAAGAATTGCATCCAACTGGCCGTTTTTGAGTGCTAAAACACCCTCCAACCTTATTTTTTCCTCGCCTGTAAATGCAATTTCTGCCTTGCAGCCCTCAAGCTCTGCAGAAAGTGAAGAATAGCTTTCCTGCTGCTCTGCTACATCCTTTACAGCTTTTTCTAATTTTTCGGTAATTTCAGCGCACAGTTTTGTAAGCTTTTCAATTTCATTAGCACGGCTTAAAATACCTGCATTCTGAAGGCGCGCACCACCGGTCATTGAGCCGCCTGCATTCACAACCTGACCATCAAGTGTAACTACCTTGAATTTATAAGAATATTTTTTTGCAATTTCAACTGCAGAATCAAGGTCCTCGCTTACTACTGTTCTGCCTAAAAGTGAGGTTATAACACCTTGATACTTTTTATCAAAATCTACTAACTCTGATGCAAGATTTATATAGCCGTAGCAGTCGTCAAGACCTTTTTCGTTAAGCTCATTACCCTTAACTGAGGTAAGAGGTAAAAAGGTTGCACGACCTGCCTTGCTTTCCTTAAGGAAATTAATTGCCTTTTTAGCGTCGTTTTCAGTATCTGTAATAATATTCTGAATGGCTGCACCGAGAGCCGTTTCAATAGCCAAAGCGTATTTATCCTTAACAGAAATAATTTGTGAAACGGGTGCGTGTATACCCTTTAACACGTTATGCTTTACCTCACGCATAACAGCCTTAACGCTACCCTGATAGCCCTCCATATTTTTCTCTAAATCGGAAAGCATATTTACTCTCGAGTTTTTAATTTCGAGCTCGTTTCTTAAGGAATTTTCCGTTTCCTTTAAGGTATTTAATTTTTCAAAACGCTTTTGTGCTAAAAGCTCAATACCTGAAAGAGAGTTGTTTAAATCTGCATTCTTTTCTGCTACTGCATCAAGCTCTGCCTGCACCTTGCTTTTTTCTTCTTCTAAGCCCTTTAATATTGGCTCTCTTTGTGCTGCCGCCTCGTCTATAAGTGCAATTCTGCTGTTTATTTCTTCTACTGAGGTTGAAACGGTTGAAGCTACAACACGCTTGTCTGCTATTTCGAGAGTAAGCTGCGAAATTTTTTCGGAAAGCTCAATGCTCTCTGTAGCATTTTCTGTATTTTTTGTAGAAATGAGCTCTATTTCCTCTGAGAATTTTGCAAGCTCTGCCTTTTTCTCCTTAACGGTAGCTTCAAGGTCCTTTATTGCTGAAAGCGTAAGCTCAATTTGCGAATTTATTTCTGCTTCTGTTTCATTTTCGTTTTCCTTGTCGCGCTCAATTCTTTCGATAGTTTCCTTGTTATGTAAAATTGTATTTTCGTGAACTAATGCCTGACTTTCAATTGCCGCTGCCTGCTCCTCTAACTGTGAGGAAGCACGGTGAATTTCATCTATCTCAACAGTTATTCTCTGAGACTGTGAAATTGCGTTATCTATTTTTTCTGCCGTTTCATCAAGAACACGGCAAATCTCAGTATATTGAGCATCTGCAATAGTAATTTTCTTTTCTTGCTCACGAAGATTATTCCTTGTTTTCTCGAGTGTATGAAGGCAAAGACCTATATCAAGATTTTTCTTTTCACCTGAATATTCAAGGAATTTTTCTGCCTTTTCCTTTTGTGCCTTTAAGGGTCCTACGCGAGTTTCAAGCTCTGATAAAATATCTCTTAATCTGAGAAGATTTTCCTCTGCCTGATTAAGACGGCGCATAGCATCTGCACGGCGGTATCTGTAATGAGAAATACCTGCTGCCTCTTCGAGCATATCTCTGCGCTCTTCACTTTTACCGGAAATAAGAGTTTCTATTTTACCCTGGCTTACCATTGAATAGCCGTCTCTGCCAAGACCCGTATCCATAAACAATTCGTGGATATCCTTAAGTCTTGACGGCTGTCCGTTTATTTTATATTCACTTTCACCTGAACGATAATATCTTCTTGTAACGCTTACCTCGTCATTATCGTTATTCAAGGCTCTGTCCTTATTATCTAATTTAAGAGTTACCTCTGCAAAGCCGACCGCACGGCGAGCATCTGTACCGCTAAAAATAACGTCCTCCATTTTTGAGCCACGAAGATTTTTAGTGCTTTGCTCACCTAAAACCCAACGCATAGCATCTGAGATGTTACTCTTACCGCTACCGTTAGGTCCGACTACTGCCGTTATGCCTTGTCCGAACTCGAGTAAGGTCTTGTCCGGAAAGGATTTGAAGCCCTGCAATTCAATTGCTTTCAAATACATTTTTGTATTCTCCGTTTCAATTTTCTATTTGAATTTCGTATTTATTTATACCATCTAACCCTTTAAAAGCAACGCTGTAGCCCAGCTTTAAAAGGTTTTCTTTATTTTTCCCCTTTTGCCCTATTGCCTTGGAAAGCTCTTTACTGTTAACACATATTGTAACACTCTTTGCTTCTAAAGTGTTTTCTGTTTTGTAAATTTCTGAAAGCTTTTCCTTAATGATTTTAAAATATATTTCACTCTCGCAAAGCTCACCAAAAGCAGGGTGATACGGGCCACTTAAAAAGCCCTCCTCAACGTTACCGCCGGAGTGAAGCCCTAACCTTATGACCCTTACGTTGTTTTTATAAAACAGCTCTAAAAGCTCTGCGCAAAGTGCTACCGTTTCCTCTAAGCTGGGGGAAGTGTACTCACCGCGCTCTAAAAGCTCTGCAAGGTGTGTATTTTCTAAAACTATTGTTGGGTAAATTCTGACTGTATCGGGCTTGAGCGCAATAATATCCTTGGCAGTTTCAATATCTGCCTTGGGTGTACTTTTGTATAGCCCTGTCATCATTTGAAGACCCAAAGAAAAACCGTGCTTTTTTATAAGCCTTGAGGCGTTTTCAATATCCGCCTTGGTGTGACCGCGTCTGTTACTGAGCAAAACCTCATCATTTGTGCTTTGTGCGCCTAATTCAATAGCCGTAACGCCGTAAGCCTTTAAAATTTTTAAAATCTCGTCATCAATAGCGTCGGGTCTTGTGGAAATTCTTATTCCCGAAAACGTTTTATTTTCTATGTACGGCTTTGCAGCCTCTAAAAGAGAGAGCATATAGGCTCTGTCAATTGCAGTAAAGCTGCCGCCAAAAAAAGCTATTTCTGTATTTTGTGTAGAAAGCCCCGCTTTACTTGCCTGCTCTAAGGTTTTTTGCACCTCTTCACTTGTAAGCTCCTTAACACTGCCCGAAATAGTTTTTTGATTACAAAAGGAGCATTGATTAGGACAGCCTGCATGAGGTACAAAAAGAGAAATATTAGCGTGCTTCATTTTGTATTTTTTCGAGAGCAATGCCTGCTGCATTTTGCTCTGCCTCTTTTTTGCTTCTGCCCTTGCCCTCGCCTATAACCTCGCCGTTAAGCTTTACACGGAAAACAAAGGTTTTGTCGTGGTCGGGACCCTCCTCGCCTACCTCCTCGTAGGCTAAGGTATTACCCTTTACTCTTTGGATGTACTCCTGTAAAAGAGATTTATTATCCTTAAAGCTTGTTTCCCTTTTAACGGCTTCCTTAATAAAGCCTAAAATGTAAGGCTTTGCAGCCTCCATTCCGCCGTCAAGGTAAATTGCAGCAACAACGGCTTCAAAAGCATCTGAAACAACTGACGGACGGTTTCTTCCGCCGGTGCTGTCTTCTCCGCGACCTAATAAAATGTATTTACCTAAATTTATTTGCTCGGCAAATTTGAAAAGTGATTTTTCGCAAACCACCGCTGCACGAAGCTTTGTCATTTCACCCTCGGGTCTGTTTTTAAACTCTGTAAAAAGATACTCTGCCGTTACAAAGCCTAAAACAGAATCTCCGAGAAACTCAAAGCGCTCGTTATTCTTTTTAAGCTTATTCTCATTTGCATAGGATGAATGAGTAAGTGCTAACTCCAAAAGAGCTTTATCCTTGAAGGAATAGCCTATTTTCTCTTCAAATTCGGTAAAATTCATTTTATCACCTCAGGTCGAGTGTATCAAAATATTGAAGGCTACGTTTTGCTAAGGCTTCGTAGCGTTCTTTTTTATCCCTTATTTTTTCATCTAACGGTGTAACAATTCCGAATGCCGCACCCATTGGCTGAAAGTTTTTAACGGTTTCATCCGAAATATAGTCGGTCAAGGCGCCTAACATTGTTATTTTAGGAAGAGTAATTTTCTCATTGCCTAAAAGCTTTTGTGCCGCATTGTAGCCTGCAAGTATTCCTGATGCAGCCGATTCCATATAACCCTCAACTCCCGAAATCTGCCCCGCAAAATAGATACGTTCATCCTTTTTAAGACTAAAATCGTTATTTAAAAGCTGAGGAGAATTTATAAAGGTGTTTCTGTGCATTACACCGTAACGGACAAACTCTGCATTTTTAAGTGCCGGAAACATTGAAAACACTCTTTTTTGCTCCGGGAATTTAAGGTTTGTCTGAAAGCCTACTAAATTGTACATAGTGCCTTCAACATTTTCTTTTCTTAGCTGAAGGTTTGCCCAGGGACGATGCCCGGTTGCAGGATTCACAAGACCCACCGGCTTTAACGGACCGTAGCGCATTGTATCCTTACCGCGAGAGGCTAAAACCTCAATAGGCATACAGCCCTCGTAAACATCCTTCTTTTTGTCAAAGGAGTGAAGCTCTGCACTTTCTGCATTTATTATAGCCTCGTAAAAAGCCTCATATTCTTCCTTGTTCAACGGACAATTTATATAGTCTGTTTCACCGCCACGGTCATAGCGTGACTGTGTAAAGGCATTTGTCATATCTATGCTGTCAGCGGTTACAATAGGCGCTGCAGCGTCATAAAACGAAAGAAAATCCTTACCGAGAAGCTTGCCTATTTCCTGTGCCAATGCTTCGCTTACTAACGGACCTGCCGCAATAATAACCGTGCCATCAGGTATTTTTGTTACCTCTTCTCTTATGACGGTAATATTTTCGTTGTTTAAAATACTTTCTGTAATAAGTGAAGAAAACACGTCACGGTCAACTGCTAACGCTCCGCCTGCAGGCACCTTTGCCTTGTCGGCAGCCTCTAAGCACACCGAGCCGAAGCGACGCATTTCTTCCTTTAAAAGACCTGCTGCAGAGCCGACTCTTTCAGCCTTTAATGAATTAGAGCAAACAAGCTCTGCTAAATTCTCACTTTTATGTGCCGGTGAAAATTTTCGCGGCTTCATTTCGTAAAGCGTTACCTTTATGCCTCTTTTGGCTAACTGGTTTGCCGCCTCTACACCTGCAAGCCCTCCACCTATAACAGTTACTTTTTTATTACTCATTATCATTTTCCTGAGATTTCTTTGCATTTTTTCTCGGAGCCTTAAAGGAATGACCGCACTCTGTATTTGAGCAGGTTATCATTCCGCCCTTACCCTTGAAGAGTGATTTGCCGCACTTAGGGCAAGACTCACCTGTTGGCTTATCCCAAGTCATAAAGTTACACTCCGGATAATTGCTGCAGCCGTAGAATTGGTAGCCCTTTTTAGATTTTTTACCAATAACGTTGCCACCGCAAAGAGGGCAGGCTGCTGTTGTTTCTTCAACAAGCGGCTTTGTTGTTTTACACTCAGGGTAACCCGGGCAAGCAAGGAACTTGCCGAAGCGACCGCTTTTAACAACCATATTTCTGCCGCATTTTTCGCACTTGATATCTGTAATATCTTCCTGGAGCTGAATTTTCTGACCCTGCATTTCATCCTTTGCCTTTGCAAGTGTATCCTCAAGGTCGTTGTAGAATTCTCTGAGCATTTCTACGTAATTGCATTCACCGTTATCAATTTCGTCAAGCTTTGCTTCCATTGACGCTGTGAATTTTGTATTAACAAATTTAGGAAAGCGCTCCTTTAAAAGGTCTGTTGTAACCTTACCTAACTCTGTATTTTTAAGAATTTTACCCTCACGCTTAATGTACTCTCTTTTAATAATTGTACTTACAATTGAAGCGTAGGTACTTGGTCTGCCGACACCTGTTTCCTCAAGAGTTTTAATTAAGGAAGCCTCTGTAAAGTGTGCAGGTGGCTGAGTAAAGTGCTGATTTCCTAAAAGCTCTTTAAGCTTTGGTGTATCGCCAACCTTAATTTCAGGAAGAACGCTTTCTTTTTCCTCATCATCTGCAGACTCCTCGTAAAGTACTGTAAAGCCGTCAAATTTTACTGAATAGCCGCTTGCAGAGAATATGCAGAATTCTGCGGGGCTCTCATTTTTACTGCCCTTGATTTCTATTTTAACAGTTGCTTGCTCACAAGCAGCCATAAGGCTTGCTACGTAGCGGCACCAAATTAAGTTGTAAAGCTTATATTGGTCGTTTGAAAGACTGCTTTTTACCTTTGCAGGAGTTAAATTTACGTTTGCAGGACGAATTGCCTCGTGACCGTCCTGAGCGCCTGCTCTTGTTTTGAAATATCTTGGCTTTTCAGGAAGATATTTTTCACCGTAAGCAGCTTTTACAAATTCTGTATGTGCAGCTCTTGCTTCCTCAGAGATACGAAGTGAGTCAGTTCTCATATAAGTTATAAGACCGGTTGTACCAAGCCCCTCAACATCAACACCCTCGTAAAGTTCCTGAGCAACCTTCATTGTTTTTTGAGCCTGGAAGTTCAATTTTCTTGAAGCCTCCTGCTGCATTGAAGACGTTATAAACGGAGGTGCAGGTTGTTTCTTTCTTACACCCTTTTTAACGGAATCCGTAACGAATTCAGCGCCGTTTAATCTATTTAAATATTTGTCAGCCTCTGCCTTGCTTTTAATTTCCACCTTACCGTTTTCATCTGCGGTAAGTATTGCAGAAAAGCTTTTTCTTTCAGCAAGAAACTTTGCGTCAATTGTCCAGTACTCCTCAGGATTAAAGCTTGCAATTTCTTCCTCTCTGTCAACAATAAGACGTACCGCTACGCTTTGAACACGACCTGCTGAAAGACCGCGTCTGATTTTCTGAGAAATAAACGGACTAAGTCTGTAGCCTACCAAGCGGTCTAAAATTCTTCTTGCTTGCTGAGCATCTACAAGACCCATATCTACCGTTTCAGGGTTGGCAATACCCCTTTTGACGCTTGTTTCGTTAATTTCGTTAAATTTAACTCTGTTTTTCTCGTTCAAATCGAGACCTAAAATTGTAGCAAGATGCCAAGAAATTGCTTCTCCTTCGCGGTCAGGGTCAGTTGCGAGATAAACCTTTTCGCTTTTTTCTACCTGCTCCTTTAAGTCCTTAACGAGCTTTTCCTTGTTCTTTATAATTGCATATTTAGGTGTAAAATCATTCTTTACGTCTACGCTTAATTTAGCAGCAGGTAAATCTCTTACGTGACCCATAGAGGCTGTAACCTCAAAGTCTTTACCTAAATATTTTTTAATTGTCTTAGCCTTTGCAGGAGACTCCACTATAACAAGCTTGGACATTTGTTTCTATCCTTTCAAATACTGTATTTTTTGCCCTCTGAGCTTTTTACGTCGCCCATAAGCTCGAGCTCTGTAAGCGCAGAAAGCACATCACTCATCTTTAATGCAGTTTGCCTTAATATGTCGTCAATATGAGTAGGCTCTTCGCATAATACGGAATAGACGCTTTTAGCTTCATTTGAATAGCTGTCATCTAATTCCTTTTTCACCCTTTGCTCCTTTTTAGCTTCAGGTGCTGTTTTTACTGTTTTCTCTTTTTTTACTTCGTTTTCCTGAGGCTTGCTTTTTTTCCTTCTGTAATCCACATACGAAACATCCGCCAAAGAAACGTTGGCTTTACTAAAGTCTATTAAATCACCATAAAGATATTCGTATTCAGACAAAATATCTATCACGGAAAAAACCGGTTTAGCACCGTTTTTAATTAAATGATTACCTCCGTCAAAGGAAGAACGAACAATATCACCCGGTACTGCGAAAACGTCCTTACCCTGCTCAAGAGCAAAGTTCGCAGTAATGAGTGAGCCGCTTTTAACGCCGGCTTCAATAACAAGTGTGCCTAAGGTAAGACCTGAAATAAGTCTGTTCCTTATAGGAAAGGTTGTTCTTGAGGCAGGTGTAAACGGTGCATACTCTGAAATAACCGCACCGTACCTTGTAATAGCCCGTCTTAAGGAAGCGTTTTCTTTAAGATAGTCTACGGATAAGCCGCAGCCTAAAAATGCGGCTGTTCTGCCCTTTGCAAGCATTGCACCTGCATGAGCTTCACTGTCTATACCAAGAGCGCCGCCGCTTACAATTGTTACACCGCAGGAAGCAAGTGCAAACGAAAGCTTTTGCGCTGTTTCTATGCCGTAGGTGCTTGCAGCTCTTGTGCCGACAACACCTATTGAAACCGTATCCTTTAAAACGGATGCATCACCGAGTGCATAAAGCGCTAAGGGCATATCCTTAAGCTGCTTAAAGCGTTCCGGGTAATATTCACTGTCAGGTGTAATAATTTTATACCCCTTTTGCTTGCATTCTCTGAAAATGCCACCCGTTTCAGAAGGGCTTATGCTTTTTAATGCATTTATTTTTTTATTGGTCATAAGACCGGATAAACGCCACTCGTTAGAGCCCGCATTATACATTTGCTCAGGGTCGCCAAAATATGCGAGCAGCTCGTCGGTTTTGGCTCCTGCACCTAAAGCGCATTGAAGCCACAACCAATATTCTGTTGGGCAAATGCTCATTTTTTCACCTAACCATTTCCCACATGATTATTGTTGCAGCGGCGGCGGCATTAAGCGATTCTGCGTAGCCGTTCATAGGAATTGTTACGAGAGTAGAACTCTTTTTAACAGAGTCACTTATTCCGTTACCCTCGTTACCGATTACGCAAATCACTCCTTCGGTTTTGTCAATTTCCGTAATTTTCATAGCAGAGCTGTCCGGTACAGAGCCGTAAATTTTCATTTTACCCTCAAGAGAGTTAAAAAGGCTCTCTAAATCCTCTACCGTTACAACGTCTAACCTGAAAAGGGCACCCATTGCGGCACGCTGAACCTTGGGGTTGTAAATATCACAACCGCCTTTAATTATAATACCGTCAAGACCTACCGCCTCAGCAGTACGGCAAATAGCACCAAAATTGGAAGGATTAGAAATCTCTTCCAAAGCGACATATTTGCCATAGTATTTTATTTTACTTATATTTGCAAATTTGTCAAGCATAGAAACCACCGCAAAAACACCCTGAGTGCTTTTGGTATCTGACATTTTTTCGGCAATTTCTTTTGTTATTACAAACGCCTTTTTTGTTGATTTTAATATATCGGAAATGTACTCAGCATACTTTTCCTGCGACTCCTCGGTAACAAAAAGCATTTTTATTTCTGCTCCGCTTAAGGCTGCATCCTTTACAAGCCTTGCACTCTCAATAAAAAAAGAATTCTCTTCCCTTCTGAAGGCAGAGGAGTCCCTGAGCTTTATGGTATATTTTATTTTGTCGTTTGTTTTTGATGTGATAAGCTCCATATTTCATTACCCTTTTATTGAATGCAAAATTTATTTTATAGCAGGTTATGAAATAAATTTTGCACTCAAAGCATTACTTTTTCGACACGTTTAGTGTAATTTTTTAAGCCCTAAATAAACGCCTTACGCTCGGTCAGATACCTGACCGAGCGTATTTAAATCAACTATTAAAGAGCAGCCTTTGCTTTTTCAACAAGAGCTGTAAAGCCCTGTGGGTCAGCAATAGCAATTTCTGAAAGCATTTTTCTGTTAAGGTCAATGTTTGCTTTCTTAAGACCGTTAATGAATGTTGAGTAGTTAATACCATTCATTTTGCAAGCAGCAGAGATTCTTGCAATCCAAAGACGACGGAAATCTCTTTTCTTTTGCTTTCTGCCGATATAAGCGTAGTTACCGCTTTTCATAACAGCTTGTTTCGCTGTTTTAAATAATTTGCTCTTTGAGCCGTAATAGCCTTTAGCTAATCTGAGAACTTTATTTCTTCTTTTGCGAGTCATTGTCGCACCTTTAATACGAGCCATTAAAATTTACCTCCGTTCTAATCTTATTTATAAGGAATAAGACGCTTGATTTGCTTTGTGTTTGTAGCGTCTGCAACTGCTGTCTGACGAAGACCTCTTTTACGTTTTGTAGTCTTCTTTGTAAGAATGTGAGACTTATTTGCATGACCACGTACAGGTTTACCGTTTTTTGAAAGTTTGAAACGCTTTTTAGCGCCTGAATGTGTTTTAAGCTTTGGCATAATTTTTCCTCCTTAATATTGCAATCATTTAGTTGTCTTGGGTACAAGGAACATAAGCATTGAACGGCCCTCAAGCTTTGCAGCCTTTTCTACTGTGCCGTTTTCAGCACAAGCCTCTGCAAACCTGTCCATAATAACGTTACCATTCTCAGCATGTGCCATTTCTCTACCTCTGAAGCGAATAGAAACCTTAACCTTGTTTCCATCACTTAAAAAGCGTTTTGCATGGTTTACTTTTGTGTTAAAATCGCCTACATCAATATTCAAAGATAAGCGTATTTCTTTAATATCCATAACCTTTTGGTTTTTCTTCGCTTCCTTCTCGCGTTTTGCTTGCTCAAAGCGATACTTACCGTAGTCCATAATTTTGCACACAGGTGGGTTTGCACCGGGCGCAATCTTAACGAGGTCAAGATTTGCTTTTTCTGCTAATTTGAGAGCATCCTTTGCTGACATAATGCCAACCTGCTCACCCTCTGCAGAAATGACTCTTACTTCTTTATCTCTGATTTCTTCATTGATTTGGGTTGTTTCCTTGCTAATACCAAAACACCTCCTGAAATAATTAAAGCGTGAACGAAATTTCCGTTCACGCTAAAAGACACAACAATAGTGTTGAAAAGTCTAAAAGGTATTGTACCAAACAATATTCTCGTTTGGTGAGAACGGAAATGTTCTGCTTTGTTGCTCAAATATAATACCAACAACTTTTGAGTTTGTCAATACTTTTTTAAAAATTATTGAATAAATTCAACCTCGGTATCCTCCTCGCCGCCGTCTACAATGATATCATCATCAAGAATATCGCTCTCGGTAGTCGGCTCCTCGGTTGTAGGAGGTGAAGTCGGCTCCGGTGTAGGTACAGGTGCCGGCGGTGTGTATTCACCGTAACAGTAAATAACTACTCGTAAGGTTGCACTAATTCTTCTGTCCTCAGGTAAATCTTCCCAATTTTCAGTACCCTCAGGATAATAAACAATACCCGAAACCTTGTTAGATTGCTCTTGTGTATGCGCTACACCGCTTACAACGGTTTCTACGTATTTAAAGCCCTTATCCGTAAGTGTTTTTAATGCCTTTGTGGCATCCTCACCTACTAAATCCGGAACTAATAAACCGTCACTTACCTTAAGAGTTATTGAACGCTGATTTATGGAGGAAACTACAGTACCCTGCGGTAAATCCTGCCCTATAACAGTACCCTTTTCTTGGTCGCTGTCCTCATAAACAGTTTCAATTTTAAGCACCTTTTTATAATTTTCGTCATTTTTGATTTCTTCAATGCTCATACCTCTGAAATCAGGCAAGGTAATTGTAATAAAATCTTCCTCTGTTTCTTCGGTCTCTATTGATGAGGTTGGCTCTGTTGTTGAGTCCTCCTCGTTTTCGTTGCTAAAGCCCTTAATGCCGAGTATAACGGCAATAAGAATTGCAAGACAAACAACTACGCTTACCACAAACGTAATGAGTGTGCTTTTTCGCACGCCTCTTTTATGCGGAACGTAGTCCCCTTCCTCAAAGGATTCCTCGTCCTCTTCCGGCTCGTCGTCAACCTCAACGTTATTGCGACGATACGAAGCCATTGAAGAGTATGCCTCTGCTGCATTTACCGCAGCGTTAGGTGAGGCTGAAAGGTCATCCCGAAGGAATTCTATATTTTCTGTTCTGTCCTCGGGAAGAATTTGCAACGCATTCACTAAAGCATTTATAACGTAAGCCGGTATAATTTCTGCAAATTTACCCGGAATCATAAGCTTGTCGTTAGCCGCTCTTGAAACAGAGTTCATAGGCGTGCTGCCTACAAGCACCCTGTAAAGAACGGTTGCAAAGCCGTAAACGTCCGTCCACGGACCTAATTCACCGTCTGCAGCATATTGCTCAATTGCAGCGTAGCCGTCTGCTAACTCTAAAGGCAATCTGCCGCCTTTAAATCTTACGTCATCTATGCTGTACTCGGTAATTTTTACCTTGCCGTCAAAGTCAACAATAAGAGAATTCGGCGAAATTGCACCGTGAATTATACCCTTGCCGTGAAGCACCTCTAAAGCGGAAAGAACAGGCATCAAAAGAACTCGCGCCTCTTCCCATGAAACGTAGCCCTGCTCGTTTTCGAGCAAATAATCTCTGAGTGATTTGCCCTCGCCCGTATATTCCGTTATGGCATAGGCTGTGCCTAAGTCCTCAAAGACGTCTAAAACAGGCACAATTGCAGAGCACTCCGTAATGCCTTTAAGAGTATTCCAGAGCTTTGTGAATTTTGCCTTTGCATCAATAAAAGCTGCCGCTCTGCCTACATTTACAAGGCAGTAGTTGTCATCACCGCGAGATACCTCTCCCTCGGGGAAGCACTCGCGAATCATAACGGGCGTTCTGTTGTCTAAATCAAAGCCATAATAGGTGGAGCCGTCACCGTTTGTTGAAACCTTTTTTCCAACAAGATATTTACCGCCTACAACTGTTTTAAGCGGTAAAAACGGCGCAGCTTGAACCTCGGCGCTTTCATTACTGCAATAAGGGCAAACATTGTTGCTGCCGATTCTTCTCATACAGCGCAAACAAAGTTTTTCTTTTTCCATTATTGATTTTCACCCTTTATTATTCAAAATCAGGTCTTGGTTCGTCACCTAAATTGAGTGCATCATGAATACTTTGTCTTAAGGTTCTTATATCGTTTACACTTCTTGTAAGTGTGTCGTCGGTATCTTTAATTACCTTTTCAACGTAAGCACTTGCATTTCTGCGCATATCGTTAGACCAGCGCTCAGCCTTATCCATAATTTCATTTGCCTTATCCTTTGAAGCGTTGATAAGTGCATTTGACTCATCCTTAGCCTGCTGCATAATAGCTAAAGCCGCCTCTTTTGCTTCTTTGGTGATTTGATGCTCTTCAACCATAAGGTCTGCTCTTTGACGCGCTTTAATAATAACGTCCTCAGCTGCTGCATCTGCTGCATTAAGAATATCGCGTCTTTCAGCTGCGATTTTCTTTGCCTGTGTAATTTCTACAGGCATATTGAGTCTGATATCCTCAATAATTCTGCGAAGCTCTTCAACGTCAACTAAAAGCTTGTTAGGAACGAGAGGAAATGACTTACCTTCTTCGATTACGGTATCCATATCATTAAGCAATGTATCAATACTCATATCTTTACCAACCTTTCAATAATAAATGTATATAAATTTTATTATTAGCCTTATTTAGAAAGCCGAGCAATAATATCGTCACGTATTTGCTCGGGCACAAAGTTAGAAACGTCGCCGCCTAACTTGCACACCTCTTTAACAACACTTGAGCTAAGAAACATATAATCTGCGCTGGTTACCATAAAAATTGTTTCAAGCTCTGCGTTAAGCTGCTGATTTGTTAAAGCCTGACGGAATTCGTCGTCAAAGTCTGAAATAGCGCGAAGGCCCTTTACTACAGCCGAAGCATTTTTCTCGCGTGCATAGTCTGCCAAAAGACCTAAGTGACTGTCAACCGTTACGTTCGGCAAGTCCTTTGTGCAGCGTCTTATGAATTCCATACGCTCTTCAACGGTAAAGCTTCCGCTGTTTTTATTGTAGTTTTTCATAACAACAACAATAACGTTATCGAATAATTTTGACGACCTTTTAATAATGTCAAGATGACCTATTGTAAGGGGGTCAAAGCTACCCGGACAAATTACGGTTTTACCCAAATTACTCACCCTTTCTGTAAACAGTTAAAGCAATTTTGCCGTATTTATATCTTTTGGAGGTAAAGCCCTCAAGCTCTTCGGGCAAAACCTCTTTGCTGTCTGTTTCGCAAACAATTACACCGTTTTCATTTATATGCGGTGCAATTCTTTCAATTGCCTCCTCCATAAGTCCTGCCTTATACGGCGGGTCCAAAAGAGCAATATCGTAAGTTTCTATAACTCTGTCTAAATAGCCTAATGCATCTGCACGTACTGTTTTGGCAATTTCTCTGAAGCCTGTAATTTTAAGATTCTCCTCAACAACTGCAATGGAGCTTGAGGAAGCATCTACAAACACACAGGATTCTGCGCCACGGCTTAATGCCTCTATGCCTAATTGACCTGAGCCCGCAAAAAGGTCTATTACCTTTGCGGAGGGTACGTCAAACTGAATTATATTAAAAATAGATTCTTTAACCTTATCTGTTGTAGGTCTTACACTGTCACCCTCAAGAGTCATAAGACGGCGACCTCGTTGTGAGCCTGTAATTACTCGCACAAAAACACCTCTGGGTGCAAAACCACATAGTTTCGCATACTAAAATATAATCACTATATTATTGCATTTTTAAGGCTTTTTGTCAAGTTTTATAACAACATAAAGCAGAAAGCGGAGTAATACGCTCCGTTTTCTGCTTTATTTTATTATTCGGCGTTAAATTTACCTATTCTTCATTTAACGGATTTGAAAGTCCCACTCAGGCTCTCCGTCTTTTTTCATCTCTTCATTCCAATTACAGAAAATTTCAAAATGCTCGTCACTTAAAAACATTTTAAGGTATTCACCGAAATTCGGTGAAAGCTCCATTTCCTTTAAATCTTCTATACTTGCAAAGAAAACCTCACCCTCGTCAGTTTTATCTATCAATTCACCCGTGTAGTCGGTCGTTTTGTAAAAGTGAACAAAATATTTGTCGTTAGTATCCGTGTTGTGCCAATGTACCATACCGCAGTATTTAAGATTACGAACGGTAAGTCCTGTTTCCTCCCTTGCCTCTCTCACAGCGCTGTCATAAATACTTTCGCCGTTTTCAACGTGCCCGCCGGGGAACGTGCATCCACACCAATATTTCACCCGTTTTTGAACAACGACCTCTTTTGTTTTTGGGTTTTGTATCATTATCATATTAGTTAACTCTATTTTCGGCATAACTTACTCCTACAGTTATTCACCATGAAAGGTTTTATATATTTCAACAGCATCTGCTTTTGAAATGCCCTGCACCCTTTCAAGCTCCTCACTGCTTGCGTTTCTTATATTATCTATTGTTTTAAAATTCACTATAAGGCTTTTTGCTTTTTTCTCACCTATGCCTTTGATTTGTGTAAGTGAATTTTCCAAAGCAGATTTTGTGTGCTTTTTCCTGTGGTATTCAACCGAAAAACGGTGAACCTCATCCTGCATTTGTGTAACAAGAGAAAATGCCTTGCGCTTTGAATTGAATTCAATTCTGCCGCCGCTTGTAGAAATTGCGGAGGTACGGTGCTTGTTATCCTTAACCATACCAAAAAGCGGAATTTCCAAGTTGAACTCCTTTAACAGCGGAAGCACGGCATTAACCTGTCCCTTACCGCCGTCAAGCAAAATAAGGTCAGGCAATTTACCAAAGCCGTATTCTTCGTTTTTATCCTTGTTATTAAGATACTCCGTAAACCGACGTCTCAAAACCTCTTCCATAGAGGCGTAATCATCCTGACCGGAAAAGCCTTTAATGGCAAAGCGCTTGTACGCTTTTTTGAATGGTCTGCCATCCTTAAAAACAACCATTCCCGCAACGTTGTCACTGCCTGCAGTGTGAGAAATATCGTAAGCCTCAATGTACTCGGGAATGCTTTTCATACCCAACATAAGCGCAAGCTCCTCAAGCGCATTTTTAGTTTTTTCACCGCTTGTAAGCTTTTCCAAAAGCTTTTGGGTAGCGTTATTTTTGCACATTGTTATAAGCTTTAGCTGGTCACCCTTTTGCGGAACTACTACCGAAACGTTTGTGCCGCGTTTTTCCGAAAGCCATCTTTCAACAGCCTCCTTATCCTCAACCGCACCGTCAATTTCTATTCTCGGGGGGATTGCTCTGCTCAAGGAATAATAAGAGAGTAAAAATTCTGCTCTCATATTTTCGGCAGTACCATTTTCCTCAAACAAAAAGTGCTCGGTATCACAAAGCTGATTATCTGAAAAACGTAAGACCGCAAAGCAAACCTTGTTTTCGACTATGCTTAAGGCAAAAACGTCCTGCTCCTTATAGGTAGAGGAAACAACCTTTTGCTTTGACTTTACCTTTTCTATACCCTTTATAGTATCCCGAAGCTTTGCAGCCTTTTCAAAATTTAATTCCTCGGCTGCCTGCTCCATTTCCTTTTTGAGCTTTCGCACCGTGTCCTGTGTACCTAATTTCAAAAATTCTATTGCTGCCTGCACGCTCTCGTCATACTCGGATTCGGACACTTTGCCGGAGCATACCGCACAGCATAAATTAAGATGAGAGTTAAGACACGGTCTTTCTTTTTTTATATCCCGAGGGAAAACCTTGCCGCAGGTTGGCAGCTTATAAATCTTTTTTGCCTCATCCACAGCATTTTTCACAGAATAGCCTGCGGTGTACGGACCTAAATACTCCGCACCGTCGTCATCCTTTTGAAAGACCGCCTTAATATTGCGCCACGGTCTTTTTGTAATTTTAATATAGCTGTAGCCTCTGTCATCCTTTAAAAGAATGTTGTATTTAGGCATATTTTGCTTAATAAGGCTACATTCCAAAACGAGTGCTTCAAATTCACTGTCGGTTAAAATGTAATCAAAATCCTGCACGTTTTCAACCATTTTGCGAACCTTGGGCAAATGCTTTTCCTGCGCACCGAAATATTGCGTAACACGATTTTTCAGCGCCTTTGCTTTACCTATATATATAATGTTTTTGTGAGAATCACGCATTATATAAACACCCGGACTGAGCGGCAGCTTATTTGCCTTTTCCTTCAGCCGTTTTAACCTTTGCTCCTGCATAATTCTCACCTACCCTTTTATATATTTATTTCATTATACACTAACCATACAGAAAAATAAAGATACGTTCTGTAATTTGTTGAATTTGGATATTGAAGGGATTTTTTTAGTCCGACTGCGTACAAAGGTACGTCAAGCGGGTAAAAAATTAACTAAAAAAGCCTGTAACTCAAAAGTTACAGGCTTTTGTTATGCGCCAAAATCAGCGAACTATTTAAATTATTCTTGGAAACCGCTGTCTACTAATGCTGCAAGAGCAGTAACTGCTTGCTCCTCATCTACACCGCCGGCGATAATGCGGATGTCTGTACCACCCATAATACCGAGAGAAAGAACGCCAAGAAGACTTTTTGCATTTACTCTTCTTTCTTCCTTCTCAAGCCAGATTGAAGATTTGAATTCATTTGCCTTTTGAATAAAAAATGTAGCCGGGCGAGCGTGAAGACCTACTTGATTTTGAACTGTAACATCTTTAACAAACATACCAATTTACTCCTATAATTCTACAAAATTTGTTATAACCGATTTTCGAATATTTGGTTGTACGCTAAAACTCGCCACACAACATTTTGTGTAAAAAGTCCGGTACAGAGGATTTTGCTAAGTTTCCTTAACACGTGTTTATTATATCATTAAATTACCTAAAGTCAACGAATTTTAAAAACTTCATATATAATGATAAACAGTGACATTTTTGAAGTTTTTGATTTGTGCAAGTTTACTACAATTTTCAACCCATTATATCAAACTTCAACAAGTGAATGAACAGTTTTTCACCCTCAAATAAATTGGAATTATAGTAAATATTATGCATAAATACGCTTATTTCATACTATGGTTTTCACGAATTTTTTTAAGAAATTTTTCATCCTCTTTACTAAGCTCTGCGCTTTCTAAAAGCTCGGGTCTGCGCAGAAAAGTCCTTAGGAGCATTTGCTCCCTTTTCCACTGTTCAATTTTGCCGTGATGCCCTGAACACAATACCTCGGGCACTTCTCTGTCGTGCCACACGGCAGGCTTTGTATATTGCGGATGTTCTAAAAGAGATGCATAGTGGCTTTCACCAATAAATCCCTGGGAATCCGAAAGCACACCCGGAAGCATTCTCGATATTGCATCTGCTAATATCATAGCAGGTAATTCGCCACCTGTTACAACATAATCGCCAATAGAAATTTCTTCATCTACAATTTCGTCTATAACTCTTTGGTCTACGCCCTCGTATCTGCCGCAAAGAATGGCAATATTGTGCATTTTTGACAATTCCTTTACCCTTTCCTGCGTGAGCGTTTTGCCAACCGGTGACATATAAATAAGGTGCGGCTTTTCTTTTGCTTCGGCACACACCTTTTGAAAGCAATCGTAAATAGGCTGCGGCATCATAAGCATACCCTCACCGCCACCGTAGGGGGTATCGTCTACCTGGTTATGCTTGTTTACTGCAAAATCTCTTATTTGGTGAAAATTCATTTCGACAGCGCCTTTTTTTCTTGCTCTGCCTATAATGCTTTCACCCATTACAGCCTCGCACATTTCGGGGAAAAGCGTTAATATATCAATCCTCACTAAAAAGCCCCCTTAATGCATGAATGTAAACCTTTTCTGCCTCTACCTCGCACCTTTTAACGACGTCGGGTATGGCGGGAATTAAAACCTCTTCACCCTCCGGGGTTGTTACGTACCACACGTCGTTTGCACCGGTTTCGGCAACGTCTGTAATTTCGCCGTAGCAAATGCTTTCGTCGTCAGCATCTATCACCTTACAGCCCAAAAGTTCGCTTATAAACCACTCACCCTGCGGTAAATGAGCGTCCTCTCTTTTAATGAAAAGCACGGTGTTTTTTAAAGCTTGTGCCATTTCTACCGTGTCAATACCCTCAAGCTTTGCTATTGCAACGTTTTTGTGAGGACGACAGGAAACAACTTTAAAGCTTTGTGCGCCATTTGCATCCTTATACAGCGTTTTGAATTTTTTTATGAATTCAGGTCCGTTACACCAAGGGTTAATTCTAACCTCTCCGCGAATTCCGTGTGTGCTTACGACCTGACCTATTTCAAGATATTTTTTAATCATAATTAAAACCTTCAAAATAGATTAAATGTGTTTTACAACAAGTAAAAATTACTAAAAAAGCCTGAAACAATAAGTTTCAGGCCTTTTTTTCTGTACTAAAACAGATTTCAAGTTTAGTCGATGTCTACCTGGATTTTCTCATCCTTGCGAACAGCAGCAGCACGCATAACTGTACGAATAGCCTTTGCGATTCTGCCCTGCTTGCCTATTACGCGACCCATATCCTCAGCCGCTACGTGAAGATGATAAACAACGATGCCCTCTTCGTTGGGTTCGTCAACGGTAACCTCGACTGCGTCGGGAGCCTCTACAAGACCCTGTACGACTGTTACGAGCAAGTCTTTCATTGGTATCACCTTTTTAATTATTTAATGATGTCTTGTTTTTTGAGAAGTGCACGAACTGTATCAGTTGGTTGAGCACCGTTAGCAATCCATTTTGTAATTTTTTCTGCATCAAGCTTGATTTCTGCAGGCTCTGTGAGTGGGTTATAGTAACCAACCTCTTCAATGAATCTGCCATCACGTGGGTAACGTGAATCTGCAACAACTACACGATAGAAAGGTGCTTTTTTTGCGCCCATACGGCGAAGACGAATTTTTACTGACATTTTAATTACCTCCGAATTAAAAATTATTAATTATTATATAAATAGCTTTCGCTTATTTACAACGAATTTACATTGGGAAATTAGGCATATTGGGGAAACCGCCCATACCTTGCATTCCGCCCATTTTTTGCATACGCTTCATCATTTTCTTTGAACCGTTGCCGTTTAACTGCTTGTAAACCTTTTGGATTTGACGGTACTGATTAAGAAGACGGTTAACATCCTCAACCTTTAAGCCACAGCCTGCGGCAATTCTTCTTTTTCTTGACGGGTTAATTATATCCGGATTTTCGCGTTCCTTCATTGTCATGGAACGGATAATTGCCATTGTGTAATCAACCTGTTTGTCATCAACGTCGGTATCCTTAAGTTTTTTACCAACACCCGGAATCATTGAAAGAATTTCTTTCATAGGTCCCATTTTTTTCATTTCTTCAAACTGCATGAGCATATCGTTTAAATCGAGCTTATTCTCACGCAATTTTTTCTCGAGCTGCTCTGCCTTTTTCTCATTTAAGGTTTGCTCTGCCTTTTCAATGAGTGAAAGCATGTCGCCCATGCCTAAAATACGGCTTGCCATTCTTTCAGGGTGGAAGACGTCAAGGTCCTGAAGCTTTTCACCGACACCAACAAATTTAATTGGTTTACCGGTAACAGCTCTTGCCGAAAGTGCTGCACCGCCTCTTGTATCACCATCAAGCTTTGTTAAAACAAGACCGTCTATACCGAGTGCTTCGTTGAAGGAGGAAGCAACCGTAACAGCGTCCTGACCAAGCATTGAGTCAATAACAAGTAATATTTCGTGCGGCTTAACTGCCGATTTTACGTTTTTAAGCTCTTGCATAAGCTCTTCATCTATATGAAGACGACCGGCTGTGTCAAGGAATACGTAGTCATAGCCCTGGTCCTTTGCAAGCTTAATTGCTTCAGTAGCAATGTTCACAGGATTTTCAGTACCCATTTCAAAAACAGGAACACCTATTTGTTCACCGACAACCTGTAATTGCTTAATAGCAGCAGGACGATAAATGTCACACGCTACAAGCAAAGGTCTGTGCCCTTGTTCCTTAAGCTTTAAGGCAATTTTTGCACTGTGTGTTGTTTTACCTGAACCCTGCAAGCCACACATCATAACAACTGTTGGCGGATGCGGTGCAGAAGCAATTCTTGACTGAGTACCACCCATAAGAGCGGTTAACTCTTCATTTACTATTTTAATAACCATTTGTGCAGGTGTAAGGCTTTCCATAACCTTTGCACCAATTGCACGCTCAGTAACGGTATTTGTAAAATCCTTTGCGACCTTATAGTTAACGTCAGCCTCTAAAAGAGCAAGTCGCACCTCTCGCATTGCCTCGCGAACGTCACTTTCATTAAGGCTGCCTTTACTTTTGAGTTTTTTAAACGCAGACTCTAACTTGTCTGAAAGACCTTCAAAAGCCACCGAGTGCTCACTCCTTTATGCTAAAATGTAATTTAATTATTCAAAAGCGGAAATAACAGATTTAATTTTTATGATTGCATCATTTATTTCCTTTGAAAGAGAAGAATTCATATTAAGCTCGCTGATTTGGTCTGCGCATTGCTCAATAGTTACTAAATTCTCCTTAATGCTGCGCGCACGTGAAGCCATGCCTAACTTTTTTTCCATATCAAAAAGCTGTGTTTCAGCTCTTTTTATAGCGTCACGCACACCCTGGCGGGTAATGCCCTCGTTTTCAGCAATTTCTGAAAGAGAGAGGTCATCATTATAGTAATAATCAATGAACTTTCTTTGGTTTTCTGTTAACATTTCGCCATAGTAGTCTGTAAGCAAAACTACGTCAAGATTTTTAGCCATCAATTATCACACCCTTCCTTGTAAAGACTTTTAACTTTACAGACACGCATTATAACAAAGAAAACCCTTGTTGTCAATACTTTTTTTGAAAATGTAAAAGTTTTTTACTTTACAGCGTTTTTTCGCTTATTTTAAGTCCTTAAATGCCTTAACTAACGTAGATGCAGTTTCCTTTCCGAAAGAGAAAATCTCAAGATAATGGTTGCCGAACAGCTTCCTCATAAACTTGTTTGAGCCTAAGAACATCATTGAGAAATCATTATCCGGAATGATGTATCCCATAGCGTCGTTGGTAAGTCCAAAAACCGTAAGCTCCTCGTACTCTAAAACATCCTTTAAAGCAGGCTCTGAAAAATCCTCACCGGCAAAGGAAAACTCCTTTTTAAGCGTATTACCGCCGCTTATAATATCGGGCTCTATTTCACCCGGGATAAATGCTATTTTTAGTTTGTTTCCTAACTCTAAAACGCCGATTTCAGTAACAGATTCATATTGCTTGTTATCTGACTTAGCAACCGTATAGTTACCTACCCTACACTTAGAAATGAGTTCGAATATAGGATTGCCTACCTTAATGGGTACTTCTTTTGTTCTCAACTTAATTACAGGCTCAAGTTCAACCTCTTCTATAATTTCGTCACCCTTTTTCTCTACCCAGGTACGGTAATTACTTACTCTGTCTGAGAATATTACCGAGCCGTTTTCATAAGCCTCGGGGCTTAAAAGCTCGTCCTTGTAAATTTCCTCGTTAGACTTAGTCATTGCAAGTGTAATTCTGCCGATTTCGTTGCCCACGGCTTTTGCCTGATTTTCAAAGGTATACACGTCCGAATAAAGTCTTGTAGGGTAAACTGCTGCAACAGCACCGTTAAAGAATATAGCATTTTTCCCGGCTGACTCAAGATATTCGCAAAGAGAATAAACAAAGTCACCCGAAATATTTTCACCCGTACCCTTACCCGGTTCACTCATTGAGTTAATATAAGGATGAGCGCTGAAATTAACGAGCACTGTTTCCTTTTTAGATTTATCGTCCGGCACAAAGCGCAATCTTAAAAGCTGGCAGGAGCAATCATTCGGCTCACGTCTGTCCCAAACGTAGCCCTTGATTCCGCGTTCCTTTAAGGAAGCGTTTTCTGCTACTGAGTTTTCTGAAGCACTACCCATATAAGCCTTGAAGAGCTTACCCTCCGCCTTACAGCCTACTGCCTCTTTTATTGCCTCAATAACCTTTGTATACAAAAACTCCATATATTCCTGGTTACAGGAATCCATAAGCTCGCCCTCACCCTTGATGAGCACCTTACGGTTGTTTTTGAAAACCTCTATAATTCTGCCCCATATACCCATTGTATCTATTGAGCTGTGTGTATGGGTTGAAGAAATATTTACAGACGCTATGTTGTTTTCCTGCATAAATTCTGCAAGTCTTTGACGAATAACGTTTATGCATCTGTTAGAAAGACCGATACAGTCAACCGCTGCAAATACAGTTAAAGCGCCCTCTGTTGTGCCAAGGCAAATTGCACGGACTCTTATATCGTCAAGCACTCCCTTCGGGAATCTCGCAGGAAGGCGCGTAACGCCGCCTATACAATATTCCTTTGTGAGAATGTCGTCGGGAAGAATGCTTTTTTGGCTATAGCCGAGAATCCATTTTGCATTTTCAGCTTTTTCGCAAATCAAATCTTTTTGTTTTGCACCCGAAACCTCATCTGCATCACTGTTAACAGCAGGCTCGGGAAGACCGCTTGAGAATTTGCTTATTGTCTTTACAAAGCCTCTCGAGAGCATATCTGCTCTGTCCTTTGAAGGCATTTTGTAAAGCTTAACGCCTGCACCTACGGCAGCAGCACCTAACGCTAATTTAATAACCTTTTTCATAATTAAACCTCTTCTGCTTTTTTCACAACAGCATCAAAGCGCTTTGTAAGCTCGTCTGCCTGTGTGCGATTTTCTATAATTGTATTTGCAAATAATTTTTCTACCTCTTGAACACAAGCTGAAAGCTCGTTTTTAATTTCTTCGGGTAAGTCTTTTTTCAGCAATTCATCTACCCTAGGAAGAAGCCTGTATTTTATTCTGAAAATATCTCTTGAGCCGTTAAACTGCGGAAAGCGCGGGTCAGAATAAACGTCTGTAAAGCTTTCGTTTGTAAGAATTTCCTTGCAAAGTAAAAGCGCAACGTCGTTGTAGGCTATATCGTCGTGAATCTGATTTTTAAAGCAGAAGGTAGAATCGGGGAAAATAGCCGTACCTAAATCTACTGAATTATCCGGAGAAATATGGTTATGCTCACGATTCTGACATCTGTCGTAAACCGGCTCGTAATCCTTTGGAAGACTTTCATCCGGAGCGGCAGAAAAACCGCCGAGTGAAGCAGATTTAAAATCCACAATAGAATCGGAGTTAAGCTTTTTTGTACCTGCAAAGGCAAGAAGCGGTAAATTGTAACCGCAAATGGCAAAAAACCTTGTACCTTGTGATTCTATTGTTGTAAGAAGCTCCCTTAAATTACTTTGAGCTTTAAAAAATCTGTCAGTCTTTTCGCGCAGAGTATTATATTTTTCACCCTGCAAAAGCTCTTGACTTAGGGACTCGTACTTTTCCTTTGGCAGCACAGCCCACATACCGGGACAATTTCTTAAAAACGCTTCAAGAATACCGTCTACAAAAGCATTTACTATATTTTTTGCCGTGTCGGGCTTGAATTTTTTTAGTACCTTGTCCATTGTCGCAACTGTCTTTGAATCAAGAAACATTTGGAGCAAGGACACAGGGTCAGACAAATCTATATTTTTAGAGAACACGTCTGCTATAAGCGTTGAGCCGTTTGCAGCAGGCACAAAATAGCACACGCGGTTAACGTCGTTTTTGCTGCCGTAAGCGTCAAAATAAGCAGTTGCTATTGAGCCGCCCAAGGAAACAGGAATTAAGTTAACCTTTTCGTGACCCGTTTCTTTTTTCACGTTTTGAATGTACTCGTCTAATCTTTTTGCCGTTTCGTAAGGCTGACCAAATGAATGGTAAGCAAAAAAGTAAAGGTGGTCCTCACCTATAACCTCCGCCAAGCCCTCCATCGGGACCATTTTATATATGTATCTTTTTTCATCCGTATTACAATTCTTCAGGGAGTTGCCGTTATAATCCACAACGCGCAGATTTTCTGTAGGCACGCCCTCGTCATTTACTCTTAACGGCATAACAGCCTCTTTTACAGCCTTTTTTAAATTCTTGCAAAAGGACCTGTCGTTTTTGGTTATTAAGAGCTTCAAGCCGGATGGAATAAGCTGCTTTACAAACGCCTTGGAATCAATATCCAAAGGCCATGCACACTTTATTCTTTTGTTATCCGCAGAATATAAATCCACCTTTGATTGACCTATACCCGGGATTATTATAGTGGGACAAAATCCACAAGAGCATTTTTCCATAAATTATAAAATCCTTTCAGGAAAATTCGTACCTTTAATAATACCATATATTACAAACTTTAGCAACAATAAACATATTAGTTATATTCAACAAAATACACGCACTAACTTTGTAAGCAGAAAAAGAACAATTTAATTGAAATAGGTACTTTGTTGGTGTAAAATTATTGTGATTATATATTTATTATAGTATAGGAATTTTTTATGAGTGATTATATTTACACTTTTCAAAAGGGCTTCAACTACTCGCAGGATGGGCCCGGCAACAGATTAGTTTACCACTTAGCAGGCTGTAACATGTTTTGCCCGTGGTGCTCTAACCCCGAGGGCTTAAAGAAAGCAGAAAACACCCAAAAGCATACTATTGAAGAGCTTTTCCAAGAAGCTTGCTCCTGCAAAATGATGTTTTTGGAAAACGGCGGTGTTACCTTTACCGGCGGTGAGGTTTCACTGCAAGCAGAAAACGTTGTTAAGCTTTGCACGTTATTAAAAAAAGAAGGTATTTCCACCTGCATAGAAACAAATGCTTCTTTAAAGCAAACGCAGCTGCTGATTCCCGTTGTTGACTATATGATTGCAGATTTTAAATCTCCCGACGGTGAGCTGTTAAAAACAGTAACGGGCGCCGATATTGAAATAATAAAAGAAAATCTTTTAAGCCGAGTTAAACTAAACAAACCCCTGCTTATAAGAATACCTTTAATTAACGGCTTTAATACAGGTGCTGAAAATGCAAAAAAGTTTGCAGAGTTTTTTTGCTCCCTGCAAAAGGAAAGCAGCTCTCAGGAGATTTTTATAGAAATTCTCACCTACCACGAATTCGGTAAGGATAAATACGAAAAAGCAAATATGACCTACACCTTTTCAGACGGCTTTGTTACAACCGAGCAGGTCAATATTTTAAAAGAAGAATTAAAAAAGCATAATTTAAAAATTATTAAAACCTAAGGTGATATTATGTACGAATTTAATGCAGAAAAATTAACAGCCTCCGCTAACCTTTTATTTAAAGAGGAAAGAGAAATAAATAATCTTACGGGCTGGTTTATAATCAAAGAAACCCAAAACAAATTTGAAGACGCCTACAGTGAATTTTCACCTATGAAAAAAGCTGCCTTAAAATTTACAGAGGCTATAAAGGTGCTCCCGCTTTCTATTAGTGACAACGCTATATTCGCAGGCACTCAGCGTGACGCCTTTGCAAGAAGCTATGCACTTATTAACCCTACCTTCAGGGTTGAAACCTTTGCAGGCTACTGTGACCCTACCGCTGTTTACAACGATATTACCGAAACAGAGGAATTCACAAAAGAAAGAATTGAAGCATTAAGAGAAGCGGATAAAAACACACCTTACGTAAAAGACCTTACTAAGGTTTACAATTCTTGTGAGGCTTTAACGGGTGAGGTTGCATTTTTTATAGAGCAGGTTACGGGACACCTTATTCCCGATATGAGAGCCGTTTTAAAATTCGGTGTGAAAAAGCTTATTGCGGATATTGATGAAAAGCTTTTAACCTGCCCGCCTGAAAAAAAGGAAAATTACGAGGCAATGAAAATCTCTTTGGAGGCTGCAATTTTACTCTCTAAAAGATACAAAGCAATTGCCGAAGAAAAAGCTGCAAATGCCGATGGTGAAAAGAAAGAACTCTTTACGCTTATGGCGCAAGCCTTAGAAAGAGTTCCGTATGAGCCGGCAAACGGTCTTTACGAAGCAATTCAAAGCTACATTTTAATGTGGCAGACCATGTGCCTTGAGCAGGCACCTAACCCGTTTGCTTTTTCCGTTGGTAATGCAGACAGAATTTTTGAGCCATACAGAAAAATGAGTGGCTTCAACAGAGAAATAACCGCCGCTCTTTTAAAGCATTTTCTTGTATTCTTCAACGTAGGTGACCGTAGCTGGGCAATTTCTCAAAACTTAATTATAAGCGGTCGTGACAAGCATGGTAACGATTTAACAAACGACACAACCTACGCTCTTTTAGATGCATACTACGACATGAATTTACCGCAGCCTATTCTTTCGGTAAAATTACATAAAAATACACCGGATAAATTATACAGTGAATTAGGCAGATTTTTATTCACACCCGGCTGTCTTACACCGTCACTCTTTAACGACGATTCTCTTTACGAGGTGCTTTCTGCCGCAGGTGTTGACGAGGATGATATTGAGGATACATCTATTGCAGGCTGTCAGGAGCCTCTTATTATGGGTAAGGACAACGCCAACACCACAAACAGCTGGTTTAATTTAGGCAAAATTTTAGAGCTTACCTTGAACGACGGTTATTCAACGGTAACCGGCAAAAAAATATGTGATTTACCTTATAAAAACGCAGATGCCTTAACAATTTTAAAAACAGTACGCGAGCGTTTCTACAAAAATGCCGAATTCTTCTGCGACAAAATGATAGAAGCTGCAAACGGCGCTTCTTGTGCAATAGCTCA
This sequence comes from Acutalibacteraceae bacterium, assembly GCA_045654905.1. Lineage (GTDB taxonomy): Bacteria > Bacillota > Clostridia > Oscillospirales > Acutalibacteraceae > DTU089. The sequence continues at coordinate 38,201 of JAZOOH010000031.1, read as the reverse complement.
CATGCCCGTGCCTTTTTTAAGCACAGTTATGGGTGGCATTGAAACAGGCTTTGACGTAAGAGATACCAAAAACCAAGGCACAAAATACAACGGCAGCGGTTGTCTTATTCACGGCACAAGCGTTGTAGCCGATTCCTTTGTTGCAATTGATAAATTGTTAAACGAGCGCCCGCAGGATGCCCAAAGACTTTTAACCGCATTAAGAAACAATTTTGAGGGCGACGAGGAATTAAGAGAATTCTTGCTTGCTGCGCCAAAATTCGGAAATAATAATGAAACGGCTGACAAAGAGGCTGTTGAAATAACAAACAAAATTGCAGATATGGTAAGAGCTAAAAAGAATTATCTCGGCAATAATTTCAGACCGGATTTTTCAACACCATCTACTCACCTGCTTTACGGCTATTGGGTAGGCGCTTTGCCTTGCGGAAGAAAATCGAGAGATATGCTCAACTACGGTGTTGACCCGCTTTACGGTGAGGCACAAAACGGCTTAGGCTTCAGAACTTTATCATTAATGAAATTACCATTTATAAAAATGTGTGGAGGATACGCCTCTCACTTTGGCATTGACCCCAAATATTTTACAACCGATACTTATGAGGAAAAGGGTCTTGAATTTAAAAACAAGGTTATGAAGCCGCTTTTCTTCAATGCGTTAAACAAAAACGTTGCACCGTTCTATTTATACGTTAACGTTACGACTGCAGAAATTTTAAGGAAGGTGCTTAACGACCCTAAAAAGTATGCACCGAGCGGTGTTTACATAATGAGAATTCATGGTACGTTTGTTAACTTCCTTGATTTATCACCCGCAATTCAGCAGGATATCATTACAAGACTAGACCCAAAATCAACAACAATTTGTTAATGGAGAAGCGCTATGAGAATTTTAGGTATTGACATTGGTACAACAACAATCACTGCTCTTCTTTTAGATGAAAAAAGCGGAGCCTTAATTGACAAAGCTACTTTAAAAAACGATTCTTTTATTCACTCAGCCATGCATTATGAAAAAATCCAAGACCCCGAGGTAATAATTGAAACTGTAAAAAAAGCAATAGATGAAATTACTGACGGCAGTGACGTTTCTGCTATTGGTGTCACGGGACAAATGCACGGCATTCTTTACCTTGATGCTGACAGAAACCCTGTTTCCCCTCTTTACACCTGGCAGGATTTAAGAGGTAACGAAATTTACCAGGGTAGCTTTACCTATGCCGATTATTTAACCGAAACAACTAAATACAAGGCGGCTACCGGCTTTGGTCTTACAACGCACTATTACAATTTAAAAAATCACCTTGTGCCAAAAAGTGCAAAAAAGCTTTGCACCATACACGACTACCTTGTAAGCATTTTAACAAATATGGAGCCCGTTACACACTCAAGTGATGCGGCAAGCCTTGGTTTTTACGATTTAAGACATCACCATTTTGACAGCATTAGCCTTTTAGACGCAGGAATGGACCCCGATATTCTGCCCAAGGTTATGAAAAACACCGCACTTGCAGGCACAACGGATTGCGACTTTTTGCCAAACGGTATTCCCGTTGCAGTTGCTATAGGTGATAACCAGGCAAGCTTTCTGGGCGCTGTAACAAACCCCGACAGCTCAATTCTTGTAAACGTTGGCACAGGCAGTCAGGTTTCATTCCTTACAAGCCACATTAAAGCAACTGACATTGGCGAGGTAAGACCGCTTACAGATGATGATTACATTTTTGTAGGCTCATCCCTTTGCGGAGGCAGAGCATACCAGGTTTTAAAGAACTTCTTTACAGAGTGTCAGAATACCTTTGGCGGAAACACAGAAAATATTTATGAAAAAATGGACGAGCTTTCCGAAAGCATAGATTCAATTAAAAATCCGTTAAGAGTTAATTGCGAATTCGCCGGCACCCGTGCCGACCCTAAGAAAAGAGGCTTTATAGAAAATATATCTACAGAAAACTTTACACCGACAAATCTTATTTGCGGTGTTCTGGTCGGCGTTGTTGATGAATTGAAGGATATGTACGAGGCTTCCGAGGACTTTTTAGATTTTAAACCGCGTGTTCTTGTAGGCTCAGGCAACGGTATAAGAAAAAGCCGTGTGTGGCGCTACATTTTTGAAAAAGAGTTTTCTCTTGACTTAGAGCTGCCCAAGCACGCTGAGGAGGCTGCTGTTGGTGCTTGCATTTTTGCTGCAACGGCTAACGGCAAATTCAGAACTACAAAGGATGCACAAAATTTTCTTTTAGGTGAGAGATTATGATATTTTCAAACTATGCTAAAAAACCGATATTTTTTGAAAAAAACCGAGTTTTCAGAGTTTATCTCGGCGGTAAGCTTTTTGCCGATTTTTTTGGTGATGAAAGCGAGGACAGCTTTTACCCCGAAGAATGGATTTGCTCTTCTACAAAAGCTTTAAACGAAGGCAGTACAGATGAATTCGAGGGTGTTTCAAGGATTCGCGGTACAAATATATATTTTAACGAGCTTATCGAAAAAGAAAAAACTTTAATGTTAGGAAACAGAGACGGTCTCGACGTGCTTGTAAAGGCGCTTGACTCTGCAATACGTCTCCCCGTGCAAGCTCATCCCGATAAAGCTTTTTCAAGAAAGCACTTTAATTCCGAATTCGGAAAGGCGGAAGCCTGGCTTGTGCTTGCTACCCGTCCTGATGCACACATTTTCTTTGGCTTTAAAGACGGTGTTACTGAGGAAGATTTTAAAAATGCCGTTATAAAAAGTGAAACAGATAAAAATGCTATGGAAAAGCTTTTAAACAAAATACCTGTTAAAGCAGGTGACGTTTTCTTCATTCCTGCTAAGGCGGTGCATGCAATCGGTGCAGGCTGTCTTATTTTAGAAATTCAGGAGCCTACCGACTTCACCATTCAGCCGGAAAGATTTTGCGGCGAATACAAGCTTTCTGATAATGAGATGTATATCGGCTTAGAAAAAGACGTTGCTCTTTCAGTTTTCGATTATTCCTACACCAAGGAAAGAGTTTTTAGCGAATGTCGAAAAATACCGACCATTGTTTCGAAGGCGGACAATTGCACTAAAACTTCCGTTATAAACAAAAATGATACGCCTTGTTTTTCACTAGACCGATACGAAATTGAAAACGGAAAAACAGAAATGCTTTTTGCTCCCGTAATTTACGTTGTAACAGACGGTGAAGGAATTCTTACAAACAACAGTGAAGAATATCACTTGAAAAAGGGTGACTATTTCTTTATGCCGTTTTCCTGCAACCAAAATTACTACGTAAAGTCCGAGGGCAAATTAACACTTGCGGCGTGTATACCACCGAAAAAAATTTAGGATAGTGAAAATATGTTTAGTGACCTTTTAGCATTAAGGGAATGGCAAACCCAAAACGTTGCCGATTTTTACAACAGATTAAAACCATACTCTAACGAGGTAAAACGTGAGCAAGCTCTTTTGGTTGCTCAGGAGCTTTCAAAAAAGGGTGACCGGAAAAGCTTCAGAACAGCCGAAGAAATTTTGATTTATGCTGCAGCAAATTTTTGCGACTTGGAGGATACAAACCAAAAAGCAAAAATTTATTTCACCTTAGGTCAGCTTTGTGAATCGCAAAAGCTATATGGGCAAAGTTTTAATTATTTTGAAAAATATAAAATAAATAATAATATTTATGAAGACGCAAATTCAATATTATTAAAAATAATATTATTGAGAGATAATTTTAAATATTCCAAAAAGCTCGAGGAGATATTTTTAGCTGCAGCCGGTGAATATAATTTAGGTCTTCGCAACGACAGAATCTATGAAGACATTGCCGAATATTTAATTTTATTAAATAAAAACAAATTAGAAAAAGCTGAAGAAAAAAAGAAAGAATTAAAAGCCTTGGTAAAATACGGGCAGCTACCCTTGTTAGATATAGCAATCAGAAAAGACAGTGTTTTCAATGCTTTGAGCGTTCCTGATGTTGTAATCGAATTCGTTGAAAAAATATAAAAAATAATCAGAAAAATAAACATAATTTATTTTAATTAATAAACACATTTTTAAAAACGGATTCCAAAACAAAACGAAAAAAACAAACGGCGGTACAAAATTTACACCGCCGTTTATTTTTTTAGAAACCCCAAAATCTTTTTTTGTTTTTTCGAAAACTTTTAAATTCACCCATCAGTTTATTTTTTCGAAACACTGTTTTTTTCCATTTAAACAACAATTGATTTTCTTTTCGTTTTATTTTAGAGTTTCTTTTTTCTTCTATTTTTTCCTGTGAATATTTTTCGTTTTCATTTTTCCAACAAGATAAAAAACTAGTGTGCTTTTTTCAGAAAACAAAATCTCAAAAAAATAAAATGGCGAGCAAAAAATAAAATAAATTCACTGAGAATATAACCGCAAAAATAAATTCAAATACAAAAACAAGAGTCGCGGTGAAATTTTAAAAATTGTTTCTACATAATTCGTTTTGTTTTTTACGGCACAAAAATCCAAAACAAAAAAATAAAACACACGTCAAATTTCAGACGTGTGTTTTTTCATTTATTTCATCAAACCAAGTTAACAAGCAAGGCAAAACCAAAATAATCAATTTAATTTATTTTATTTTCGAAAAAATATTTTATTTAATTAATTTTAATCTTTCAAGCGCAGGCTTGTAGCCCTGCCTGCCCGCTAAAGCGTAGTATTCACGGGCTTTTGCGAGATTCCCTGTCACCTCATAAAAAACAGCTAAATTATATGACGCTTTAAAAGAGCCACATCCGACTACGCCCTCGTGATTTTTTATTTCACCAATTTCCAAGCATTTTAAATATGATTTTTCTATCTCTAAAAAATAGTTTAAATATTTTTGTGAATCATACCTTACAGCTTCCATATAAAATATACCGCAAGCAAAATTAAAGTCCGCCGAGTTATTTAAATTTATTTTTTCATTATTTATTAAATTAATTCCCTCGTCTATTTTTTTATTTTCCAGTAAATTATATAAATAAGAAATTATCCCGGTTTCTCTGTAATTTGCTTTTATATTTTTTGAGTTCTCATAAAATCTTTTGAAAAACTCATCTGCCTCTTCAAATCTTTTTAACAGCCAAAGAGTTTTAGCAATTTGGTATAAAACGTAAGGAGCGTTTTCATCCTCCTTAAGCTGCTCTTTTAAAATTGCCAGGTTTCTTTCGCCCTTGCCCTCTTGTAAATAACCGTCATGGTCAAAGCTTAACGGCAGCGCAACACACTCTAAATCTGAATCAACCTGCTCGTGAATTGCACCACGATATTTCACACCCTTGGGTATTATGCGGGGAATGTAAATTTTACTTTTACTAAGCTCTCCGTCATCCTCTTTATAAGAATCTATTCTTTCTACGTAGCCTATTTTTTCTTCACCCATTAAAAATCTTTCTATGCTTTTTCGCTTTCCTTCAACCAAATATTCGTCTGCATCAAGCACAAGATTCCAATCACACTTTGATTGCTCAAGTGAAAAATTACGTGCTGCAGCAAAGTCATTTACCCACTCAAAGTATGAAACGTGAGCATTAAATTTTTTCGCAATAGCAACTGTATTATCTGAAGAGCCTGTGTCTGTTATGTAAATTTCATCCACAAGATTTCTGACAGCCTTCAGGCATTTTTCAAGGCAACGCTCTTCGTTTTTCACTATCATCACTAAACCTAATGTCTTTTTTTCCGCCATCAATTACACCTTCTTTTTAGGTCGATTATTCTCGACCTTGCAAACATTTCTCCGCCTTTAAAAGTATTGTCTGAGTTTTGGAATCTTTTATTTCACCATTCATTACTTTTTCAATTGCAGCATCCAATTGCATCTCAATTACGTTTATAAATTCATCCTCATCAAGGTCCTGCTCACCTGCTGTTAAATCTGTTGCAAGATACAGGTGAATGATTTCATCTATCAAAGCAGGGGTTGTGTACATCTCACCTAAATAAACTATGTTTCCTGCAACAAGTCCTGTTTCCTCTCTTAATTCACGTTTTGCGGCATCTAAAGGAAGCTCACCCTTATCTAACTTACCTGCAGGCGCCTCAAGGGTAACCTTATTAAAAGCATACCTGAACTGATTAACAAAAACAACGTTCCCGTTTTCTTTGATTGGCAGCACACAAACAGCTCCCGGATGCCTTATAACCTCACGTACACCTTTTTTTCCGTTTGGTAAAAGTATTTCATCCTTAAAAAGATGTATTGCAACACCATCAAAAATCTCTTGTGAGGAAAGCTTTTTTTCAATTAAATCCATAGTAGTACCCCCCTTTTAAATTTATCTCTATTTTATCACAATATATTTTGTCTTGCAACAGCAAGAATTACATTATATAATATAATAAAAAGAAGCTCAAAGGGGTGTTTAAATGTATTTATACATAATACGGCACGGTGAAACCTACGGGAATTTAAACGGTGACGGATTTACAGAAACAGATTTAACCGACAACGGCTTACAGCAGGCGTTTCTTTTAGGGGAACGCTTTAAAAACGAGCGCGTAGACGCCGTTTATACAAGCACATTAATACGTGCGGTTAAAACAGGCGCCGAAATACACAAATACCACAAAAACGCGAATTTTAACATTTTTACGACGCTAATGGAAAAGGGCACCGACCCCTCCTACACAGGGCTTCCTGATGACGTTTTAAAGGAATACGTTCCCACTGCAGTAATAAGAGACCGCACTCCGTTAGGCACTGAGGACCAGCACGGGGCACTTGAACGCGCTAAAAGAGTTATTGCTACAATACTTAATGAAAATGATGATGATGCTAACGTTATTATAGTTGCGCACGGTATGTTTAATACGTATTTAATATTAGCTGCAACAGGGCTCGGCTTAATACCTGACTTTAATTTCTCACAAAACAACACGGGCGTCACGCTTATTCGATATTTGTACGAGGACGGAGTAAAGAAAACAAAGCTTACCTATTTAAACGATTGCACTCATCTTTTATAAAAGTAATAATAAAGCAAAACAAAAGGCTTGGCATTTGCCAAGCCTTTTGTTATAAATCGGTAAAACTGTAAGCCGGGTTTTGTCGTTTAAGGCAATCATCTATCTAGACCTTGCGTTGCCACAAGGTTCAAGCCACCCTTCGGGGTTGCGAAAGCTCGCTGTCCGGCTGACTCCCCATTCGGTGTTGCATCAAGTAGGGTTTACATGGCAGTATTGTCTCCAATACCCCGGTGAGCTCTTACCTCGCCTTTCCACCCTTACCGAAAATTCGGCGGTATATCTCTGTTGCACTTTCCCTAAGGTTACCCTCGGCGGCCGTTAGCCGTTACTCTGCCGTGTGATGCCCGGACTTTCCTCGTCTATACCAAAGTATATCCGCGACTGCCCATTTTACCGATAACTAATTATATTGTTTTTTCAAGATTTGTCAAGGTCGGTGTTTTCCGACCTTTTGTTTTTTGGCTTAAGCCATTCTCATAGAAATATCAAATGCGGTAACGGAATGTGTTAATGCACCTATCGAAAGAATATCCACACCTAAAAGAGCTACCGAACGGAGTCTTTCCGGTGTTAAATTTCCTGACGCTTCAAGCAAGGCTTTTTTGTCTACTATTTTTACTGCCTCTGCCATGGTTTCGTTATCCATATTGTCGAGCATAATAATATCAGCACCTGCTAAAAGAGCTTCCTTCACCTCTTCTAACGTTCTCGTTTCAACCTCAATTTTTACGGTGTGACCGATTTTTTCTCTTAACGCTTTTACTGCAGGAGTAATTCCGCCCTTTGCATCTATGTGATTATCCTTAAGCATAGCGCAATCAGATAAATTGTAACGGTGATTTTTACCGCCGCCACAGGTTACTGCATATTTCTGGAGTGAACGAATGCCCGGCAGAGTCTTTCTTGTATCAGCAATTGTAGCCTCTGTGCCTTCTATTTGCTTAACGCATTCGTTTGTAAGCGTAGCAATACCACTCATGTGCTGAAGCAGGTTAAGAGCTGTTCTTTCTCCCTTTAAAAGGTAAATTGTCTTACCCTCTATCTCAGCAATAACGTCTCCTTTTTTGACATTTTCACCGTCTTTTTGATATAAAGTGTAGGTAAAGGTATCATCTAAAAGCTGGAAAACACGCATTGCAACCTCAATGCCGCAAAGCACTCCGTCTGCCTTTGCAATGAATTTAGCCTTGCTTTTTTCGTTTTCATCTAATAAATAATCTGTAGCAACGTCAATGTAGTTTATATCCTCTTGAATTGCTCTTTTAATAACGTCATCTACGTAAAACTGCGGCAATATCATTTTTCTGCCTCCCTTAAAATAATATAAGCAATAGTTGCAAGTGAAAGTGCCTCACAATAATCTGCCGTAACAGCAAACTTACCTTTTCTTAAACGGTTAAGAATTGCTTCAATACGTTTCTTACCTTCGTGAATTGCACCCTCATCCGGAATAACGAAATATGCCTTTTGCATAATTTCTCTTATTTCTGTTCTTGTCCCCTTCGGTAATGGTGCGCCGGAATATTCCGACCTTTCCTCTGCCTGCTCTTTTACAGGATAAAAGTTTGCATTTATGCACCTTACTATATCCTCTGCAGCACGTCTGCCAAAAACAAGTGCTTCTAAAAGAGAATTGCTCGCAAGTCTGTTTTTACCGTGCACACCAGTGCAAGCGCATTCACCTGCCGCATAAAGTCTTGGCAGGGTAGTCTTTGCATTTATGTCAGTCTCTATACCACCCATTAAGTAATGCTGACAAGGAAAAATAGGAATTAAATCCTTACTGATATCAACGCCTTGTGCTAAACATCCGGCATAAATACCAGGAAAACGTTTTTTTAAGTACTCCTCGCCCTTGTAGCGTATGTCAAGATAGAAGCTATTGCTGCCAAGTCTTCTCGACTCCATTATGATAGCTCTTGAAACAACGTCACGCGGTGCTAACTCAAGACGGCTGTCGTACCTATCCATAAAGCGTTCCTTATTACAGTTTAAAAGATACGCACCCTCACCGCGGACAGCCTCACTTATTAAAAACTGCTCTCTGTTTGCCCCGTTAAAGGCTGTAGGGTGAAACTGTACATAGCTTAAATTTTTAATCGAGGCTCCCATCTCATAAGCTAGCCTTATTCCATCACCCGTAGCAACCGAAGGGTTCGTTGTATACTTATAGACTCTGCCTATACCACCGGATGCAAGCAAGCAAAATGATGCATACACAGTTTTAAACTCGTTATCCGACATAACGGTTGCCTTGAAGCCGTTTGTTATTCTTGACATTGAGGTAACCATGGTGTTATCTGCCAGAGTAACGTTAGGTAATTTTTGAACGGCTAAAACTAACTTGTCCACCATTTCCTTACCGGAGGTGTCCTTATGGTGAAGAATTCTTCTTTTTGAGTGACCGCCCTCAAGCGTTTTAATTAAATTTCCATTTTCATCACGGTCGTATTCTACACCGTATTCTATTGTACGAAGAACGTCACCGGGACCTTCCTCGACAAGTGTTCTTACGGCAAAATCATTATTTTCTCTACCGCCCGCAATTAACGTGTCCTCAAAATGGAAATCGTAGCTGTCGTTTTCCAAATCTAAAACACAAGCAACGCCCCCCTGAGCCAACGAGCTGTTTGAAACGTGGCGTTCCTTTTTTGAAAGCATAAGTACGTTAACCGTAGGCGGAAAGTTAAGCGCTGCATAAAGCCCCGCTATACCGCTGCCTACAATTACAACATCATATGAAGTTTTAAGCTCTGAAAGCTTCATTTTCATCAACCTAACTCCAGCATTTTATTTATACTTTTAAGTGCTTTTACTCTTAACTCTTCCTCTAACTGAATGCTTTCACCCTGCTCACCTTTTACAGCCCTATAAACATCCTCAAGTGTGGTGATTTTCATATCCTCACAAACAAGCTTTTCTTTTGAAAGCTGAATAAAGCGTTCACCGTTTTCCTCGTGCGTTGAAAGATAATCTACAACGCCCTTTTCAGTGCCTATAATAACCTTACCGCTTTGTGACTTGGCGTATTTAATAATCTCTGAGGTTGCGCCTATCATATCGGCAAGCTCCAGCACCTCCTGCGGAGATTCGGGGTGAACTGCAAAAACAGCCTCGGGATGCTCCTTTTTGATGGCTATTACGTCATCCTTGGTGAGCTTATTATGCACGGGGCAATAGCCCTCCCAAAGAATTATATTTTTTTCGGGGATTTGCTTTTTAACGTAAGCACCCAAGTTTTTATCCGGGATAAAAAGAATATCCTTTTCCTTTAATGCTTTTACAATTTTAATTGCAGAGGATGAGGTTACGCAAACGTCGCACTCCGCTTTTAATGCCGCCGTTGTATTTATATATGCTACAACTGCTGTATCGGGATTTTCCTTTTTAAACTCCCTTACTCTTTCGGGAGAAATTTGCTCCGCCATAAGGCAGGTAGCGCTCGGCACAGGCAATATAACCTCTGTTTCGGGAGAAAGTATTTTTACACTTTCCGCCATAAACCGTACACCGCACATAATAACACGCTTACCCTTTAGCTCCTTTGCCTTTTGGCTTAAAAAGAAGCTGTCACCGGTAACGTCTGAAACGTCTATAATATCCGGATTTTGATAGGTATGAGCAAGAATAACGGTATTACGCTTTTTTGCTTCCTCTTTTATAATTCTTTTCATTTCATTAGTAGTCATAGCCATGCTCCCCGAATACAATTATATATAGTGCTAAACTAACCTATTATAATTATATCATTATTTTAGTATAACACAATATTAAAATTTCCAAAAAAATCTTAATATATTTACAGGTTTTTGTTAATTCCTCAAAACTTTTTAAAAATCAGGAAATACTCCCGCTTATCTATTGCAAAAAAAGGCGTCTTATTGTAAAATATACGAGAATTCATAGATATAACATAGGAGTAAACACCATGAATGAGTACGTATCAAAAAATATGGGCTTAATTGCTTCTTCAGATGCCGAGCTTTTTTCCGCTTTTGAAAGCGAATTAACACGTCAAACAAGAAACATTGAGCTTATTGCAAGTGAAAACTACACCTCACCTGCTGTAATGGCTGCTTCCGGAAGTATTTTAACAAATAAATATGCTGAGGGCTATCCGGGCAAAAGATACTACGGCGGTTGCGAATGTGTTGACGTTGCTGAAAATCTTGCAATAGAAAGAGCTAAGCAGCTTTTCGGTTGTGAGTACGCAAACGTTCAGCCTCACTCCGGTTCTCAGGCAAACTTTGCCGTATATTTTGCACTTCTTAACCCAGGTGACACAGTTTTAGGCATGAGCCTTGCTGACGGCGGTCACTTAACACACGGCTCGCCTGTAAACGTAAGCGGCAGTTACTTTGATTTTCAGAGCTACGGTGTTGATAAAAAGGGCTTTTTAGATTATGATGCACTTGAAAAAAAGGCTTTAGAATGCAACCCTAAGCTTATTGTTGCGGGAGCTTCTGCATACCCAAGAATTATAGATTTTAAAAGAATCAAAGAGATTGCAAGCAAGGTAAATGCTCTCTTTATGGTAGATATGGCGCATATTGCAGGTCTTGTTGCAAGCGGTATGCATCCTTCACCATTCCCTTATGCAGACGTTGTAACCTCTACAACACACAAAACACTCCGCGGTCCCCGTGGCGGACTCATTCTTACAAATGATGAGGAAATCGCAAAAAAGGTTAACAAGGCTATTTTCCCCGGTATACAAGGCGGACCATTAATGCACGTAATTGCTGCTAAGGCTATTTGCTTTGGCGAAGCGCTTAAGCCTGAATTTAAGGAATACGGAAAAAGAGTTGTTTCTAACTGTAAAGCACTTGAAAATGCTCTTTGCGCACAAGGCATCAACATGGTTTCCGGCGGTTCGGATAACCACTTGATTCTTCTTGATTTACGCTCATTAGGCATTACAGGTAAGGAATTAGAGCACAGACTTGACAACGTTTACATCACAGTAAACAAAAACTCTATTCCTAATGACCCTGAAAAGCCATTTGTTACAAGCGGTGTTCGAATTGGTACGGCAGCAACCTCTACAAGAGGCTTTGGTGCTCACGAAATGGTAAAAATTGCAGAATTTATAAAATTAGCTGCAACTGATTACGAAAACAATATTGAATACATCCGTAACGGTGTAACAGAAATATGTAACAAATATCCGCTTTATTGATAATAAAAGCAAAGAACGGTAAGCAATGCTTACCGTTCTTTGCTTTTAAAGGAAATAAGAAAGGAAGTAAAAAAATGAAAAGGAGAACAACCTATCACTCGTCATAATCGGGAACAATTAAACCGTAGCCGGAATCCTTACGAGTGTAAACTACGTTTATGATACCGGTTTCTGCGTTAAGGAACATATAGAACTGGTGTCCTAACAAATTCATTTGCAATATTGCCTCTTCCACGCTTTGCGGCTTTAAGGCAACTGTTTTTTCACGGATTAAATCAAACTCCGACTCCTCTTCTACGTCGTACTCAACAAAATCCTCAAAAGCAGCTGCTCTGAGCTTTTTTTCAAGGCGTGTTTTGTTTTTTCTTATTTGACGAATAAGAGAGTCCACACATTCATCGAGGGCGTCGTTTATATTTTCTGCTCTTTCCTCGGCGCGGAACAGCATTCCGCCCTTGTTAACGGTTACCTCTACAGCCTGATAGTTTTTTTCAACTATTGCGGTAACCTTAGCTACTGCATCCTCGCCAAAAAGCTTTTCAACCTTTAAAAGTCTTTTTTCAACTCTTGTGCGAAAATCCTCACGCGGGTTACATTTGCGACCGATAATAGTAATATTCATAGAAACATCCCCTTTGTGTGTTATTTTGTTTCTGTAACAATAATAACATTTTCAAAGAGGATTGTCAATAACTTTTGTGAACTTTGCACAGTTTTTCTTAATTTGATTACTTATCACTATTCAAATTGCGGCGCCAATGAAAGAGATATTGCTGCGCTATACCCTCAGTACCTTTAATACATTCAGGTAAGCCGTCGGGATAAAGCTCACTGACAATTCGCTTTACCCACACGTCCTGCGGGAACGCCTCTATTCTGCCGAAGCCGTAAAGCAAGGAGCACTGCGCAACCTTTTCACCAACGCCCTTAATTTTTAAAAGCTCTGCTTTTGCATCATCAAAAGGCATTTGTTTAATTTTTTCTATATCTACCTCTCCCGAGGAAATTTTACAAGCAGCATCTAAAATATACTTTGCTCTGAAGCCCGCTCTTAAACAGGACAGTTCCTCAAGTGTTTTATTTGCTAACGTCTCTGCCGAAGGGAATGTGTAGCCGCCGTCTATTTTCTCTCCAAAGCTTTCGCATAACCTTTCTATTATTCCTTTTATTCTTGGAATATTATTATTTTGAGAAATAATAAATGAACATATTACTTCCCATTCATTTTGTTTTAAAATTCTTATTCCATTATATTTTTCACAAGCCGAAATTAAATTCGTTTCATTATAATTATTAAGTATTGTTTTATAGTCGCGTGACAAATCAAAATATTCGAGCCAAACGTCGTTAAAATCTTCCTCGGTTGTGTTGTAAAAAACAACTGTAGTATCATTAATTTGTTTTAATTTTAAATATTTATTTTTAACAATTCCGCACCAATTATTTTCGGCATCCTTACGCCAACGAAACGCCTGACCACAATCCAGCGAAAGCCCGATATTAAAGCATTCTACGCCTTTGAGTACAATGTTTTCATTTTCTTTTAAAAATTCCAATAAATTCACCTGCAAGCATTTTAATTTTAATTTATTTATTTTTTCTTTTGCATATCTTCCTCAATAATTATAGCACTAATACTTGCCGCATACAAGAACCGTTTTCTATTTTTTCAAAGCTATTTTCGCTATTTCTTTTTTTGAAGTGTACGTGGTGTAATTTACCCATCTTTTTTCTTTTGTTATATTTTCTTATTTAACTATACATTCAATTTTTTATTTACTATATTTTCACACTTCTATATACACCGTATTTTTCTTTCATCATTTTCAAACATAATCTTTTTCTTTTATTTTTTCACTTTCTGAAAACATCAACTTCCAACTTTCCAAAACGCCTCTACCCAACTTATAAAATTTCTGTTAAAAGCACAAATTCACCAACCGATAAAATGACAAAATAATAAAGCTCTTTACCAGACTCAAAGAAAAATCGACAGAAAATAAACCACTCAAAAACTTATTTTTAAAAATGTCTGAGCAATAAATCCTAGCACAGATTTTCGGCTTCTGAAAAAGAGCTTTTCAACCCGTTTTTTGCATTAGTAAAACCGCACAAAGCTTTCTAAAAATTCAATTAAAATAATTTTTCCATTTTGTATAATCCATTAAACAAGGTCAACAATTTGTATATTTGCTATTTTTCTTAATTTTGTCAGTTAATTTGAAGAAAATGTCGAAAACCTTGTTCTTGCTATACTTTTTGGGGTAGTTATAAACAGTTTAGACAGAGTTGTGAACAATTTTGGACTATTTTTTCCATATTCTAGATTATACTAAAAGTATAAATTTCTTGCATGTCATTTTGACAAGAGAAAAAAATCTTTTATTTTTTCTTAATTTTAATCCAATTTTATTTACCGTTTTCCCCACACTTTTTCACCCTTCAGATTCGAGAAAATTTTACACTTTTTAATGTATAAATCCCGCTGTTTTTCACAGTATAATTTTATACCATTTTTATTTTTAAGGTGATTATTATGATTAAAGGAATTAATAAACAAGTGCTCGAAATAATAGAAACAAACAATGGTTATTTTGAAAAGGCACTCTTTTTTGTAAAGCCGGAGTTTTCAGGTTATTCTGAAAGCAAGCTGCGCGAATTGGCACAAGCCGAAATAAAATCAACCATACATCCACCCAAGCAAAAGCTGATGACAGAAAAGAATAAAGCAAAAACAATACTTGCTATGCTTTTAACCTTTTTTGTAGGTCTTTTAATTGGTACCGCACTTTCATTTATAATTTGATATTTTATATAGATTATGGTAAAATAGTTTCACAATTAGTTATCCGAACCAAGGAGCAGGTGTTTATATGAGATACCATAATATTTTGTGGGACTGGAACGGCACTCTTATAGATGATGCTGTTACGTCACTTAACTGCGTTAATGATATGCTTACCGAAATGGACAAGCCGCTTATTACCATGGAGCAGTACTACACCTACGTAGAAACGCCTATAATAGGCTTTTACAGGCATATATTAACCGAAGAAGAGCTTGACTTCCCCTCAATTTCTAAATCCTTTCACTCAAGCTACACCAATCGTCTTGGTGAAACCGATTTAGCTGCTGATGCACTTGAGGTCTTAAGTCGACTTAAGGAAAACGGCGCAAAGCAATACATAATTACAGCAACAAAGGAAGAAAGCGCAAGACAATTAACCTTTGATTATAACGTAAACGAATATTTTGACGGTATTTTCGGCGCAAACAACACCCTGGCTGAAAGCAAGGTGGAACGTGCTTTAAAATTCTTCCATTCAAACAACATTGACCCAGACGATACTGTTTTTATAGGTGATACCCTGCACGACCTTGAAACGGCAAATGCTTTGGGTGTTGACTGTATCCTTGTTACCTACGGACACCAGGGAAAGGACATTGTAGAAAGCAGCGGCACAGTTACAGCAAGCAGCTTAAAAGAAGTGTTTTGCATCATTTCTGATGACCGCACGGTAGATTTTCACACACATTCAACCTTTTCTGACGGCACTTTTACCCCTACCGAGCTTTTAAAGCACGCTAAAGAGGTTGGGCTTTCAGCAATTGCACTAACAGACCACGACACTGTAAACGGTTTGAATGAAGCAATTGAAGCAAGCAGTAATATAGATATTGAGTTTATACCCGGTATTGAGTTTTCCGTTGCTGACGGAACAGAGATACATATTATAGGACTGTTCATTGACCCCGCTGACGAAACACTTTTAAGTACCATAAACAAAACTCGTGAGCAACGCTCACGAAGAATGAACGAGGTAATTAAAAGGCTTCAAAAGCACGGCTTTGACATCACCTATGATGATGCGCAAAGACTTGCAGGCACTGATTTTGTAGGCAGAGCACATATTGCTCACGCTTTAATGCAAAAGGGCTACGTAGAAAGCGTAAAGGAAGCCTTTGACAAGTATATAGGCTTAAATAAGCCCTGCTACGTTGAAAAAAATGAAATTACACCAAAGGATGCAATACAAGCAATTAAAAGTGCCGGTGGACTTGCTTTTATTGCCCATTTGCATCAAACAAAGCTTGATTATGCGCAATTAGACGAGCTTTTAGGTAATTTAAAGAGCTACGGACTTGACGGAATTGAAGCCTATTACACAGAATATACAAACGAGCACATAAAGCAATTCAGGGCTCTTGCGCAGAAACATGGCTTATACTATTCGGGGGGCTCCGATTTTCACGGAGGAATGAAGCCGCACGTTAATTTAATGACCGGAAGCGGAAATTTACGTATACCATACAGTATTTTATCTACAATGAAACGATTAAAAACAGAAAAATAGTCAAAAATAGGATTGCAGGAAACTGCAATCCTATTTTTTGGTGGTATTTATGAGTGGATTTATAAAGGTAAAGGCAAAGGAATTGCTGTTAGGCAACACATTAAAGCTATTTTTAGTTTCACTTACAGGTAATATTTTAAAATTACTTTTTACTGTTACTGTTGTACTTTCTACTCACTTTATTTTAGTAAGTAAGCAGTTTCAGCTTTTAGTTGTAAGCTATAAGAGCTTTTTGATATATTTCCTTTACAGCCTATTTACCGTATGCGCTTATTTTGCACTTGCTATGTTTGTAAGTGGCTTGAAAACCGGTGAAAATGCTATATATTATATGTATTCTAAGGGCACAAAAGCAAAATTTAAATATCTTTTTATATTTTTAAGGCCCTCGCAAAGCTTCAGGAGCTTTTTGCTTTACTCTAAGCTACTCTTCTTACGCATACTTTGGGCGTTATTCTTTTATTTACCTCCGCTCTTTTGCTTAGGGCTTACGTTTTACCTGTATTTTAGCACCTTCATTTACAGAGCTGTGTTCTTTACTCTTTTGATTGGTGCCGTGTTTTTATTATCAATATCGCATTTCTATTATAATTGCGCTGTAATGCGATACACCTTTACACCCTATTATTTATGTACAGACCTCGAGCTTTCCGTAAACGAGGCTATTTTAAAGAGCACCGAGAATTCTGACGGCTTCATAAAGGATGGTGTTTACCTTAAAACCTCGTTTTTCCCTTGGATTTTATGCTGCCTTTTTATTTTTCCGTTATTTTACGTGGTTCCCTTTAAAAAGCTTACAAAGGCAAAATACGTAACCTTTTGCGACGGCTTACGCAAACCTTTACCTCAAAACCTTGAAGCAAATCGTATGATTTCGTAACTGCCTTACGACGCTATAACGATTATTGTTAGTCGAAACAGTGTAATTTTACACTGTTTCGATACCAAATCTTATATTTGGTATCGAATTTTCTTCGAAAATTCGACTTTAATCCTTTCAATGACTGTAATGCAAAATTGTTTTTTCGAAAAACAATTTTGCTAAAAGCCGATAAAATCGGCTTTTACGAAACGCAACTGCGTTTCGACTAATTACAATCATTATAAAACGAAGAGGACGTAAAACTTTGTTTTACGTCCTCTTTTCATTTATTGGTCTAAATTGATATTACCTGTTTTGTTAATTTTTCTTATTTCGGCTTCGTTCATGATATCATCTTCACCGTAAGGATTGTTATTTGCATTATTTTTTTGGTTAAGCTTATTTCTTACGAAGTCGTCATGGCGAATAGCAGGCTGATTTGTCATTGGCTCAACGAAGAACATTTCATCCTCTTCATCCTCAGGTAAAAATCTGTAGCGGTTTACAATTAACCATACAATTATAATTATTACCACTAAAGCAATAGCGCCAATAGTAACGATTTTACCTATATTATCCTTAAGCGTAGCAGCTGCGTTTGCAGCCTCGTCTGCATCCACATTTTCAAATTGAGCTTCAACTATTACGTTGTTTGCAGGCATTATAAACGTATATTCATCAATGAATTTACCGTTTACGCTAAGTGAATTTTCCACAAGCTTTTTGCCTTCATCAGGCTCAACCGTAATTGTTACAACCTCACCTGCTTTAGCGTTTGTAGGTTCAACCTTAATTACGCCGCCTAAGTTTGTGCTTATTGTTATTGAATACAAGGAATCATCCGGGAGAATTTCCCATTTAGCGTAAAGCACTGTATCCTCAGTTGCTTTAGAGGTTAAGAAGTCCCATTCCTCGGTAAGCTCTGCATCTGAATACCAGCCAAAGAATTTGTAGCCTTCCTTTTTTGGTGCCTCAGGAATTGTAACAATACCGTCCTCGCTTACGCCTATTTCCTTTGCTTCTTCACCGTTATTAAGCTCAAGCTTTATAGTAAAGCCGGTTGCCTCGGTAGCAGGCACGTTATTGCTTGACTGATTACCACCTTGAATTGGTCTTTCCTGCCTTGTGGTGGTTGGCTTTTTAGTTGTTGTTGGCTTAGTAGTTGTTGGCTTTTCCGTTTCCTCCTCAGTTGCATCAATATCCTCACCGTTTGAAGGTACCTCGGTAATGACAAAATCATCATCCGCCTCAGTTTCTGCAAATGCAACAAGGTTAAAAGAAAACGCTGAAACAATTACTAAAATCATTGCAACCACTAGTTTCAATTTCTGTGTTTTCATTATTTTTCTCCTATTAATACGTTGAGGACATATCCTCGTTAACCTTTTCCTCAACCGTTTTTACGTAAGTAGAATTTTTAATTTTCTCCTGAAGCATATTATAAAATAAATCTTCATCCAACGGAAGCTCTACTGTTTTACCAAGCCAGCTTGAAAGGAATGCAGCGTTTGAAATTGTAAGACCGTTAATGCCCTCTTCACCTGCAGCGGTAAGCTCCTCTCCACGAAGAATTGCGCCTGCAAATTTGTTCATAACCTCAACGTGCTGCTCGTTTCTGCCGTCAAGCTCTGCCTCAAAGGTTTTATATTCAATATCTGTAAAGCCGTCACCACAGCCAACAATATTCTCTGAAACACTTTGTGAAAGCTCAGTAATCGTAAGCACTTTATTTTCGCATATAATTTTTGCTTTGTCAAGTGTAATTTCCAACCTGTTAGTACCCGGGTAGTCACCTGTTGTTGTAATAAACGTACCTGTTGCACCGTTTTTGTACTGTGCATAAATCATTACGTCGTCTTCAACCTCAATATCGTGCCACTTACCCTCATGACAAACCGCTGTGATTTTTTCAGGCATACCGCAAATCCATTGCCATAAATCGAGCTGATGCGGACATTGGTTTAAAAGCACGCCGCCGCCTTCACCTGACCAGGTTGCACGCCATCCGCCTGAATTGTAGTAGCTTTGAGTTCTGTACCAGTCGGTAATAATCCAGGTTACTCTTTTTAATTCACCGTAGATTCCGCTGTGAACGATTTCGTGAGCTTTTCTGTAAAGGCAATTCGTTCTTTGGTTAAACATAATGCCGAATACCTTGCCGCTCCTTTTTGCTACCTCGTTCATTTCGCGAACCTGCTTTGTGTAAACGCCCGCAGGCTTTTCACTCATAACGTGAAGCCCCTTATTTAATGCCTCGATAGCCATTGGCGGGTGAAAATAGTGCGGTGTTGCTATGAGAATTGCATCCACCTCACCCGAGTCCATGAGCGCTGAAGCGTCACTAAAGGTTTTGACTCCCGGTAATTGCTCCTTTGCCCAGTCGAGTCTGTCTGCCTTAATATCGCAAACAGCAGCTATATCAAATTCAGGGAGTTTTCCCTCCACAAAATTTCTTATGTGGCTTGAGCCCATATTACCGATACCGATAATACCTAAACGTACTTTTTCCATAACATTTTCTCCTTTGTAAAAATATTAAAGTATCACATAGATTTAAATAATTCCGGAAGTTTCATTAAAGCAGACGGAATGTTTTTAACTAATTTTGCAGCGCACGGTGTCAGTGGCTTATCATTAAGTAAATCGCAAAGAGCCTGACACATTTCTTCATTGAAAACGCCCGAGCTCATTGTAACAAGGCACCGCAGAGGAATCTGAAAGGCTGTGTTTTTCATCATCTCACTGTTTATTCCGCCGCCACCGATTTTTTCGAGTGCCATTGTTATAACACGGGTAATTTTCTCACCGCGAGACGTTCCTGCAGCGTATTCAAGCGTACAGTTTTTATCAATAGGCAAAGACATATCTCTTTCACTTTGCGGAATTTCGTGACCTAAAACTGCCTCGAACGCCTCTTTCTCAGCAAACGCCATATCACCATTATAATAAATTGGCGCGCTTTCAATATAGCTCGGCACCTCTGCCTCCACGTCTGAGATTACTTTAACAGAATCTGTTAAAAGTATTTCTCTCGACGAAGCACCAACGAGTATTTTGTACTCACCCGTTTCCACGTGCCAGTCGTGAATATTTACGTTATAGTAAGCAAAGCTTCGTTTGCTAAGCTCTATTTCTACAGTAGCCTCCTCACCTGCCTTAAGGAATACCTTTTTAAAGCCCTTTAATTCCTTAGGTGCTTTAAAAATTTTACTCTCAGGCGGGGCAACGTAAAGCTGACACACCTCGGCGCCGTCACATTCGCCTACGTTTTTTACCTTGAAGGAAACCGTTAACGTTTCGTTAGCATCAACAGCCTTTTTATTTAAGCTTATATCTGAATAGCTGAATTTTGTATAGGAAAGACCGAAGCCGAATGGGAATAAAACATCCTTCTCAGTTTTATCGTAATATCTGTAACCGATAAATATACTTTCTCTGTACTCAACAGAAAGAAGTGTACCGGGGAAATTGCAGCTTGAAGGCGTATCCTCCAAAGCAAGCGGATACGTTTCGGAAAGCTTACCTGACGGATTTACCTTACCGGTTAAAACATCGAAGGTAGCGCTGCCGCTTGCCTGACCTGCCAAAAGACTGTTCAAAACTGCTTTTACGTCATATATCCAAGGCATAGAAACCGCAGAGCCGCCCGAAAGAACAACTACAACGTTTTTATTCACCTTTAGAATTTCATTTATCAATTCGTTGTGTGACGGAGGCAGATTTATATGTCTTCTGTCAAAGCCCTCGGACTCATAGACCTCCGTAAGACCTGCAAATACAACTACAACGTCCGCTTTTTTACTCAAGGCAACAGCCGAACCAATAAGCTTTTCGTCAGGCTTATCGGTAGCTTTGTCGTAGCCGCGTGCATAGGCAACTCTGTACCCGTTTCTTAAAAATTCATTGAACGCAGAGTCAAGCTGTGTAGGATTTATAAGCGAGCTGCCTGCGCCCTGATACCTTGGTGATTTTGCCATTTCACCAATAAAGGCTATTTTTTTAGATTTATCTAAAGGCAATATATTATTTTCGTTTTTAAGAAGCACCATAGACTCACTTGCAATTTTTCTTGCAAGTGCATGGTGTTCCTTCATATCACAAGGATAATCGGAATGCAGATTTTCTGCTCCCTTTAAAATCAACTCTACAATTGAGTCTACGTTTTTATCGAGCACGTTTACGTCTAACTCACCCGAGTTAACTGCATTTATGATTTTTTGCGGACCCAAACCGCCCGAGCTTGGCATTTCAAGATTTTTACCTGCCTTAATGCCGTCAACAATTTCGTTTTCTGCACCCCAGTCGGTAACTACAACGCCGTCAAAGCCCCATTCGTTTCTTAAAACGTCGGTAAGGAGCCATTTGTTTTCTGCACAGTACGTACCGTTTAATTTATTATAAGCATTCATTACCGTCCACGGCTTTGATTCCTTTACGGCAATTTCAAAGGCGGTAAGATAAATTTCTCTTAACGCGCGCTCATCTGCAACTGTGTTTACAGTCATTCTTCTGCATTCCTGGTTATTTGCTGCAAAATGCTTTAAAGAGGTGCCGACACCCTTGCTCTGGACACCGTTTATAAAAGCGGCTGCCATTTTACCCGCTAAGAACGGGTCCTCAGAAAAATACTCGAAATTTCTGCCACAAAGCGGAGAACGCTTCATATTTATGCCGGGACCTAAAAGCACGGACACGTTTTCCTTTAAGCATTCATCACCTAAAGCAGCACCCATTTGATTTATTAAATCTACGTCCCATGAGGAGGCTGTTGCACTCGCAGTTGGAAAGCAAGTAGCAGGTGCACTGTTCCCGAGAACGTCGCCTGCGGCCGTTTTTTCCTGGTTTTGCTTTCTTAAGCCGTGTGGACCGTCGGTAACCATAATAGAAGGAATTCCCAAACGGCTTACGTCAACGAGATGCCAAAAATCCTTGCCGGAGCAAAGCGCAGCCTTTTCCTCTAACGTGAGTCTGGAAATTATATCCTTGTATTTCATAAAATCGCCTCGCATTTATATGGAAATTTTGGGAATACTACTTTCACCGATTGAATCGGAATTTTTTTAAGTGGTGATAAAATGAGTAAAAAGAAAAAGCTTACTAAGGATGAAGAAGTAATTCAGGCCTATAAAGGTCAAACCGATAACATTAAAAGTGACGTTAACGGGTCTTATACCGGAGTTACAGAAAACAATGAGGTACCCGTTCAGGATGCCGACGACCTTTAAAGCCATTATCCGTTGATATAAAATCAACGGATTTTTATTGTTTTTATCGTAATCTTGTTTTAAAAATAGCTATTGTTGAAAAGACAAGCTGTGTAATAATGAGCGGGATTATGCTAAGCTCTGCACCGCCTGAAATGAACGCAAGTGTTGCTGCAAAAGCTATACCTACAGCTATTGCACCAATTTGTAAAACAGATATAAAGCGTTTCGCCTTTTCTAAGGAAAGTGCGGCTGCAACTGCATAAAGGTATGAGGAGCTGTCGCCGTTGTGCATTAATGCGGCGTCACCTGCCGTTCTCACCTCATTTTTATAGCTGTTCAAAATATCACCGGAAACAGCACTTAACACCTTTACTCCGCTGTTAGGAATAGAAAGCATTTTTGCTACCATATTATCTGTTACGTTAGCATCATCATTTCTTAAAAGAAGTGAAATGCTTTCCTTTTCAATTCGCCTGAGATATTTTGCATTCTCCTGGTTTACGTCGTAGCTTATTATAAACATTGCAGCCAGCTTACCCTCAATTGCAAGGAATAACGGGTATCTGTCATCATGTGTATATTTTGCTACCAAAGCCTTATCCGGTACTTCAACGTTATGGTTTCTTAATAAGTCGTAGCTGCCGACAAGCACCCTTCTGTTTTGAATCCATGCTGAAAGACCGAGCTTATCCTCATAAGCTAAGGTGTCGACAGGCGGAAGAAGCTCAACTCTGTCAACAATAATTCTTCTGAATAAATTACCTAACGCACCGCCGGATGCTACTACCATTGCACCGGTATTAAGAATTGCTTCATCTACCTTCATAGAATGGAAGGTTTTTATGCCGAAGACGTTACCGCCCTCTCGGTCAAACACGTCTGTAGAATCGATAGTAATACCGTTTGCAACGGCACACATTCTGTTTGCTTCCCAGCCGGTAATAACACTACCCCTTTTGCGAAGCCTTGCGGCAAGCTTGTTTATAGACATATTATCGCAAAGGAATGAAAAGCAAGGTGCCGAAATAGCTACAATAGCCGTAAAGGCACTTATACCGTTGAAGGCGTTTTTAGAAATAATAGTTGTAATTACACCAACTACCAAAGCAACGCCAAGTGTAACGGGTACTGATTTTTTATTAAATTCATCTGAAGGGTAATACTTTTTAGAAAGCTCTAAAAATCTTCCCGGGAATTTTGTTTTTTGCGAAGCTAAAATAATCGGCTCATCTAACAAAAGACCTCTGCCGATTTCAAAGGCGGTTTCTTTTCGTTCTATATGAGAAATGGAGTAAAGCTCCTTTTTGGTTACCATTGCAAAATTCATTCGTAATCTTCTTGCCTCCAGTAAGGTTGCAAGACTGTTGAAAACAAGCGGAAGCACTGCAACAGCTGAGTAAAGTGACAGCTTATTTTCAAAAGGAAGCATAATAAAGAAGAAAGAAAAATTCTGAAGCAATGCAGCAACAAGCGCAATGGCACAGCCGGAATTTCTATTAAATTTAAAGCCCTTTATTGCTTTAAGCCCATCAAGGAAAATGCCCTTGCAATTTACTATAGCAACTACCGTAATTACAAAATTTAACAGAATAACGGGGAATTCACTTTTATGAACAAGTGAATTAGGCTCGTAAATTGCTCCTGCTACTAAAGAGAGCACAACTAACAAAAGGAAGCAGACAAATGCTACGCCTGTGCTTACGGTTGCCTTTTTTTCCTGCCTTTTAAGATTTAATTCTACCTTGGATTTATCGTTTACATTTCTGTATTCATCAAGTCCGAATTTTGCATTAGAATCATCCTCTGTAGGCTCTGCCTCAGGCTCGGTGCTAACAACAAACTCAGAAACAAGCTTACGTCTTTTTCTTAAAAGCTCTCTTTCAACCTCTTCCTCGTCGACAATTTCCACCTCTTCGGTATTGAAGCCTGCAAAGGAAAGCTGCATATCGTCATCTTCAATAATGAGCTCGGTTTCCTCAGCATCACCGTTTGTAACGGCTAAAGAACGCAAGCCTATTGTCTTACTGTTTCTTATTTCCTTGGTTGTTTCCTGCTTTTGCTGTTCTTCACGAATTAAATCGTCAGAAACAAGAATCGGCACAGGCTCTAATTCCTTTGTTCCCTTAAAGGGGCTTGCTTTTTTTACAAAGCCGCTGCGCTCGTAGGGCTGCTCCTCTGCGGGAACAAATTTGTGCTCTGCCGTTTTCTGCAAATTATGCATAGGCTTATTAAGAAAGCGGTCTCTGTACTTATCACTTTCAAGCGCAGAAAACTGTCTTGTTTTGCCGTCTACAGCAGATTTTTCAACTGCTGTTGTTTTTATTTTATGGTCAATATCTTCATTATAAATCGGTCGTGGGTCAACAGATTCCGACTTATTTATAGTCGGTGCAAGCTGCTCCGGCTCAAAATCCTTTTCGGATGCAATACCGCTATCCTGCAAAAGCTCATCTATTTCCTCAAAGGTCCATTTTCTTGGACTACCCGTACCGTAAAAATCGTCGTTCATCTGTTCACCTACTTTCTTTTCAACCTCTTTGACGAGAAACCTCGTACATTAAAATTCCCGCTGCAACAGAGGCATTAAGGGAATTAATTTGCCCCTTCATAGGCATAGAAAGAGTAACGTCACATTTTTCCTTTACAAGTCTGCCTACGCCGTTACCCTCTGAGCCGATTACAAGTGCAATTGCACCCTTTAAATCGCTTTTATAAAATGGCTCACCGTCCATATCGGCACAGTAAACCCAAACACCGCGTTTTTTTAAATCCTCAATTGTTTGCGGCAGATTTGTAACTCTTGCAACGTGCATAAACTCTACTGCACCTGCACTTGTTTTAGCTACCGTAAAGCTTAAGGAGGCGCTTCTTCTTTTGGGAATAATGACTCCGTGAGCACCTGCAGCCTCTGCCGTACGAATAATTGCACCTAAATTATGCGGGTCTTCAATTTCGTCACAAATAATAATAAATGGTTGCTCGTTTCTTTCCTTAGCAGTATCAAAAATATCCTCAATGGTAGAATATTCCTTTACTGCGCCTAAAGCAGCAATGCCTTGGTGATTATTGTGACCGCAAATAAAGTCAAGCTTTTTTGAGTCTACCTCTTTAATTACAATGCCTGCCTTTTTTGCATCTGCCACAATTTTAGGTATAGAGCCGCCTCTGTCACCGCGTGCAACCATTACACTGTCAAGCGGTCTGCCGCTTTTAATTGCCTCGGCAACAGAGTTTCTGCCAAATATTACGTCTTTATCGTTTTCTCTTTCGTTAAGCTGAGAATTATCTTTTTTCAACTATTTTCACCCTTATTTTGAATTAGGAATAAGCTTTTCCTTACCACCCATATATGGTCTTAATGCAACGGGAATATCTACCGTGCCGTCCTCATTAAGATTATTTTCAAGGAATGCAATTAACATTCTTGGCGGAGCAACAACCGTGTTGTTGAGTGTGTGTGGGAAATATTTGCCGTCCTTACCGTTTACACGGATTTTAAGTCTTCTTGCTTGTGCATCTGAAAGATTTGAGCAAGAGCCAACCTCAAAATATTTTTGTTGGCGTGGGCTCCAAGCCTCAACGTCGATTGACTTAACCTTTAAATCTGCAAGGTCACCCGAGCAGCACTCAAGAGTTCTTACAGGAATGTCGAGTGACTTAAAGAGATCAACTGTATTCTGCCAAAGCTTTTCAAACCATTTCGGACTTTCCTCAGGCTTACAAACTACAACCATCTCTTGCTTTTCGAACTGATGAATTCTGTAAACGCCACGCTCTTCAATACCGTGTGCGCCCTTTTCCTTTCTGAAGCAAGGTGAATAGCTTGTAAGTGTTTGCGGAAGCTTTTCCTCAGGAATAATTTGGTCAATAAATTTACCAATCATAGAGTGCTCACTTGTACCTATAAGGTAAAGGTCCTCACCCTCAATTTTATACATCATAGCTTCCATTTCCGCAAAGCTCATAACGCCGGTAACAACGTCGCTTCTTATCATAAACGGCGGAATATAATAGGTAAATCCGCGGTCAATCATAAAATCTCTTGCATAGGTAATAACTGCAGAATGAAGACGTGCAATATCACCTGAAAGGTAATAGAAGCCGTTACCTGCAACGCGAGCAGCACTGTCTAAATCAATACCGTCGAAGCTTTCCATAATTTCTCTGTGATACGGAATTTCAAAATCAGGCACTAACGGCTCACCGAATTTTTCAAGCTCTACGTTTTCAGAGTCATCCTTACCAATCGGCACACTTTCGTCAATGATGTTAGGAATTACCATCATAATTTCAGTAACCTTTTTAGAGTACTCTGCTTCCTTTGCCTCTAACTCGGCTAATTTTTGAGCATCAAGAGAAACCTGCTTTTTCATTTCCTCTGCTTCCTCTTTTTTGCCCTGTGCCATAAGAGCACCTATCATTTTGCTGTTCTTGTTTCTTGAAGCACGTAAAGCATCTGCTTCACCCTTAACAGCTCTGCTTTCCTTATCAAGCTCAATAACCTCGTCTACTAAAGGGAGCTTTTTATCCTGGAATTTTTTCTTAATATTTTCCTTTACAACGTCCGGATTTTCTCTTAAAAATTTAATATCTATCATTTTAAACTACCTGCCTTATTCATTATCAAAAATTTTAATAAGCTTCTTTAAATCATCATCATCAAAGAACTCTATTTCAATTGCGCCTTTTTTTGTTGATTTTGTAACCGTTACCTTGCGTTGTAAAACGTCACTCAAGGCAAGCTCTACCTCATCATAATAAGGATTTCTCTTTTTTGTCTTTTTACCCTTAGGAGCCTCTTTAGTTTGCTTTCTTGCAAGTCTTTCTGTTTCTCTTACGGAAATTTCTTCCTTAACAACAAATTTTGCAAGCTCTACCTTTGCCTTGTCATCCTCCAAGGTTAAAAGCGCTCTTGCGTGACCTGCGGAAAGAACCTTTTCAGATACCATGGAAATAATTTCCTCAGGAAGCGTTAAAAGCCTTAAAGCGTTTGTTATTGCAGGACGGGATGCACCCACAAGATTTGAAATTTCCTCTTGAGTGTAGTCATACTTTTCCGCAAGCTCCTTATAGCCCAAAGCCTCTTCAATAGGGTCTAAGTCCTCGCGCTGTAAGTTCTCTACCAAAGCGATTTCTGCAACCTGTGCATCTGTAAGCTCTTTAATTACAACAGGCACCTCTGTAAGACCAGCCATACGTGAAGCACGCCAACGTCTTTCACCTGCTACTAACTGGTAAGTGCCGTCTATTAACGGACGAACAACGAGCGGCTGAAGCACACCGTGAAGCTCAATGCTGTGAGCAAGCTCTGCGAGTGCCGCCTCCTCAAAGTTTTTTCTTGGTTGATTTTTATTAGGCTCAATTTCAGAAAGCTTTAATTTAACCACACCGGAGGAGCTGAGCTCATCTGTTGAGTTATCTATCATAATTGCATCTAAGCCTCTGCCTAATCCTGATTTTTTTGCCATATATACCCCACCTTATTTTTGCATCTTCAAAAATTCTTCTGCTAAATTGTTGTAGCTTTCCGCACCCTTTGAGCCGCGGTCGTAGTAAAGCACCGGCTCACCAAAGGATGGTGCTTCAGAAAGGCGTACGTTTCTTGGAATAACCGTAGCATAAACCTTTTTAGGGAAGAAGTTTTTAACCTCATCTACAACCTGCTGAGTAAGGTTAAGTCTGCCGTCGTACATGGTAAGTAAAACGCCCTCAAGCTCAAGGTATTCGTTATAAAGTCTTTTAACGGTTCTTACTGTTGACATAAGCTGTGAAAGCCCTTCAAGTGCATAGTACTCGCATTGAATAGGTACTATAAACGAGTCGGAAGCCGTAAGAGCATTAACTGTGATTAACCCTAAAGAAGGAGGACAATCAAAGAAAACGTAGTCATAATTCTCCTGAATGGGAGCTATTGCTTTTTTAAGGAGCGCATCTCTGTTATCCATTGCAGCCATTTCAAGCTCGGCAGCCGCAAGATTCATATTTGAAGGAATAATATCCACGCCCTCAAATTTTGTTTTTATAATTGCATTCTTTGCTTCAACAGAATTTATTAAAAGCTCGTAAGAGGTGTTAGCAAGACCTTTACGCTGAATTCCGTAGCCGCTTGTTGTGTTACCCTGCGGGTCAATATCTACAAGCAGCACCTTTTTGCCCATAGCACCAAGTGCTGCAACCAAATTAACCGCGCTGGTGGTCTTACCTACACCACCCTTTTGATTAACAACTGAAATTATCTTCGCCATTATAATTTTCCTTTCGCAAAACACACATTTTCCCATATTATATAATTAAAATATATTATAGCATAGTAACAGCAAAAATGGAAGAGTGAAAAAGCAAAAAAACGATAATTTTTGAGGAAATTTTACACACTTAAATTCCAACGAAAAATGAATTTTTTTACTCATTAAAGGCATAAAACTCTTGACAAGCCTGCCCGAGATATGTATAATAACTTTTGCAATTAAATATTGTGCTGCTATGGCTCAGTCGGTAGAGCGCATCCTTGGTAAGGATGAGGTCACCGGTTCGATTCCGGTTAGTAGCTCCAAAAAAACAAAAGACACGCAGCAGCGTGTCTTTTGTTTTTTAACTAAATCCGTCTTTGACGGGATAAATTCATCTTCGATGAATGAAATCACTTTGTGATGAAATCCGACTTCGTCGGGATGCAGACGGATTTAATTTCATCTGCAAAGCAGATTTCATCCGAGCATCGAGAGGATTTCACCGTGAGCAATGCGAACGATTTCATTTAAGAATAAATCATGCTGATTTCGGAACTGATGATATACAATGCTTCGCATTGATTTTAATGCAATTTTGTAGTATAATTACTGCAAAGGAAGTGAATTTATGGATAGGAAAGCTTTTGATAGTGAACTTAACAATTTTTTGACAAGAGCCGAAGCTTTGATTCCGAAAGAAAATTTACCAGATTTGCCATGTATGGATTTAGCACCTGATGTTCATGATTGGTATGAGTTTGAGCATAAGATATGGGAAATAGGAGAAGAAATGAGACAGTTCCTTTCTGAAAACAAAAACAAGCTGAATAACAACCAAATTGACCGAATTGTTTCAATTTGCCTTGATAAAAAGGCGAAACGAGGCAGGCAAAGTTTTGTTATGTTATTAGGAAAAAAGATGTTTTGTGATTATGCTGAACAGATAGCATCACTTCTTAATGACGATGATGTAGATGGACAAGTAATTGATACTTTATATAAAATGGGTGCAACAGGATATTCGGATTCAATTGAACCGTTTCTTACACATAATCGCACCTGGATTCGAAATGAAGCAAAAAGATATATTCAGAAATACAAGTAAGATGATTTTTTTATGTGGTTCCAAAATGAGACGTACTACCAAAACCCCGAATGCTAAGCATTCGGGGTTTTTACTTATTACCTATTCACTCTTCACTAAAATAGTTTACACGAACGAAATACCGGTAAAAAACAAGCGGAAATAGTGATATACCCTCTCCGATTGTAATTTATTGTTACGTGTGCTATAATCAAGCCAAGAAAATAAGATTATGACTGAAACTTTTCTGATATTATCAGATTATAAAAAGGGGCTTTTTGATGTGAAAACATTTTTATTTCAGGGGGATTCAATAACAGATGCAAACAGAGATGACGAGGAGCAGATAAATTGCGGTTTAGGCTGCGGATACGCGTTTTTTCTTGCCTCCGAATTTGAAAAAGACAACAAAGATAAAATTAAATTCATCAATCGCGGTAACAGCGGAGACAGAATAACCGACGTTTACGCCCGTATCAAGGAGGATATAATAAACCTAAAGCCCGACTATATGTCAATTCTCATAGGCGTAAACGACGTATCTCATGAGCTTACCATGAATTGCGGTGTTACCCCGAAAAAATTCAGAAAAATTTACACCATGCTTATTGAAGAAATCAAGGAAAGCTTACCCGAAATAGATATTATAATTTTAGAGCCCTTCATCTTAAAGGGCTCATGCACAGAAAAATTATGGAACAACTTTAATTGCGAGGTAAGAAAACTTGCAGAAATTTCAAAGGAAATTGCAGAAGCCTTCAACCTTAAATTCGTTCCGCTTCAAAACAGATTTGATGAATTATGCAGCAACGGCAACACAGCTTACTGGACCGCTGACGGCATTCACCCCACCACTGAAGGACATCACGTTATTAAAGAGGAATTACTGAAGGTTATTGAAAATTACATATAAATATTCAGCTTTAGCAAAGCATTGCGAAAGCTTTACAATTTTTTAAATAAAAAAGGAACGGAGCACTTCCGTTCCTTTTTGTTTTTAGTGTAACACAGCTTGTATTGTTTCCGCCTTAAGCTTTTTGTTTTTATATGCACTAAAGGTATCTAACGCACCTAATAAACTCATCACAATTGCAACGCCCATAATAAAGCCCTCTACGTAGCTTTTAAGCTCTGAGCCTATTACAGCAAAATACACAGCGCCTGCAGCAACGGTAGCTATTACGTAAGCTACTACCGAAAGTATAAGTGCCGTTTTATTAAGCTTACTACCAAGTAAGCTGTAGCATCTTTTTCCCACCATAGAAGGAATTACCATCACCACGGAAACTAACAAACCGCCCAGCACAAGGGATGCATCTATAAGCTTTCCCGCAAACGTTCCGCAAGCCAAAAACGCACAAAGCGAGGTTAAAAACGTAGCAAGAAAAGCACTGAGTACACCTACGAAAATTTTTGCCTCTTTGTTGCTTGGGTCTTTTTTATTCTCCACATACGAAAACGCTTTTTGAATACATTCACTATGCACTCTGCGCACAATACCGTCTGATAAAATTATGTTTGAGGGTGACGTAATATCATTTTTACAAGCAGTACAAAAGCCGTCGCCCTTTACGTTTAATACTCTTAAATGATTTAAAAACTCCTGCAAAAACAGCTTGACCTTGCCCATTACGGGTATATACTCTGTAAAAGCAACTTTTATTCCGTAAGGGGTTACCTGGTAGCTTTTAATTCTGTAGTTTTTCATAAGCTGTGAAGAAAAAATTTCCGTGATTTTTTCACTTTCACTTGTATCGCAGGCAACGGAAACAATTTTTAAATCCATTCCCTCAACAAACGTTATCATATAACCGCCCAAAAGGCCGTAAACGTAGCCGTCGGCTACCACCATTCCGTTCTCTTTTGCAAATTTTTTCAAATCCGGTGAAATAAACATTTAAAGAGCCTCCCTTAAAACTCAAATTTCATAATCCCCAACTCGATTATAGCTTTCAAAAAAACACTTGTCAACATAAATGCTGACAAGTGTTTAATAATTTTTATTCAAGAATTGTTGTTCTTAATGCTGCATCCTTATTTTCCTTAGAAGCCTTTTTAAGAACACCGATAGCACCTAAAATTGCAAAAGCAACACCCATTGCTAAATCACCGAAGTATGGAGAGGCAAATTCAGGGTCCTGTATAATGAAAAACTGATACAATAAAGCATCAACAATGCTAAATTCACCGGTCATAATTGCATAAGCCACGTAGCTTATGTATTGACCAAAAGCAACACCAAGAACCGTGAACACTAAAACAATAGGCATCTTTGCTTTACATGGTCTGCCGCCCATTTTATCGTAACCGTTAGCTGCTAAAGCTCCTATAGCAAAGCCGCCAACCGCCGCAATAAAACCAATGGTGTAAATAACAGCCCATATAATACTACCAAGGAGTGCACCTGCTGCTGCACCTATAATACCCTTGCCTAATTTTTTATCCTCTACCTCGTGTCTTGCCTGTTCTACGTTTGCTCTTTCCATTAAGCCGGCAGAGCAGCCCTCGTGAACTCTGTGAGCCATACCGTTTACAAGCACTACTCGGCTTGCATCCGTTGCTTCAATTGCGTTACCGCAGGCTGTGCAGAAGCCATCTGCAAGAACGCCGTTCTCTCTTAAGAAATTCGGCAGAAAATCAAGCAACGCCTTAATTTTCTTCATAGTACCTACTGTGTCGGCAATTTCTAAAACGATTCCCTCGCGCATTACCTTAAAGTTTGCAACTCTGTAATTTTTGTTTGTATCCTTAGATTGAAGAAATTCTGTTATTCTTCTTGCGCTTTCATCTGTAATTGCACCTGAAACGGAAACCTCTTTAATTCCATATCCCTCTTTAAGAGTCACCATGTAACCGCCAACAACGCCGTAAACAACACCCTCTGAAACCTTGAGTCCGTTTTCTTTTGCGTAATCCTTTAAACCTTTTGCTACCATTTTAAATCTCCTTTTCTAATAGATTAGACTAATAGTAACACACTACTTTACAAAAAGCAATAAATTTCTACCTTTTTTGCAAAAATATTGACCAATTTATAATTTGAAAGTATAATAATAAAAGCAACTCATAAGGGGGTTTTTCAGTGAATTCTGAGCAAATTAAAAGAAAAATTTATAATCTTGTAGGCAAAGCAATTAACAGCATTGCCCAAAACGAGGCAGGCAACACAAGCGATATTCCTAAAACCGTTACGGAGGGTGCACCCGAGCTTATTTGCAATGCGGGTATAGAGGGCTCCGTGCTTTTAAGAAACGACGGTGTTTTGCCTTTTTCAAAAAATGAAAAAATCTCTGTTTTCGGCAGATGTCAGTACGATTGGTTTTACGTGGGCTACGGCTCCGGCGGTGACGTTATTAAGCCTTACACGGTAAATCTTATAGAGGGACTTGAAAAGCTTAACGCTAACTTAAACGAGCCTCTTAAAGAAAAATACAAGCAATGGTGCGAAAAAAATCCGCCCGACCACGGCTTTTGGGGTCACTGGCCACACTATTACAACGAAATGCCTATAACCGAGAATGAAATTAAACAGTTCAGTAACGATTCGGAATGCGCCGTTGTTATAATAGGGCGCTCCGCCGGTGAGGACAGAGAAAACTATTTAAAGGAAGGCAGCTACCTGCTTACCGAGGATGAAAAGGCGCTCATAAATAACGTAACAAAGCACTTTAAAAAGACTGCTATTTTACTCAATACGGGTAACGTTATAAGCCTCTACGATATAAATTTAATCGACAGTGATTTAGCTGTTTTAATGTGCTGGCAGGGCGGTATGGAAAGCGGCAACTCAGTAGCAAAAATGCTCCTTGGAGAGGCCTCTCCAAGTGGTAAGCTTACAGATACAATTGCTTATAACAACGAGGACTACCCCTGCAGCGAAAACTTTGGCTACAAGGAATACACAAATTACGTAGAGGATATTTTTGTTGGCTACCGTTATTTTGAAACCTTTGAAAAGGAAAAGGTCTTATATCCGTTTGGCTTTGGTCTTACCTACACTACCTTTACACAAGAATTCGTAAGTGCAGAGCTCAAAGACGACAAAGTTTACCTTCAGGTTAAAGTAACAAATACAGGCAGCTTTAAGTGCAAGGAGATTGTTCAGGTATACTTAAATGCACCTCAAGGAAAATTGGGTAAGGCCGAAAAGGTGCTGACGGGCTTTGCAAAAACTAAAGAACTGGCACCTCAGGAAAGTGAAATTGTTTCCATACAGTTCCCTCTTTATTATTGTGCCTCTTACGACGATAGCGGAAAAACGGGAAACAAGTCTTGTTACGTGCTTGAAGAGGGCACCTACTCAATTTTTGTTGGAGATAACGTAAGAGATGCGGTAAAGGTTTACGACTTTACAGTTGAAAAACTTATGATTATCAACGCATTAAGCGAGGTTTGCGCTCCTAAAAACAAGCTTTTAAGAATGGTTGCAACAACAAATGGTGACGGAGAAATAACAAAGGATTTTGAAAACGCTCCGCTTTTCACAACAAATTTACGAGATATTATACTAAAAAACCTACCTAAGGAAATTGAGTACACAGGTGACAAGGGCATTAAATTAACCGACGTCAAATCCGGCAAAAACACGTTAGATGAATTCGTAGCACAGCTTAATACAACTGAATTAGAGGCAATTTCACGCGGACACTATACTATGGACAGTCCGTTAGGCAACAAGGGCAATGCAGGTGCCTTTGGCGGTGTTACACAAAGCTTAAGAGCAAAAAAGGTACCCCCTATTGTTACAACAGACGGACCTTCAGGCATAAGAATTCGTTCCTGCTGCTCACTTTTACCTAACGGTACCGCATTAGCTTGCAGCTGGAATACCGCTCTTGTGGAGGAGCTTTACGCCTTAATTGGTAACGAAATGAAGGAAAAAGGCTCCGACGTGCTTTTAGCACCGGGAATGAATATTCACAGAAGCATGCTTTGCGGCAGAAACTTTGAATATTTTTCAGAGGACCCGCTTGTAAGCGGAAAAATTGCTGCGGCTGTTGTTAAGGGTGTTCAAAGCGCAGGTGTTTCTGCCTGTCCTAAGCATTTTGCCTGCAACAACCAGGAAACTAACAGAACCTATAATGATTCACGTCTTTCGGAAAGAGCGTTAAGAGAAATATATTTAAAGGGCTTTGAGATTTGTGTAAAGGATGCGGCACCACTTAACATAATGACCTCCTACAACAAAATAAACGGTGTGTGGGGACATTACCAGTATGAGCTTTGCACAAGCATTTTAAGAAATGAATGGGGTTACGAGGGTAACGTTATAACAGACTGGTGGATGCGAAGCGCAAACTCTCACGAATTCCCACAGATGAGAGACAACGCCTACAGAGTCCGTGCAGGTGTTGACGTGTTAATGCCGGGCGGAAAACGCAGCGGCAGAAAAAAACCTGACGGCACACTTCTTGAAACCTATAAAAAGGAAAACGGCATTACCCTGGGTGAACTGCAAAGAACAGCAAAAAGCGTTCTTACGCTCTGCCTGAAATTAGATAAATAAGAAGCAAAAAAGAAAAAACCGATAACCTTGCAGTTATCGGTTTTTTGCTATTTTTAACGTGTTTTGGGTTTTTAATTGTAATTGATAGCAACCATTAAAAGCATCATAAATGCGGAAAAAATAAATTCCGAAACAAATAATTTCCAAGACCATTTAAGCCACTTGCCGTAGGACACACCAACCAAGCCAATTGCTATAATCATAATACCGCTTGTCGGGTACAGGAGGTTTGTGAAGCCGTCTGCAAGGCAAAAAGTAGTCACAATTGATTGTCGAGTTATTCCGACCAAGTCCGAAAGCGGAGCAACAAGCGGCATAATTAAAAAAGCCTTTGCAGTACCGCTGCCTATAAAGAATTCAAGGAATGCAATAAGCAGGAACAACAATATAATTGCAACAAAGGGTGAAACACCTTGAATTAAATTATAAACGTAAAAAAGTATGGTGTGCATTATTTTTGCTTCACCTAAAATGTATGAAATAGCAATAACAAAAACAATAACAGGAATTACTGGAGCAATAGTTTTTGCGCCTTGAACAAAGCTTTTAAAAAGTGCTTTTCCTTTAAGTCCGGTAAAGTAGCCCGCAAGAGCTCCGCCAACTGTAAAAAGAATTGCCATTGCAGGGAGTGAAAGTCCGCCGCCTAAATCTAAAGCAAAATCCACAGCTACGGCAACAAGGTCTAAAAGCATACAAACCAAAAATGCTTTTGCACCTTTTTTTGCTTGCGAATCACTTAACACGGCGTCTATATCCTCAATTTTATACTTTTCTCTTAACGCCTTATCAGATTCATACACCAACGATTTTTTAGGATTTTTCTCGACTTTTTTTGCATATAAAAACAGGAATAAAAACAAGATTACATATACGCCGAAAAACACTAAAAATCTTAAGGATAGGCCTGAGAAAACCTCTAAGCCTGCAAGCTTTTGAACGGTAATAACGTTAAACGGATTAAAGGTTGCTGCAGTAAATCCCCACGCAATGGAAACCAGACTAAGACCTAAGCCCACCAATGAATCCCAACCGAGTGCGAGTGAAACAGCAACGGCAATAGGGACAAGCGTAACAGATTCCTCAAGCACACCTGCAATTGAGCTTAACGCCATGCAGCAGAAAATAATAATTGCCATTAAGGTATATTTTCTGTTACTGAACTTTTTAATTAAGGCTGCCATTATGTACTTTAAAACGCCGCATTTATCTAAAATTAAAAACGCACCGCCAATTAAAACAACCATTACTATTATTAAAAGTCCGGTTGCCGCATTACTGCTTGTAAAGCAAAGTACCGGTGCTAACAATATTTTCCATATAGGCATTTTATAATCAGGCAGCTCGGTGTAGGTGCCGTCCACAATTTGCTCGTAGCCGTCCTTTTCAATTACCTGGTATTCACCACGAGGCAGTACCTGAGTTAACACACCTACAAAAGCCATAATTACCACAAGAGCCACAAGTATTGCTGCTACGGTTTTTTTATCGAGTGAAATACCGAGGCTTTTGCTTTCTGTACTCAAATTTTCTTTACTACTCATTTATTTTAAATTCCTTTCAAGGTGCACAAGAAAATCTTGAATATTGGTAACAAGACCCTTTACAGAGAGTGAGCCTCTGTCGTGCAATTTATTAACGGCAAATTCTGAAATATCTACACTGTAAATATAAACAGGACGAACGTTTCCGTTCACTACACAATAAGACGGTGTCATATTACCCGTTGCTATTGTGTGAAGCTGCGTTGCGAGCGCTATTACGGTTGTAGCCTTCTTGGTATGCTTGCGCATTTCATCTTGTGAATCGTAAACACTGTGAACAACCTCAGGAAGCGGGCCATCATCACGAATAGAGCCTGCTAAAACAAACGGAACGTCATTTTTAACGAGCGCACTCATAATTCCGTCCTCTATTTTATTTTCCTCAATAAAGCTCTTTATTGAGCCAGCTTTTCTCACAAGATTTATTGTGTGAAGATGGTTATAGTGACCATCCTTCATAAGCTTTTTTGTGTAAATATCCTGACCTAAGCCTGTGTGAAAAACTGAAGCTTCAAGGTCGTGAGTTGCCAATGCATTACCTGCAAAAAGAGCGTGACAATATCCCCTTTTAATAAGGTTAGCCATGGCGTTGCGGCTGTCGTTGTCAAATGCACAAGCAGGACCTAACACCCATACAATGTGTCCGTTATCTCTATCATTTTTCAAAATATCATAAAGAATATCATACTCTCGTGAAAATGAGGTTTCACGCGATTGTCCTGTTCTGAAGGCAAAGGTTGAGTTGTGTTTTTCTTCATCAACCTCTTCTTTAAAGCAATCTGCGTTAACAAACACTCCCGTGCTGCCGTCGTCGCATCTGCCTACAACTACCTCGTCACCTTCTTTAACTCTGCGGGGCTCCGTTACAACAGGCTCACCGTCTTTAATTACAATAACGGCATCCATACGGCTTTCTTTAATCATTTTCCACTCGCCGTTAATTTTAAAGTACTCGGGGTAAATAGTTGTAGCGTAAAAATTTATCGGTAATGAATTTTTTTCTGCCTTTTCGGTTTTTACGTTTGGCGCTGAAACAAAAGGCTCTTTTGTAAAATCCGGCTCAATGTATTTAGGGAATTTCATAATTTACTCCTTTAAGTATTTTGTGGCAATAGCTTTTGCAATTATAACACAAACAAAGTGGTTTGCCAATACAAATATTTAATTATTAACATTTGACAAAAAGTAGTTATATATTTATAATGATTGTAATTAGTCGAAACGCAATAGCGTTTCGAAGAAGCCGATTTCATCGGCTTTTAGCAAAATTGATTTTAAAA
>JAZOOH010000030.1:0-1853 GCA_045654905.1 Acutalibacteraceae bacterium | reverse complement strand
GTAACTATTCAGTCCCCAAAGCAAACTGCCCAAGAAAAAGAGAAAACAAAGCATCAAAAGCGGTAATACCCATTTTGGCAGCGGTGGAAGTAAGCGATTTTAGTGTAAGAAAATCTTTTGCTCCCTGTTCAGAGCGGAAAGTACCTATGACCTTATTTTTCATTTTAACCATACGCAGATCACGTTCAGCCTGATTATTCGTGAAAGGCACAAGGGGATTATTGGCAAAACGGCATACTTCCCCCTTGTGTGTCAAAAGACGGTCAATCAGGGCACGTATCTTACCCTTTTTCTTTTTGCCACGCTTCCCAGTTTGTTCGGAAATCGGGTTTTGTTGGATCGCTTCTTCCAGAATGGCATCATATCTCTGTTGCAGACAATCCATATAAAACTTTCGTGAGTCGATTTCCGGATTCTGATTATAAAAATCAGCGGCACGACACATGGATAGTAACTCGTAATACATTTCACGTGCCCATTTCTGTTCCGGATGATTCTCGAAAATGCCTGTCAGCTCACGAAGAATGTGTGCACAACACATGGCGTGTTCGGCTTCCGTTGCCTTAAAATAGGAATTCCAAAAATCATGCACAACAATGCCCTTATATTGTGCAAGGAAACCTATCTCATCCATCGCTTTCTGTCCACGCTTTTCTGATAGTGCATAGTAAGTTAGTCCGGGCGTGCATATAACATGTACCCAGTTTAATTTACCATTCACATCCAAGCCTGTTTCGTCACAATGCACAACAGGTTCTTGCAGTAATTTCTGTTGAAAACTATCCACGATCGGTTTAGCCATTGATGCTGCACTATGAAGCATATTGGAGAATGTTCCGACGCTTGGTTTGATGCCTGTCAGACCCTGAATAATCTCACAAAGATTCTTCATAGCTACCATTCCTTTGGTACTCAGAACGCATACCCAAGCCTTCAGGCGATTTCCGTATGTGACAGTACCGCTGATGCCGGCTGGACGTTTTGCAACCTCCTGCACGCCACCGCAATCGCACTCCATAATCTCGTATTTTACAGTTTCTTTTTTTACGATGATGTCTACGGTATAACAAGTATCATGCAGCTTCAAATTGGCACAGTTTTCCCTATGAGGACAATTCAAACAATGCTGCGGATAAACATGCTCTATCCTATCAGGCTTGCCAAGTGTCATATTATGACCTTTGTGTCCATTCTGACCGCCTGCTTTTTTATTGCTCTTTTTACGCTGGCTTTTTGGAGATGGCTTTTCATAACCATCTGTAGATGGTGGCTTGCTGCTGTTATGGCTATTTTTATGCAATTGCTCTTCGAGTTCATCAATTCTTGCATTGGCTTTTTCAAGTTTTGCATTGGTTTCTTCTAATTTTGCTGTAAGATTTTCGATTGTTTTCTGCTGTATCTTAATTATTTCAAGCAATTCGTCGATTGCTGCCATACTTTTCACCACCTGTTTTTTTCTTTAGTATAGCAAATTTGAGGTCTATTGTAAATTGACAAATTCACGATTTTTTTCTTCCACCCTTTTCCTTTCATTATTGTTGAATTCTCTGGGGGACTGAATAGTTACTTCAAAAGTAAAATAACTCATTTAAGTTCTCCATTAATCAACATTTTGATACTTATTCAAGCATATTATAGCATATTTTTGTTTTTATGTAAAGAAGTCATATCAAATTTTTACAGATAACTCTGACAACTTATAAGATTGATTATAATATCCTTGTTATACATATATCCTATAAAAAATCCGCATTCAAAGTAAGGTCTGAATCCGTTTTGTTTCTGCACATTCTTTGAGTTTTATTGTAATACATCTTTCTGACAACTGTGTGGAGAAGTCTGTTTTTTTCTTC
>JAZOOH010000029.1:0-115281 GCA_045654905.1 Acutalibacteraceae bacterium | reverse complement strand
CGCATACAAGTGCGGTAACCAGAACAGCATTGTCGGAAGAGTGCTTTTCTGGGTTCTTCGCTTTTTTGGCGGTAAGTCGTTAGATATACAAGCTAAGCAAGACGTTCACCTCATAAAAATTGCAATTGTCGGCGCAGGCAGAGTCGGTACAAGCCTTGCGGAGGACTTAATTAAAAACCGAAACGCCTCTTACGTGCCGCGTTGCTTTATAGACGTGGATGAGGACAAGGTCGGCAGAAAGATTCACGGAATTATAATTCTCTCTCAGGAGCAGGCGACCTTTAAGCTGCTTGAGGAGTACGGCGTGCAGGAGATTGTTTTCGCAGTACCTCAGTTAAGCGCTGAAAGAAGAAAGGAGCTTTTTGATTTTTACAGTCAGTCCGGCTGCAAAATCAAGGTTTACGACTTCCCGCTTGTAGAGAGTGATACAGACAAGGGTAAAAGACATATTCGTGAATTTGACATAGAAGAGCTTCTTTTCAGAAAGCAGCTTGACGTTGTTGACGAGCAGGTAAAAAGCTACTACAAGGACAAGCGTGTCCTCATTACCGGTGGTGGCGGCTCAATAGGCTCCGAGCTTTGCAGACAAATTGCAAAAATGGGTCCGGAAAAACTCATTGTTTTAGACGTCTATGAAAACGGCGCCTACGACGTTCAGCAGGAGCTTAAAATGATTTATGGCGATAAGCTTGACATTCAAATAGAAATTGTGTCTGTGTGCAACAAAGCGGGGCTTGAAAAAGTGTTCAAGGAGCACGAGCCACAAATAGTTCTTAACGCGGCAGCCCACAAGCATGTTCCGTTAATGGAGCACAACTGTGTAGAGGCTGTGGAAAACAACGTATTCGGTACGCTCAACACAGTAGAGCTCAGCGAAAAATACGGTGTACAGCGTGTTATGATGGTAAGCACAGACAAGGCTGTTAACCCAACCAACGTTATGGGCGCAACAAAGCGTATGTGCGAAATGATTGTCGGTGCGTACAGTAAGAAAGAATCAGGCACTACATACAGCGCAACACGCTTTGGCAACGTTTTAGGCTCGGCGGGCTCGGTAATTCCGCTTTTCAAAAAGCAAATTTCCCGTGGCGGTCCTATAACAATTACAGACAAAAGAATTGTCCGTTACTTTATGACAATTCCGGAAGCATCTCAGTTAGTGTTAAAATCGGGTGCTATGGCAGAAAACGGAGAGCTCTTTGTTTTAGATATGGGTAAGCCTATTAAAATAATTGAGCTTGCAGAAAATATGATTCGCCTTAGCGGTATGGAGCCTTATAATGACATCGACATTATAGAAACGGGCTTAAGACCCGGTGAAAAGCTCTACGAAGAAACCCTTGTTAATTCAGAGCTTGAAAAAACAGAAAGCAGCTCTATATTCATTGAGCGTGAGCAACCGGTTTCAATAAACGAGCTTAATGCAAAATTAAGTGTGTTAAGAACAGCGGTTGAAACAGGTGATGACAACGCCGTTAAGGAGGCTCTTAAGGTTGTAGTACCAACCTTTAAGACACCTGAGGAGGTTAACTCTCACGCGGGTGAAGCCAAAGAGATGAAAAATGCAGTAGTGGTGTGACGGTATGTATAAAAATTTTCTCAAGGGCTTGTTAGATTTTACGTTATCCCTTTTGGGCGTAATATTTTTAGCGGTGCCAATGCTTGTTATAGCAATAATAATAAAAATCCAGGACCCGGGCCCGGTGTTTTTCAAGCAACAGCGCGTGGGTAAGGGCAAAAGACTTTTTTGGCTCTATAAATTCCGCAGCATGAAGGTGAGCACACCAAAGGACGTGCCCACACATCTGCTCGAGAATCCTGAGCAGTATATAACAAAAATCGGCGCATTCTTAAGAAAAACAAGTCTTGATGAATTACCGCAGATATTTAACATATTGTGCGGCAAAATGAGTGTAATAGGTCCGAGACCTGCACTCTGGAATCAAGAGGATTTAATTGCCGAGCGTGAGCAGTACGGCGCAAACGACGTAAGACCGGGTCTTACCGGCTGGGCGCAAATCAACGGCAGAGACGAGCTGGAGATTCCCTTGAAGGCAAGGCTCGACGGTGAATACGTAGAGCGTCTCGGCAGCAGCTCGTTGAACGGCATTAAAATGGATTTAAAATGCTTTTTCGGTACAATAAAGGCTGTGCTCAGGTCTGAAGGCGTAGTTGAAGGCGGCACGGGCGAGCTTGACCGAAGAGCAGAAGAAAAAGAAACTGCGAATGTGCAGTGAGAAAAATAAAATTTGGGTGAAGGTATGGAAGAATTAAAGACTACTGTTGTAGCAGAACAAGTGAATACAGAAGTAGCCGAAGACGTTGTAATGGTGAAAAGCAAGGTTACGCTCAAGAAAAAACCGGTTTATGATTTTTTCAAGAGACTTGGTGACGTAATTATTTCAATTCTTGCACTTACTTGCGGACTCCCCGTATTTGTAATAATAGCAATCGTCATTATGATTGATGATTTTGGTAATCCGTTTTTTATGCAAGAGAGAATCGGTAAAGACGGCAAGGCATTTAATATGTTCAAATTCAGAACAATGTTTATGCATGCGGATGAAATGAAAGTGGATTTAATGGAAGAAAACGAGTACGACTCGGTTCACTTTAAAATGTCTAACGACCCACGAATTACAAAGGTCGGAAAGTTTTTACGTAAGACAAGCCTTGATGAGCTTCCGCAAATTTTAAACGTGCTTTTAGGTCATATGACAATAATAGGACCAAGACCGTTTGTAAGAGCGGAGCAAGACCAGCTTCCGAGCGACAGGCTTTTAGTAAAACCCGGTCTTTCATGCTACTGGCAGATTACAGATACGGTTAAAATGTCTATCGAAGACCAGCTTGAGTTGGATTACAAGTATATAAGAAACCGTTCTGTTGGGACGGATATTAAAATTATTTGGGAAACAGTAGAGTTAGTTGTAAAGGGTTCTAACCAATAATTTTTGAGAGTTAAAAGGAAACAAGTATAATGTCAAAAAAAAAGAAACTTTTAATTTATGCACACTATTACGTGCCGGACGTAGCTTCAACCGGTCAAATATTAAAAGACTTAGCAGAAGGTATGAAGGATGCGTTTGATGTAACAGTAATATGTGTTGTACCATCTTATGAGGGTACAATAGCGGAAGAGTATAAAACTCAAAGATTTTATGAAGAAGAAATTAACGGAATAAAAATCTTAAGAATTCGTGTTGCCGAGTTTAATAAGGCAGATAAATTAAGCCGTGTTAAAAATATTTTAGGCTATTTTGTCGGTGCAGCTCTTGCTACTTTTAAAGTATCAAAGCAGGACTACGTTTTTTCAATTTCTCAGCCACCCATATTAGGTGGGCTTCTTGGTGTGTGGGGTAAGCTTGTTAAAAGAGCAAAATTCATATACAACATTCAGGACTTTAATCCCGAGCAGACTATGGCGGTAAGCTACAGCGACAACGGTTTGGTTTTAAAGGCAATGATGCTTGCAGACAAATTCAGCTGTAAATGCAGCAATTTAATTATTACAGTTGGTCGTGACCTTGTAGAAACAGTGAACACTCGTTTCAAAGGAAAAAATGTTCCAAAAACAGTTATGATAAATAACTGGATAGATGAAAAAGAAATTTATCCGCTCGACAAATCACACGAAAGGGTTGTTGAGTTTAAAAATAAATATAACCTTACCAACAAATTTGTTATAATGTATTCGGGTAATATAGGTCTTTATTATGACCTTGAAAATTTAATAAAGGTTATTGAAAAATTCCCCGAAGGTACAAAAACAAATGATGGCAGAGAGGTTTGCTTTGCATTTGTAGGTGCAGGCACAATTGAAGAAGAAATTAAAGCGTACGTTGCAGAGCGTAATATGAAAAACGTAACGTTTATTCCGTACCAAAACAAAGAAGATTTAAACTACAGCTTAAATGCTTCAGATGTTCAATGGGTTGTGAATGCAAAGGGAATTAAGGGTGTTTCCTGTCCCTCAAAATATTATGGTGTAGCGGCGTCAGGAATCCCTGTGCTTGCGGTTTTAGAAAAAGATTCTGAAATCCGTTGTATAATCGAAGAAACAAACGGCGGTCTTATTTCTGACCCGTGCGACTATGAAGATATTGAAAAAAATATCCGTTGGTTTATAGAAAATGCAGACAGTAACGAGCTTAAGGAAATGGGTTCTCGTAGTCACGATTATTTAATTAAAAACTTAACTAAAGATATGTCTGTTGA
Source organism: Acutalibacteraceae bacterium (assembly GCA_045654905.1). Classification (GTDB taxonomy): domain Bacteria; phylum Bacillota; class Clostridia; order Oscillospirales; family Acutalibacteraceae; genus DTU089. The sequence goes on along the minus strand of JAZOOH010000029.1, from coordinate 111,063 downwards.
AAAATACAAAGAAACTATTTTAGAATTGTGAGTTGAAAAAATGAACAGTAACTGGTTTAAGCTTTTAATGAAAGCAACAAAAGTAAAATACGGCAAAAATGTTGTTCTTAAGGGCGTGCCGGTTATTTTTAATAAAGGCGGCGCAACGCTTGAAATTGGTGATGACTGCGTTATAAAAAGCTCGTTTTTGTCAAATCTTATAGGGCTTTACCAAAGATCAATAATTATAACAAGAACACCCGAGGCACAAATTAAAATTGGTAAAAACGTTGGAATTTCGGGTGCTACAATATACGCAAGAAAATCTATCGAAATCGGGGACAATACAATGGTTGGCGGAAACGCAAAGATTTTAGATAACGATTTTCACCCAATTGAAATTGAAGCAAGGAATAATGATGATAAAGAAAAAATCGGAACAAGACCTGTGAAAATCGGTAAAAATTGCTTTATTGGTTGCAACGCTCTTATTTTAAAGGGGACCGAGCTTGGTGATGGCTGTGTAGTTGGCGCAGGCGCAGTTGTTAGTGGTAAATTTGAAGAAAATTGTGTAATCGCAGGAAATCCTGCGAGGGTTATAAAAAAATTGTAAGAGGAAAGAGTTCTAAATGGGTAATTTGCAAAAAAAAGAAGAAATACTTTTCAAGATAAGAACAAATAAAATTATAAGAGCTTCTTTAAGTCCTTTTATGAATTACAAAAAGAAAAGAGATCGGTGTTCTTATTCCAAGACTGCGGATGCACAGTATATTCGCTCGCTTAAAGGTACAAAAAACGGCAAAAGGTGTTTCATTATAGGAAACGGGCCAAGTCTTACACCGGAGGATTTAGAAAATCTGAAAAACGAGGATACTTTTGCATTTAACAGAATTTTCTATATGTTTGATAAAACTGATTGGCGCCCTACTTACTATATGTGTATAGACGTTGGTGTTCTTGGTATGAATCTTCCAGAAATACAAAAGTTGGAGCTTCCTAATATTATTCTTTCAAGTATTGTTAAAGAAAAAGTAGAAAAAGCTTCGAATATACACTATTTATTTGATTATGCAAAGTTTAAGATTAATAGGTTTGCATTCGATAAACCTTATATAAGTGAAGATTTAAGTGATCATTTTTGCTTTTGCTTTACTGTAACATTTGATGCGATTCAGTTAGCAATATATATGGGGTATTCTGAAATATACTTGCTTGGTGTCGACCATAATTATTCAGCTATGGCAGATTCAAAAGGTAAAATTACAAAGGACGAAAGTGTGAAAGATTATTTTCAAGGGCTCGAAAAAACCAACATTACTGTTATGAATTACGAAGCTACAACTGCAGCGTTTGAATCAGCAAGAGAATACGCGGATGAACACAATATTACAATAAAGAATGCAACACGTGGTGGTAAGTTGGAAGTGTTTGATAGAATAGAATTTGATTCATTGTTTTCTTAAAAGTTTAGGAGGTAATAATGTCCAAAATTACAATTATTACGGTCTGTTATAATGCAGAGGAAGAAATTGAAAAAACAATGGGATCTGTGTGTGACCAAAATTACGAAAAAATTGAATACTTGGTAATAGACGGTAAGTCCACGGACAGAACATTAGAGATTGCACAACAGATAAAAGAAAAAAATTCAAATAAAACAAATTTAGAAATCCAAATATATTCAGAACAAGATTCAGGAATATATGATGCGATGAATAAAGGGATTGAAATTGCTTCTGGTGAATGGATTTTATTTATGAACGCAGGAGACTCGTTTTATTCAAATGATGTTATTTCAAAATTGTTTCTTGGAAAAGATTATACAGGTGTTGATGCAGTTTATGGGGATACAGTGCGTGTTCGCGGTGAGAAAGAAACATTTGTAAAAGCAAGGGATTTATCTGATATAAAATCAGGATTTCCTTTACCATTTTGTCATCAAGCTGTTTTTGTAAGGTCAACTGTATTAAAAGAAGAAAAGTTTGATTTGCGATATAAACAAGCAAGTGACTATAACTTTTTTTGTAAATTTTATCTGAATGGTAAAGTTGCGGTATACGAACCGGTAACTGTTTGTTATTACTTGATGGGTGGCTTATCAGAGACTAACACGATTCTTCATCTAAAAGAAAAGATAGCTATAAGAGAAGAATTGGAATTAGAAAAGTATAGTTCTTTAAGAAAATTATATTTAGTAAAAAGATTAGAAATAAGACAAGTGTTGAAAAGAATTTTACCAAAATGCGTGGTTTTAAAACTTGTAAAATAGAGAAAAGGTGCAATTGAATGATAATTAAAATAAAGAAACCTAATATGGCAAAAATAATAGAATATCTCTATCTTTTTTTGTTAGGCGTTGTTGCATTCTCCAGAATGAGCCAATATATCGTTTTAGATGTTTTGAATTTACCATTTTACTTGATTGAAATATTCTTTATTCCATTTTTTATGTATTCTTATAAAGAGTATTTCGGGTATTTTCAAAATGCCTCGAAGAAGAAAAGTTTTCTGTTTTTTGTACTTGTAATATTATGGAACTTATTAATAGGTTTTGCGTATACTTTTGATTTAGTGGGAATTGTTTCGACAACAAGAGCACTTGCCTACATAATATTAATTGCACTAATTTTCAAAGAGAAAAAAGGTTTTTCAATAGATAAATTGTTTTTAATTTCAGTAGGTGCTACAATAGGTGAATTATTATATGCTGTAAACATTACAAGTACGGATATAGCCTCAATAAATACATCTTGTCTTGCATTGATGGTGTTAATACCAATTATTAAAAAGAGATATATTACTTTTTTGTTATGTTCGATTTTGGGATTGATAGTATCCATTAATAGTGGTTATCGTATAGGTATAGTTGTACTTTTAGTTTCTATTGCTATTGGTGTTGTCTGGATTACTTTTTCTAAAGAAAAATTAACTTTAAAGACTTTTCTCGGGAAACTTTCAATTCCAATTGCTATGACTGTTTTCGTTGCAATATGCGTATCTTATTATGAAAAATTAGTCGCAATTGTTTCAGGGCTTTTTGGAACAAGTGAATATGCAATATATAGAGTTACAAATAGATTAGTAGGTTTATTTACAGGTAATATTTCTTTAAGTCGTGACCAACAAAGGCTTGAAAATTATTCTTTGATTTTAGAAACATTTGTCGAAAGATTATTACCGAGAGGTTTAGTTGGGGAGAGCGTAGGTGTTTTAGGTCAGTATTTTGATGTTCCGATTATATATATGTACGATGCATTTGGTTCTGTTTTGACAATAGTACTTTTAGCAATTATTTGTTATAAGGGGTTAATGTGCTTTTTGCAAGCATTTAAGAAAGAAACACCAGATTACTTAGTTCTTTCAGGCTTGATGTTTCCAATATTTATAATTTTTATTATAACTAATGGTAGCTTTTTGTATATTACATTCCAATGTATTACAACAGGAATAATTTTAGGTGAATGGTTTTCAATAGAAAATACAAGAAAAATGACTTCAAGTTTAAATCGCGTGCATAAAATAGGAAAAATTGTATAAAAGCTGGGGGGAAATATGTGATAGTAGATAATTTGAAAATGCTTTATCACGACTTGTTTAATTTTATTGAAAAATATTATAAGTTTCCGAAGATAATGTTTAAAAATAAAGAATGGAAAGAAATTTTAGCCGCCAATTCTCAATATAAGAATATGCATCAAGGGGAAAGATGTTTCATTTTGGGTAATGGTCCATCGTTAAAATCGGAAAATTTAAGACTTTTGGAAAGTGAATTTGTTTTCTCTGTAAATCAAATAGCTAGACACCCGGATTTTGAGTATATAAAACCAAACTATCATTTTTGGGCAGACAAATTATTTTTTTCTATCGATGAAAACAAACCAGAAGATATGGAATTGTTAAATGTTATGAATAAAGTGAATACAAAAGACAATTCTCCTGTTTGTTTTTTCCCAATTGAGTATTTAGAATTTACTCGAAAATTTAAATTAAATAAGACATTAAATATTTCTTATTATCACAGTGGTTTGATATTTAGCGATAAGTTCAAAAAGAAAATTGATTATACACAATCAGTACCTGTTTTTGGAACAGTGGTGCAGTGGTGTATTACTATGGCTATTTATATGGGCTTTTCAGAAATATATTTACTTGGTTGTGATAACACCTCGATTGTAACGACAATAAAATCTGCATTGAACAGTAATGATGATGATGATTATGCTTATAAATTAACAGAAAACGAAAAGAAACGAATGGAAAATTTACTGGAAAAACAATCATTAGAAATTTATTTGAAATCATATTTGAAAAATATAGTTGAATATAGATGTTTGAATGATTATTGCAAAGAAAGAGGAATAAAGTTAGTAAATTGTTCTTCAACTACAGTAATTGATTCAATCCCGCGCGACTCTCTAACAAATGTTTTGAAAAAGGAAAAATAATGTTAAGTAAACTTATTCAAAAATATAAATCAATACCTGTGGCGGCGAAGTGCTCCATTTGGTTTGCTATAGCAAGCATTTTTCAAAAGGGAATATCTTTAATAACAACGCCTCTGTTTACAAGAATTTTAACAACCGACCAGTATGGTGAATTCTCTGTTTTTCAGTCCTGGTACCAGATTATAAGCATTTTAGCTACGCTTAATTTGTACTACGGCGTATTTAATAACGGTATGACAAAGTACCCCAAGGACCGTGACAGGTACACGTCCTCTATGCAGGGGCTTTCTACCGTTGTCACTTTGCTATTGTTTTGTGTATATTTGCCGTTTCACGAGTTTTTTAACGAGCTTACGGGACTTTCCACCCTTTTAATGGTAACCATTTTTGCAGAGTGCTTAATGGCGCCTGCCTTAGCATTTTGGTCGGCAAGGCAACGTTATGAGTTTAAGTACGTGGCACTTGTAGCGGTAACCGCACTCAATGCAGTTGCTTCGCCTGTACTTGGGTTAATTGCCGTAAATCTTACGGAGGAAAAGGGTGTTGCAAGAATTCTTTCTGCCGCACTTGTTAACGTGTGCATAGGGCTCTTCTTCTACGTTTTAAACGTTACAAGAGGAAAGAAATTTTTTAATAAGGAATACTGGTCTTTTGCACTTAAATTTAACATACCGCTTATTCCTCATTACCTTTCTATGATAATTCTTTCTCATTCAAACAGAATTATGATTGAAAGAATGTTTGGCGAAACAGAGGTTGCAATTTTCAGCGTTGCATATTCATTTTCGCTTATAATGAATATTATTACAAACAGCATAAATTCTTCGTATATTCCGTGGACCTACCACAAATTAAAAGAAAACAATTTAGCGCCACTAAAGAAGAATACTAACGTTCTGCTGTTAGGTGTTGCTGCAATTTCTATTCTCCCGGTCCTTGTGGCGCCCGAGCTTATGTGGATTATAGCTCCGCCCGAGTATGCGGAGGGTGTCTGGGTAGTACCGCCTGTTGCTGCAAGTGTGTATTTTATTTTCGTATACAGTTTGTTCGGTAACATAGAGTTCTATTTTGAAAAAACAAAATTTATTATGGTTGCTTCAACCGTGAGTGCTTTAGCAAACATAGGATTGAATTTAATTTTTATGCCTAAATTCGGTTACCTTGCAGCAGGATACGTAACCCTTGTTTGCTATATGCTTTCAGCGTTTGCTCATTATATTTTTATGCGCAAAGTTTGTAAAGCTAAGCTTAAGTTTAACAGCGTATACAACGATAAATTGATTTTGCTTATATCGCTTGCATATTTAATTTGTATGGCACTTGCAATGTGTCTTTACAAATTTGTAATTTTAAGGTATGCTATATTGGTAATTGCATTTATCGTTTTATTAATAAAACGAAATTTTGTTATAAATCTTATTAAAAATATAAGAAAAAAAGATTGATTAGTGAGGTAAAAATGAAAACAGTAGCTATTGTTCCAATGAAGTTAAATAACAGAAGGCTTCCGCAAAAAAATACAAAGCAATTCAAAAACGGTAAGCCGTTATGCTATTACATACTTTCTACACTTTTAAAAATTGACAGTATAGACGAAGTGTACGTTTATTGCAGTAATCCGGATATCAAGGAGTTTATTCCCGAAGGTGTAAAATATTTACCGCGTTCAACCTCACTTGACCAGGATACTACAAAAATGAATGAGGTCTTAAAGTGCTTTGCAAACGACGTGCCCGCCGACGTTTACGTTATGACACATACAACAGCACCATTTGTTTCAAAAGAATCAATAGAAAAGGGAATAGATGCAGTTGTTAATGGAGATTACGACTCATCCTTTGCTGCAAAAAAACTGCAGGATTTTCTTTGGAAACAAGGTAAGCCTTTTAACTATGAGCTTGATAATATTCCGAGAACGCAGGATTTAGAGCCTTTGTACGAGGAAACAAGCGGTTTTTATATTTACAAAAAGGACGTAATTGAAAAGCTTAACCGTCGTATCGGCGATAATCCGTTTATTGTAGAGGTAAGTGAAATTGAAGCTGTTGATATTGACGAAGCAGAAGATTTTATGATTGCCGAAGCAATTTACAACCATATTTTTTTAAATAATGAGGAAAAGTAAATGAGAAGTGACATTCAGAAATTCAAAGAAAAATTAAATAACGGTGAATACGTTTACGGTCTTTTTTCAAAGACGTCTGACCCAATGTTTATAGAAATTATGGGCATTGCAGGCTTCGACTTTGTTATTCTTGACACAGAGCACGGTCCTACGGATATTGAGCACCAGCAAAACAACATAAGAGCGTGCGAGTGTCGCGGACTTTTGCCTATTGTAAGAGTGCCTTACATAGATTACAACACTATTGGCAAGGTTTTTGACATTGGTGCGCAGGGTATTCAGGTGCCTCAGGTAAAAAGCGTAGAGGATGTTAAAACAATAGTTGAGTACGCTCGTTTTTACCCATACGGTGACCGCGGTGTATGCCGTTTTGTGCGCGCTGCCGACTATTCTGCTCTCGACAGAAATTTGTACTTTGAAAAATCAAAGGAACTGTTAATTATTTTACAATTAGAGGGCCAGGAGGCAATGAAAAATCTTGATGAGATTTTGGCAGTAGATGGCTACGATATTATATTTATAGGTCCTTACGATTTATCACAATCCTTAGGCGTTACAGGTCAGATTGACCACCCGAAGGTAATTGCCGCTATGGAGGAAATTGTAAAAAAAGCCCGTGAAAAGGGCGTGCTTGTAGGCACGTTTACAGATACCTTCGAAATGGTCGAAAAGTGGAAGGCTTCAGGTGTTCAGTACATTAGCTATTCAACAGACTCAGGCGTTTTCTATGACGCTTTAAAGGATATACACAAAAAATTAGAAAAATAAAACTTAAAACCGGCGTTGCATTAAAAAATGCAACGCTCTTTTTTATTGAATAATACTTTAATTTATGTTACAATGAAAAAAATTCTTTTTGGGGTGGCTTATGGTTTTATTCTTTTGTGCAACACCGGTTCAGATTTATAGAGCAATAAATTTAAAAGAACAGTTTTATATTGACAAAAAATGTAAAATGTTCATTTTTAATTATTTTAACGGTGCAGAAGGCTACGTTGAAAAATGCAAGTCAACAGGTCTTTTCGAGGACGTTGTGTTCGTTAAATTTTTCAAGATTTCTCAGCGTACAAATGCGTTAAAATATAAAAAATCGAAGCTTTTTGCAGGTGTACAGGACTCATTTTTTAACTTTTTGCACTCGCACGACCAGCTAAGGAATTTGTATGCGAGATTTTGGGCTGCCTACTATTACGTATTAAAAAACGACGTCTTAAAATTGACCGGTATTAAAAAAGACGAAGAAATAGAAGAAATTTTCTTTAGTTATTTTGACCCCATAATGCAAATGCTTTACTTAAAGCTTGAAAATAAAAATATTGAATATAACCGTTACGAGGATGGTACCGGTACATATTTTAACGGTGCAATTTTCCCCGAACGCCGTTTTGACCAATGGTTAAAAATAGGGAAAAATATTTTTTACCCCAAGAAGGTTTTCGTAAGAGTGCCCGAGGCACTTAGGGATTACGAGGAGGTAAAACGCAACAACATAGAAATTCATAAAACTGATTTTTCAAAAAACAAAAAAGCAAAAGAATTACTTTACGATATTTTCGATATAAAAAATATCTCCGAAATAAAAGAAAAAATTATTTTCTTTGATACTCTTGTTGAAAATCAGGATATGGATGTTATGATAAATCCGCTTTTGCGTTTTTCGGGGGAGGAGCTTGTTTACAAAAAGCACCCGCGCAGAAAGGACGATTATTACGAGCAAAGAAACGTTAATATTTACAGCGGAGCTTCCCTGCCGTTTGAAATGTACTGTGAGTATTTTGACGTTTCAGATAAGGTTTTAATAAGCCATTGCTCAACCGCGAGTATAGCTCCTGCGCTTTATTTTAACCAAAGCCCTAAAACAATTATATGCTATGATTTTGCGACCACAAAAAAAGATGATTCTTATAACGACTTTGACAACTTCCTTAATGTTTTGCTTGAGGGTGAAGCGCCGTTAGATTTAAAAAAGCCTCAAACAAAGGAAGAGTACGAGAGCTTAATTTCAGAATTATAATAACGAAAAAAGACTGTAAAAGGCTATTTGCTTTTTGCAGTTTTTTATATGCGTTTTTTCTTGAATAATCTTGAAAATTGTGCTAAAATGACTTTGTATATGTAATTTGGGGAGGTGTGCCTTATGAAAATTGTTTATATAGATACAAATACCTTAGGGCATCACCTTTTTTACATAGGTGCGCTTTCAGGGCTTGAGGGCAACGAGGCTGTTGCCGTGTTACCTGAAAGGGTAAAGAATTTGAGCTGTAAGCAATATAAATACGAAACCGAGGACAGAAAAAACGGAAAGCGCTCTTTTTCGCAATACAGAAAATGGATTAAGGAAATCAGCAGCATTGTTGAAGCGGAAAAGCCTGACGTTGTACATATTTTAAACGGTGATTTTCTTTACAGATATTTCGGCTTCGGCCTAAGACGCTTTAAAAAATATAAAACGGTAATAACCTTTCATTGCTTAAGAGACGGCTTTTTAAACAAGCTTTCAATAAAAGCAATTGCCTCTTGTGCAGATGCCGTTGTTTTACATTCGGAGTACCTTAAAAATAAGCTTTGCAGATACGGTGAGAAAAACGGCGTGCATATTGAATACCCCAATTTTACTACAAAAAGCTGTGATAAAAATGAGGCGCTTAAGTATTTTGAACTTGAAAATGATATACCCGTTTTAGGCTGCATTGGCGAAACCCGTTACGACAAGGGTTTAGACGTGCTTTTAGAAGCACTTAATAGTGTAACCGAGCCGTTTCAATTGCTTATAGCAGGCAGACCTGTTCATTTTGATGAAGAGTTCATAGCACAAAAAACGGAAAAATATAAAAAACACGTTCGCACTGCGCTTAAATTTTTAAGTGATGAAGAGCTCACCTACGCTATGAATGCTGCAGATATAGTAGTATTGCCGTACAGAAAAGTTTTTGATGCGGCAAGCGGACCGTTAGGTGAGGGCGTAGTGCTTGAAAAATGCATAGTAGGTCCGAGCCACGGAAATTTAAACGATACAATTGAAAAAAATCATTTGGGCTACACCTTTGAAACGGAAAGCCCGAGCTCCCTTGCAGAAACGCTTAACAAGGCTTTAAAAAACGAGCATTGTGTTGATGAAAATTACAAAAAATATAAGGCTTCATTAAATACAGAGGCTTTTCTTGAGAGCTACAAAAGCTTGTATAACAATATTTAAAACGTTTAGGAGATAATCGGCATGTCAAAAAATCAGGCACTTTTTCTTGCTCAATCTTATACGGATACGTGGGATGATTACGAGCGCTCATTAACCCGAGAGGGCTTCCCTTTGTGGGATTACGTTATTCTCACTGCCTCCAACGAAAATCAGGCGGAGGGCTTCCGTGCACAAATAAATGAACGCAAAACGGCAGGGCTTTTACCTGCAAAAACTCATTTTGCCGTAATTCCTGACCGTGACGGAAAGCGTGTAGGCAGCGGCGGTGCTACCTTGGGGGTAGTAAAATACGTTGCAGAGCACAGCAAAAGAACAGATTTCAGCGGCTTAAGAATTCTTGTAATTCATTCCGGCGGTGACTCAAAAAGAGTACCGCAGTATTCCGCACTCGGCAAGCTTTTTTCTCCTGTGCCACATAAATTGCCAAATGACAGAAGCGCAACTCTCTTTGACGAGTTTATGATGTCTATGTCAAGTGTGCCCGCACGAATTCGTGAGGGTATGATGCTGCTTTCAGGTGACGTGCTTCTTCTTTTTAATCCGCTTCAGATAGATTATAGCGGTGAGGGTGCTGCTGCGGTTTCTTTTAAGGAAAAAGTTGAAATCGGCAAAAATCACGGTGTATTTTTAAGGGGTGAGGACGGCTGCGTAAAGCAGTTTCTTCACAAGCAATCGGTCGAAGCACTCACAAAAAAAGGTGCGGTAAATGAAAGCAATAAGATAGATATTGACACGGGTGCAGTTATTTTTTCAGCAAAAATGTTAAGCTCTCTTTATGGGCTTGTTTCAACTGAAAAGGGCTACAACAAATACGTTAACGAAACGGTGCGCCTTTCTCTTTACGGTGACTTTTTGTATCCGTTAGCAACAGACTCAACGCTTGAAAAGTTTTACAAAGAAAAGCCCGAGGGAGAATTTTGTGACGAGCTTAAAGAAGCGCGCACAGATATTTGGAATACGTTAAGACCTTACAGAATGAAGCTTTTAAGGCTTTCTCCTGCAAAGTTTATTCATTTTGGTACTACTACGGAAATTTTGGAGCTCATGTCAAGCGGTATTGACAGCTACAAGGAGCTCAACTGGAAAAATAAGGTTAACAGCAGCATTACAAAATCAGTTGCAGGCTACAACAGTATTTTGTCGGACAAGGCAAAAATCGGTAAGGGCTGCTACCTTGAGGTTTCTTACGTTCACAGTAAAGCAAAAATCGGTGATAACGTGCTTCTGTCCTACGTTGATATTCACGACGAGGTTATTCCGTCCGACGTGGTTATTCACGGACTTAAGCAAAAGGACGGTAAATTTGTTGCAAGAATTTACGGTGTAAAGGATAATCCAAAGGAAACAAAGCTCTTTTCAAAGGAGCTTTCAAAAATTTTCCCGCCAAGTGTATTTGCAGATGACGACAAAACCTTGTGGAATGCAGAAATATATCCTGCCTGCAATACAATTGAGGAGGCTGTTAAGGAAGCTCTTAATATATACGAAATTGTAAACGGAAACGGTGACCTCAGCCACCTTATGTCACTTGAAAGAAAATCTCTTCAGTCGGGCTTTAATTCTGCTGACCCTGATGCAATTATTGCATGGGACAGCCGTATGCAGGAATTAGTGCGAATGGACGGTATAGCAAAGCTTATTCGCACAAAAATGCCGGCAACCGCAGCAAAAGACGTTTTGAAGGCGGATTATCTTACACCAATACAAGAGCAATGGCTTGAAAAAAGACTTGCAAGAGCAGATTTCAGTGAAAGAATAAGACTTTATTATTATATTGGTATAGCTCTCGGCGGACAAAAGGGTGCAGATTTCATTGGTAAAAGCTTTGCAATGATTTCTGACGGCATTTTAAAAGAAACGGTAGACAGCTTAAAATACAACGATTCCTGTAAAATTGCAAAGGATAAATTAACCGTTAAATTACCGCTTCGTGTAAACTGGGGCGGTGGCTGGAGTGATACTCCGCCGTATTGTAATGAAAATGGCGGTGCAGTGCTTAATGCTGCAATTTTGCTTAACGGAGAAAAGCCTGTTGAGGTAACTCTTGAAAAAATTCCCGAATTAAAAATTGTTTTTGACAGCAGAGATATGGACGTGCACGGTGAATTTACAGAAATAGAGGCACTCCAAAAAACAGGGGACCCTTACGACGTGTTTGCGCTTCAAAAGGCGGCACTTTTAGCGTGCGGTATTATACCGAGTAAGGGCGGCGGAAGCCTTGAAGAAATTCTTACCCGCCTTGGCGGCGGCTTTGTTATGAAGTCTGAGGTAACAAACGTACCAAAGGGCAGCGGTCTCGGCACAAGCTCTATTCTTTCTGCAGCGTGTGTAAAGGCAATTTTTGAGTTTATGGGAATTGCGTACACTGAGGATGACCTCTACAGCTATGTGCTTGCAATGGAGCAAATAATGTCCACAGGCGGCGGTTGGCAGGACCAGGTAGGCGGTGTTATAAACGGCGTTAAATTCATAACCGCAATGCCCGGAATAATGCAGGACGTAAAGGTCAGCAAGCTCAATATTCCCGAAAAGGCTTTTTCAGAGCTTAATGAAAGATTTGTGCTTATTTACACGGGACAAAGACGTCTTGCGAGAAATCTTTTAAGAGATGTAGTAGGCAGATATATAGGCAACGAGCCTGAATCAATATTTGCTCTTAATGAGATTCAACGAGTTGCGGCGCTTATGAGATTTGAGCTTGAGCGTGGTAACGTAGATGAATTTGCAAAGCTTTTAGATGAGCACTGGAGGCTCTCTAAAATGGTAGATGGCGGTTCAACAAATACGCTCATAGACCAAATTTTTGCGAGTATAGATGAATTCACGGCAGGCAGACTTGTTTGCGGTGCAGGCGGCGGCGGCTTCCTTCAGGTAGTTTTAAAGCGCGGCGTAAGCGTAGAAGCGGTGCGTAAAACCTTAAGGTCTGTTTTCCAGGATTCCGACGTTGACATATGGGACTGCGAAATAGTTTAATCAGGTTCTAAAATAAAAGAGATTTAGCTAACTTTTGTTAGTTAAATCTCTTTTTTTGTTGCAAAAGGACGAAAATTTCAATTTACAGGTTTTACTACTGTTTTTTTATTGACGAGTGCCTTTTTATGTACTAAAATGTAATGCGTATAAAAGCAGTTTTTCGGAGGATTAAAAATGAATTTTATAAAGAGAGCTATCTCTGTCAGCTTAATAATAATTTTAGCCCTTTCAATTGTTGGCAATACAGCAATTGAGGCGTTGGCGCTTTCAGAAAATGCCCGTTATTACGAGGCAATTCCCGAGGTTGCCCACGCAACGGTTGGGGTGCCCTTTAAAATATATTACAACAACATTTTATCGCTCCCTAATTTAAAGGTTGTTTTCAATGTGCCGGAGGAGCTTAAAAAAAGCTATTATGACAATAAAATTGAAATAACAGCAGAGCTTGCGGGCGACTTTACAATTCCGTGGAGAGTTTACGACAGTGAATACGTATTGGTAGATTCCGGTGAAATGCTGTTTATGGCAAGAGATGCGGAGCTTTCAAATGCAACTGCGCTTGTTATAGGTGACAGCACTGTAAAAGCAGGGATAATAACAGAAAATCTTCTTGATTATTACGAGGAAAACGGAAAGAAGCTTACGCTGTTAGGCACTCGCGGTGTTGCGCCGAATTTACACGAGGGCAGAAGCGGCTGGACAACGTCTGATTATTGCGACCTTGCAAAAAAGGACACGCTTTCAAATCCCTTTTATAATGACGGCTTTGACTTTAGCTACTATATGAGTACAATGGGCTACCAAAAGGTAGATTACGTTATTATTCAATTAGGCATAAACGATATGAAGAGCATGACGCTTGAAAATTACAGCTCTCAAGCACCTCTTGAAAAGCTTTCGTCAATGGTTTCAAGCATAAAGGAATTTAACGAAAGCACAACCGTTATAATAGGTGCTACAATTCCTCCAAGTGAAAACGTTGCAGATTTTAACTATGCTTACGTTTTTTCCTCTGAATTTGAATACAGAAATAATATAATTCACTTTGCAAGTGATTTAATGAGCAGCTTTAGCGGTGTAGAGGGTGTTTACGTAAGTCCCGTAAACTGCGTTATAGATACAAAAAACGAGCTTGCTGATGCTATTCATCCGACAGATGCAGGCTACGAAAATATGTCGAAGCAATATTTAGCAACAATAAACTGTATTTATAATGAGGAAATAAAGGTAAAGCCTCCGGTTATAAGCAGCATAACACCTGCAAACGGAATAGTCATTTTAAAGTGGAGAGCAACCTACAAGGCGGAAAAATATTATGTTTTGAGAGATAACGAGATAATAGCAGAAACAACGGATTTAAAGTATTACGATTCATCTGTTACCTCGGGCACAAGTTACTCCTACAAAATAAAAGCGGTTTGCGAAAACGGTGACGAGCATACCTCGGCAGCCAAAAAAGCTACTTACCTTTCCGTGCCTAAATTAAAGTCGGCAAAACCGACACAAAACGGCGTAAAGCTTGAGTGGAGTAAGGTAAGCGGTGCATCTAATTATTACGTTTACAGAAAAACCGCAAACGGAAAATGGACAAGAATATTAACGGCGGCAGGTACCTGCTGTGTAGATAAAACTGCAAAGAGCGGTACAAAATATTTTTATACCGTAAAGGCTGCCCTCGGGGAAGATGTAAGCAGCTATAATGCTACGGGTATTTCAATTTATTTTATTGCAACACCTAAGCTTGCCTCAGTATCAAACAGAAATAACGCAACGGTTATTAAGTGGAATGCGGTAAGCGGGGCTAAAACCTACAACGTTTACAGAAAAGGCTCAAAGAGTGAGGGCTGGAAGAAAATAGGTACAACCTCGGGCACGTCCTTTACAGATAAAAACGTAAAATCGGGCAGTAATTATTATTACACAGTAAAGGCTTATAACGGCAGCATAACAAGCAGCTACAATACAAGCGGCTTAGTAACTAAATATCTCGGCGCGCCTAAATTAACTAAGGCAGAAAGCAAAGCAAACGGCGTTCGTCTTTACTACAATTCGGTAGCAGGTGCTACAGGCTACACAATTTACAGAAAAACAGAAAACGGCTCCTGGGTAAAAATTGCTACCGTAGCAGGGAAGGGCACTGTAAAATACGTAGATAAAACCGCCCAAAAGGGAAAAACCTACACCTACACGGTAAGAGCAACAAACGGTAAGTACGTGAGCTACTACAACACCAAGGGTGTAACCGTAAAAGATAAATATTGAGGTGCAAAAATGGAAGAAAGTAAAATTGAAAGAATAAATTTTCTCGCAAAAAAGTCTCGTGAAGAGGGTCTTACAGAGGAAGAGAAAAAGGAGCAGCAAAAGCTCAGAGCAGAATACGTAGCATCCTTCAGAAAAAATCTTGTTTCCACACTTGAGGCTACTATTGTTGAAAGACCTGACGGCACACGTATGCCGCTTGTAAAAAACAATAAGCTTAACGACGAATTAAAATAATTATGGTAAAAATACGGGAAATTACACAAAAAGACGTTGAACGGGTAAAATTCATTTGTAAGGAAACTGCACCTCATAAGGAAAACAATGATGAGGTGACGGGTGAAATTATTGCAAATACGTACGCTACCTATTACGTAAGAGAGGAGCCCGAAGTTTGCTTCGGCTTAGAGGCGGACGGGCTGCTTGTAGGGTATATAATTTGCTCGGCAAACGTAAAAAAATTCAAAAAGAATTTCAGAAAAACAGATTTAAAGGAAATAAAAAAACTCAACAAAGCTTCCGCGGCAGAAAGCTGGTTTATTCCGTTTCCTTATATGGTTTTTAAGAGTAAATACCCCGCACATCTTCACATAAATCTGCTTCCTGAATACCAGGGAAAAGGCTACGGAACAGAAATGCTCGAGACTCTTTTTGCGGCACTTAAGGAAAGAGGAATAAACGGCGTAATGCTTTTAGCTTCGGCGGAAAATAAGGGCGCAATAAAATTTTACAAAAGAAATGGCTTTAAAACTCTTGTAACGGCATTTGGCGGCGTTGCAATGGGGAAAAAATTACAATAATTACAAGAAGGTCCTATTTATGAAAAAACCAATTACAGCAATAGTGTTAGGGGCAGGGCACCGTGCAATGGCTTATGCTGATTATTCAATTTCTCATCCGGACGAGCTTAAAATTGTAGGCGTAGCTGACCCGGATGAATACCGTAGAAATATGGTTCAGGAAAAGTTCGGTTTTCCGAAGGAAAATTGCTTTAAGGATGCAGACGAGCTTGCAGGTGTTCCGAAATTTGCAGATGCAATAATAAATGGTACTATGGATGAGCTTCACGTTAAAACGTCCATTCCGCTTTTAAGGCTTGGCTACGATATGCTTTTAGAAAAGCCGTTTTGCGTAAACAAGGCAGAAATGAAGGAGCTTTTAAACGTTGTAGACGAGCACAAGAACAAGGTTATGGTTTGTCACGTGCTTCGTTACGCTCCGTTTTACTTAAGAATAAAAGAAAAAATCAATAGCGGAGATTTAGGTGAAATAACAAACATACAAACAATAGAAAACGTAAGCTATCATCACATAGCAACCTCGTTTGTAAGAGGAAAATGGGGAAACAGCGAAAGGTGCGGTACCTCTATGCTTTTGGCAAAGTGCTGTCACGATATGGATATTATGATGTGGATGATGTCACCCGTAAAGCCTCTTTCAGTTACGTCTGTGGGTGCAAGAATGCAATTCAGAAAAGAAAATGCACCAAAAAATTCGGGTACTTATTGCTTAAAGGACTGTCCCTTGGTTGATTCCTGCCAATACAGTGCAAAAAAGCTTTACCTTGACCACTTGGGCTCATGGGAATTTTACGTATGGCAGGAGCTTGAGGGTGTAGAAAATCCCACAATGGAGCAAAGAACAGAACTTTTAAAAAGCAGTCCGTACGGAAAATGCGTTTACAAGTGTGACAACAACGTTGTTGACAGACAAAGCGTGCTTGTTAACTTTTCAAACGGCGCTTCTGCAACGCATAATATGATAGGCGGCTCGGCAGCACCGTTAAGAGTAATTAAAATTACCGGTACAAAGGGCGAGATTTATGGTGAGTTTGAAAATAATATAATCAAATTCACAAAAATAGATGCTGACAGTGAATGCTTTTACACAGAGGAAAGGTTGGACATTGAAAACTTCGATTTAGACGGTCACGGTGGCGGAGATGACAACCTTACGGCTGATTTTGTTAAATACGTGGCAGGAGAAGATGTTTCTGTTTCCTGTACCTCAATTTATGACTCTGTAGACGGACACAACATAATTTTCTTAGCAGATGAGTCAAGAGAAGAGGGCGGAGCTTTAAAACTGGTTGACAAAAAATAAAATTTGGTGTAAAATATTTCTACTTGTGGAAGCTTTTTAGCTTTATTTTGGAGGTATATTAAATGGGTTCTTTAGCTGGATTTAGCGGCGGTATTGAAATTATAAGCGCAATTATCTATAAGATTAACAGTCTTATTTTAGCGTTGGTTATGTTAACAGGCGGTGTTTCATCACCTTCTGTTGATGATAAAATTTTCTATAAGGAAGACGACGTAAAGGCAATGGCTGTTTTATGGGGTGATACACAAATTTGTAACTATAACCCCGAAAGAGAAATCAGCTTTACTGCAGCAGTAAAAGATATACAGAACTCTGCTTATCAAATAGATGCTCTTGTAATTGCCGGTGACATTGTTGAAAACGGCTTCCAGTCAGAGTACGACTTACTTACAGCCGGCTTTGAGAAGGTAACAAAGGTTGACAATTACGTTGTTTGTGCAGGTAACCACGATATAAGAATTCGTGACTACGAGCAATCAACACAGCGTTATTATGATTTTATGAACAATCTTAACGGCGGAAAAAATCCAATAGATAACATTTATTTCGAGTACGAGGTAAACGGCTATTCATTCCTTGTAATAGGCTCAGATGAAATGCGTTTTGAGGATGCTTATTTAAGTGATGCACAGTTAACCTGGCTCGACGAAAGACTTAATGCAATTACAAGCGAAGGTAAGCCGGCGTTTGTTGTGAGCCACTATCCGCTTAAGGATACCCACGGTCTTCCTAATACTTGGGGTGACTCTCTTTGGGAGGCAGGCTCAATCGGTAGTCAGTCAGACGTAGTTTACGAATTACTTAACAAGTATGAAAACGTATTCTATATAACAGGTCACCTTCACACAGGTATCGGTCAATACACTTACGAAGAGTTAGGTAACGTACACGGTATTAACGTTCCTTCAATCGGTATCACCAATAAAGACGGTGATTTTAACAATGCAGGTACAGGCGTTATTCTTGAAATTTACGAGGATAAGGTTATTTCAAGAGCAAGAGATTTTGGTACAGGCGAATATATTCCGGAATACGAGGTAACATACGAACTCGTATAAAATACCCAAGCCGTAGTGAGTACTCACTACGGCTTGTTTTTTGTTGCATTTTCGTTGACATTGCTTTGCTAAAAGAGTATAATTTATGCTGTATAAGTATTTTTAATAATATATATTATTAAATAAACAAAAGCCTTGCAAGGGAGTGACACAAAATGCATCTTTTACCTACACCGCAAAAAATGGAGCTTAAGTCCGGTTTTTATTATTATGAGGAAAAGCCTCAAATAAAAAAAGAAATTAAGAAATCCTTTTTAACAGATGAAGGCTACCGTCTTACAATAAATGAAAACGGAGTGCTTATTGAGGGTGGCAGTGAAAAGGGCGTTTATTATGGCGAGCTTACTTTAAAGCAATTGATGTGTAACTACCGTGGAATGCTTCCGTTTGTTTATATCTCCGACGAGCCGGAGTTTTCCTACAGAGGCTTTATGATAGATTCCTCAAGGCACTTTTTCACAGTGGAAGAAATAAAGAAAATTATAGACGCCTGTGCGTTTTTTAAACTGAACAAATTCCATTTTCATTTAACAGATGACCAGGGCTTCCGTTTTGAAATGAAGCAGTATCCGCTTCTTACAGAAATAGGCAGTAAGCGCCGTGCCTCCGAGTTCAGTAAGGATGAAAACGTGCAGGAGGAATATGCACATTTTTATACAAAGGAAGAGCTTAAGGAAATTGTAAAATATTGCCACGAACGCTATATCGAGGTTATTCCTGAGTTTGATATTCCCGGACACACAACAGCGGTGTTAGCCGCATACCCGGAGCTTTCCTGCACGGGCGAAAAAATAGAAACACAAACAAAGGGCGGCATATTCCAGGATATTTTATGCGTAGGTAATCCGGATACGGAAAAATTAGTGCACGCCGTAATAGATGAAATGTGTGAAATTTTTACGGATAAATATTTCCATATAGGCGGTGACGAGGCACCAAAGGCTCGTTGGGTAAAATGTACCGCCTGCCACGAAAAGAAGGATGAGTTAAATTTAAGAAACTTCCAGGAGCTGCAGGGCTGGTTTATGAACGAGGTTTCTGCCTACTTAAAAACCAAGGGTAAAACAGCCATTTGCTGGAATGATGCTTTAAAGGGCGATAATATAGATTCAACCAACACGGTAATTGCTCTGTGGTATGAAAAAAACAACAAAAGTGTTGAGTGGGCAAACGCCGGCAACAAGCTTATTGTTGAGTGTAATTTCCCGTTGTACGTAGATTACCCTTATGCGGTGAATTCATTAGAAAAAATATATAAATTCAAGCCGAAAAAATTAAAGGGTCTTACCGAGGTTGGCGCAAACTCCATTGTGGGAATTGAATCCCCCGCGTGGACGGAGCACATAAAAACCTTTGACGAGCTTGCCGTAATGTGCTTCCCAAGGTGGCTTGCAGTAGCGGAGGTTGCTTGGAGCGGAAACAACAGTAAGGCATACAGACAGTTTTTGAGCACAACACAATTCTTCTGCGATATTTTAAAGGAGATGAAGGTGCCAAGCGCTAACAAGGAAGAATGGCTCGGTACACCGCAAAAGAAAATATCACAATTAATAAAATATACAAAAAGAGCAATTACACCCGAGAGTGTGGCAGATTTCATAAGGCTTCAGAAAAACGAGCTTTTAGGGGGAAATGAATGATGAAAAAAATTAAATATTCAGTCATAGGTACTTCTTGGATAACAAGTGCATTTATAGAGGGTGCAAAAACAATAGAGGGGCTCGAATTAGACGGTGTTTACTCACGCTCAAAGGAAAAGGGAGAGGCATTCTGTGCGAAAATGGGCGCAAAAAGAGTGTTCACTTCTATTGAAGAGGTAGCGGATTCGGATACAGATTTTGTTTACATAGCAAGTCCCAACTCCTGTCACTTTGAGCAAAGCAAGTTTCTTTTGGAAAACAACAAAAGCGTTTTATGCGAAAAGCCCATTACCGTAACAAGTGAGGAATTTTCAAAGCTCTTCTTCTTAGCAGAGGAAAACAACGTAAAATATTGCGAGGCTATTATGTATATGCACGCTCCTGCACGCTACGCTTTAAAGCAGGCTGTTCAGGGCATAGGCAATATTTCTTCAGCACATTTTGATTATTCACAGCTTTCCTCAAAGTACGATATGCTTTTGTCAGGTGAGCTTCCTAACATATTTAACCCTAAAATGCAGGCGGGCGCGCTTAACGATTTGGGTATTTATTGTGTTTACCCTGCAATAGATTTATTCGGTGAGCCCGAGGACGTAATTGCAAGCAGAAGCTTTTTGTTCACAGGGGCAGATGGTGCAGGCGCGGCAATTTTAAAGTACAAGGATAAAATTGTAACCATTACATATTCAAAAACGGCAGAAAGCAGAAGCAAATCACAGGTTTTAGGTGATAAGGGTACAGTAACCATAAATTCTGTTTCTCAGCTTCAAAACATAAATACTTATGATAATAAGGGCGATATAGTTGATTCTGAAATCGGTCAGACAAAAACTGAGCTTATGGCAAACGAAGCAAAGAATATGTATAACTTTATAACAGACTTTGAACGCCATAAGGGTCTTTATTACGAGTGCGCTTCAACCTGTCAGAAGGTATTGCGCTGTATGGAAAAAATGAGGACAACAAATGACTGAGGATATTTTGTCCCTCCAAAAGGAGCTGAAGGCATTCCTTTTGGAAAAGGGTGTAAGTGACGTGGGCTTTGCTTTTTTAGGCAATGCAAATACGGGAGAGCTTCAAAATGCAATAAGCATTGTAGTCAAGCTTTCAGACGCTATTGTAGATGAAATTGAAGAGGAGCCTACGCCGACTTATTTTAATCATTACAGAACAGTAAATGCTTTTATTGACCGGTGCCTTTTAGAGGCAGGGTTATTTTTGGAAAGCAGAGGCTATAAATATATAACGGTTGCCGCATCACAAAGTATGCCGGGCACACCCTATAACGGCAGGTATTCCCATAAGGAGGCAGCCTGCAGGGCGGGACTTGGAATAATAGGTAAAAATTCTCTTTTCCTTCACAAAGAACACGGTGCAAGAGTAAGGCTTGGAACAATAATTACAAATTGTCCTGTGGAAAGAGATTGTGAGCAGCCGAAAAATGTGTGCACCTCTTGTAATTTATGTGTAAAGGCTTGTCCCTCGGGGGCAATTCTGGGCGGTGATTTTCACGAGGGTGTTAAAAGAGAAGAAATTTTCAGCCCGTCGGTGTGCAGTGATTATATGAAAAAGCAATTTCATCATATTGGTCGGGGCGTAGTTTGCGGAATTTGTATGCGGGTTTGTCCCGCTAACAAGCAGAGGTGATTTTTTGGCAAAGATTCTTGTTGCAGATGATGAGCAGTTAATAAGAAAGCTTATAAATGACTGTCTCTCTAAAGAAGGACACCAAATTATAGAAGCAGAAAACGGTCTTGTGGCATTAAATGCCTTCAAAAAAAATCCGGATATAAATATGGCGCTTCTTGATATTATGATGCCGGAAATGGATGGCTGGGAGCTTTGCCGTAAAATCAGGGAAACAAGCGGAATTCCTATTATTCTTGTTTCTGCAAGGAGTCAGGATTTTGACCAGATAGTAGGCTTTGAATCCGGTGCGGATGACTACGTAACAAAGCCCTTTTCCCTTACGGTTCTTTCAAAAAGGGTAGATGCACTTTTAAAAAGAGGTGCCGCTCCCGTTGAAAAAAAAGAAAGCGAAAACATAGCGCTTGACAGATTGATTATAAACCCGTTAGCACACGAGGTTTACCTTGATGGTGCTGCAGTTGAGCTCACTCTTAAGGAGTATAAAATTCTTTTGAAATTAGCCTCTCACCCGGGCAGGGTTTACACCAGAGAGCAGCTTTTAGACGAGGTATGGGGCTACGAGTATGAGGGAGATACACGTACAGTTGACTCGCACGTTGCAAGGCTCAGAACAAAGCTTTCAGAGTGGGGCGTAAGACACATAAAAACCATTTACGGTACAGGCTATAAAATTCAGGAATAGCAAAAAGGGGGCAATTCGGTGAAAAGAAAAAAACTCGGTATAAGAATTCGTGTTTTTCTTGAAGTCGGCGCAATTTTTGCGGTTTGCCTTATTGCTCTTGTTGTTGTTAACTCGCAAATGCTCGAGGACGTTTACCTTTGGAATGAGGAAAATTCCTTAAAGCAAATGGCAGTTGATGCCGAAAATTATGAGGGTGACTATTCGCAGCTGCTTTTAAGCTTTGAGGCATTAAACAAGGTGAGCATTGACCTTTACGACCAGAACGACAACTACGTTTACGAGGGTAGCGGTAGCTTCGTTTCGGGTCAGAAGCTTAACGTAGTAAGCCGTACGGAAAATGAGGACGGCAGTTATTTTAACATTTTGCAGGCGGAGGACAGCACCACACAATATATTCTTTACGGTAAGGATTTTGCAAACGGATATCATATAGAAATTATGTCGCAGAAGGACGTTATTCAGGAAAATGCGTCTATTGCAACAAGCGTTACAACAATTATTGCCGTTGTTGCGTTGATTCTTTCGCTTATATATATTTCCGTTTACGCAAAGCGCTTTACAAAGCCTATTATTAAAATTACAGAGGCTGCAAATAAAATGAGCAACCTTGATTTCTCTCAGAAATGCGAGGTTGACCGCGCAGATGAAATCGGCGTGCTTTCAGAAAGTGTAAACAAGCTTTCGGCTTCTCTTGATACAGCCTTAACAGAGCTTAAAACCACCAACGAGCAATTGGTGCTTGATATTGAAAAGGAAAGAAAGCTTGAAAAGCTTCGTCAGGACTTTGTTTCGTCTGCCTCTCACGAATTAAAAACTCCTATTGCAATAATAAGAGGCTATGCAGAGGGTCTTAAAATGAACGTTTCAGAGCAAGACACAGCTATGCAGGAGTATTGCGATATTATAATGGCTGAAGCCGATAAAATGAATTCGCTCGTGTTAAGTCTTTTAGAGGCGTCTCACTATTCTTCGGGAATGAAAACGCTTAATAAAGAAGAGTTTGAGCTGAATGAATTTATAAATGAATTTATGAGGGCGGCAAGACCTATTTTTGAGGAAAAGGGGATTACCGCAAGGTTTAGGCAGGAAGAAAAAAAGCTTATGGCTTTTGCAGACAAAGCGCAAATAGAAAGAGTTTTGTCAAACTATGTTTCAAATGCGTGCAGCCACGCCGCAAATGAAAAGGAAATAGTAGTTTCCGTTTTGGATTCAGGTGAAAAATATAAGGTAACCGTATTTAATACGGGCAGCTTTATTGATGATAAGGACAAGGATAATATTTTCAATTCTTTCTACAGAGCAGATAAGGCTCATTCAAGAAAAGAAGGCAGATTCGGTTTAGGACTTTCCATTGTAAAATCTATAATGGATATGCACAAAACGGACTGCGGCTTTGAAAACGTTGAAAATGGAGTCGAGTTCTGGTTTGAAATTGAAAAAATGAAAGGTTAAGAAAATGAAAATAAATTTTGTAATACCCTGCCTTTTAGGGGTAGAAGGCATCATTGCAGATGAGCTTCGCAGCCTTGAAGCAGAGGACGTAAAGGCTGAGAACGGCAGAGTGCTTTTTTCAGGTGACGAAAATCTTTTAGCAAGAGTAAATATTTGCTCACACTTTGCAGAAAGAGTTCAAATTTTGGTAGGCTCTTTTAAAGCAACAACCTTTGAGGAGCTTTTTCAGGGCACTAAAAATTTGCCTTGGGAGCAATGGATTTTAAAGGATGACGCTTTTCCTGTTAAGGGCTACTCCTTAAAATCTGCACTTTTCAGCGTGAGCGACTGTCAGGCAATTATTAAAAAAGCCGTTGTAGAAAGACTCAAATCAAAATACGGAATTTCCTGGTTTGATGAAACGGGTCCCGTGCATCAAATTCAGTTCTCAATTATGAATGACGAGGCAACTCTTTTAATAGATACCTCAGGCGCGGGGCTTCACAAAAGAGGCTACAGACTGCAAAGCAACTTTGCCCCTATGAAGGAAACTCTTGCAGCGGCAATTTGCTCGCTTGCAAAGCTTAAGCATTACCACACGCTTTACGACCCAATGTGCGGCAGCGGCACTTTAATGATAGAGGGCGCTTTATACGCACACAATATAGCACCGGGCTTAAATCGACACTTTTCGGCAGAGCGTTTTCAGGTGTTACCTAAAAATATTTGGGTAGAGGAGCGCGAAAGGGCAAGGAGTCTTGAAAAAATTGACACGGACTTTCAGGGCTTTGGCTCAGATATAGACGGGGAAACCATAAAGCTCGCTATGGCTAATGCCTCAAGGCTTCCGATAGGTAAAAAGCTTCATTTTGAAAAGCGCGATATAAGAGAGTTTAAAAGGCACACTGAAAGAGGTACGGTTTTAGTAAACCCGCCTTACGGTGAAAGACTTTTAGACCTGCAGGAGGCTGAGGCTCTTTACAGAGAAATGGGCAAGGTATTCCCGCAGAGCCACGGCTGGAGCTACTATATAATTACTCCGGACGAGGAATTTGAAGCCTGCTTTGGAAGAAAGGCAGACAAACGCAGAAAATTATATAACGGTATGATAAAATGCCAGTTGTATATGTATTTTAAATAAATTTTAACTTATCTACGAGAGAAGATGGCTTTAATGAAACACATTTTTATTATTAATCCGGTTGCAGGTAACGGCATTGACCACGTCAAATACAGTGAAAAAATAAAAAAGACTTTTGAAGAGCTTAATATTACAGATTACGAAATTCACGTAACCACCGGCATAGGTAATGCAAACGAATTTGCAAAGGAAAGGGTTGCAACGGGCGAGCACGTAAGATTTTACGCTTGCGGCGGTGACGGTACCCTTTCAGAGGTAGTAAACGCTTGTGCAGAAAAGGCAAATGCAGAGGTTGCCGCAATTCCCATGGGTAGCGGTAACGACTTTATAAGAATTTTCGGTGAAAAAGAAGATTTATTAGATTTAAAGGCTCACGTTACCGGCACACCAATGGAATTTGACTTAATAAAATACGAAGACCAGTATGCAATAAATCAATGCTCTATGGGACTTGATGCAGAGGTTTGTGCAAAGCAGGTAAGCTTTAAAAAAATGCCTATATTCACACCGGAAACCTCTTACACGGCAGCACTTCTTTATTGCTTCATAGGTAAAATGAAAAATACCTTTACAATTCAATTTGATGATGACGAGCCGTTTACAAAGGATGTTCTTTTCTGTGTTGTGGCAAATTCACGCTGGTATGGCGGCGGCTACAAGGCTGCACCTAAGGCACTGCCCTTTGACGGACTTTTAGACTTTGTTGTGGTTGAAAAGGATTGCTCAAGACTTAAGCTTTTAGGTCTTATAGCACCATATAAACGCGGTGAGCATTTAGAGTGGGAGAGAACTCACTTTAAAAGAGGTAAAAAGATCACAATTAAAAGTACAAAACCATCTGCGGTTAATTTTGACGGCGAGGTAAAAATTGTGACAGAAGCAACCTTTAATATAGTAGAAAAGGCTATCAAATACGTTGTTCCTGCAAATTCTGAATTTACAAAAAAAATGGAAAACGGCACTTTATAAAATTTTGGGGGGATTTAAGCTTGTAAATCCCTCCGTTTTTTATTTACAAATTGTTCACAAAAAATAATTCACAAAATGGCACGCTTATTTGTTTTATAGGTGTGAGGTAAAAATTATGTCGGAAAATGAAAACAAAAAAATCAAAAAAGAATACGTAGATGCCGTAGTCAATAAATACAGTGATATGCTGTTTCGTATTTGTTACTGTATTTTGTGCAACAAAACAGACGCCGAGGACGCTTTGCAGGATACGTTTGTAAAGCTTATAACAAAGGCTCCTGAGTTTACAACGGAGGAACACGAAAAGGCGTGGCTTATTAAGGTTGCAACAAATATAAGTAAAAATATTGTGTTGTTAAGGCTCAGACGAAATACGTTGGCTCTTGAAAACGTAGCAGAAATAGGCGTAAAGGACGAGGATTGCGAGGTATTTGAAGCAATTATGAGCTTACCCGTAAAATACAAGGTCGTACTGGTGCTTTTTTACGTTGAGGGCTACAAAACGGAAGAAATTGCAGATATTCTTCAAATTTCCTCTGAGGCTGTGCGAAAGCGTCTGCAAAAGGGTAGAGAATTATTAAAAATTGAATTCGAAAGGTGCAATTATTTTAATGAATAAGTATATTAAAGAGTACGTAAGAATTATAAATTCTATGGGAGTAGATGAAGCTACAAAGGAATGCATTAAAGAAAACGTTTTATTAAAGGCAGAGCTTCAGAAAAAGGAGGCAAAAAAGCAAATTGCAGTAGCGTCGGTTGCCGTTGTTGCATTAGCCTTTGCCGGAACCTATTTTTATAAAAATAAAATGAAATAAAACTAAAACCTTCAATTTTTACTCTCACAAAACAAAAAAAGAAGGTATTAAAATGCAAAAATTATTAGAAACTGCTCCGGTTTTAAACCCATTATTTTCTTTTGAAAACAAACAAAGCAGCATAGGCTTCGACGTGCCTGACGTTTCAATGTACGGAATGTTAAAAATTTCGGCAGAAAGTCACCCCGAGGCAGATGCAATTGATTATTTCAGCAACAAAATTTCATATAAGACTTTTTTAAAGAGAGTTATAGAGGCATCCTACTCCTACAATAAAATAGGCGTAAAAAAGGGTGATATTGTGACAATTATTATGCCAAACACACCCGAGGCGCTTGTTTCAATTTATGCTCTTAACAGAATAGGTGCGGTGTGCAACGTAGTGCATCCGCTTTCTGCAAAGGAGGAAATAAAGCTTTACGTTAATTCAGTTAAAAGCAAGGTTGTGCTTGCTATTGATTTGTGCTGCGGTAAGCTTTCAGATATTATAGACGAAACCCCAATTGAAAAAATAATAGTTGCTTCCGCGGGAAATTCTATGAAGTTACCGTTAAAATTGGGATATGCCTTGACAAATAAAAGTAAAAACTGTTATTCTAAAAAGGATGACCGCTTTGTTAAGTGGAGTGACTTTATAAAATCGGGTGAAAAGGTAAACGAGTATATACCAAAGACTGAGGAAAACGACGAAATGTCAATTATTCTTCATAGCGGCGGAACAACCGGTGTGCCTAAGGAAATAATGCTTTCCAACAGGAATTTTAATTCCTTTGGTATGCAGTCCGTTCTCACACTCAGAAACGTTTCAGTCGGTGACAGAATTTTAGCAATTCTTCCTATTTTTCACGGCTTTGGGCTTGGCGTGTGCGTTCACGTATGCTTCTGCTTTGGTGCTTGCTCTGTTTTAATTCCAAAATTCAAGGCAAGTGAATTCGGTAACATTTTGAAAAAACAGAAGCCTACAATGATTTTTGGTGTGCCTACACTTTACGAGGGTCTCATAAATGCCAAGGGTATTGAAAACGAGGATTTATCATTTTTAAAATATGCAATAAGCGGTGGCGACGCCTTACCAAAGCCTTTAGAGGAAAAGGTAAACGAATTCTTTAAAAGCCACAATGCCAACGTGCGCATTTCAGAGGGCTACGGTATGACCGAGGGTCTTGCGGCAATATCACTTTCCGTGAATGATGATTACAGGTCAGGCACCATAGGAAAAGCGCTTGTTGGTAACGAGGTATGCGTTGTTGACCTTGACACTAACGAGGTTTTAGAAAACGGTGAGGACGGCGAGCTTTGCATTTGCGGACCTACTGTAATGCAGGGCTACAGAAACAATGATGAAGAAAACGCAACCACCTTAGTTACTCACAAGGACGGCAAAAAATGGCTTCATACGGGTGATTTATGCTCCATTGATAAGGATGGCTTCATTCATTACAAATTGAGAATTAAACGACTTATAATTTCTTCGGGCTACAACGTTTACCCGTCGCAAATTGAAAAGGTTGTTGAAGAGATTCCCGAGGTAATGAAATGTACCGTTGTTTCAATGTTCCATAAGTACAAAAAAGAGGTTGCCAAGGCATACATCATTCTTAAAAACGATTATCTTCCGGCGGAAAAAGAAAAGCTCATGAATAAAATTAAAGAATACTGCGAGAAAAATTTAGCTCATTACAGTATTCCTTATAAATATGAATTTTTAAAGGAATTACCTAAAACCCCTTACGGCAAAGTAGATTTCAGAAAATTACAGAAAAAAGCTAACGAGGAGAAAGCAGAATGACTAACTACGCAAAGAGCAACACAGGTTTTAAAATTTTATCAACAATCTTAAAACCGGTATTTAAATTCTGGTATGCACCTAAAATTATAGGCAAAGAAAATATTCCCGAGTCAGGGGCTATTGTAGTGGCTTGTAACCACAAGCATTTAATGGACCAGTGTATGGTAATTGTTTCTACAAAAAGACCTATTCATTATATGGCAAAAAGCGAATATTTTGAAAACAAAAAGGTTGCTTGGTTTTTTAAAGCCGCAGGCTGTATTCCGGTAAACAGAAACGGCCACGACTCTGAGGCAAAGGATGCCGCTACCGAGGTTTTACAGTCTCAGGGCGCTTTGGGTATTTTCCCCGAGGGCACAAGAAACAAAACAGAGGATTTACTTATGCCCTTTAAATTCGGTGCTGTGTCACTCGCTAAAAAGAATAACGCATTGGTTATTCCCGTTGGTGTTTCGGGTGACTATAAATTCAGACCGAAAAATCTTGTAGCACGAATTGGCGCACCAATAGACGTTTCTGAAATAGATTTAGAACAAGCAAACGAAAAGCTTCACAAGGCAGTAGAGGAGCTTATTTTAGAAAATCTTAAAGAGGGTAACGGCAGCGAGCAGGACTTTGAGAGAGCAAAGCATTCAGGACTTATCTGAATGCAGAATTGAGAATTAAGAATTGAGAATTTCGGAAGTCCTTCGGACGTGAATTTTAAAATTTCATATAATAAATACATCCTGTCATTTAAAGGTTTTAGTAATCTAAAAATGATAGGATGTATTTATTTTTTCTCACTTAAATTAAAATCAAACGCAAAGCGTTTTAGAAATTCTGAATTTGCGTAGTATTCAGCACTTATTTTGCCAATTTAAAATAAAATATGGAAATCTCAAGAAAACTATGCTATACTAAAGTGTAATACTATGGGGTGGTGTTTTTTTGAAGATAAAGGAGTTATATAATAAAGAAAAAACAGTGCTGTCCTTTGAGGTTTTTCCGCCTAAAAAGACAAGCGGCAAGGAAACTGTTTACAAGGCAATAGATGAATTAAAGGCACTTAAGCCCGACTACATAAGCGTTACCTATGGTGCAGGCGGCAGTGAGGTAAATAACTTTACCTGCGAGGTTGCCTCTTACATAAAAAACAAGTGCGGAATAGAAAGCATGGCACACCTCACCTGCGTTAACAGTGAAAAGCAGGACGTGCAAGGAGTGTTAAAAAGCTTAAGGGAAAACAATATTGAAAATATATTAGCGCTCCGTGGCGACAGAATTCCTGAAATAACACCTAAAACAGATTTTAAATATGCAAGCGATTTAGTCACCTACATAAAGGAAAACGGAGATTTTGGCGTTTCCGGTGCGTGCTACCCCGAAACACACTCAGAGGCAAAATCATCTAAGGACGATATTTTAAATTTAAAGCATAAGGTGGACTGTGGTGCAGATACTCTTGTGACACAATTGTTTTTTGATAACCGCTATTTTTACGATTTTAAAGAAAAATGCGAAATTGCGGGTATTAACGTGCCTATTTGTACGGGAATTATGCCGGTTACAAATAAAAATCAAATAGAGCGTATGGTTGCAATGTGCGGTGCAAGTCTTCCACAAAAATTAGTGAAGCTTATTCAAAAATACGAAGCTTCGCCCGAGGCGCTTGCAGAGGCAGGCATAAGCTACGCAATTGAGCAAATAGATGATTTAATTAAAAACGGTGTAGATGGTATTCATATTTATACAATGAATAATCCATACATAGCAAAGAAAATAACAGAGAGTATAAGGATTTTATAATTATGGTAAGCTTTTCTGAACTTCTTAAAAGAGATTTTGTTCTTTTAGACGGCGGCTTTGGCACAGAGCTTATAAAACGCGGTAAAAGCAAGGATGAGGATTCTGCGCTTTCCGTATTTTTAAGGCCGGAGGACGTTAAAGCAATTCACCGTTCATACGTTGAAGCCGGTTCAAATTTAATAATGGCGGACACCTTCAGTGCTAACCGTTATAAAATGGAGGGCAAGCCATACTCGGTTGAAGAGGCAATAAAGCAGGCTCTTTTGCTTGCTAAGGAGGCAACAAGCGGTACAGACACCTTAGTAGGTCTTGACGTAAGCACCTTAGGTAAAATTTTAGAGCCTGTAGGTGAGCTTACTTACGAGGAGGCATACGCTGCATTTAAGGAGATAGCCGTATTTGGAGAAAAATATGGTGCAGATGTAATCTGCCTTGAAACCTTTACCGATTTAAGAGAAGCAAGAATTGCACTTTTAGCCGCAAAGGAAAATACCTCGCTTCCGGTAACGGCATCCTTAAGCTTTGATGAAAACGGTACAACAATGAACGGCAACACCCCTGCCGCTGCAGCATTAGCGCTTTGTGCATTAGGTGTAGAGGCTGTTGGTGTAAATTGCGCTTTGGGTCCGGACAAGTTAGAAAAAATAGTGGATGAATTGGTAAGCTTTTCTACCGTGCCTGTAATAGTAAAGCCAAACGCAGGGCTTCCCGACCCTGAAACAAACGAATACTCCGAAACGAGTGAGAGTTTTTCACTTATTATGAAGGAGTATTACAAAAAGGGTGTAAGGCTGTTAGGCGGCTGCTGTGGTACAACGCCTGAATTTATTAAAGCCTTAAAGAGCACCTTAGAGGCTACAAAAAAAGGAAACGTGCCTGCACCCCAAAATGCAATTTGCGGTATAGGCAAGCCGGTTTTGCTTAACGAGCCAAGGGTAATTGGTGAAAGAATTAACCCAACCGGTAAAAAGAAATTTAAAGAAGCGTTACAGAATAATGATATTGACTATATAGTAAACCAAGGGCTTGAGCAGGTTTTAGCGGGAGCCGATATTCTTGACGTGAACGTAGGTCACACGGGAATAGATGAAAAAGAAATGATGGTAAGGGTAATAAAGGCCTTGCAGGGCGTAATTTCCGTACCGTTACAAATAGACAGCACCAGTCCCGCTGTTATTGAAGCAGCCTTAAGGGCTTATACGGGTAAAGCAATAGTAAACTCTGTTAATGCAGAGGAAAAGTCGCTTAACGAAATTTTAAAAATAGTAAAAAAATACGGTGCTGCAGTTGTGGGGCTTACTCTTGACGAAAACGGAATACCCGAAACTGCCGAAGACAGAGTAGCACTCGCAGAAAAAATTATATCAAGAGCCAAGGCAGAGGGTATTAAAAAGGAAGACGTATTTATAGATTGTCTTACCTTGACGGTTTCTGCCGATAATTCCTCTGCTGCATGCACGCTTAATGCATTAAAAACAGTAAAAGAAAAATTTGGTGTTAAAACTGTTTTGGGTGTTTCAAATATTTCCTTTGGTCTTCCCGAAAGAGAAATTGTAAACACGGCATTTTTAACTCTCGCATTAGAAAACGGGCTGGATTTACCTATTATAAATCCAAATGCCAAGTGTATGTCAGACGCCGTAAGAGCCTTTAAGGTTTTACGCGGCTTTGACCCCGACTGCACAAAATATATTGAAAGCACAAAGAATACGGAAGCAGCGGCACCTTCGGTACAAAAGGAGCTTTCTTTAGAAGAGGCTGTAATAAAGGGCCTTTTAAGCGAGGCTGTGAAAATTACAGAAAAGCTTCTTTCCTGTGAGTCTGGTGAGGATATTATAAATACCAGGCTAATTCCCGCATTAGATAAAATTGGTGCGGATTTTGAAAGCGGCAGACTTTTCCTGCCACAGTTGATTCTTTCTGCAGAGGCGGCAGGCGGATGCTTTGACGTAATTAAAAGCAAAATGAAGGAAAACGGCACGGTAGCGCAAAGCAAGGGTGTAATTGTAATTGCAACCGTTAAGGGCGACGTGCACGATATTGGCAAAAATATAGTAAAAACCGTACTTGAAAACTACGGCTTTACAGTAATAGATTTAGGTAAGGACGTCCCTCCTGAAAGGGTGCTTGAGGCTCAAAGGGAGCACAAGGCGCGCCTTGTAGGACTTTCCGCACTTATGACCACCACCTTAGGTGCTATGGAGGAAACCATTTCACTTTTAAAGGAAAATAATGCGGACTGTAAAATAATGGTCGGCGGAGCAGTTTTAACAGAGGAATACGCAAAGAAAATAAACGCCGATTTTTACGCGAAGGATGCGAAAGCATCTGCCGATATTGCGAAACAAATATTTAAATAAGGGTGAATTAAAATGTCATTAGAAATAACAAATCCGTTTTCAAGCGGTACTTTTAACAGCAAGCTTTTCAGAATACCTGTAATTCTTACTTTGAAAAACGGGAGAATTTTAGCAGTTGCGGACGTGCGCTACGGCAACGGCACAGATGACCCTGCAAACGTTGATATAGGCTACCGCTATTCTGACGATAACGGAAAAACCTGGTCGGACCCTGCGTTTATAAACGCTTTTGATGATATGGAGTTTTGTGACCACAACGAAGCAATTCCCACCTCTGCATCCTTTGTGGATTCTGCAATAGTGCAGGCAGAGGATGGCACCATATACCACGTTTGTGACGCTTGTCCTGCATATATGGGCTTGTGGAGTGCAGGTACATACGGTAAGGAGAGCGGCTTTATAGACGGCAAGCTTGCTGTTTGTGATATTACCTCACCCAAAAAAGCAGAAAGCACAAAGCTTAACAAGGATACCTACAAATATTACGTGGATGATTTTGACGCAGACGGCTTTGCACCAATTAAAAAATTCTCTGACAATGAAATTTATAACGATTATTTTGTAAACAGAGCCTACGAGCTGTTCAAAAAAGCGGGAGAAAAATTAGAGCCGGTTTTAATTAAGCAGATGAATAAGGACGGCTCTTTAAGTGAAAAGGATATTGTTGCAAATCTTTTTTACGCCTATTCACCAATAAAGCTTTACCCGACCTATTACTTATGGGTAAAGAAAAGCTGCGACAATGGTGAAACCTTTGGTGACGGAAGAATTTTAAACGTAGAGGTAGGCTCAAGAGGCTTTACGGGCTTTGCACCGGGCAGAGGTATCTCTATTGAATATAACGGCAAAAACAGAATTCTTTTTGCTGTTTATGACAACAATGATTCTAAGGAATATACAAGTGTAATTTACACAGATGACGGTGAAACCTGGAAGCGCTCAAAAAAAGCAAACGAGGTTGGCTCTGCAGGCAAAAGCTCAGAAACCCAGTTTGTTTTACTTAATAACGGTGTTTTAAGAATGTACTCACGAAACACCGCGGGCTTTATAAGCTATTGCGACAGCACCGACGGCGGTGAAAGCTGGAGCGCATACAAGCTGGATAAAGACCTTGCTTACTGCGGAAACTGTCAATTTTCCGTTATAAATTACAGCAAGGAAGCAGATAATAAAAAAATAATAGTTATTTCATATCCGTCTGAAAAAATAAGAAAGCTTGGCGTTATTAAGGTAGGCTTTGTAAATGAAGACAACACCGTAGAATGGCGTTACAGAAAAAACGTAACTACAACCTTAACACCTTACAGCTTTGTTTATTCGTGCCTTACGGAGCTTTCCGACGGCTCAATTGCAGATTTGTATGAAAGTGATAAAGCCGAGCTTTCCTGCGTAAGATATACATTAGACGAATTAAATGCGAATGATAAGGGCATCAGCGGTATTGCAAGGCTTAAATCATTTATAATCAACAGAATTAAAAAATAAAGAAGTGATTTATTTTGAAAATATATCAAAGAATAGATGAGCTCGTAGGCGGCACCCCGCTTTTAAGGCTTAACAATATTGAAAAGCAGCAAGGGCTTAATGCCGTTCTTTTGGCAAAGCTTGAAAGCTTTAACCCTACGGGCAGCGCAAAGGACAGACCTGCAAGGGCAATAATAGAGAAAGCAGAAAAAGAGGGCATTTTAAAGAAAAATTCAGTTATTATAGAGCCTACTAGCGGTAATACGGGAATAGGTCTTGCGGCAATAGGGGCTGCTAAGGGCTACCGTGTTATAATTGTAATGCCCGACACTATGAGCGTAGAAAGACAAAAGCTTATGACCTGCTTCGGTGCGGAGCTTGTGCTTACAGACGGCAGCAAGGGAATGAACGATGCAATAGAAAAGGCAGAGGAATTAAAAAAAGTAATTCCCGACTCAATTATTGCAGGTCAGTTTGTGAATGCCGCTAATCCGCAGTCGCATTACGAAACAACCGGTCCCGAAATATGGGAGGATACCGACGGGAAAGTAGATGTTTTTGTTGCTTCAATTGGTACAGGCGGCACAATTTCCGGCACGGGTAAATTCCTTAAGGAAAAAAATCCGCAAATAAAGATAATAGGCATAGAGCCGGAAAAATCACCGCTTTTAACAAAGGGTGAAAGCGGCAGCCACGGCATTCAGGGAATAGGCGCTAACTTTATACCCGAAACCTTAGACAGAGACGTTTACGACGAAATTGTAACCGTAAGCGACGAGTCTGCAATGGAGCTTGCAAGAGCATTGGCAAAAAAAGAGGGTGTTTTAGCGGGTATTTCCTCAGGTGCTACTCTTTATGCAGCAATAGAAATAGCAAAAAGACCTGAAAACAAGGGCAAAACAATAGTTGCACTCTTAACCGATACAGGTGAAAGATACCTTTCAACTGCATTGTTTGAAGCAGAGAAAAGGAGTTGATTTCTTTTATGGATAAATTTCTCGATAATATGGAGCTTATAACCGGCACCATAAAAAAATTAGATGCGGTAAACCAAAAGTCAAAAATCAAAACAACAAACGGTGAAGAAATGATATTAAACCGTAAAGAGGTTGTTAAGGTTATAAAGGATTTACAGTCGTTTTTATTTCCCGATTACTATACCCACAGCGAGGGTAGTGAAAACGTGCTTTCTCAAACGGAGCTTCTTTTAAATATATATAACCGTCTTGCAAAGGTAATAAAAGGCGCTTGCGAATTTAACGGTACGGATTTAGTATGCTCACCTGAAATAGTTTGCGAAAAATTCATAAAAAAGCTGCCCGAGGTAAAAACTATGCTTTTAAAGGATATAGAAGCTCTTTACGAGGGTGACCCTGCAGCAAAATGCCGTGAAGAGGTGCTTATTTGCTACCCCGGATTTTACGCTATTTCTATTTTCAGGCTGGCGCACGAATTATATAATTTAAGAGTGCCGCTTATTCCCCGTATTATGACGGAGTTTGCTCACGAGAAAACGGGTATAGATATTCACGCAGGTGCTACAATAGGTGAGTATTTCTTCATAGACCACGGCACGGGTATTGTTGTTGGTGAAACCACGACAATAGGCAACCACGTTAAAATTTACCAGGGTGTTACCTTAGGTGCAAAAAGCTTTAAGGTAGACACAGACGGCAACCCTATTAAAAATATTAAGCGCCACCCCGACATTGGTGACAACGTTGTTATTTATGCAAATGCAACCATTTTAGGCGGCGATACAAAAATAGGCAACAACTGTGTTATTGGCGGTAACGTTTGGCTTACCTCATCAGTAGAGGATAATCAGACTGTTTATTACCAGGGAAAATAAAGTACATAAAAAACCCGCAAACAGATTTTTATCTGCTTGCGGGTTTTAGTTTATGCTTTAAATCAGCCTATTTTCTTAGCGTCTTTTACCTTGATTTTACCAATGAACGGTACCTTTAAAAAGCCGTTACAAATATCACCGCTAAAGGTAAGAGAAATTTCGCAAGGCTTATTACCGGGGAGAATAGCTACCATTGCTTCACCTGTAAGGGTGTCACCATCCTCTTGTATGTTTTGAATATCGATGTCCGTAATGCCTAAATCTTCACCGGGAAGCTCAAGGTCAATTTTGTATTCACCGTTTTCATCAGCAATAGTAAATATTGCAGCACCCTTAAAAAGAATGTTATCAATATCTGCCTGCCATTTTCCGAGACCTATCATTTTAAAGTCCTCCTCTTAAAATTTTTCTAATCCGGCCGAGGTGCGAAGAATTTTTCTTGCATCATTGGCAGTAATTACATTGTAGTCTGCGCCTGTGGTTATAACGTCACAAGCCTTTTTTTGTGCAGGGGTAAGCGGAATAATTCCTGCAGAGGCAATAAGTGTAAGCCTTGCATCCGTAAGGGTAAGCACGCCGTCGCCGTCAACGTCACCCTTTTTGGAAAAATCATTTGAAGAAAGAACAACAAAGGTACCTAGCGCATCTGTTTCACAGGTTACAGAGTTTTGTGTGAGTGAGAAGAATATTTGCTCTGCGTCACCGACTCTTGAAGAAAAAACTCGTGAAGCACTTGGGATTATATCCTTATCAATACCGTCAAAATTAATTAAAAATTCACCCGTAGGTACATCTATACTGCCGTTAGCCTGTGAAAGGTAAACGTCAAACACAAATGCTTTTGAGTACTTGTATTTGCTGAAATCCTCAGGAATTGTGCTAAGAAGACCGGGCACAACCTTAAGCGTGGTATCACTGGGAATGACGTTTTTTAAGTCTGTAACGGTAATGCCGGAGGCAACGTCTGTAATGCGGTTGCCGTCTGCAATATAGTTAAGTCCGAGAGATTTTATATATTTTGCAGCATATGAGCCCTTTACGCAGTAGACGCCGTCTACAAAATAATACTCCTTAGAGCTGTTGTTTGAGTTTATTTTACCTAAGAAGGCATCCGCCTCAATTGATTTAATTGACTTTGGTAAATAAATTGACGTTAAGTCGTCACAATGTGAAAAAGCAAAGGTTTTTATCGTTTCAAGCTTGTCGCTTAAGCGAAGGCTTTTTAAATTCCAGCAGAAGGAAAACGCTCTTTCACCAATTGTAGTAACCGTGTTATACATATTAACGCTTTCTAACTGGTAGCAGCGGTAAAATGCATAGTTGTGAATTGCTGTAACACCATCCGGAACGGTAAAGCTGCCGCCTCTGCCTGCAGGGAATACTCTTAAAACAGTTTTGTCCTTTGTGTAAACAACGCCATCTATTGAGCAGAATTTAGTGTTAGCTGCATCAACGTCTATTGCCGTAATGGAGTCGGCCTCGTTAAAGGCATTGCTGCCTATAACGTTTACGGAAGCAGGAAGCTTAACGTAGGTTAAATCCGAGCCGGAAAAGGCTTTTGTTGAAATTGCAAAAACAGGCTTGCCGTCAATTGTATCGGGAAGAATAATTTGTGTTTTTTTGCCAATGTATTTGTCAATGTAAATTCTTTCGTTTGATACACGGTATTCAAAATCTGCTTTTGTAGTAAGCTCTGGTGCAGTGCTTGCATAGCCGACAGGCGTTTCTGCCGCCTCTGCCCTCGGCGCCTGCGAAAAAGCAAGCGAGCCAAGCACTAACGAAAAGGCTAAAAGCATTGAAAAAACACGGGTTCTTTTCATTGTTGAGAATCCTTTCGTAAAATATATAAATGTAATACTATAATCAACATAATTATACTGTAATTCAGTGGGAATTTCAATAGGAATGTTTGTACAATTTTAAAATTTACAAAAAATACAAAAAGCAAAGCCACGAAACCGAAGCTTCGTGGCTATACTTCATGCTTATTGCTTTTAAATTAACAGTAAGAATTAAACAGCGCGTGTAACCTTACCGGAGCGCAAGCAGCGTGTGCAAGCATATACTCTGCGTGGAGAACCGTTAACAACTGCCTTAACTCTTTTAACATTTGGCTTCCAAGTTCTGTTTGAACGTCTGTGTGAGTGAGAAACCTTAATGCCGAAAGCAACGTCTTTACCACAAAATTCGCATTTTGCCATTGAGCTGCACCTCCTTCTAAAAATTTTGGATAATTAGCCTTATAACACAAGGCAACGCAAGTATAATAACACCTTTGTTGTAGGAATGCAAGACTTTTTTTGCCTATTTTCATATTTTTTGCATTTTAGCACAAGAAAAGATATATTTTTCTTAAATATTTTTCCAAAATTGCTTGATTTTTTCAATTTTTTCGTTTATAATGATTTCACAGACCGAACATTTGTGCGAAAATGTACGTAAAAAATTCAAATTCACATATATAAGGAGAATAAAAATGGCAGAAAAATCAGAGAACAAAAGCAAAGCACTCGAAATGGCGTTAGGTCAAATAGAAAAAAGCTTCGGTAAGGGTGCTATTATGCGTTTGGGTGAAAATGCATCTATGAACGTTGAAGCAATTTCGACAGGCTCCATTTCTCTTGACGTTGCAACAGGTATAGGCGGCCTTCCAAGGGGCAGAATTATTGAAATTTACGGTCCTGAAAGCTCAGGTAAAACAACTCTTGCACTCCACGTTGTTGCAGAGGCGCAAAAATTAGGCGGTGACGCTGCATTTATTGATGCAGAGCACGCACTTGACCCTGTTTATGCAGCTGCATTGGGCGTAGATATTGACTCGCTTTTGGTTTCTCAGCCGGATGACGGTGAGCAGGCACTTGAAATTACAGAGCATCTTGCTCGTTCAGGCGCTCTCGACGTTATTGTTGTCGACTCTGTTGCAGCTCTCGTTCCCAAGGCAGAAATTGAGGGCGAAATGGGTGATTCTCATGTGGGTCTTCACGCTCGTCTTATGTCACAGGCGTTAAGAAAATTAACCGGTGCAGTTGCAAAGTCAAACACGGTTATTATTTTCATTAACCAGCTTCGTGAGAAGGTTGGCGTTATGTACGGCAACCCTGAGGTTACAACCGGCGGTAGAGCGTTAAAGTTCTACTCCTCAATTCGTATTGACGTAAGAAAAATTGAGCAATTAAAGGGTGCGGGCAATGAGTTTATCGGCTCCCGTACAAGAGCAAAAATTGTTAAGAATAAGGTTTCACCACCATTTAAAGAGGCAGAGTTTGACATTATGTACGGTCAGGGTATTTCTAAGGATGGCGAAATTCTTGACCTTGCTGTTAAAATGGAAATTATAAGAAAAAGCGGTGCATGGTTCTACTACGGTGAGGAAAGACTCGGTCAGGGTAGAGATAACGTTAAGGAATACATCCGCTCAACACCTGAGTTTGCTGCAGATATTGAGGCTCAGGTTCGTGAAAAGTTAAAGGAAATAATGTCTGCAAAAAATCCGGTTGCCCGTGCTGCAGCCCCTGCTCCTGCAAGTGAGCCGGTTACAAAGGATAAGGCAAGAGCTAAAATAGATATTGCAGTGGATGACTGATAATGATTATTAAATCAAAGGCCGGTAACGGCAACAAAATACACGTTTACGTAGATGACCAATATACACTTACCGTGTATGACGATTATTGGCATCAGAACGGCTTTCGCGACGGCGAAGAAATAACAGAAGAAGAGCTTGCTTCCTTGAAAGAGGAGGCAGGCTTTCGCCTTGCTTATGAGAAGGGACTCGATTATTTGACAAGGCGCGCATACGCAAAAAAGGAGCTTCAGTTTAAGCTGAAGCAAAAATACGGAGACACGGCTGCCGAAAGGGCAATTGAGCGGCTTTTGTATTTTGGTTACCTTAATGACGAGGAGTTTGCTATTGCTTATTCCGACTATCTTTATAACGTAAAAAAATTCGACTTAAAACGCATTTCTATGGAGCTTAAGCTTAAGGGAATTGACAGAGAAATTGCAGAAAATGTGCTTAAAAGTCTTGACAATGAGCCAATTCAGCGTATTATAGAAATGTTAAGCAAAAAATACAGCGGCGGCTTTAAAGATGAAAAATCAAAACGCCGTTTTGTGAATAAATTGCAAAGAATGGGCTATTCGTACAGAGATGTAAAATCAGCATTTTCAGAGTGCGAAATTGACGTTGCAGATGAATAAAATTATACGAGGTGACTGAAATGTCAAAAACAGTAGGAATGATTAGTCTTGGCTGTCCTAAAAACCAGGTGGATGCAGAAATTATGCTCAAAAAGCTTGTTGATGCAGGCTATCTTTTAGTAGACGAGGCAGACAAGGCAGATGTAGTTATAGTTAACACCTGTGCATTTATTGAGGATTCCAAAAAAGAGTCAATAGACAGTATTTTAGAAATGGTAGATTATAAAGAGGATGGCTCTTTAAGATGTATAGTTGTAACGGGATGTCTTGCACAGCGCTACGCAGATGAGGTTTTTGAAGAAATCCCCGAGGTTGACGCAGTAGTAGGCGTTGGCGCAAATGATGATATTGTTTCAATATGTGACACCGTTTTAGCAGGCGAAAAATGCTCAAGCTTCCCCGAAAAGGAGAAAATGCCTCTTGAGGGTGGCAGAATTCTCACAACACCTGAGTATTTTGCATATTTAAGAATCGCAGACGGTTGCTCTAACTGCTGCTCCTACTGTGCAATTCCGTCTATACGCGGTAAATTCAGAAGCAGAGCTATGGAGGACGTAATAGATGAGGCAAAGGCACTTTGTGAAAAGGGTGTAAAGGAGTTAATTCTTGTAGCGCAGGATACTACCCGCTACGGAGAGGATTTATACGGCGAGGTAAGACTGCCTCAGCTTTTAGATGAGCTTAATAAAATAGAAGGTCTTGAGTGGATTAAGCTTCTTTACTGTTACCCCGAAAGAATTACAGACGAGTTGATTTCTGCAATTAACAGAAACTCAAAGGTTTGTAATTACATAGATATGCCAATGCAGCACGTAAGCGGCAAAATTCTTAAGGCAATGAACAGACCGGGAGACCGTGAAAGCTTAACGGCATTAGTAAATAAATTAAGAGAAAAAATTGAAGGCGTTGTTATAAGAACAACCTTTATTACAGGCTTCCCCGGTGAAACTGAGGAGGATTTTACAGCTCTTTCAGAATTTGTAAACGAAATGAAGCTTGACAGAGTCGGCTGCTTTGCTTACTCAAGAGAGGAAAACACCCCTGCTTACGATTTCCCCGAGCAGGTAGAAAAGCAGGTTGCTTCAGACAGAGCAGAAATCATTATGGAGCAGCAATACAGGGTGAACGAGGAAAATCTTGAAAAGCTTATGGGGCAAACCTTCGATGTAATTGTTGACGGCTACGACACCTACACAGACAGCTACTTTGGCAGAACTTATATGGATGCTCCGGAAATAGATAATAACATTATATTTACCTCCGGCTACGAAATAGAAATTGGTGAAATTGTTCCTGTTGAAATTTTTGACAAGGATGAATATTCCCTTATAGGAGAAGCAGTATGAGTATGAATTTACCTAACAAACTTACAATAATAAGAATAATTTTAACACCAATATTCTTAGCATTGTTTATAGCGCCTATAGAGCATCACTACTTAATAGGCTTAGTCCTTTTTGCAATTGCCGCAATTACTGATTTTCTTGACGGAAAAATTGCAAGAAAAAACAATATTGTAACGGTATTTGGTCAGCTTGCCGACCCCGTTGCAGATAAAATTCTTACTACAGCGGCGCTTCTCGCGTTTATGCAATTCGGTCTTTGCAATATCTGGATTATTATGATAGTATTGCTAAGAGAGTTTACAATAACCTCCTTCAGACTTGTGGCAACAGCACAGGGGGTTGTTATTCCTGCAAATTTCTACGGAAAGCTTAAAACCGTTTCTCAAATGGTTTTCTCAATTTTAATTATGATAATGGGAGAGCTTTACGAAATAGGCGTGCTGCCTGCAGCCTTCCCGTTGGAGCTTGTTTCTAACGTGCTTTTAGGAATTACCGCAGTGCTCTGCGTAATTTCCGGCGTAATTTACGTGAAGCAATCTATGAAAATTATTGATTTTTCAAAATAAACCTATTCTGCCTTGGAGGGTAAAATGAAGCTTTATAATTCACTTTCACACACAAAAGAAGATTTTTTTACAAATGAGCCCGGTAAGGTGAATATGTACACCTGCGGTCCTACGGTGTATCACTTTGCTCATATAGGTAACCTTCGCAGCTACATTATGGAGGATATCCTTGAAAAATATCTTGTATATTCAGGTTATGACGTTAAAAGAGTAATGAATATTACCGACGTAGGACATCTTTCTTCAGATGCCGATACCGGTGAGGATAAAATGGTAAAGGGTGCAAAAAGAGAAAACAAATCTGTTATGGATATTGCACGCTTTTACACAGATGCATTCTTTGAGGATTGCAAAAAGCTTAATATAAAAAAGCCTGAGGTTGTTGAGCCTGCAACAAACTGTATTGCAGAATTTATTTCTATGGTAGAGGGCCTTTTGGAAAAGGGCTTTGCATACCTTGCAGGCGGCAACGTTTATTTCGATACCTCAAAATTAGACGAATATTACGTATTCAACAAGCACGACAGCGAGGAGCTTATGGTAGGCGTGCGTGACGGCGTTGAAGAGGATAACAATAAAAGAAACAAAAACGACTTTGTTTTATGGTTTACAAAATCAAAATTTGAAGAGCAGGCTTTAAAGTGGGATTCACCCTGGGGCGTTGGCTACCCGGGCTGGCACATTGAATGCTCTGCTATAAGCTTAAAGCATTTAGGTGAGCGTCTTGATATTCACTGCGGCGGCATAGATAATGCCTTCCCGCACCACACTAACGAGATTGCACAAAGTGAGGCATATATAGGTCACAAGTGGTGCAATTTCTGGTTCCACGTGCTCCACCTTAACACAAACAGCGGTAAAATGAGTAAATCTACGGGTGAATTTTTAACCGTTTCCTTGCTTGAGGAAAAGGGCTACAACCCATTGGCATACAGATTTTTCTGCCTTCAGTCACACTACAGAAAGTCACTTGTATTCAGTTACGAAAACCTTGACAACGCTCAGGGTGCTTTTAATAAGCTTATTGCAAAAATTGCGGCATTAAAAGAGAACGAGGCAGATGCAATTGATGATGCTGCAGTTAAAGAATTAACAGAAAAATTTAAATCAGCTCTTGATAATGACGTTAATACATCATTAGGCATTACAGTTCTTTATGACGTGTTAAAAGCAAAAACAAACGACAAAACAAAGCTTTTCTTGCTTAATGATTTCGACAGAGTGTTATCCTTAAGCCTTTTAGCAGAAGCAAAAAAATTAAACGAGAGCAAAACCGAGGAGGCTCTTTCTCCTGCGGCAGATGACGAATTCAGCAAATACGTTGAGGAGCAATTAGCTCTCCGTGCCGAGGCAAAGAAGAACAAAAACTGGGCCCAGGCAGACAGAATTCGTGACGAATTAACTGCAAAGGGTGTAAAAATTCTTGACACACCCGAAGGAGCAAAGTGGTCACTTTAAAATAAAAAATCACTTTTTAAGAATTAAAATAACGAGGTAAACAAATGTTAAACAGTAAACAACGCGCTCAGTTAAGAGCAGAAGCAAACGGTCTTGACCCTATTTTTCAAATAGGTAAGGAGGGTGTTACCGAAGCGGTAATTGCACAGGTGGAGGACACCTTCAACACACGCGAGCTTTTTAAAATAAAGGTTCACTTAGAGACCTCACCCGAGCCGCCAAAGGAAATAGCTGCAAAAATAGCAGAAGCAACAAAATGTGACGTTGTTCAGGTTGTTGGCGGTACAATTGTTCTTTTCAGAATAAATCTCTTGTTAAGACAAAAAGCAGCCGAAAAGAAAAAAAGAGCAAAGGAAAAGGCCGAAAAAGAGGCTATTAAAAGAAGAACAGAACGTAAAAAACGTAAATACGGAGTTCAGT
Source organism: Acutalibacteraceae bacterium (assembly GCA_045654905.1). GTDB lineage: Bacteria > Bacillota > Clostridia > Oscillospirales > Acutalibacteraceae > DTU089. Next base: position 67,354 of record JAZOOH010000029.1, on the reverse strand, counting down.
GATTCGTTTGGTGCAAGTTCTTGCGACTTACTAAAAAATTCATCCTATCATTTTTAGTTGACGTAAAAATGATAGGATGTTTTGTTATTTTTTATATTCTGCAATATCCTCTAAGGCGCAATCCAAAGCTTCGCAAATTTTATTTAGGGTTTTGGTTTCTATGTTTTCATTGGCTTTAAGTCGACGAATTGTTTTACTGTCGATTCCGCATTTTTCACGAAGCGTATAAGTAGAAAAGCCTTTTTCCTTCATGGTTTTCCAAAGATTATCAAAAACAATCATTCTATAACCCCCTTGACACGTTTTATTATGGGGGTTATAATCTTGTTTATTAAGGGGATATAATCCCCATAATGAAAATAAGTGGGGGTATTTTTATGTTGTGTGAAAATAAATTTTGCATATATCAGAAAGGTGGAGAGTGCTTTCATAAAGAGGTGCCCCATGATAAAAATGGTGTTTGTTGCCGAAAAATCTATATTAAAATAAGTGATGAAGAGTTAAGTGAAAGGAAAAAGGCTTCTGTTGACGATTTACAATATTTGGCAAGAGAAGAAGCAAAAAGACTTAGAGGATTGCAGCTTTTTGAGCTTGATTGAGTAGGCTGCTGTAATAGTAATAAGATAAAAAATAGCATAAAACTATTGCAAATTGAAATAATGTATGTTATAATCCGTGTGTACGAATACAAACAAGGAGTGAGAGCAGGAAAACCTGCTCTCACATTTATTTGTAACGAAATGTAAAGAGGTGTTGTAAATGGCAAAAAACACGGTTGCACTTGTTTGGGATTTAGTTAAGCCCTATGCAGATGAATTAGGTTTAATTCTTTGGGACGTTTGCTTTGAAAAGGAAGGCGCAAACTATTACCTGAGAATTATAATCGATAAGGAGGAGGGCGTTGGCATTGACGACTGCGTTAATATGAGCCACGCTATAGATAAGCCCCTTGACGACGCTGACTTAATAGACCGTCAGTACAATTTACAGGTTTCTTCACCCGGAATTGAAAGAAAGCTCACAAGAGATTTTCATTTTGATTACGCTATGGGTGAAAAGGTTATTTTAAGGCTTATTCGTCCGTGTGACGGCAAAAGAGAATTCAACGGAATTCTTACAGGCTTTGAAAACGGTGCGGTTACTATTTTGTTAGAGGATGAAATAGAAATGACCGCAGAAAAGAAGGAAATCGCTTTTGTAAAATTAGACGATTTCAATATGTAATTCGGTTTATAAAATTTTTCATATACATTTGAAAGGATTGATTGGAAAAATGGCACCAAGAAAAAAATCAACACAAAACAAAGAATTTTTTGAAGCAGTTTTTGCTCTCGAAAAGGAAAAGGGTATTCCTGCAGACTTTTTACTTGAAAAAATTTGTACAGCGATTGTTACCTCTGTAAGAAAAGATTACGGCGGTGCAGACGTAGTTTTCTGCGATTGTAAGCCTGAAGAGAACGAGCTTCGCGTTTACTTAAAGAAAACAGTTGTTGAAGAGGTACAGGACGCAAATACAGAAATCTGCCTTGAGGATGCTGTTAAATGGAAAAAGAAGGCTCTTGTAGGTGACGTTGTAGAGGTTGTTCTTGAAACAAAGCAATTCGGCAGAATTGCTGCACAAACAGCAAAGAATGTTATCCGTCAGGGAATTCGTGATGCAGAGCGCGGACTTGTTTTAAAAGAGTTCCAGAGCAAGCAGCAGGAATTAGTAACAGGTAGGGTTCAGAGAATTGACCCTAAAACAGGCACAGTTACTCTTGAAATCGGTAAATCAATTGCAATCCTTCCAAAGGGCGAGCAGGTACCTGGCGAAGAGTTTAAGGACGGTCAGTTAGTTAAGGTTTACATTGTAGATGTAAGAGATACCGAAAAGGGTCCTAAGGTTATGATTTCAAGAACTCATCCAAACCTTGTAAAGCGTCTTTTCGAAACAGAGGTTCCTGAGGTTTACGAGGGTCTTGTTGAAATTAAATCTGTTTCCCGTGAGGCAGGCTCAAGAACAAAAATCGCAGTTTTCTCAAAGGATGAAAACGTTGACCCAATCGGTGCTTGTATAGGTGCTAAGGGTGCAAGAGTTGCTACTATTGTTGAAGCACTCGGCGGTGAAAAAATTGACGTTGTTGTTTATAACGAGGACCCTGCAAAATTCATTGCAGCAGCATTGGCACCGGCAGACGTTATCAGCGTAGAAATAGATGAAACTCAAGAAAAGGCTTGTCACGTTACAGTGCCTGATACACAGCTTTCTCTTGCTATCGGTAACAAGGGTCAAAACGTTCGTCTTGCAGCAAGACTTACTGGCTGGAAGATAGATATTAAACCTGAAAGTGGTTTTTACGTACCGCAAAATCAGTAATTTGTAAATTGAAAGGCTATTTGGGTGACTGAAATGGCAGAAAAGAAAATTCCCTTAAGAAAATGCATTGGCTGTGGCGAAATGAAGCCGAAAAAAGAGCTCATAAGAGTAGTTAAAAGTCCGCAGGATGAGGTTAGCGTAGATTTAACCGGTAAAAAATCCGGCAGAGGCGCATATATTTGCCATAGTAAGGAATGTTTTTTAAAGGCACAAAAAAGCAAAAGACTTGAAAAATCCTTCAGTATGCAAATTTCTGAGGATGTTTACAACCAAATGTTAAAGGAACTTTTACAGTAATGGATATGAAACAAATAATGGGCTTTTTAGGTCTTGCAAGAAGGGCAGGTAAGCTCGCAATAGGTCACGACAGTGTTATTGAAAGCATAGTTAAGGACAGGTCGGAGCTTTTAATTCTTGCAAGTGATGCCTCAGAAAGACTTAAAAACGAAATTAAGCATGCTGCAACCTACGGCAACAGAAGCATTCCCGTAGTTGAAAGTGCTTTTTCAATGCAGGACTATTCTCTCGGAATAGGGAAAAAGGCTGCAGTATTTTCGGTTACCGACAAATCATTTAAAGAAAAATTAGAAACCATGTTCAGGGAGGTATAATATGGTAGGTAAATACAAAATTAACGAAGTCGCAAAGGACTTCGACAAGGCTTCAAAGGATATTACAGACCTTCTTTTAAGATTTTTTGATGAGCCAAAGAAAACACAAGCTGCTCTTGAAAACAAAGAGCTTGATATTATATTTGACGTTTTAACACAGGAAAATCAGGTTGAAAGCTTTGATGCATATTTCGCAATGCAAAAGCCTGCAGAAAAGAAGCCTGCAGAAAAGAAGCCTGCGGAAAAGAAGGAAGAAAAGGCTAAGGCTGCTCCTAAAAAGGCAGAGGAGAAAAAGCCTGAAGCAAAGGCAAATGAAAAGCAGGCACCTGCAAAGCCGGCTAAGGAAGCAAAGCCTGCAGAGAAGAAGGCGGAAAAAGCACCTGCGAAGGCACCTGAGAAAAAGCCTTCACAGGAACCTAACCTTAACCCCTTCAAGAAAAAGGAAAAGAATAAAAACGACGGCCCTATGCAAGCAAGAACAAAGGGCGAAAGAGTCAGCATTGATACTCGTGCAAACAACGTTGAGCTTGAAAAATACAATGAAAAGTATGAAAACATTGCTCCGGCACACTCAATGAACGACAACAATACTACAAAGCAAAAATTAAAACAGAAAAGCCAGCAATACAGAAAACAGGGTATGCGTTCAGGCAAAAAGGAAACTGAAGCAGAAAGACTTAAGAGAATCGAAGCAGAAAGAGCAAAGAAAACTCTTGTTATTACAGTTCCGGATGAAATCAGCGTAGGCGATCTTGCTGCATTGCTTAAAAGAACAGCGGCAGAGGTTATTAAAAAGCTCTTCAGCTTTGGTGTAATGGCTTCTGTTAACGAAATAATTGACTACGATACAGCAGAAATTGTTGCCACAGAGCTTGGCGCAAAGGTTAAAAAAGAGGTTGTTGTTACTATTGAGGACAGAATTATTGACGATAGTAAGGATGACGAAAAGGACCTTCTTCCAAGAAGCCCTGTTGTAGTTGTTATGGGTCACGTTGACCACGGTAAAACCTCTCTTCTTGACGCTATAAGAAATACGTCTGTTACAGAAACAGAGGCAGGCGGGATTACACAGCACATTGGTGCTTACAGAGTAAACCTTAACGGTCAGGATATTACCTTCCTTGACACTCCCGGCCACGCAGCGTTTACAGCAATGCGTGCTCGTGGTGCTATGGCAACAGATATTGCAATTTTAGTTGTTGCTGCAGACGACGGTATTATGCCACAGACTATTGAGGCTATTAACCACGCAAAGGCAGCAGGCGTAAGCGTTGTTGTTGCTATTAACAAAATGGATAAGCCTGATGTTTCTCCTGACAGAATTATGCAGCAGTTAACAGAACACGAGCTCATTCCTGAGGAATGGGGCGGTGACGTTATTTGCGTTCCTGTTTCTGCAAAGGCAAGAATGAATATAGATAAGCTTTTGGAATCTGTTCTTCTTGTAGCAGAAATGAAGGAGTTAAAGGCTAACCCTAACAGAGCAGGTAGGGGTATTGTTATTGAGGCAAGACTCGACAAGGGTCGTGGCCCGGTTGCTTCTTTACTTGTTCAGAACGGTACTGTTAAAACAGGTGATATTATAGTTGCAGGTACTGCAGTTGGTAGAGTTCGTGTTATGACAGATGATAAGGGCAGAAAGGTAAACGAGGCAGGTCCTTCCGTACCGGTAGAAATCACCGGTCTTGCAGAGGTACCTACAGGCGGTGACCAATTTGACTGCGTATCTGATGAAAAGTTAGCAAGAGAGCTTGTTGAACAAAGAAAACAACACAATAAAGAGGAACAGTTCAAGTCATTCCAGAAGGTTACTCTTGACACTCTCTTCGATTCAATTAACGTTGGTGAGCTTAAGGACCTTAACGTTATTGTTAAGGCAGACGTACAAGGCTCAGTAGAGGCTGTTCGTCAGAGTCTTGAAAAGCTTTCAAACGACGAGGTAAGAGTAAGAGTAATTCACGGCGGTGTTGGTGCGGTTAACGAATCAGACGTTATGCTTGCAAATGCATCAAACGCTATTATCGTTGGCTTTAACGTACGTCCTGATGCTGTTGCTGTTGCAAACGCAGAGCGTGACGGCGTTGAAATGAGAATGTACAGAGTTATTTACGATTGTATTGAGGAAATCGAAGCAGCTATTAAGGGTATGCTTGCACCTAAGTACAGAGACGTAGAAATGGGTAAGGCAGAGGTTAGAAGCGTATTTAAGCTTTCTTCTTCAGGTATGATTGCCGGCTCTTACGTTATTGACGGTAAAATTACAAGAAACTCAAAAATCCGTGTTGTTCGTGACGGTATTGTTATTTCTGAGGACGAAATCGCATCCTTAAGAAGATTTAAGGACGACGTTAAAGAGGTTGCTACCGGCTACGAATGTGGTATTGGACTTGAGAGATTCAATGATATTAAGGAAGGCGACATTTTAGAGGCTTATATCGTTGAAGAGTATAAGGACTAATCTACGAAAGGCGAATTTAAAATGAGCACATATAAACAAGACCGTGCAGCAGAGGATATTAAAAGAGAGCTTGCTGCAGTTATAAGAGAACTCAAGGACCCGAGAATTGCAGAGCATCTTATAAGCGTCTCAAGAGCAGAGGTTACAGGGGACCTTTCCTACGTAAAGGTTTACGTAAGTGCTATTGAGGGTATGGACGTTGCAAAGCAGGCGGGTAAGGCTTTAACTAACGCCTCGGGACTTATTCGCAGAGAGGTCGGCAAAAGACTCCGCTTAAGAAAAGCACCGGAGCTTAAATTTATTGCCGACGACTCTATCGAATACGGTATGAGTATTGCAAAAAAATTAGAAGATTTGGTGGATGACCAATGATTTTTTAGTGGCTCGAAAGGATGTCGAAAAATGACAGTTGACATTAAAGAATGTGTACAGCTTTTAAAAGAAAACGACAATTTTCTTGTGTTATCACACGAACACCCTGACGGCGATACCTTGGGCAGTGCATTTGCATTGATGGCTGCACTTAAAAAGCTCGGTAAAAAAAGAGCCTTTAAGTGCAGTGATGAAATAACTAACGATTTTTCGTATATGTACGAGGGCTTTGTGAATGATGACGTTGGCGAAAATCCTTACGTTATAGCAGTAGACGTTGCAGACGTGCATCTTTTAGGTGATTTGGCAGAGGAATACGGCAGCAAGGTACAGCTTTGCATAGACCATCATATGTCTAACGCTTGCTTTGCCGAAAAGCTTCTTTTACAAAACAGAGCGGCAGCCTGCGAAATAATTTTCAAAGTGATTAAAAAATTAGGTGTCGAAATTGACGAGTATATTGCAAATTGTCTTTATACGGGTATTTCGACAGATACCGGTTGCTTCCGTTACCAAAATACAAATGCAAAAACCTTCAGAGCGGTTGCAGAGCTTGTTGAAATTGGCGTAAACACAAAAATGATAAACAAGGTTATGTTCGAAACAAAATCAAAAAGCTTCTTAAAGCTCGATTTATTAGCAAGAAAAACGCTTGAATATCATTTTGACGACAAATGCGCCATTATTACAATAACACAAAAAATGTACGAGGAAAGTGGCTCTAACGAGCACGAATGCTACCCTATAACAGCGTTACCGCGTCAAATAGAGGGTGTTTTGGTAGGTGCTGTTATTAAAGAAAAGCAAAACGGAGCCTTTGGCATTTCCGTCAGAACCGAGGGTGACATAGATGCTTCTGCAATTTGTGCCGAGTTAGGTGGCGGCGGTCACGCGGGCGCAGCAGGCTGTGAGGTTAAAGAGGACTACGAAACAGCAAAGAAGAAAATATTATCTGCAATTGCTGCAAAATTAGGTTATTGATATGACTGGTATAATTCCGTTAAAAAAGAGCGAAAATATGACCTCGTTTTTAGCCGTAAAGCGTGTAAGAGGCATTACGGGTGAAAAAAAGTGCGGTCATACAGGCACGCTTGACCCGAATGCAACAGGTGTTTTGCCCGTTGCATTAGGCGGCGCAACAAGGTTTATAGAGCTTTTGCCTACACACAAAAAAGCATATAGAGCAACCTTTAAGCTCGGTATTAAAACAGATACGCTTGATATATGGGGAGCTGTGCTTGAGGAAAGCAAAAAAACAGCTTCTCTTAGTCAGATTACAGAGCTTTTGCCGCAATTCAAGGGCAAAATAAAGCAGGTACCGCCTATGTATTCTGCTCTTAAAAAGGATGGCGTAAGACTTTACGAGCTCGCAAGGCAGGGTATAGAGATTGAAAGAGAAGAGCGTGAATGCGAAATATTTGAGCTTCAAATAGAAGCGCTTTCAGAAAACGAGTTTTCTCTTTATACGGAGTGCTCTGCAGGGACTTATATAAGGTCACTTATAGGTGATATTGGTGACTGCCTCGGCACGGGTGCTGTAATGACCTCGTTAAACAGAGTTTTTGCTTGCGGCATAAGTGAGGATGAATGCGTTTCGCTGGAAGAATTAGAGCAGCTAAGAGATAATAACGAGCTTAGCAAAATAATTATTCCGGTAGATAAAATGCTTTCCTTGTATCCTTCAATTTCTGTTACGGCAGCTCAGGGTAACCGCTTTAAAAACGGCGGTGAGCTTTTAAAAAGCAGAATTAAGGGTGAGGTGCCCTGCGGCTTGGTAAGAGTGTACTGTGAAAATACTTTTTTAGGTCTTGGCGAGGCTTCGGCTGAAAGTGAAAGCCTTGCAGTTAAAAGAGTATACGTAGAAAGATAAAATATCTATCAGGAGATATTTATGGTGAAAAATAAAGACGGTTTAGCTGTTGCACTTGGTACCTTTGACGGCTTTCATTCAGGTCATAAAATGGTAATTGACAAAACAAGGCTGTCCGGTGCAAAAAGTGCCGTGCTTTTATTTGACCAGCATCCGCAAAAGGTGCTTTTCAAAAAAAGCCCGGGTGAGCTTATAACCGAAAATCAAAGGAATAAATTACTCGAGAGTTGGTCGGTAGAGCCAATTACGGTAAGCTTTAGTGAAATAATGTCACTTTCTTACGAAGAGTTTTTTTACAAAATATTAGTGGAGAAGCTTGGTGCGACAGCACTTTCCTGTGGATTTAATTACAGATTTGGTGCTAATGCCAAGGGCAACCCCGAAAGTCTCAGAGCGCTGTGCGAAAAGCAGGGAATAGAGCTTTTTGTGAGTGATGCTGTTTTGTTCCGGGGTGAGCCGGTATCCTCTACAAGAATACGAAGCTTAATTAAGCAGGGAGATATTGAGTCTGCAAACGCAATGCTCGGAAGAGAATTTTCTTACGATTTCCTCGTTGTTCACGGGGATGCTCGCGGCAGAACAATAGACTCTCCTACAATAAATCAATTCTTTACGGAGGATTTTATTGTGCCGCAATACGGCGTTTATGCTTCCTACTCAATAATAGACGGGAAAAAATATCCGTCAGTAACAAACGTCGGCGTAAGACCGACAATAGAAGGTACCTCTAAGGAACGAAGCGAAACAAATATTATTGGCTTCGAGGGCGATTTGTATGACAAGCAAATAAGCGTTCAGCTTTTAAAGAAAATCCGAGAGGAAATGAAATTTTCGGGGCTTGATGAGCTTCGCGCGCAAATTGCACGGGACAGAGAGGTGTCCAAGAAAATTTCTGCTGAGAAGGGGATTGTTTTATGAGTGATAAAAAAATTATAATTTCACCTTCAATTCTTGCTGCAGATTACGGAAATTTGGAAAGTGAAATTAAAAAGGTTGTTTCGGCCGGTGCGGAGTATATTCACATAGACGTAATGGACGGGCATTTTGTGCCTAATATTTCTATTGGTGTACCCGTGGTGCAATCTATAAGAAGGGTAACAGACGCAGTTTTTGACTGTCACCTTATGATTAGTAATCCTATAGATTACGTTGATGCTTTCATTAAAGCGGGAGCAGATTTAATATCATTCCACGTTGAAAGCAACAGTGACGTGGCAGCGACAATTAAAAAAATAACAAGTGCAGGCAAAAAAGCAGCACTTGTTGTTAAGCCAAATACACCTGTAAGCGTTGTTTTTCCTTATCTTAAGGATATTTCCATGGTGCTTATTATGACGGTAGAGCCGGGCTTTGGTGGACAGAGCTTTATGGAAAATATGCTTCCTAAAATTTCTGAATTAAGAAAAGAAATTGAGAGGCAAAATTTAAAAACGGATATACAGGTAGATGGCGGTGTAGATGAAAAAACCGCAGCACTTTGTAAGGCTGCGGGTGCAAACGTGTTAGTTGCAGGTAGCTACATATTCAAGTCACAAAATGTAGCAGAAGCTATAAGCGTTCTTAAATAAGCTTTTTGCCGTATTCTGTAATGCGGCTTAAAAGCTGAGTCTCTCCAAAGAAAACGTCACCAAAATCACTTAGTATGTAAGTGAGTCTTTCGGTGCTTGTAAGCTTTGGGTAAATAACAAAATAAATACTGTTGTCAAAGCTGAAAAGGTCAAGGCTTTTATATGCGTCAGTATTGCGTTTCAGAGTGTTTAAGGTATCTAAAAAGGCGTTTTCGTCCATTGCCTTAAAAAGAATAGGCTCTGCCTCCTTTTTCATAATCAGCTTTTTCTTCGATTTATAATCGGTGGCAGGCATTGTGGTAAAGCACATTACACAGCCACCATCATCAGAGGGTGTTACCTCAATTAGTATTTTCCCCTCGGTGTCTATGGGCTTTCCTAAGGAGCGCTTTGCTTCGTCTAAAATAGTCCATATTACACGGCGGGTTTCAATGTTTGAGTAATCCATTTCGTCATACGTTATGTCAAGCTCATTTAAATCCTTGTCGGAAAGAGCAACAAGAATTTTTTCTTCTCCGATGGCTTCAATCTTCAAATTATCGCCTCCCTATATATAATATTACTATACGGGAAGCAAAACAATGCAAAAAATATGGAAAGGTTTGATTAGGGTGAGATTTTCAGTAAGCACGTACAGCTTAAGCGGACTTGTAGGAAAAAACAACGTTACAGAAAAGGACCTTATTAAAATTGCAAAGGAAATAGGCTTCGACGGAATTGAATTTGCAGAGATTCACACACCTGACGGTATGGATAAACTGGAATATGCCGCACAGTTGAAAAAAGAGTGCGAAAAGCAGGGCATTATTCCTGTTCAATATTCAATTGGTGCCGATTTTATTTACGGCAGTGACGGTGATTTAGAAAAAGAAATTGAACGTCTTAAATATGAAGTGGACGTAGCATATGCTTTAGGAGTAACGGGAATGCGCCACGACTGTACAGGCGGTTTTCGTGATGAGGACGCAAAAACAAAGGGCTTTAATGAGGCTTTGCCAAGAATAATAGAGGGCTGCAAAGCTGTTACAGAATATGCAAAAGCAAAAAATATTCGTACAATGATGGAAAATCACGGCTATTTTTGTCAGGACAGTGACCGTGTAGAAAAAATTGTTACGGGTGTTAATAACAGCAACTTCGGATTATTGCTTGATATGGGTAACTTCCTTTGCGCAGATGAAAATCCTGTGGTTGCATTCGGTAAATTAAAAAATTATGCTTCCTTTGTTCACGCAAAGGACTTTCATATAAAAAGTGGGGACAATATTGCTCCTGTTGATGGATTTTTTACCACTCGTGGAGGCACTCATTTAAGAGGTGCTATTTTAGGTCACGGAAACGTGCCTGTATTCCAATGTCTTTCAATAGTTAAAAACGCAGGTTACGACTATTTTATAACTTTGGAGTTTGAAGGTTGCGAAGAACCGAGAATGGCGTGCGAGTGGGGACTTAACACTCTTAAAAAATACATTTCTTTGATTTAAATATTGGAAAATTGCAAAAACAAGACAAAAAACGTGCAAGGTGGGGATTAAATGAAAATTATACTTGCTTCGGCATCACCAAGAAGGCAGGAGCTTATTAAATTGATAACTGAAGACGTAGTAGTTAATCCCTGCGACTGTGATGAGACTATAAAGGCAGGCTTGAAGGGTAAAGAAATTGCCGAATATCTGTCACAAATAAAGGGCAGGGCAGTAAAGGAGCAATTTGTTGACGACGTAATTGTTTCTGCCGATACAATAGTTTGCCTTGGCGATGTTGTGTTGGGTAAGCCCGACTCAAAGGAGTCAGCCTACAAAATGCTTCGCACCTTAAGCGGTAACACACACTCGGTTTTTACGGGCGTTACCATTATAAAGGGTGAAAAGGAAACAACCTTCAGCCAGGAAACACGTGTTACCTTTTACGAGCTTACAGATGAGGAAATATATGAATACATAGCCTCGGGTGAAGCTTATGACAAGGCGGGAAGCTACGGCATTCAAGGCAAAGGCGGCGTTTTGGTAAAGGGCATAGAGGGTGATTACTTTAACGTTGTAGGTCTTCCCGTTGCAAGACTTAAAAGAGAGTTAGAGAATTTCAAATAATAGATTTACAAGCATATAAGGCTTATGTTAAAATAAAAGTATTAAGGTGGTGAGCTCCAATGGCAGAAACAAGCTACACAAATCCTCAGATTACTCAGGAGGACGTTGAAAAACAACGCAGGCAGCAGGAAAAGGAGTATTTAGGTCCAAGAGAAATGGCTGCTTACATAATCTCCGGCTTTGGTGATAAAAACTGGGAAACCTTCTCGGGCAACAATATGTTCTTCTACAACACTACGTTCCAGGGGGTAAGTCCGGTTACCTTAAGCCTTGCAGACTCGGTCTGCAGTATTTTGGATACCTTCGACAATGCTATTTCAGGCCCTATTTTGGACAGAACCCGTACCCGTTGGGGTCGAGTAAGACCATACTTTGTTCTTACGCTCCCATTCTGGATTTTTGCAAACTTAGTTCCGTGGGTTTTGCCGCAAGGACTTTCTCAGGTTGCGCTTTTCGTGTGGTTTTTCTTTATAAAATACGTTGGCTCAATTTCCAACTCGTTTTATTCCCCGGCGTATACGGCAATACTTTATAATTTAACACCAAACGTAAACGAAAGAAACAAGCTCATAGCAACCGATACCTACGCCGATTTATTGGGCGTGTGGCTGCCGTCGCTATTCCCGTTTTTTGTAGACTATTTGCCGAGAACAATACCTACAAGAACAATATATTTAGGCGGCGCCTTAGTGTTTATTGCTATGGTAATAATATTCAGAATATACGGCTTCTTTACGCTTAAGGAACGCGTGCCGCTTGCCTCCCGTGAGGAGATGAATAAAACCTCGGTATTTAAATCTGTAAAGCAGGTTGCTTCCTGCAGACCTATGTGGGTTTTGCTTATTAAAAACTTCTTTGGTATGGGTAAAGCGGTTGGTCAAAACGTTTCAAACTACTTTTGGCTTAACTGTACCGGTAAGCTTTCAAATGCAGCAATTTCGGGTATATTTACAGGCCTTCCAAGCTACTTTGTTTTGCCGTTTGCTACTAAATGGACAAAAAAGCTGGGACTTAAAAATCTTGCTGTTTTAAGCTACCTTTATTGCGGTATAGTTTATTTAGTAATGTATTTAATAGGCTTCTCGCCGACAGAAAATTCATTTGTGAATTTGATTATTATTGTTTTTGAGCTTACGTTAGCAGGCGCTATGAACAGTGTTCAAAGATATTGTAATACCGCTCTTACAGGTGATATGTACGACTACGTTGAGTGGAAAACAGGTATCCGTAACGAGGGTATGATGAGTGCTGCTATGGGTTATATGACGTTGGTAAGTAACAATATTTCTTCAATTTTAAGCGGTATTATTGTTGCGGCAATAAAATACCAGCCGCTTCTTAACTCACACGGTGTAGTTATTCCGCAAACCGACCCAAAAATGCTCAAAGCTATATGGACGGTGTTTACCTTAGCACCTGCAATAGGCAGAACGTGTAAGGGTATTTCTCTTATGTTCTTTAACGTAAACGGTAAGGTTCGTGAGCAAATGATGGAGGACCTTGCGGTATCAAGAGCAGGAAAATTAAAAGAGCGTACCGTAAGCGGTACTGAAAACGAGGAACAATCAGAATGAGGATAGTAGTAAAGGTGGGCACATCCACTTTAGCACATAGTACAGGTAATATAAATATTCGTCACGTAGAGGAGCTTTGCAAGGTGTTAAGTGACCTTAAAAATGCAGGTCACGAAATAATTCTTGTTTCCTCAGGCGCCATAGGAATGGGCGTAGGAAAGCTTTCCTTAAAGGAAAAACCTCAGGATATGCCTACAAAGCAGGCAGCGGCGGCGGTAGGTCAGTGCGAGCTTATGTATGCTTACGACAAGCTTTTTTCGGAGTATAATCATACAGTTGCACAAATTCTTCTTACCGGGCTTGATTTAGAGGACGACGAGCGTTACCACAATATTCAAAACACAATGAACAGACTTCTTGAATTAAACGTGTTGCCTATTATAAATGAGAATGACACCGTTTCAACACAAGAAATTGCTGTTGGTGATAACGACACCTTAGGCGCAATAGTTGCAGTAAGCATGAAGGCAGATTTATTAGTGCTGCTTTCAGATATAGACGGTCTTTACACTGCAGACCCGCACAAGGAAAAGCAAGCAGAGCTTATTTCAGTAGTAGATGAAATCACACCCCAGATAGAGCAGTTAGGCGGCGGCAAGGGCTCAGCCCTTGGCACGGGCGGTATGGCTACAAAGCTGAATGCAGCAAAGCTTTGCCTTGAAAAGGGTACGGAAATGGTTATTGCAAACGGCTCAAATCCAAGCGTGCTTTATGATATTGTAGACGGCAAAAAAATCGGTACAAGATTCAGGTGTAAAAAATGATAACAACAAGGGAAATTTTAATAGAGGCAAAAAAAGCCAAGGTTAAATTAGCGGCGCTTACAACTGAGGAAAAAAATAACGCGCTTACAGAAATGGCAAATGCTTTAATTGAGAATACAGCAGATATTCTTGAGGCAAATAAGCAGGATTTAGAAAAAGCAAGGGGCACAATTTCTGACGTTATGCTCGACAGATTAGCACTTACAAAAGAGCGCGTTGAGCAAATGGCAAACGGCATAAAAGAGGTTGCTTTGCTCCCTGACCCTGTTGGCAGAGTGTTAAACAGGGTAGAAAGACCTAACGGCATTGTAATAGAAAAAACAACAGTGCCAATGGGTGTTACGGCAATCATTTACGAAAGCAGACCAAACGTTACCTCAGATGCAGCGGCACTCTCTTTAAAAAGCGGAAACGTGTGCGTGCTCCGTGGCGGTAAGGAGGCGTTTGCCTCTGCAAATGCAATAGTGAATGCAATGCGCAAGGGCTTAAAGAAAATAGGTCTTCCCGAAACCTTTATAAATCTTGTGCAGGACACAACAAGAGAAAGCGCAAACGAGCTTATGAATGCGGTAGGCTTTGTAGATTTGCTTATTCCCCGCGGTGGCGCAGGGCTCATAAAGGCTGTTACGGAAAATGCAAAGGTGCCTTGCATACAAACGGGCACGGGTATTTGTCACGTTTACGTTGATGAATATGCCGATTTTACCAAGGCGCTTAATATTATTGAAAATGCGAAAACGAGCAGACCGTCTGTTTGTAATGCGGCAGAGGTTTTGCTGGTAAATGAAAAAATAGCAAAGGAATTTTTACCTCTTGTAAAAGAAAGATTGGTAGAAAACAGAAAAGAAAATCCCGTAGAACTTCGTCTTTGTGAAAATGCAAGCAAAATTATAGACGGCAAAAATGCAGGCGAAAAGGATTTTGATACAGAGTTTTTAGATTACGTTCTGGCTGTAAGGCTTGTAAAGGACGTAAACGAGGCGGTAGAGCACATTTCACTCCACTCAACAATGCACAGTGAGGCTATTGTTACTGAGAATGAAGAAAATGCTAAAATATTTGTAAGTGGTGTGGATTCTTCATCAGTTTACGTAAACGTTTCAACTCGTTTTACAGATGGCGGTGAATTCGGACTCGGCTGTGAAATGGGTATTTCAACACAAAAGCTCCACGCGAGAGGTCCTATGGGCTTAGAAGAGCTTACAACCTATAAATATATAATAAAGGGTAATGGTCAAATTCGTTAGGAGGTTAAGGTTATGGAAAAAAAGATAGGCTTTATAGGCTGCGGTAATATGGGCGGTGCTTTGGCTATTGCAGCATTAAAATCTGTTGGCGGACAGTATGTATTCGTTTCAGATGCAGACGAAAAAAAAGCTGCGGATTTTGCGGAAAAATACGGCGTAAACGTTACCTCGGTTGAAGAGATTGCAAAGAGCTGCGACTACGTATTTTTAGGTGTTAAGCCGCAGGTTTTAAGAAGTCTTTGTGATGAATTAGCGGCTATTTTCCGTTCAAGAAGTGACCGCTTTGTGGTGGTTTCCATGGCTGCGGGCATAAACCTTCAGGACTTAAAGGAAATGTGCGGCGGCAATTATCCGATTATAAGAATTATGCCGAATATTCCTGCTTCCGTTGGTGCAGGTATGATTCTTTACACAGGTAACAGATTTGTTGAAAACGAGGATTACGAGGAATTCAACAAGATTCTTGAAAGGGCAGGTATGCTCGATAAAATAGACGAAGCAAAAATAGATGCTGCAAGTGCAATTTCAGGTTGCGGACCTGCATTTGTATTTATGTTTATAGATGCTTTGGCAGACGGCGGAGTAAGGTGCGGCTTGCCAAGAGATAAGGCGTTAATGTATGCTGCAGAAACGGTATTTGGCTCAGCTAAAATGATTGTGGATACAAAGGAGCATCCTGGTAAATTAAAGGATGCTGTTTGCAGTCCTTCGGGCAGTACAATAGAAGGTGTGTTATCCTTGGAAAACGCTTCCTTCAGAGCAGATATTATAAACGCAGTCAGCCGTTCTTATGAAAGAACAGTTGAGCTAGGTAAATAAAAAACAAAAGGCTCCATTTGAAAAATGGAGCCTTTTAATATAAAAATTAAGGGCTGTAAAAGCGATTTTGCTTTTACAGCCCTATTTCTTTAGTTATTAGTCTCTTCTTGGACGTCTGTCTCTGTTGAAGCTTCTTCTTGGTCTGTCTTCCTCAATATCATTTTCAGGAACAAGACCCTCTACCTCAATAAGAGCGTCACGACGGGAAAGGTTAATTCTGCCTTGGTCATCAATTTCTGAAACCTTAACAATAACCTCGTCACCAACGTTTACACAATCCTCAACCTTATTAACGCGCTTAACGTCGAGCTTTGAAATGTGTACAAGACCTTCTTTACCCGGAGCAATTTCAACAAATGCGCCGAAAGCCATAAGACGAGTAACAACACCCTTGTAAATAGCGCCTACCTCAGGGTCATTTGCAATTGTGTGAATAATGTCGAGTGCACGTTGTGCATCTTCAATATCAATAGCTGTAACGTAAACTGTACCGTCCTCTTCAACGTCAACCTTACAGTTGCATTCAGCACAAATCTTTTGAATAACCTTACCTTGCTTACCAATAACGTCACCGATTTTTTCAACGTCAATTTTTGTTGAAAGAAGCTTTGGTGCATATTTAGAGAGCTCTTTTCTTGGCTCTGCAATGCAAGGAAGCATAATTTCATCAAGAATGTAGCAACGAGCTTTATAAGTCTTTTCAAATGCCTCTTTAATGATTTCAGGTGTAAGACCGTGAACCTTTAAGTCCATTTGAATTGCAGTAATACCTTTCTTAGTACCTGCAACCTTAAAGTCCATATCGCCGAAGAAATCTTCAAGACCTTGAATATCTACCATTGTCATGAAGCGGTCGCCCTCAGAAATAAGACCGCAGGAAATACCTGCAACAGGAGCCTTAATCGGAACGCCTGCAGCCATAAGAGCAAGTGTAGAGCCGCAAACTGAACCCTGTGAGGTTGAGCCGTTTGAAGAAAGAACCTCAGAAACAACACGGATTGTGTATGGGAATTCTTCAATAGACGGAATAACAGGAACGAGTGAACGCTCTGCTAAAGCACCGTGACCGATTTCACGTCTGCCAGGACCGCGTGAAGGCTTTGTTTCACCAACTGAGTATGAAGGGAAGTTGTAGTGGTGAATGTATCTCTTTTCTACCTCTTCGTCAATACCGTCGAGAATTTGAGCATCACGTGCAGTACCGAGAGTTGCAATAGAAAGCACCTGAGTCTGACCACGTGTGAACATACCTGAGCCGTGAACTCTGTTAAGAAGGTCAACCTGAGCGTTAAGAGGACGAATTTCATCAATACCTCTGCCGTCTACACGCTTGCCTTCATCAAGAAGCCAACGACGAACAATGAACTTTTGAAGCTTGTAAAGACAATCGTCAATTTTGTTTGCTTCTTCAGGGAATTTTTCATCAAATTCTGCGTGAACTCTGTCGTAAATTGGTTGGAGTCTTTCGTCACGGATTCTCTTGTCGTCTGTGTCAAGAGCAACCTTAACGTCGTCAATAGCAAAAGCCTTAATTGCTTGGTAAAGCTCTTCAGACGGGTCGTTTGATTCGAATGCAATTTTCTCTTTACCAATTTCTTTAACAATGCTCTTTATGAATTCAACAACCTTTTTGTTTTCTTCGTGAGCAAACATAATACCGTCAAACATAACCTCGTTAGAGATTTCGTTTGCACCTGCCTCAATCATAGCAACGAGAGAGTCAGTAGAAGCAACTGTAACAGTCATTTCTGTTTTTGCTCTTTCCTCTAAGGTTGGGTTAATAACGTATTTACCGTCAACAAGACCGAGAGAAACGCTTGAAACAGGACCATCCCACGGAATCTCTGAAATAGCAATAGCTGTAGAAACGCCCCATAAAGCAGCAATTTCAGGTGAGCAGTCAGGGTCAACAGACATAACTGTTGCAACAACAGAAACGTCGTTTCTCATATCCTTAGGGAAGAGAGGACGAATAGGTCTGTCAATAACGCGGGAAGTAAGTACAGCCTTGTCAGATGCCTTACCTTCACGTCTGCCGAAGGAGCCGGGGATTCTACCTACTGAGTAAAGCTTTTCCTCAAAGTCAACTGAAAGTGGGAAGAAATCAACGCCTTCTCTTGGCTTTGGAGCCATAGTAGCAGTACAAAGAACCTCTGTTTCGCCGTAACGAACAAGGCAAGAGCCGTTTGCAAGCTGAGCCATTTTGCCTGTTTCAATGACAAGCTTTCTGCCTGCAACTTCTGTTTCGAATGTTCTGAATTCACTAAACATAATTTTTTACCTCTTTTCTTTATTTTATCCCACTTATTTATGAGGTTTAGCAACAAAGAAAAATTCAAAAAACAGAAGGCTGTTTAAACTTTTCTTTATCGCTAATACCTGAAACAGCGGGGTTTTTACATTGTTTTTTAACTTTTAAAAACTACGAACGGGACAAACGGAAAACCGTTTGCCCCGATGTTGGCAATTATTTACGAAGACCAAGACGTGCAATGATTGAACGGTAACGCTCAATGTCGTTCTTTTGAAGGTAAGCAAGAAGGTTTCTTCTGTGACCAACCATTTTAAGAAGACCGCGACGTGAGTGATGGTCCTTGTGGTTTTCTTTAAGATGCTCGTTTAAATCGTTAATTCTCTTTGTGAGAACAGCGATTTGAACCTCAGGAGAACCTGTATCTCCTTCGTGAGTAGCATACTCTTTAATAATTGCTTGTTTTTCTGCTTGTGTCATGTTTTTCACCTCATTTAATTTTTACCAATTGACTCAGTATAAGGTAGGTGAAGCACTCAAGGCTGAGTTTACTCCAAACACCGTGTCAAAAGGACTGTGTTATTCTATCACAAATGTTTTCATTTGTAAAGGATAAATTTAAAAAATTCAAAAATTAGTCTTCGTCGTCGCAATCGCAGTCGCAATCCTCAGGAACGAAGTCAAGCTCTAAGGTTTCACCGCATGCAGGGCAATCGAGGAAGCCTTCGTCGAAAACCTCTTCATCAAGGTAAATTTCTTCACCGCAGGAAGGGCAGTCAATAGCGTAAAGCTCGTCACCGCAGCCACAGTCACAATCGCCGTCGCAGGTGCACTCGTAGCCGTCCTGGCAACCACAGTCGCAGTCAGGGCCGCAGCCGCAACCGCATTCGCATTCCTCATCATAAATGATTTCTTCTAAATCGCTGAGGTCTGCATCAAGGCAGTCTGTAAGCTCTTCAACTGCTGCAAGGTCTTCATCAATATCGTTAATTGAAAGAGCCATTTCTTCAAGAATATCGAACATAGCGTTAAAAAGCTTTGTTTCTTTTGCGTTTTCATCAAGATTCAAGCCTTCTGCAAGGCCTTTAAGGTAAGCAACCTTTTCTGTAAGTGTCATAGTAAAAACCTCCATACAATTATTATTGTTAATAAAATAAGAAATTTTAATTATGCTCTTGAAAGGTATTCGCCTGTTCTTGTATCAATGTTAATGCTTTCGCCTTCATCAATAAAGAGCGGAACTTTAATTTCAGCACCTGTTTCAAGTGTAGCCGGCTTTGTAGCGTTAGTAGCTGTGTCGCCCTTGAAGCCTGGGTCTGTTTGTGTAACCTGGAGAGTTACGAATGTTGGTGGCTCAACACCGAAAACGTTACCCTTGTAGGAAAGAATTTTACAAACCATGTTTTCTTTAACGAACTTAAAGTTGTCGCTAAGGTTTGCAGCGTCAACAGGAACCATATCGTAGGTTTCCTGGTCCATAAAGTAGTAAAGACCGCCATCCTCGTAAGAATATTCCATTTCCTTTCTCTCAATGAAAGCGGTAGGATATTTGTCAGTAGGGCTGAAGGTTTTTTCAACAACGCTGCCGTTAATAACGTCTCTGATTTTGGTACGAACGAAAGCTGCACCTTTACCCGGCTTAACGTGCTGGAATTCGATTACAGAATAAACCTTGCCATCCATTTCGAATGTTACACCGTTTTTAAAATCGCCTGCTGTTACCATAAGTTTTTTTCCTCCGAAAATTTAATTGTATTATTTATTTCATACATATATTAGTTTACACTAAAATCATTGTATTTTCAAGTGTTTTTATATATTTTGTAATTATTCCTCGTTTTCAAGCTGTAAAAGCTGAATGCCGAGCTCTGTGAGCTGAACGCCGTCTACAGGGGAAGGACACTCTGTCATAGGCTCAGAAGCATTCTGTACCTTAGGGAAGGCAATAACGTCACGAAGGCTTTCTGCTCTTAAGAGCTGCATAACGAGTCTGTCAAGACCAATACCCATACCGCCGTGTGGTGGAGGGCCGAATTTGAAAGCATCAAGAAGGTAGCCGAATTTTTGGTGAGCCTCCTCTTGTGAAAGACCTAAGAGCTTAAAGATTCTGCCCTGAAGGTCTGAGTCAGTAATACGAATAGAGCCTGAAGAAAGCTCAATACCATTAAGAACGAGGTCGTATGCCTTTGCTCTTACTGCACCCTTATCTGTTTCAAGGTAAGGAAGGCACTCGTCAAGCGGAGCGGTGAAGGGGTGGTGCATTGCAACAAATTGCTGTGCATCCTCATCCCAGTCAAAGAATGGGAATTCAACAATCCATAAAAGCTTGAACTCGTCGCTTATAATATCTAATTTTTTAGCTGCTTCGCAGCGCACTGCGCCTAAGGTAGAAAGAACAGCGTTGTTCTTGGTATCCGCAATAATAAATACTACGTCGCCCTTTTCAGCGTTGGCTTTTTTAAGGATTGCGCTCATTTCGTCCTCTGTCATAAATTTAGCAAAGGAAGATGCAATGCCGTCATCTGTAAGACGAATCCAGGCAAGTCCCTTAGCGCCTATGCCTTTAACGAATTCGGTTAATTTGTCAACCTCTTTACGTGTATAAACGTTTACAGCATTTTTAGCGGTTATGCCTCTTACGGAGCCGCCGCCTGAAATTGCAGAGGTGAATACGGAGAATTCGCAATCCTTAACCTCTTGAGTAAGGTCAAAGATTTCCATATCGAAGCGTGTGTCAGGCTTGTCTGAGCCGTAACGCTCCATAGCCTCCTTATAGGTAAGCCTTGGAAGAGGGAGGGGAATATCTACGCCGAGAGTTTCTTTAAATACTCTTTGCATATAGCCCTCACCAATAGCAAGCACGTCCTCCATATCCACAAACGACATTTCAAGGTCAATTTGTGTGAATTCAGGCTGTCTGTCTGCTCTTAAGTCCTCGTCACGGAAGCAGCGTGCAATCTGCATATAACGGTCAAAGCCTGCAACCATTGAAAGCTGCTTGTAAAGCTGCGGTGATTGAGGCAAAGCGTAAAAGCTGCCGTTGTGAATTCGGCTCGGAACTAAAAAGTCACGAGCACCCTCAGGGGTGGATTTAATGAGCATAGGAGTTTCTATTTCAATAAAGCCGTTTTCATCAAAATAGTCACGAGTGATTTTTGTTAATTTGTGACGGAATAAAATGTTGCTTTGAAGGTCGGGTCTTCTTAAATCAAGGTAGCGGTGCTTAAGACGAGTGTTTTCACCCGTTTTACAGTTTTCAACTATATCAAACGGAGGAGTTTCACTCTTTGAAAGAATTCTTAAGTCCTTTACGTCAATTTCAATATCACCTGTAGGAAGGTCCGGGTTTTTAGAGGAGCGCTCCTTTACAACGCCCTTTGCCATAAGCACAAATTCGTTTCTTGCAGAAAAGGCTTTTTCAAAAATTTCCTTTTCTGTGTTTTCGTCAAATGCCAATTGAACAATACCTGTTCTGTCACGAAGGTCAATGAAAATAAGGGAGCCTAAGTCGCGTTGCTTTGCAACCCAACCGCAAACGGTTACCTCCTCACCAATATTTTCGCTGCGAAGAGCGGAACAGTAATGTGTTCTTTTGAGTCCGTTCATATTATCCATATAAAAAATTCCTTTCGGGATTTATTTCAAATTGATTTTTTTGTTAATTAAAAGCTTCATAGGGAAGTGAAGTGCAACAGCCGCAAGCACGTTGAACAATGCGCCGGTGAGTCGGTAGGTCATGGAGGCATCCGTCATTTCGTTGCTTGAGGTGAAGCGGATAACTGTTTCGGAAACCATAATGTTGAAGGGTAATAAATTAGAAACCTTACCGCTTACGGATAACAACCCGCCGATTAAAACAAAAAATAAGACTATGGCACCGAATTTTCCGAATTTATTTATAGGCTTAATTTGTGAGAGTGTAAGTGCGGTGTACATACATTGAACCGTGAGCAAAATAATTGCAGCGAATAAAATGCAAGCAATTAATACGCCTAAGGTGATTGTTTTAACTGTAGGTGCACCGAAAATATTTAAAAGGCTGTCAATGGTATCTGTCATCTGGTCGCCTAAAAGCACCTTTATTTGGTAAAGCCACAAAACAAGCGAGCCAATAAGAAGAGCGTATATAGCGAAAATCCAAATAAGCCCCGAAATTGTTTTTGAAACAAGCAGGGAGCCGGTTTTTACGGGAAGTGTAAGGGTTAAGTAGCCTGCTCTTCCGAACATGGTGTTGTTGAACATAAGTGCAACGGTTATAAGTGTTGTAACGCTTGCAACTAAAAGTGCAAGACACACACCGCCGCCGCAAAGAACAACGGTTTTTTGGTTTTCTGAAACGTTTGCGCCGATTTCGCAGGCAACTACGGCAATAAATGCACAAAAATAAATTGCAGAAACCGAAAACCACTGAGCCTTAAGGTCGTTTTTAAGAAGTTTACCAAACATTTGAAAATACCTCCTTAAAGACCTCGTCAATTGTTTTGCCGTCCTTTGTTACCTCTTCGGCAGATTTGTTAAGTAAAACCTTGCCGCCGCCCAAAAACAGTGCGTGGGTAAATACGGATTGCAAATCGTTTATAAGATGTGTAGAAATAAGCATTGTGGATTTGTCTGAGTAATTTTCCATAATGAACTTTAAAATAGAATCTCTTGTAGCAGGGTCAACGCCGCCCATTGGCTCGTCAAGAATGTAAAGCTCTGCATTTCGTGCCATTGTGAGTGAAAGCAGAAGCTTTTCCTGCATACCCTTGGACATGGTTTTGCATTTTTGCTTTTCGGGTAATGAAAAACGGTTTAACATTTCCACTGCCTTGTTTTTGTCAAAATCCTTGAAAAAGTCGTTGAAATAGTCAACGGCGTCAATGTTTCTCATCCAGTCGTGAATGAAGGTCTGCTCAGGTAAATAAGCCGTAACAGCCTTTGTTTTATAGCCGGGGGTGTTGTCGTTTATTAAAACAGAGCCCTTATAGTCGTGAATAAGACCTGTCAGAATTTTCATAAGTGTAGATTTACCGCAACCGTTAGGTCCGAAAAGACCTATAATCTCGCCCTTTGGTAAGGAAAAGGAAATATCGTTAAGAACAAGATGGTCGCCATAAGACTTTGAAAGATTATTTACTTTAATAATTTTCTCGCTCATTTAATCACCTTTATATTTTACAATAAATAAAAAATAAACCAACTATATATTTTACACATAAGTAGGGGAATAGTCAAGAAAAAGGGCAAACAAAAATAGATTTTCTGAACAAAAACATAACTTAAAAGTGTATTTGTTTTAATATATTGAAAAATCGAGCGGGATGTGTATAATATTTTTAGTGGGGTGTGGTTATGGAAATTGATTTTAAAGAATTAGGCGCAAGAGTTTCAAAGCGCAGACGCGAGTTGGGCTTAAAGCAAAACGAGCTGTCAAATATGCTCGGGATTTCGAATAATTATCTTTCAAATATTGAAAACGGACATTCAATACCGAGTCTTGAGGTTTTTTCGGAAATTTGTCTGAAGCTTAATATTACACCTGATTTATTGCTTTTAGGAGTAATAAGAATGGATAACGTGCCTGAAAACATAAAGGACAATTTAAAGCTCTGCACAAAAGAGGAGCTGCAGCTTTTAGATGGAATTATAAGATGTATTTTGGAAAACAGAGTGGATAAATGATGAAATTACTTATTTGTGACGACAGCAAGATAAACGTTGAGCTGGTAGAGTTTCTTGTAGAGGCTTTTGAAGAAAAATATAAGGTGAAGTTTGAAAAGGACGTAAGGCTTTCGGGAGATTTTATTCTTACGGAGAAAAACAGCTACGACATAGCTATTGTAGACGTGGAAATGCCCGGAATAAGCGGAATTGAGCTTTCTGAAAGGCTTAAGGAAATTAACCCCGCTGTTTGCATAATAATATTGTCCGCGTTTGAAAATTACCTTGATTATGCTATGAAAATTCAGGTTTTCAGGTATCTTTCAAAGCCAATAGACCGAAACAGATTTTTCAGGAATTTAGAGGAAGCCGTAGAGGAATATAACAAAACAAATAAAAAGCTTACCTTAAAAAGCAACGACGGCTTTGTTGTAATAAACACAAACGATATTCTTTATATGGAAAAGAAAACGGGCGGTACAATGTTATTTACAATAAAGGGTGAAACAGAGGTAAAGGAAAAGCTTAACGAGTGCGTAGAGCTCATAAACCGACCGGCAACCTTTATTTATTCGCACAACAGCATAGTAGTGAATTTGCAAAGGGTAGTAAGCTTCGATAAGAGCATTGTAACGCTTCAAAAAAGCGAAACAGAAGCCGTAGAAACATATATGTCTCAGCGCAAATATAAGGAATTCAAAGAGAATTTTATGAGGTTTGTAATGAGAAAGTGAAAAAATTTAAAAAAATTAAAAAATGTGCTTGACAGCGTGAAAGTTTTGTGTTATATTGTTCAAGCATTAAAGTGCTGGTGTAGCTCAGTTGGTAGAGCAGCTGATTTGTAATCAGCAGGTCGGGGGTTCGAGTCCGTCCACCAGCTCCATTTTTTTGCGAAGTAAATATGGGAGTGTTCCCGAGTGGCCAAAGGGGGCAGACTGTAAATCTGTTGGCACCGCCTTCGGTGGTTCGAATCCACCCGCTCCCACCATTTCGAGTGTTCATAACGGATTTCGTGTGAACACTCGACTTTTTTGTTTAATTTCATAGTTTCATCAATATGTATCGAGCAGGTTTTCGCCTGCTCTTTTTTGTTATGCAGTAAGGTATTCCACTGCTACACCCTGACGGGTATCTGCTTTGTAATTATCTGCATTTGACGGGATTTCAATATATCCCACAAAGCGATAATGAATCATAATCCGCTGTGTTCTGTTCTTGCCTGTGCCTTCGGTTTCATAAATGTCAATGTGGTCAATAAGCTCGTGAAGAAGCGGTGCCGTTAAGGTTTCCATTTCCATAAACTTACGAACCGCAGAAACGAAAAGCTCTTTTTCCTTTTCTTTGTTGTTAAGCTGCTCCTGCTGTTCTCTGAGCTTTGAAATCTTTGACCTTAACTCAATTCGTTCCTCTTCGTACTTTCTTGACATATGCATAAACCACTCGTCAGTTACCTTGCCGTCCATATTATCCTCGTACAGCTTTTCATAATTTCTCTCAATCTTTGCATTTCTGCTCATAAGTCTTTCAAGCTCAGTTTTGAGATATTTTTCTTCAGAAATTCTGTCGCTGTTGGTTTTTCGTGCAAGGATTTCGGCAAAGCGTTCCTCGTTATGCCTTATACAAGCCGACATCTTTTTTAGCTCAAGCATAACAATCTGTTCAATAGCATCTGCTCTCACATAATGTCTGTGCTGACAGCTTCCTCTGTAATCCTTTACATAATTACTGCAACTGAAATAGTGAATGTCTTTGTTTCGGGTATTTACATGATACCATAGCTTATGACCGCATTCGGCACATACAAGAAAGTCACAAAAGATATTTTTGTCACCGTTTTCAGGCTTCGGGTCTCTGCGTTTGCATTTCTTAATAAGAGCCTGTACTGCTTCAAAGGTTTCTCGGTCAATAATCGGCTCGTGAACATCCTTGAAAATCTTCCAATTTTCTTCGGGATTCTGAAGCCTTTTCTTATTCTTGAAGCTCTTGGAGTAGGTTTTGAAATTTACAACATCACCGCAATATTCCTGACGGATAAGAATCTGACCTATAGTAGAGCTTTTCCACTTGTAAGGGTTAGGCTGTATCTTTTTACCGCCTCTGCCTATGCCTCGCTCCTGCCAATATGAGGTGCAATTCTTTATTCCTCTGTCCTGTAAGGTTCTTGCAATTTTGTCCTGTCCGTAGCCTTCAAGATAAAGTCTGAATATTTCTCTAACAACACTTGCCGCCTCGTGTTCAATAATCCACCTTTTAGGATTTTCGGGATCCTTCATATATCCGTAAGGCGGTTGAGATAGCGGCTCACCCATATTGCCTCGGATTCTTTTTGCAGAGCGTACCTTCTTTGAAATATCTCTTGCATACATCTCGTTCATAACATTTTTGAATGGGATTATTTCATTATCACCGTCAGCACTGTCAACAAGGTCGGTTATAGCAATAAAGCGGATATTGTTTTCGGGAAAGTATGATTCTGTATAAAGTCCAACCTCAACATAATTTCTGCCGAATCGGGACATATCCTTTACGATAATAGTTGAGATATATCCTGCTTCAACATCCTCCATCATTCTTTTGAAATCAGGACGATTGAAATTCGTTCCCGTAAAACCGTCGTCCACATAAAACCTTGTGTTTTCAAATCCCTTTTCCTTTGCATAACGAGCAAGCATAAGCTTCTGATTTTCTATTGAGTTGCTCTCCTTGTCGTTTCCGTCATCACGGGAAAGACGGCAATAAAGAGCTGTGATTCCTATATTGTTTGACTGCATTAGTCCTCCTTTCCGGCAGTCGTCACATATTCTGCTTCAATTTTATCTTCGTCAGGCACCAATGTCAAATGTGCAAAATCACTGCCTACATATTTTTCTACTCTCTCGCTCATTGTGTTTTCAAGATTACAGATATTTGCAGGTGCAAACGAGGAAGACACCTTGTAAAGTATACCGCCGATTACATATTCATCCTCTCCGATAAATCCGCAAAAATCATTAATTTTCTTCATTATCTCGCACCTCTGTCTTTCTTTCGCATAAGGGATTTTCCATAATACTCAACAGCCTTTGCAAGAAATTCTTCTTTTTCCTTTACTGTTGCATTGGATTTCACATACTTATTAATGCTGTCTTCGGGAATTTTTACCATCTGCACCTGATTAGGTTTAGGCTGTTTAACCATACTAAGAATTGTACCGACATCAAGTTTTCCCTCTTGTGCCAGCTTTTTCAATTTCTGTGCTTGTGCAAGGGACGGTGTAGCGAGCTCTTTTTCAATAGCCTCAGCCAAAAAGTTCTGATGGCCTTGGCTGAGATATGAAAGCTCAACAGCGGGACCAAGTGCGATTTTACCGCTATCTACCAAAGCAAGAAGCCTCGGAATCAGGTTAGTAAGGCGTATATATCTTTTAACCTGCGAAGCACTGTCGGTATCAGATATTTCATCTGCAGACAACTTCGGTCCGACTTGGTCCGAAGTTAAATCTGTGCGTTTCCCTTGCCTTTTAATGGCATCCATTTTCATCTTGTAGGCAAAGGCTTTCTCGCTTGGTAAAATATGCTCACGGTGCAGATTACTGTCAACGAGGATAATATCTGCTTCTTCTTTGCTTATGTCCAAGACAACAACGGGAACCTCTGCTATTTTCAGCCTTGTTGCCGCAAGAAAACGTCTGTGACCTGATATGATTTCATACACATCAGCCTTATCGTCCTTTCGCACCATAAGAGGCTGAATAATACCGTTTTCACGGATACTGTCTTCCAACGGCTTCATATCCTCCTCACGGCACTTGTACGGATTCTTAAAATTCGGAACAATACTGCTCATAGGCATCTTTATGATTTCTGTTGTCTGAGGCTTTACTGCCTCTGTTTCTTCTGTTTTCTCAAACAGGGTGTTAATAAAATTATCTTCTTTATTCATTTAATTACCTCTCTTTTTTAATTTCTATATTTTTGTTTGGTTTCTCTTTTCGGACAGTTTTCAGCACATCCGATATAAATGCTTTTACTTTTTCGGGCATCAGTCTCAATGCCTCAAGATACGGAGCACAGACTTGTTCAAGCTCATGAAGCCTTTTACTCAGTCTGTTTATACTGCTTTGCAACTCCCAATTTCTTTTTCGAAGCCTTTCATTTTCACCCTCAAGGTCAAATATCTTACTCCTTGCTGCAACGGATTGTTTTGCCATATTACTCAGGTCATTGAAATCTTCACTTGAAATTGTTACTTTACCCGTAAGTGTTTTCTTGCCCATACCGTCAATCTCGTTGAATGTCTTATGCACGGTCTGAATAGTGTCATAACGAATTTCTTCCTTTTCAACTTGACTTTTGATTTCCTCTAAGCGTTTCTTATCCTGCTGTATCTCATATTGCAGACAAGACAGATGCTCAGCCGTACTGCCTTTTTCACCACGGATGAAATCATTGAACCCAGCTCTTTGCATATGATTGAAGAAATCATCCTGTAGAATACTGTAAGACGGAATCAGCACAGGCTTGCCTTTTTCGTTGAATATAGCATTACCGTTTTCATCAACAGCCTGAGGTGACTTCCATTTCTTTGAATGGCTAATCTGATTGACGTTTTCTTTCACAGTACCTACAAGCGATTTGTCCTTACACCGCTTTGTCCATAAGATTTGCTTTTCTACAACAGGCAAAGCTACAAGATGCATATGATAATGGTACACGGGCTTTCCGTACTGTTCTGTGAGAGCTACGTTCAGTTCATCAGCATGCATTACGGCAGAGATGATATTCTGTTCACCGTAGAGATTAACTGCAAATCTGTATGCTTCCTCATAGAACTCTTTTGCATACTCATAACCGCCGTGAGTTTCAAAGTAGTCTGTGTTTACATCGAATATGACTTCATCAAAGACCTTTGCATCAGCTTTCAGACCTCGCATACAGACTTTCTTTTCGGCTATGAGCTTATTCAGTTGTTCGTTGTAGGTCAGTTCACCGCAATCCCTGAAATGCACATTCATATCAGAGTGAGCCGTATCAACATTCATATTGGCATAGCTTTCATTCTTTCTCTCGTTGTGCCTTTCACATTTACCGATTGTGCTTTGTGTGTGAGTGACAACTCTTGCTACACTGTAATTTTTCTTTGACATAGGTTTTACCTCCTTTCTGCATTACTGCTTTATTTGTTCCGCTGACTTTCTTCGAAAGTGCGTAACCCACTATGACACTTTCAGCCTAAACGGCTGCAAAGATGTCAGTGGGCTCTGCGAGGCTCATAAACTAAATTTTCTCGCTTATCAAGGGAGCGATAAACTTTAGTTGCGGATTATTCCGCAGACGAGCTTCGCTATGTAGGGTGGCTGTAGTATCCTTTATACATCGCTTCATTTGTGGGGACAGTTATCAAATAATAAGGTTATGTTGAAACTTGTGGTTGAGTTGTGGTATAATCATTTTGACAAACAAGAGTTTATGGAGATGTTAAAAAATGTTGGAAGTTAAATTTTATGAACAAGTAGCAGATGAACTTTTGAAGTTTGCAGTTATTATTTCGAAAACAAATGGCAAATGGGTATTTTGTAAGCATAAAGAAAGAAATACTTATGAAGTCCCTGGAGGTCATAGAGAGGAAAACGAAAATATTTTAGAAACTGCAAAAAGAGAGTTAAAAGAAGAAACAGGTGCCTTGGATTTCAATATTTCTCCCATTTGTGTTTATTCTGTCACAGGCAAAAACAAGGTGAATGAAACAGGTGAAGAAACCTATGGTATGTTG
Organism: Acutalibacteraceae bacterium; assembly: GCA_045654905.1. GTDB lineage: Bacteria > Bacillota > Clostridia > Oscillospirales > Acutalibacteraceae > DTU089. Next base: position 37,980 of record JAZOOH010000029.1, on the reverse strand, counting down.
TTTTTTGCAGATATTAAAACTTTTGAGAATGAATTACATAGTGAAATGGAAAAAGTCTTTATTACAGATACATTAGTGGAAAATTGGACATATCCCTTAATTCAACCAAAGTTGGTTGAAGAAGCAAAACTAAGAGGATTTATATAACTTTTAGGTTGTCGAACTGAATGTTTTTACTGCCCTCACATTTGTGGAGGCAGTTTTTATATATCCCCTTAAAGTAATGGGAATAAGCCACATAAAAATGTTCCTGATTTTCAGAAATACTTTTCAGAAAACAAAAAAGCCGTTACATAGATAGCACAAATAGCGGGAAGACATTTCATCCTCTCGCACAGTTTGCACTGAAACTATGTAACGGCTTAAAGTTTAAGCACTGATTGTCCGTATGTTACTGATCGAGTATCGGACTATACTTTCTTCGGTCAGATAATATGTGTTTCAGTTGATATTTAGTTGTTGGGCAAATACACTATTTACCAATTTACTATTATAAAGAACATTTGTTCTTTTGTCAATAATTTTCTACAAATATCTTGCCGTTTTCATCTGAAATAGTTCCTGCCCCGGAATCTCACCGGAACGTTGCCTCGCTCATATCATCGCAAAGTCGTATCACTTTCGGACGGTCATTCAGTTGTCAAGGTGCACGAGAGAAAATATCCCTCAAGGGGTGACTTTTAAAACGTCTGTTTTTGAAGGTTTTTGTAAAACTTTTTTCAAAAAGTTGAAAATTTGTAGCGTTGCACAAAAACACCCTTCACTTGGTAGGCATTTAGAAAGCCCGAAAAAACGACTTTTTCTGAAACTTTTTTATTTTCGATAAATTGCACAAAAAAAGTCCTTACCTCCGATGAACAGAGGAAAGGACTTTTATCGTCGGTATCGCGCAAGACAAACAAAAAAACACCGCAGAAATAAGTACAGATTGCCTCTGTTCTTATCTTCATACGATGCTTGGGTAGTCAATAAATATTGCTCCGCTTACGCGCTACAAAGAATATTAAATTGTGCCTTAAGTATACAAAACGAATGTACACTTGTCAATAGGTTTTCGAAAATATAAGTTCGTGTTGGTAAGTTTTTTCTTTATTTCTCTCAAGGTCATTATTTAATATGTGTATATTAATGATTTTACATTTCCTATATTGTTTTGATTTGCAGATATGAAAATCTTGGAGTTATTGAATTCCCAAAAATCTTATGATAAGATTTAAAATAGAAAGAAGGGTGATAATATGCAATCTGTAACTTCAAAAATCTTTATGGCTACTTTGCGTATGATATTTCATTCTCCATTGTCTGACAGTTCAAAGCTATCTGACAATGCTGCAAAACTGACAAAAGATAAAAAGTCAAGATATAAACCCTCAAAGAACTTTACATATACAAAGCATTCTATTGAAGATGTTAAATACGAAAAGATTATTAATAAGAATTGCAATACAGAAAAAGTTATATTAATGATTCACGGTGGCGGATTTAAAATTGAACTGAATGATTTTTACCGCAAGCTTGCCGAAAAATACAGTAATATGTTTGATGGTGCAACCGTAATAAATGTAGACTACGGGAGATTTCCTGAGCATCAGCTCCCGTCTCAGATGCACGATGTTGTGAAAATATATTTGCATTTATTAGATGAGGGAATTAACAATTCGGATATTATAGTTATTGGTGACAGTGCAGGAGCCACATTGGCTATGACATCTTCATTATGGCTCAGAGATAACAACTATCCCTTACCCGGACATATTGTTTGCTTTTCTTTATGGGCAGATGCAACGTCAAGTGGAGATTCAAAAATTACAAATGCATATACTGACCCGTTTTACGGAATTGCAAAGCACAAAAAAGTAGAAGATAATCTTCATTTGCTCAGAAGGATATCCAAGTATGTTCTGAATGTTGACAGGACCGACCCTTATATTTCACCCTTGTTCGGTAGCTTTGAAAAATTCCCCAAGGTAACGTTGATATGCGGAACCGCAGAGTTGGATGAGAGTGACAGCGACAGAGTATATGATAAAATGAAAAATGCAAATATTGATGCTGAACTTTACAAATTCGAGGGCATGTGCCATTGTTTTCAATTGTTTTCTTTTCTGCCTGAAAGTAAAACAGCATATAAACTTGTAAAAGCAAGGATGTTGGAGGATACAAAATGAAAATTCTTGACAATAGCGATAAACACTTATTACCCATTTTGCCGGAGATTATTTCAAAAGAACTGGGTAAGAATGCCGATAAGTTTAAGTTTATTGGTGGCGGTAGTTTTGGTAGAGTTTATAAGGCTGTGCTTTCCGATGGAAGAACTATTGCTATAAAAGCCTACCGGGTACAGGGTTCACAATACGAAGAAGCGGAACAGCTTAAACTTCTATCAAGGAATACAAGTGTAAAGATGCCCGAGGTTCTTTTTGTTTATGAGGATGAAGATACAGCAATTTTAGCTATGAGCTTTGTTGAGGGACAGAATGTGTTGAATCCGATGTTCTTGTTGAAAGACAAGAGTAAGAAACAGAAATTTGCAGATGATGTTGTTTCAGGCATGCTTGAATGGCATAGCGTAACAAACGACAAATTTGGTTCTTTGGGAAGTCCTGTTTATGATAGTTGGTACGAATACTACAAAAAAGAAAAGCAGGAACCTTGGCTCGCTGCATTGAGAGAATTATCAGACAACGGAAAATTTAGCAAGAAAAAGTTACAACTCCTTGTAGAAGCAACCGAACTTTTCAACAACTTACCCGAAGAAAAGACAAAGCCTGTTCTTATTCATGCAGACCTTAATATAATGAACATAATGGCTGACACCAAAACTTTGAAGCTTATAGCATTTATAGACCCCTGCGGTAGCATTTGGGCGGACAAAGAATATGATTTATTCCAACTCCGTAATATGTGGGGCGATGCCTACGGTCTGTATGAAACATATAAGAGTAACAGTGAAATGTCTGAATTCACCGATTTTAGAGTTGCCTATTATGCTTCTATGCACGAAGCTGCAATGAGACTTAAAGGTGGTCTTATCATGCCGTTGTGGGAAGACTTAAATAACGCACGATTGAAAAGAGAAATTAAAAAGCTAAAAGAAAAGATGTGATTTAATGAACATAGGTGAACTTGTAACCGTTAAGACCATTGAGAATAAAAATGCCTTCGATGAAAAGCATACTCCGTATAGTGCTGAAATACGATTGTTATCTTGCGTTCAGCAAGGTGATATTGAATCCCTGATAACACAACTTAAAAATCTTGATTCTATTATCGTTATGGGTCGAATGTCTGATGACGAACTTATGCAGCACAAGTATATGGCAGTCAGTACAATTACTCTCGCAACCCGATATGCTATTCAGGGTGGACTTAACGAAACTAAAGCCTATGAATTTTCAGATAGAGTAATCAACACAATTGATAAACTGACTGATAAAAATGAAATCTTCATGTGCTTAGGAATTGAAATTGTCAAATTAACAGAGGATGTAAAAAGAAATAAAAAACAGCCTGAGTTTTCACCACATATAAGAAATTGCATAAAGTATATAAATGAAAATCTCTCTCAAAAAATCAGTGTGTCTTCTGTTGCAAATTATTGCGGAATTTCAGCAGATTATTTGTCACAGGTATTCAAGAAAGAAATAGGCGAAAACCTGAGTGCATATATTTTGAGACAAAAGCTTGAAAAAGCTAAAATCTTATTGCTCAAAGGCATTAACGAAAAAGAAATATGCAACAAAGTCGGTTTCTCATCTCAGACATATTTCATAACGGCGTGTAAAAGATTTTATAAAATGACACCGTCTGAATACATAAAGATAACAAGAAGCAATAATTAATCTTTTTAACTGCTCTCACATTTGTGGGGGCAGTTTTTGTATATAAAAACATCTATTACTTTTAAAGTAACAAGTGTTTGTAAATAGATTGAATTTTATAATATTGATATGGTATAATTTAATTAATATTTTATAAATGTACGGAGAAGTTTATGAGCAGAGAAAATATAGACGAAAATACTAAAAGAAGATTATATGCTGAATCGATGGGAAGGTGTATGAACCCTGATTGTCAAACCGAACTATTTAAGGAAAAAGGAGATATAATCGAAAAAGCTCACATTGTCCCATATTGCGAAACAGCCGACAATGCGTATGAAAATCTTGTCGTCTTATGTCCCAACTGCCATACTGATTTTGATAAGAATCACGCTTTTACACCAGAGCAAGTAAAAGACTGGAAGCGCATAAGAAAATGTAAACTTGAAAGATTGTTTAGCAAAAAATTTAGATCTTTTGATGAACTGAAAAAAGAAGTTGTTCCAATGCTGTCAGAAAATATGTCTATTTATGAGAACTACTACCTCACTAACAAAAAAGATCTTTGGGACAGATTTGAAGCAACAATATTATCAAATAATAGAAAAATCAAAAAATTACTAGAAACAAATTTAGATTTAATACAGAGCCATCCCGAAAAAAGTTATTCTAATTTGGAACTCGTTCGCCTATATATTGCACATATAGATGAGTTTGAAGCCACCCGTCCTAACGAAGAAAAGTGTAGACAAATTCTTTTTCCGGCAGAAATTAATTCATTGTTTGGAATAGCTCCTATTAAAGGGCATTTTTTGCCAATGACAGAATCATTAGAATTACTGATAGAAAAATTAGATAGAGAAGGAAAATTTGTAACTGCGGTTATTGGTGCTGACAATCCGTACATCCAAATAAAAGAAGAGGCTGGGTACTGTAAAGTGTTTTTAGATGACACCCCAAGGTTAAGGCAATTGTATTTTGATTACAATTGTTTTAGAAGTTCTGCAGTTCGATTGGATAGTCTTAATTTTGCTATAAAATATATTCACGCTAGGAAAATAGGATATCAGTTTGTAAACGATAAAAAATTTAGAGAGATTAATATTGCAGGAACCAAAATGGTTTTTGTGTATAAATATTGTTTGAGTGAGGCCGATTTGTTAGCAATGGCTCCAGAAGAAAAGACCATTATTGTTAATTTGCATAATTGGAACGGAAAAAGCTGTATATCTCAAAAAGCATATGAATTAGCAAACACAATGAATGTTAGATTACTAACGATGGATGCGTTTTATGAATACATTAATAAAATCAAAAATAAATAAGCTTACATTTGATGTTATTGAAAGAAACATTACAGTGTTTCACCATTTTGATAGTGTATATCTGTTTGGTTCAATATTAGATGGGGAAAAATTCCCTAATGATATAGATGTGCTACTTATTTATTCAAAATACTCGGACGAAATAAAAAATGAGTTAACAATATTTTCGTCTTTAGTGGAACAAGAATGTGGATTGCATGTTGATTTTACAATTTTGAGCGTTGAAGAAGCAGATGAAACAGGTTTTATAAAACGAATTTATCCACGATATCTGAAATTAAAATAAAAGAAATGATGTATCTTAACTGCTCTCTCCGTGAGGGCAGCTTTTTGTAGTGTCAGAAAATCTATCAAAGTATTTATATACCGCAATCGTTACGGTGGATATGACACAAATTATTATGTGTTTACAAGAGTATAAATAGTACAAAAAGTGGACTGTCCTCCATTGCTAGGCAGCCCACTTTAATTTTTATTCCGTATCTGTTATGTAATAATTATAGTTGAAAAAACTGCAAATATTGTACTAGTTAATGTTCCTAATAAATAATATTCAGCAAAATTTGTTTCTGTTGATATTTTATTGTATCTTGCAATCGATTTTGCTGTTAAAACTAAACCAATGGAAGAATACTGTTCAATCATAAAAAATAGTATAATTGTCCAACGCTCAAGCGTACCAATGATAGCTCCTATACCCTTGTGTGTAGTATCTTGTTCTGCGCCTGAATCTCGTTTTTTCATTATACTCTTTATCATAACGTTACACGGTTTAGCGTTTAATAACAACAATAAAGAGATGCCTATAACTGTTTTATAATTTAAATTTAATAATTCAAAGAAATTAGCAAAACCTGTTCTAATTTGAACATCTAAACAATTCTTTATTATATAGATGTAAACTCCGAAAATTACAGATAAATGTAGTACTTGATCTGCCAAAAACAGTATTGTTTCATCAATTTTTGTGTTGGATAAAAATTTCTTTATCAAATCAATAAACATATGGCTTCCAGATACAACCAAAACGATAAGCCATAATTGAATGCCTTTTACTGGCAAAAGGCAGAGAAATGTAGATATTGCATATAATATGCAGTGAAAAATAAAATAAAACCAACAATTATTCTTTCGTTTAGCCATTTTAGATGTCTGCAAATAAAAATCGCCAACAGTATGTCCTAATGCCAATAAGAGTAAAAATTCTTTAAACATTACTATTCCTCCTAATTTAAACTTAATAATTTTTTGCATTCCTCTATTCTGTATTTCTCTCCAGTTATCTTTTCCCAGAGAATAAGGATATTATAACAATTCTCAATATAAGGCATATGATTTAAATTTTCAAAGCAGTCTAAAAAATCATCTATAAATTGTCTAAACTTATTTTTCAAACTTTCATTATCCTCTACATTAGGGATGTTGATGATTGCCGCAGCTAAATTGAGTTTTAAAACTAAAAAAGTGCGCGAGTTCTCTGCGAGGAATGATTCTGCAATATTTAATGCCTCTAATAAAATTCTATAAGCTCTATAATGTTCGCCTATTGTTGTGTACAAAGCACCTAAATTTGACATGGTTTTAATTTTATTTATTTGATTACAATCAAAAATTTCGCTTGTTTCCGTCAATAAATGTAGGTATATTTCTTCGGCTTTTTTATATTCTTCTTTTTTTGAGTATAATCTAGCATAATTCCCCAATGTATAATATTCTAAAGCAGATGTACCAGGAATGTTTTTTACGAGTTCTATTGCATACTTAAAGCTGTTTTCGGCTTTTTTTAATTGCTCCAATTCCGTACAATTAATTCCAATTATATTTAAAATTCGTATTTTTTTGTGAATGTATTCTGGATTTAAATTTTCCAAAATAGGAGAAACAACATTGACTGCCTCCAAATTTTTACCTATAGCAGTATAACACATTGCAAGCAATATACATTTATTTAACAAATCTATCTCACTTATCGGATTAGTATGTGAAAGTTCTTTTATACTTTCTATATAATCGCCGTTTGAATAACATTTACAAGCTTTATTATACGAAATTATAAAATCACCTTGTTTATTAGATATTGCATAATGATTATACAAATATTTTTTCATTTTTTCTATGGTTTCTTTTATAAATTTATAATTAGCCCGAGATAATGTGCGCGAGAGCGTAGAGATATTGATATCTAGTTTGGTAGCAATTTGAGTCAGTTCGCAGTTGTAATCGGAAACCACATCAACATAATTTTTTTGTGTTTCAGTCCACGAAGAACTTATGTTATCGATTAAACTACAAAGAGAATTTAGTAATAGATGATCTTCGCTTTCGGTGTAAATTCTATATCCATATTCAGATGTTTTTAAAGATTTTAATTCATTTATTCCTTTTCGAGCTAAATGATATGCTGGCCCATCACTTCCGAACGAATCATAAAACTTCATATGGGTTGTAATATAGCCTACTCCTATACCAAAGCGCATTCTGTATGGCTTTATACTTCTTTTGATTCTTTTTAAAATATCGAACAAGTGATACGGACTAAATAATCCGCCCTGAAATTCATCACCCAAAGTTATTATAAATCTCGAACATATTTCACAATCATAATCAAAATTGATTTTTTCTAACTCAATTTTTAGTCGTTCTTGGATTTTATATCTATCGTTAGATGGTATCTCCCTTGAATTTACAATATCACCTATTATCATACAATAATATCTTTCCATACATCAACCTCCTATAATATTATATGAATCACAACAAGATATTACCACAATAAACATGCAATGTCAATATTTTTGCACATTTTCGTGCAAATGAAAAACACTTTACAGAAAGTAATCTAAATATATGTTGTTACATATATTTTATTGTATAAAATTTTTATTTTAATATATTCTTTCAAAATATAAAATTTGGCTATATAAGCCTAAAACAACGATTTTTCATTGTGCTAATAAAATGATTCATACATAATTACTCGTGAAAGTCAAATTAAAATATAAAACAAGAATACACTTTTTGTTTTATTAAAAGAGTTTAATGAATATGTGATTGGCTTTGAGTTTTTATTGAAATTCACGCAATAGTATGATATATTAATTATACAATGTTTATATTTGGATTTCAAAATTTTTGTTGTACGGAACCATCAATAATAGGAGATTAATATGGATATAAATTTTAAAGGGCTAGTTGAACTTCATAATTTACCTTCGTCCGAGCCACTATTGCCTTTGTTTGAAGCAATAGTCAATTCAATTCAAAGCATCAACCAAGGCAACGTTGAAAATGGAGAAATCTCTATACATATTGAAAGAGAAACTTCCCATAGTCTGTTTAATTTAAATGATTGGGAAACTGATATAGAAAACATTACAATTATTGATAACGGTGTTGGTTTTACTGACGAAAACTACAAATCATTCAACACTTATGCATCAGATTTTAAGAAGATGCTTGGTTGTAAAGGCGTTGGTCGTATGACTTGGTTGAAAGCCTTTCGTTTTGTAGAAGTAGAGAGCGTTTTTAGGCAATATGACCATTGTTATAAACGTACATTCAAATTTGATAGTGAAAACGCTGTTAATGACAATAATCTTTTTACTGTCGAAAATTCAATTGCTAACTCAACAAAAATTCGACTTGTTGGCCTTCGTTCAAAAAACAAGACTAATACACCCAAAAAGCTTTCAACTATTGCAAGAGATATTCTTAACCATTGTTTTATATATTTTGTGTTAAACAAAGCACCTCGAATTGTTGTTTCTGACGATACTGATTCTATTTCTATAAATAAATTATTTGATGCCATAGGTAATGAAAATATATCATCAGAACAATTCACTATCGGTAGCCATTCTTTTAATTTAATACATTTTAAAAACTACACTCCAAACACAAATAGTCATTGTTTGAATTTGTGTGCTAATGAGCGTAGAGTTTTATCTGTCAGTTTACAAAGTATTTTAATCGGCATTAACAGTAAATTTGTTTCCGATGATGGTAATTTTGTTTATAACGGATATATTACTTCTTCATATTTGGACGAAAAAGTTAATAGAGAAAGAACTGCTTTTGATATTGAAGATAATGAAAAATCATTATTTAGTGATGTTACAAAAAATGATATTATTTCAGAAGCATCAAAGTTATTGTTACCTTATTTGGGCACTGATATTGAGGCTTATAACAAAAATAAGAAAGAAAAAATTGAAAAATTTGTATTTAACAAAAATCCTCGCTATAGATTGCTGCTTTCTAAGTATCCCGAATGCATAAATAACATTTTGATTTCAGACGATGAAGAAAAAATGGAGCTTGAATTGTTTAAGCAGGAGCAACAGTATAAATTAAAACTTAAGAAAGAAGGCAAGGATTTACAGAAGTTGATTAAGGAAAACAAGAGTGCTAAGGAAATTGTATCTAAATCAACAGAATATGCTGAAAAACTTTCAGAATTAGGCAAAAGTAGTTTAGCAGAATATATCGTTCACAGAAAAGCTGTTTTGGAGTTACTTGAAGGCAACTTAAAATATCAGAATTCTGATAGCGATGTTTACGCATATGAAGAAAGCGTACATCAATTAGTATTTCCTATGCAAAGCACATCAGATGATATTGATTATACTTCGCACAATCTTTGGTTAATAGACGAAAAACTTTCGTATCATTACTATTTGGCCTCGGATAAAAAGATTAAAAGTATGAAGCCACTAGAGTCTAACAGTAAAAACGAACCTGATATTGCTATTTTTGATGCACCATTTGCCTTTACAGATGAAAGTGAACAACCATTTAGAAATGTTACAATAATTGAATTTAAACGTCCGGGCAGAGAAAATTACGACGAAAGAGAAAATCCTATTCAGCAAGTAATTGAATACATGGACGACATAATTAATGGTAAAGTTAAAACTAAAGATGGTTTAGTTATCAGTGGCAACGAAAATATTCGATTCTTCTGTTATATACTTTGTGATGTGAACGAAAAAATCAAAAAGTACGCCAAACACTATGACTTTAAACCCACTCCAGATAGTTTAGGATTGTACTATTATCTAAGTAATTATAATGCATACATAGAAATTATGCCTTATAATAAAATGATACAGGATTCTAAAAAGCGAAATAAAATACTCTTTGACAAGTTATTTAACCAATAATCGTATACTTGTTTTATCGCGTTGTTTTGGCACATAAAATAATTGGAGGCAGAGACTTCAACCTCTGCCTCCAGTTTTACTAGATTAATAATATTTCATTGTTAATAAATTCTCTTACCCTTGCCTCAATGTTCTGCATAAGGCATACCCATTCCATCTGATTTTCTTCTTTCAGTTGTTCGGTCACACCCTCCTCCGCTTTCATCTGCTTCAAAAGCAAATCAAATGTTTCATTTGCCTGCTTTTCTATTTCGGCACAGTGCTGATAAAGTTTACCTTGAGTAAGTAGGGTTGTAAATAACACCTTTTTATTTTTTAGAAGATAATCCTTGTGCATCATACCCCACTTGCTGAGGGTGATTTTTGCTTCTTCGGGCGGTAAAATAAGGTTAGGTATGTTGAAATCTCCAACTCGTCTATATTCAATATTAGTATTATTTTTCATAACCGTATTCATCCTTTCATATTCTTAACAAATGTATCGTATGTAAATTTTGAGCCGAGCCTAAAACCTGATATAAAGCTGTCAGCATTGCTCGTCGTTGAGAATTCAATATAAGCACTTACATAGTTTTGAAATAGTTCTTTATCTTCACCGTTCAGCCTTGCAGTAAGTTGTTCTTCTTTTTCGGCAAGGTTACTCAGTTTCTTCTTGAGTTTAAGTGTTAATTCTGAATTGACTTCTTGTGGCTCAATGTTGCCATAATAAAAATCTTCAATAATATTTGACATATCGTTTCCTCGCAATCTGTATTTGATTTATTGAAGAAACTACAAAATCCTTTGATACAAGCAAGAATATGTGTTTGACTGTCGGTTAATTGATATTAAAAATTGAATCCGTTATCAACACTCGCACCAAAAATCCTGAATGCGAAAGCGTTCAGGATTTTTACTTATTACCTTTTCACTATTCACTCTTCACTAAAATCGCATTCAGGATTTTTGGTAAGTAAGAAGTAATAGTGAATAGTGAAGAAGTGATATCCCACTCACGCTGATGAATAGTGAACAATCTCTAATTTACAAAACATTACAAAATAAAATTATTGGTTTTAATAAATCTGGGTTGAAATGGTAAAAAACGCGATATATTATATTCAAATGATGGATTGATTTTTGTAACATATGATCATTATCGAAAATTTTATGAGATTGTATAGGAGAAAGAATGGACAAAATAATAAAAATATCATTAGATTTAACTGATTGCAAATATATAAGAGATTTTCACGAAAGAATAAGGGTTGCGCTTGATTTTCCTGATTGGTATGGTGCTAATTTAGATGCATTGTGGGATTTGTTAAGTGAGCCGTGTTTTATGGAAGTTTCAGTAGTGGGGGCAGATACTATGTCGAAAGAATTGCGTGAGTATTTTCCTAAAATAATTAAAGTGTTTGAAGATGTAAAAATAATACAAAAAAAGTATGGTTGTTCTTTTGAGTACAAAATATTATCTTGAAAGTTATGTCATCCTTTAGGTTCGCAACAGCCAAAAATCCTCGTACGATAGTACGGGGATTTTTACTTTTTCACTCTTAACTATTCACTCTTCACCAGATTTGCGTTCAGAATTTTTGGAAAGGAAGAGGTGATAGTGAAAAAGTATACCTTGAAATGGACCTAAATTCATAACAGAACACAAAAACGAATAAAAATCACCAAATTTTCGAGCAAAACTATTGAAAATTTGGTGATTTTATGTTAAAGTTAAAGTTGATATATTATAAATGTATATTGTAAAAAAAGTAAAGGAGAGTGCCTTATGGAAATACAATTGCAGGAACTTATTGACCAAATTAAAAAGGATGGGGTAGAAGCAGCGGAAACAGAGGCTGAGGCTATACTCAATGCAGCAAAAGCAGAGGCTGAAAAAATCATTTCTGATGCACAGGCGCAAGCAGATAAGCTTGTGAAAAATGCAAAGGCAGAAAATGAAAAGGCAGTTAAAGCCGGCGAGGATGCTATTCGTCAGGCAGGCAGAAACTTGCTTATTTCCTTCAGAGAAAGCATCACGAAGGAGTTAAAAGCTATAGTAAACGAAAGCGTTGCGGAGGTTTATTCCTCAGATGCACTTGCAAAGCTTATTGTAAATGCAGTTGAAGCATGGACCTCTAAGCCGGGCGCAGAGGACGTTTCTGTTATTTTAAACAGTGAAGCCTTAGAAAAGCTTGAAAGCACAGTGCTTGCAGCGCTTAAGGAAAAAATGCAGGGCGGTGTTACACTTAAAGCAAACGACAGCTTTGACGGTGGCTTCCGCATTGCTGTAAATGAAGGCGGAGCATATTACGATTACTCTGCTGAGGCTGTTACCGATATGTTGTCAAACTATCTTAGTCCCAAGGTAGCAGCACTTTTGAAAGAGGCTGAATAATTATGGCTGAGTATTATTTAATATCTCAATTGCCGTCGTTGGATGGTATTAGTGAGGGTGCTCCCCTGCCAATTACGGAGGAGCGGTTTACAGAGCTGTGCGAGCGTTTTTTGAGTAAGAAGGCTCAAAAGCAGTTAAGTGAATTAACACTTAAACCGTCAAGAGCTTACGAAAAGTCCGATTCAGCGCTTGTTGAGGCGTGGAATGAAGGCGAGCGTAAATTGCGCTTGGTGCTTGGAAAAATCCGTGCAGAAAAGTTGAACAAGCACTTTGAGTCTGAGGAAGATTCCGTACCATACGAGCTTATTCAGGCGGCACGAGAGGCAATAGAAATAGAAAATCCAATGGAAGCAGAATTGTTCTTAAACAAATATCGTTTAGGCTTTTTAGAGTCGTTAAGACCTATGGATGCTTTTTCGGAGGACTTTGTGTTTTATTACGGAATTAAATTAAAATTGATTTCACGCATAAAACAATTTGATGCAGAAAGCGGAAGCTCTGCATACAGAAATATTTACGACTCCATTATGAATGGAGAAAGATTGGAGGTTGTACAATGACCGAAAATATAGGCAAGGTAGTTAGCGTCAACGGTAACCTGGTTTCAGTTAAATTTGACGGAGACGTTTCAATGAACGAAATATGCTTCGTTAAGGTAGATGACGCTAAGCTTAAAAGTGAGGTCATCCGTATAAAAGGGGATATCGCACAAATTCAGGTTTACGAAATGACAGGTGGCATTAAGTGCGGTGACGACGTAGAATTTACCGGTGAAATGCTTTCTGCTCAGTTAGGTCCCGGCTTATTGGGACAGGTTTACGACGGACTTCAAAATCCGTTGCCGGTATTAGCAGAGCAAGCAGGCTGGTTTTTGGAAAGAGGCATTTATGCAGACGGTTTGAATGCTGAAAAGAAATGGGAATTTACACCAACCGCTAAGGTGGGTGACGTGTTAAAAGCAGGTGAATATATAGGCACCGTTCCGGAGGGACCTTTTACTCATAAAATTTTCATTCCGTTCAATTTGCTTGGTAGCTATACAATAAAATCTATTGTAGAAAAGGGCGAGTATACGGTTAACGAAACTGTTGCCGTAGTAGCAGATGAAAGAGGACGCGAAATTTCTGTTTCAATGTCCTTCAGATGGCCGGTTAAGCGTGCAGTAAAATGCTACAGCGAAAGATTGGCACCGCAAGAAACAATGGAAACAAAGGTACGTCTTATTGACTCCTTCTTCCCTGTTGCAAAGGGTGGTACCTACTGTACACCCGGTCCTTTCGGTGCGGGTAAAACAGTTTTACAGCACACCACCTCAAAATATGCAGACGTAGATATAGTAATTATAGCTGCCTGCGGTGAGCGTGCGGGTGAGGTTGTTGAAACCTTAACAGAATTCCCTGAGCTTACAGACCCTAAAACAGGTCGTTCTCTTATGGAGCGTACTATTATTATATGTAATACCTCATCTATGCCGGTTGCATCCCGTGAGGCATCTGTTTACACCTCAGTAACACTTGCTGAGTATTACAGACAAATGGGTCTTCACGTGCTTCTTCTTGCAGACTCAACCTCTCGTTGGGCTCAGGCATTAAGAGAAATGTCCGGCAGACTTGAAGAAATTCCGGGTGAAGAGGCATTCCCTGCATACCTTGAATCTTATATTGCAGCGTTCTACGAAAGAGCAGGCTACGTTCGTTTACCTGACGGCAGCACCGGCTCCGTTACAATAGGCGGTACGGTTTCTCCTGCAGGCGGTAACTTTGAAGAGCCCGTTACACAAGCAACCCTTAAGGTTGTTGGTGCATTCCACGGTCTTTCACGTGAGCGTTCAGATGCAAGAAAATACCCTGCGATAGACCCGCTTATTTCGTGGTCAAAATATAAAACCGTTACAGATTCCAAAAAGTCGGGCTTCTGTAAAAACATTCTTCTTTACGGTGATGAAATAGGCTCTATGATGAAGGTTGTTGGTGAAGAGGGTACCTCTCTTACAGACTATACGGTTTACCTTAAGGCAGATATGCTTGACGCTGTTTACCTTCAGCAAAACTCCTTCGATTTAGTTGATGCAAACAGCAGCACTGAGCGTCAACGCTACGTTACAGATAAGCTTATTTACGTTTTGGGCAGTGAATATGCTCTTGAAGATAAGGATTCTGCCCGTAGTTTCTTTAACAAAATGAAGCAAAAGTTTATTGACTGGAACTATACTGAATTTGAAAGCGACGCATTTAAAAAGGCGGAGCAGGAAATTGATGCAATGTATAACGAAGGTCAGGGCAAAATCGGTAATGATGCAGAGCTTTTATTAAAGGGTGGTGAGTGATAATGAATAAAGTATTTAACAGAATTGAATCAATTACAGGTAACGTTATCACCGTAAAGGCTCAGGACGTTCGCTACAATGAGTTAGCACAAATAAATACGCAGTTCGGTAAATCACTTGCACAGGTAAATAAAATTGACGGCGACGTTGTTTCCTTGCAGGTATTTGCAGGCGGTCAGGGTGTTTCTACCGGTGACGAGGTTCGCTTTTTAGGTCACGAAATGCGCGTTTCCTTCAGTGAGGATTTATTAGGACGTATTTTCAACGGCTCAGGTGAGCCGAGAGATAAGGGTCCTGCGCTTACAGAAAATATGAGCACCATTGGTGGTCCGTCTGTTAACCCTACAAAGCGTATTCTTGCAAACCGAATGATGAGAACTAACATTCCTATGATAGATATGTTCAATACGTTGGTTGTTTCGCAAAAGCTTCCTATTTTCTCTATTTCAGGTGAGCCCTACAACCAGCTTCTTGCCCGCATAGCTCTGCAGGCAGAGGCAGACGTAATTGTTCTTGGCGGTATGGGTCTTAAGTATGACGACTTCCTTTATTTTAAAGAGGAGCTTTCAAACGGCGGCGCATTAAGCAAAACTGTTATGTTTATTCACACTGCATCTGACCCTACTGTTGAGTGCATGATGATTCCTGATATGGCGTTGGCAGTTGCAGAAAAATTTGCTTTGCAGGACAAGGACGTGCTTGTTCTTCTTACAGATATGACAAACTTTGCAGACGCAATGAAGGAAATTGCAATTACCCAGGAGCAGGTTCCTTCTAACCGCGGTTACCCCGGTGACCTTTACTCACAGCTTGCTTCACGTTACGAAAAGGCTGTTGACTTTGCAAACTCCGGCTCGGTTACAGTTCTTGCTGTTACTACAATGCCGGGTGATGACGTTACACACCCTGTTCCGGATAACACCGGCTACATTACAGAGGGCCAGTATTACCTTAAGGGTGGCAGAATTGAGCCGTTCGGTTCACTTTCACGTCTTAAACAAAACGTTAATAATAAAACCCGTAAGGACCACCGTACCCTTATGGATGCTATGATTAGATTATATTCATCCTACAAGGAAACCCTTGAAAAGAAAAACATGGGCTTCGCAATGAACCGTTGGGATGAAAAGCTGTTAAAATACGGTTTACTCTTTGAAAACAAGCTTATGGATTTATCTGTTAACCTTTCACTTGAGGGTGCTCTTGACCTTGGTTGGGAAATTTTAGCAGAGTGCTTCCAAAAGGACGAAACCGGAATTAAGTCAGACCTTACAGATGAATTTTGGCCAGTTAAGTAAGGGGGAACATCATTTTGGCAAAAATCAAATTAACTAAAAACGAGTTAAAGGTACAAAAGGATGCCCTTAAAATGTACCGGAGATATTTGCCTACTCTGACACTTAAAAAACAACAGCTTCAGGCAGAAATCCGCACTATTGAAGCAAATGCTATAGCGGTAAGAAAGGCGAGAGAGGAGCTTGAAAAGGGCTTTTCCTCATGGATTGCCGTTTTTAGTGAGGAGTCTGCCTTCCCTGAGGGAATAATCACCGTAAGCAACATTCGCAAGGGTGTTGGCAATATTGCGGGTGTTACAATTCCCACCTTTGAGGGAGCAGATTTTTACAGAGGGGACTACGATTTGTACGAAACCCCACTTTGGGTAGATATAGCTGCAAATCACATGGAAAAGGCAATGTCCCTTGACCTGGAGGCAGAGGTGTTAGACGAACAAGTAAGGCTTCTTGAAGCGGAATTACTTTCAACATCACAAAGAGTTAACTTGTTCGAAAAGGTTAAAATCCCCGAGACGGAAGAGAATATTAAAAAAATCTCTATTTATATGGCAGACCAGCAGGTTAGTGCTGTTGTGCGTTCTAAAATTTCAAAGCGCAAAATAGCAGCCCGCGACGAAGTATCTTCAGAAATGGAGGTATATTCAGTATGATTGTGCCTATGAAAAAGGTCTCTCTTATGATTATGGGAGACAAAAAGACAGACACGCTTAAAAGGCTTCGCAAATTAGGCATTGTCCACATTGAAATAGCTGAGGGCTCAGGCAAAAGAATAGATGAGCTCAAAGAGCAAATTGCTTTAATTGAATCAGCAATTTTCAGTGTAAGTGAAAAGAAAAATAAAAATACCGAGGCAAAAGAGGCGAGTGTAGAGGAAGTAGTTTCTGTTTCAAGAGAGGTTGCTTCACTCGCAGAGGAAAAAAAGGCGTGCTTTAACGAAAGAGCTTCACTTAATGCGGAGCTTGAAAGAGTTAAAAGCTGGGGCGAGGTTGACCCACACTTAATTGAAGATTTATTGAGCAAGGGTGTAGAGGTGCTGCTTTACGATATGCCTGCATCGGAATACGGTGCTTTAGGTGAGAGCGTAAAAACAGTGAGCCTTGAAAAAACCAAAAGCTCCGTAAAATTCCTGCTTATTAAAACGGGCAGTGAGGGTGAAGCGGAGGTTATAGACTCGCTTAAGAGCTACCGCTTCCAGTTACCGCAGCTTTCAACTAAGGAAATAAACCAAAGGCTTGAAGAAATTAACAGCCGTATTGAGGAAATAGACGAAAAAATTTCACTTAACGCAGCTTACACAGATGCTATGAAAAAGGCAATAAAAACCTGCGAAAAGGAAATTGAGTTTGAGGTTTATTCTACGGGTATGGCGGCAGAAAGCCTTTCTGAGGCAAAAGAGACCTCTATTGCATACTTTACAGGCTACGTTGAAGAGGAAAATCTTCCGAAGCTCAAGGAAACTGCAAAGGAAAACTGCTGGGGTCTTCTTGTGGAGGAGCCTACTGAGGAGGATAACGTTCCTACAAAGCTTAAAAACAATAAGTTCGTAAGTCTTATTTATCCGTTAACAGATTTCTTAGGAACTGTACCTGGATATTTTGAGTACGACATTTCAGCATGGTTCTTAGGCTTTATTCTTATTTTCTTCGGAATTATATTTGGTGACGGTGTTTACGGACTTCTTATAACAGCAGCCGCAGCCGCACTTATAATTAAGGCTAAAAAAGCAAAAAAAGAGGTTTCTCCTGCATTTTTGCTTGTGGGACTGTTAGGTATTGCAACTATTGCCTGGGGTACCGTAACCTGTACCTGGGGCGGTCTTCCTGCAGAAAAACTGCCCGAATGGCTGCAAGCTATATCAATACCATACATTTCTAACGTGTATGCCGATAAAATTTGGTATCCATTTTGGACAAACGGAGAAGCAGGTCTTACCACCGCACAGAATTTACAGATATTCTGCTTTACCTTAGCGCTTATTCAGCTTGTTGTAGCACACGTTAAGGTTGCAAAAAGAAACAGAAAATCAATTAAAATTCTTGGTGATATAGGCTCAATATTCCAGCTGATTGGTATTTACTACGTGGTGTTGAGCTTTGTTGTAAATCCACAGGTTTTCCCATTCGGACTTGTAATAAGCGGCATACCGGTAGGCACGGTGGCACTTGTGCTTGTTGCGGTCGGCTTTGTTATGAGCTTCGTGTTTGCAAACTATGAGGGAAGCGTTGTAAAATCTATACTCGAAAGTCTTAAAAACATAGTTTCTGTGTTGCTTGGTGTAGTGAACGTTTTCTCAGATATAGTTTCTTATATAAGACTCTGGGCAGTTGGTCTTGCAGGTGCAGCAATTTCTGCAACCGTTAACGAGCTTGCAAGCCCTATGCTTGGCAAACTTATGTTTATTGTATTTGCAATAATTCTTTTAGTATTCGGTCACGGACTTAATATGATATTGAACGTTTTATCAGTTATTGTTCACGGTATAAGACTTAATACGTTGGAATTTTCGTCGCATTTAGATATGTCCTGGAGCGGACATAAATTCAAACCGTTCAATGAAGAAAATTAATTTATTTTAAAGGAGTGTTCATTATGAATTTAGGTTTATTAGGAACAGCATTAGCAATGGGTATTGCAGCTATAGGCTCTGCAATTGGTATTGGTATAGCAGGTCAGGCATCTATAGGTGCTTGGAAAAAATGCTACATGAGCAACAAGGCAGCACCTTTCATTCTTACAGTTTTCGCAGGTGCTCCGCTTACACAGACAATTTACGGCTTCCTTTTAATGCAGCAAATGAAGGGCTCAGAGGCAGACCCAATGTTCTTATTCGGTCTTGGCATTGCTTCAGGTCTTGCAATGGCAGTTTCTGCATACGTACAAGGTAAAGCAGGTGCAGCAGGTGCAGATGCATTAGCAGAAACAGGCAAGGGCTTCTCACAATACATTACAGTTGTTGGTCTTTGCGAAACAGTTGCTCTCTTCGCACTCGTTTTCAGCATGGTTGCTTTAGGCTAATAAATAATAAACTGAAAAATTTACCCCGAACAATTTTGTTCGGGTGATTTTTTGTTGTATAGTTGATTTTGTTATTTGAGAATGGTAAAATTGAGATAGTGTATTTTATGGGTGGGAGGATAGTGGAAAATGACGTTTGAAGAAAGAAAAGCACAAGTAAAGGCCTACCTTGGGAAAAAAGTTGTTATAGGTATTGACAGACCTGTTGGCTACGTGCATCAAAAGGAAAATTATTCTCTCACGTACCCCATTAACTATGGCTATATTCCCGGGGTTATCGGTGGTGACGGTGAGGAGCTCGACGTATATCTTTTGGGCGTTAGTGAGCCCGTAGAACAATACGAGTGTGAAATTATAGCTATTGCGCACAGAAATAACGACGTAGAGGATAAGCTCGTGGGAGCGCCCGTCGGAACATGCTTTTCAAAAGAGGAAATAGAAGCTGCAATTCATTTTCAGGAGCAGTATTACGACACACAAATAGAAACTTTAAAATTTTAGGCGGTGCAAAAATGTATAACTTTTTTGTGGATGAAAGTGAAAAGCAGGGCAGCTGTTTTGTAATCACGGAGTCGGATTTTAATCATATAAGTAACGTTCTTCGTATGAAAACGGGGGATGAAATTTTAGTCAGCTGTAACGGACAAGCTTCACTTTGTAAAATAGAAATTTTTTCCGACTACGTTAAGGCGGAGATTATAGAGGAGAATTATCATAACACAAGCCTGCCTGTTAAATTGCATTTGTTTCAGGGCTTACCTAAAAGCGATAAAATGGAGCTTATAATTCAAAAGGCGGTAGAATTAGGGGTGGAGGAAATTACCCCCGTGGAAATGTCCCGCTGTGTTGTTAAGGTAGATGAAAAGAAAAAGAAAAGCAAAAAAGAGCGCTGGCAGCTAATAGCAGAAAGTGCCGCAAAGCAGAGCAAGCGCGTTATTATTCCTAAGGTGAATGATATTATTTCTTATAAGCAGTTTTTAGAAAAAGCAGAGGCGCTTTCTCTTCTTTTGGTGCCTTATGAAAACAAAGAGGGTATGAAGGCAACTAAGGAGGCACTCTCCCTCATTAAAAACGGTGATACGGTCGGAATTCTTATAGGCCCCGAGGGCGGCTTTAGCGAAACAGAAATAGAACAAGCAGAAAATAAAGGCGGAAAGACCATTTCGTTAGGAAGCAGAATTCTTCGCACAGAAACAGCGGCTATTACGGCAACAGCTATGTGTATGCTTCATATAGAAATGAATTTGGAAAATGATGAAACAGCTACCAATTGATTTTGAAAACAGAATGAAAAGCCTTTTAGGTGATGAATTCAGCGCATATAAAAATGCCTTGAATGAGCCACCCGTGAGGTCCTTCAGAGTAAATACAAATAAAATATCTGTTGAGGATTTTGAAAAAATAAACGTTTTCAATACTGAAAAAATTCCGTATTCACCTACGGGCTATTACTTTGATTACGAGAAAATAGGCAATCACCCTTACCACCACGCAGGTATGCTTTACGTGCAGGAGCCGGGTGCTATGGCACCTGCCGAGTGTCTTGAGGTGTGTGAGGACTGGGTGGTTTTGGATATGTGCTCTGCCCCGGGAGGGAAAAGCACACAGCTTAGCAACAAATTAGGTGAAAATGGTATTTTGGTATCAAACGAAATAATTCCATCAAGGTGCAAAATTCTTACCGGAAACGTAGAAAGACTCGGGCTGAAAAATACAATTACAACGTGTATGGATTCAGCAAGGCTTGCAAAAATATACCCTGCGACCTTCGATTTAATTATGATAGATGCGCCCTGCTCGGGTGAGGGTATGTTCAGAAAAGAAGGGGCGGCTATAGATGAATGGTCTGAGGAAAACGTTAAAAAATGCGCAGTACGCCAAAGAGAAATTTTGGAGAATGCGGTAAAATGCCTTAAAAACGGCGGCTATATGATTTATGCAACCTGTACGTTTTCACTTGAGGAAAACGAGATGCTTATTGATTCATTTTTGTCGGAGCACTCTGAATTTGAATTGGTACATGTGAATGAGACGGTAGAAAAGCACACGGAAGACGGCATTTTGTTTGAGGGCTGTAAAAATAAAAGCATTCAGTACACAAGGCGTGTGTATCCGCACAAAAACAGGGGAGAGGGACAGTTTATGGCAGTGCTGCACAACACTCTGCCCGAGTACGGCTCGTGTACAAAAGGGAAAATCGCCCCTACTGCCAAATGTGACAAGGTTGTTTACGATTTTCTTTCAGAGGTTCTTGTTTCTTACGATAAAGACAGCGTACAGCAAAACGGTGCAACTCCAATATATTTTACAGGTGAATTCGATACCTCCAAAGCAACTGTTTTTTCAAAGGGTATAACTATAGGTGAGGTAAGAAAAAATTATCTGCAGCCTCATCATCAGTTTTTTATGGGATTAGGTAATGACTTTAAAAGAAAAATTGAGCTTTCTGCAGAGAGCGAGGAGCTTAAAAAGTATCTTCACGGTGAGGAGTTCGACGTAGACTGTGAAAACGGATGGGCGGTAGTTACCACCCAAAATTGCGTTGTAGGCGGCGTAAAGGTTGTGAACTCAAGAGCAAAAAATCATTACCCTAAGGGACTAAGGTTAAAATAAAGTAACGGACAGAAGCATAGCGTCTTCTGTCCGTTTTTGTTGTTGATTTTATTATTCTGCAGTTGTTTTTGCCTCGAGCACTTGCCCCTTTTTAGCATAAGGGCTGTAAGCAATTACCTTTACTGCGTAGTCACCCTTTTCAAGGCTGCCCACGTTTACGGTAACGTCATCATTAGTTGCTCTTACGTATTCGGAAATAACGGTTTTTTCAAACACCTTTTTATTGCTGCTGTTTTTAATAGTGATTTTATAATTCTCTGTCTCGTAAAAGCCCTTTGCCTCGGGGAAGGAGATTACCGTTTCACCGTTTTCATTAACCGTGTTTTTCACAGTACTGTTTTCAGGGAATTGCGGTTTTGTATCAAGTGATTTTTGCTTGTGCCAGGTGTGTGTTCTTTTAGAGGTATCGCTTAAATTTGTAAAGTAGTAATCTATATTCTCAAAGAACATTCTGTTTTCAGCGTCGTAAAGCTTAAGGCTTACGTTTCCGTCCTTGTCTACCTCTACAAGCCATGCAGCAGCAGATTCACCTGGTGCATCCTTGTCGCCTTCAATATAATTTAAGTTCCCCATAAGTGCGCCTAAAGAGCCACAACCAATTGCAGTGAATTCACCCTGCCATACGCTTCTTGGGTCACTTGGTGAGTAGTGTGAGTGTCCTGAAAAGTCAACAACCTGAGGAAAGTCTTTTAAAACGTTTTTAATATCTGAGTCGCTCCAGCTGATACTGCCGTAAACGGTAAGCGTAGGGTGTGGGTGCTGGTAAACGAAAACAGGTTTTTTGGGGTTTTCCTTAGTTGCGTTTTCAAGCTTTTCTCTGAGCCACGTTGTTTTACCCTTAAAGGTTTTGCCGTTGTCATCATAGGAAACGCCAATAAAATGGTAGCCGTTAATAAGAATATCCGTATCAACGTTTTCGTTTATCATTTTTTTGTAAACGTCGTAGCCTACGGTTGCATCTACATCACGGTAGTTTATAAATTCGTGGTTGCCTAAAACAATAAGAAGCTTTGTTTCCTCTGTTAAAGCAGAAGCAATTATTTTATTAAATGCAGCATATTCCTCTTCTGCACCGCCGCCTGCAAAGTCACCTGCAACCATTAAGGCGTTAAGCTTGTTGTAGTTTTGTGTTGCAGAATATTTGTACATATCTGCAATTAAATTCTTAAGTCGTATTGCGTTTTCTTGTGTTTCATCACCGTTAAGGTGAACGTCTGAGCAAGCAATAAAACGAAGCACAGGCTCAAAATCATCAGGAGTAGAAATTTTTTTACCTGAAAAGCCGCTTTTGAAGCCTGAAGCTAAATAAAGAAAGCTTACCACAGAGGTAAACGACTTTGAAACGAATTGAGAAACAAAATTTGACATAGCTATACCCTTCTTTTGAAAATTTACAGATGCAATTATACCACGAATTGTTTGTTTGTGCAACAAAAGTATAAGTAAAAAAACGCATTGCGAAAGTCCCTCGGGTGTACAACATTATTCTGTTCTTAATGCTACAACAGGGTCTTTTTTTGCTGCCTTGCGAGACGGAATCAAGCCGCCGAGAATTGTTATTGCAACGCTTATTCCAATGAGAATAATTGCTGCAAAAAACGGTAGCTGTGCGTTAAGATTTTCTATTTCTGTAACGCTTTCTATTATTGCATTTATCGGGAATAATGCAATGAATGAGATTATAATGCCCAAAAGACCTGAACAGCAGCCTATTATAAAGGTTTCTGCATTAAACACCTGCGAAATATTGCTTTTTGAAGCACCTAATGCACGCAGTATGCCTATTTCCTTTGTTCTTTCCATTACGGAGATGTGTGTAATTATGCCAATCATAATACACGAAACAATAAGAGAAATAGCAACAAACGCAATAAGCACGTAAGAAATACCGTCAATAATAGTGGTTAAGGAGGAGGTAATAAGTGCTATGTAATCGGTGTAAACAATTTTTTCCTCGTCACTTTTATTTTGGTTGTACTCTGCAATGCAGGCGGAAACCATATCCTTATCCTCGTAGCTGTCGGTGTAAATGCTTATTGATGACGGAGTGTCATAGCTTACAAGGCCAAAGTCGGCTAAGTTATTTTCATAGGTTGCTTCACCTATGTATTGGTCGTAAATAGTAAGCAGCATTTCCTCGTCGGGATTATCATCAAGCCATTCGTCAAGTCTTTCTGCCAGCTTGGAGTCCTCAGTCATAGAGGACATCTCATTCATAGCGCGTTCAATTTGCTTTAAAATGCCAGACATCATAACTAATTGTGTTTGCGATTGAATTAAAGCATTTTTTTGTCCTTCAATTATTTGCTGTGCGCTTGAGAGTGCGCCCTGCTGCATACCAATTGTGTTGTGCGCCTGAGAGAGTGCCTCCTGCTGACCTGCAATAATTGCCTGCTCGGGAGTAGTTGTAGGGATAGTAACAGCTTCCTGCTCTGTGGTGCTTTCACCCTCGGTGGAAGGTACGGTAGCAGTCTCGGTAGAGCTGTCTGTTGCAGGAGCTTCGGTGGAAGGAATATTTGGTCTTGTTGCAGGAATGCTCGGGATTATGCTTCCTGTGCCGTTGGGCTTTGTTGCAGGCACGGTCGTACTTGGCATAGTCGGCATTTGCGGAACAGACGGAATGCTCGGCATTGAAAAGGCAGGTGCGCTGTCAGACTCGGAGTTATTTGAGAAAAGCACCATTCTGTATAAATTTGCCTTGCCCTCCTCGTCAAGTGATTTAATGTAATTTATAGCCTCGGCTATTTTTTCTTCCTCACTCGAGACGTCGAATTTTGTACCGCTTAAAACGTTAACTGTAGGAGTTTTTTGCTGTGCTTTTACAATCTCACTTTTTTCTGTGTATTCAATAATATAATCGGTAAGTAAATACGTGTAGGCAATAGGGGTGGAAATTGTTGTGTTTTCCGCAGACTCTGCAGGGCGTATAATTCCCACTATTTTAAGCTTTGTTTTATTTTCCGTTAATTCCTTTTCGTATTTTTCATATTCCTCTATTTTTGTGAAGGTGCCATTATCATTTTTTAAGTACGTGTCGCAGGCAGGAACTAAATAGAAGGTGTGAGCGGTAATTTCGTCATAATTTATAAATATATTATCTGCTTCTTTTCCTTCTTCAATTTTTTTGGCTGCCTCGTCGTATTGCTTTTTTGTAATTAAGCCTAATTGATACAATTCTTCTGCAGAGAGTGTGTTGTGTCTGTTAACAACTAAAAGCACTTCGTTATATTTTTTTGGCCAGGTGCCGTAAATAAGGTCGTAGTTATTGCGGACAATATCACTTACAGCCTCACCGTTGCTGCCCTTAATTATTTGTGAAAAGTTTTCGGCGCCCGTTTTGTTGTCGCCGCCAAAGAATGAAGAAAAGCCTGAGAAAAAGCCGCCGTCCTCGTCATTGCCTATTTCTACGTCTGAATCTATGAATTTTTTGTCCTTGTTATAAGAAAATGCCGAAAAGCTTAAATCATAAGAGTAAACAATGCCGTTTTCACCTATGTATTGCTGAATAGAGCTGTTAGGGTCGTCAAGATATTTTTTAAATTCAGTAAGGTTGTTGCTTTTTATGGTAGAGGACATTGTTTTTTTAGCCTTCATTGAGCCGTAATCAGCAAAAACAGCATCTCTGTTTTTTTGCTTTTCCTTTTTGTCCTTATCCTTGTCCTCATTCTCTTGATTATTATCGGAGGAGAAAATTCCCAAAGCATCAAATGCGGTGGAGGTTATTGTTATGGGGTAGGACTCCATAGTTTCCTTTTGTACGTTTGCAATATAAGCGCTCATACCCTGTGAAAGTGAAAGAATAAGCGCAATGCCTATAATACCGATTGACCCCGCAAAGGAGGTTAAAATAGTACGTGCCTTTTTTGTTTTCAAGTTGTTAAAGCTCAAAGAAAGCGCTGTTAAAAATGACATTGAAACCTTGCTTTTTTCCTCGCTGCTGCTTGTAGCATCACAAGCGTCATAGGGGTCGGTATCACTAACAATTTTACCGTCTAATAAATTGACTACTCTTGTGGAGTATTGCTTTGCAAGCTCAGGGTTATGGGTAACCATAATAACAAGCTTATCCTTCGCAATTTCTTTAAGTAAATCCATTATTTGAATACTTGTTTCACTGTCAAGTGCACCGGTTGGCTCATCTGCTAAAAGAATATCCGGGTTATTTATGAGTGCACGTGCAATTGCAACTCTTTGCATTTGTCCGCCTGACATCTGGTTAGGCTTTTTGTTTATATGGTCAGAAAGACCAACCTTTTCTAAAACGGCAACAGCTCTTTCGCGGCGCTCCTTTTTAGAGACACCTGAAAGCGTTAAAGCCATTTCTACGTTAGAAAGTACGGTTTGGTGAGGAATTAAATTGTAGCTTTGAAAAATAAAGCCTATTGAATGGTTTCTGTAGGTATCCCAGTCCGAATCAGTATAATTCTTTGTGGAAACACCGTTAATTACAAGGTCGCCGCTTGTGTAACGGTCAAGTCCTCCTACAATGTTTAAAAGTGTAGTTTTACCTGAGCCGCTTTGTCCGAGAATAGAAACGAATTCATTGTCGCGGAAGCTTACACTAACGTCGCAAAGGGCGGTCTGGGTAGCATCACCCATTTTGTAGATTTTTACAATGTTTTTTAATTGGAGCATAGAGTTGCCTTCTTTCTGTTATAACAACATATTAAATATTTACGCCGCCTGTAAATATTTTTTGCAAAATTATTAAAGTCTTGAAGCCTGCTTTAAAATTTCAATAGATGGTCCCGGTATTCTGCCTAAATGGTCGGGGCCAACGTTTACTAAGTAGTTTATACCAAGTGAATTAAGGTGCTTTCTGTTTTGTGCTAATTTTTCAGGGGAAATCCAGTTGTGGTCGCGGTAAGAAAAGCCCCACGACTTATTTAAGGTGCAGGCAGACTCATAAAGTCCGTGCTTGCTTGGCTTAAAGCCGTCAATGCTTTGGTAATTTATATTTTTTTCATCTACTTGTGAAAGCTTTTCCCATTCTTCCTTGGTTGCGGGAATTTCATTGTCACCTAACGAGACGTAGTCATAAAGTCCGTTGCCGAGTCTTGAGTTTATAAGGCAGTCGGGCTGTAATTTTTTTACAGTATCATAAATAATTTTACTTTGATTTTCGGTTAAGGTCATAGGCACGTCAAACCACGCTGTAAAAATATCACCGTAATTTGTCATAATCTCTTTAATTTGCGGTAATATTTTATTTTCAAAGCAAATATTAAAATCCTTTTCTTCAGGATTCGGGAAATCCCAGCTGTTGTCCCAGGTTACGCCCGAGCAGCCCATATGGTTTGAAAGGTAGCCGCCGCCGTGCTTTTCGTGCCAGTCAAGGTCCTGAGAGTAGTAAACGCCGAGCTTAACGCCGTGCTTACTGCACGCATTTGCAAGGTCCTCTATAATATCCTTTTTGTAGGGGGTTGCATCAACAACGTTGTATTTATCTACCTTAGAGTGAAAGAGTGCAAAGCCGTCGTGGTGCTTTGTTGTAACTACAAAATATTTCATACCACAATCTTTAGCAAGCTTAATTATTTCATCTGCATTAAAATAAATAGGGTTAAAAACACTTGCTAATTGCTCATATTCCTTTATGGGAATAGCAAAGTGAGAGCCAATCCACTCGGCGTAATTGTCACCGAATTTGCCCTTGTACTCACCACCCAAAATTGAATAGAGTCCAAAGTGCATCATCATTCCATAGCCTGCGGCTTTAAAAAATTCTATGTTGTTCATTTAATATCACGTTCACTTTCAATTTCTGTTACCTCGCAGCCGTTTTCCGTAAAGAATGGTAAAACCTTTTCTTCAAAGTACTTCGAGGTGGCGGAGGGGTATAGGGCTAAATCTATTTTCTCGCCGTTTTTTGCTACTAATATGTAGTGCTCTAAGGGATAATATTTAAAATCGTAAAGATAGTAGCCCTTTGCCTTGTAAACCGCTTCAAAATGCTCGTAGCGGAGCATTTCCTGTTTTAACGAAAGAAAATTGTTTTCGGGGAAATAAACGCTGCTTTTTGTAAAAGAAACTGTGTTGTTTACTGCGCAGAAGAGTAAAACAATTACAATTGTTTCAACAAGAATTGTAAAGTATTTTAAGGTTTTGGATTTGTTCGTTACTTTAATTTTAGGTGTCTTTTTCTTTTTGAATGGGTTTTTAGGAGTGTGCGGGAAATTAAAACATAGAATTTCTCCAATCAAAAAGCCTGCTAAAAGCAAGAGTATAACCGCAGGAAGGTCTAAGTTAAGAAAATAAACGGCATCCCCAAATCTTACGTGGCATAAAAGCAGGTAAAAGAAGCCTAAAAAGGTGGCAAAAAGGGGAGAAAGCAGGGCAGATTTTGCAAATACCTTTAAAAGACCGCCGTTGCCGAATAAATGTGTTACCGTCCTTATGGATTTAGCGTAATTTTTGTAGGTCTCGTTTCTGAATGGCGAGGCGTCGTAGTCCGTAAGCTCCCCGCTTTTTAACGCTGCTAAAAGGTTTTTCTCGTAAAGCGTTTTATTTTTTGTTTTAGCTATTTTTCTAATTGCTCTTTTTTGGTTGCCGTTGTAAAAATCTGCAACGCCGCCTAAAACAAAGCGGCTTATTATTCCCTCTAAATAGTTTCTTAAAAGCATATCACGCAATTTTACGGTTATATCAAAAATTTCGGTATCTCTGTCAAAAACGTCGTCACCTGTAACACGCTTTATGGCTTCCTCCTGAGAAGCTATGAGCTTGTTTTTCTTTGTTCCGTTTTTAGCAACGTCCTGCATAAGAGGAAGAAAGTCATCAAAAAAAGCAATTATTTCCGAAAAGCTTTCTATTATAAGCTCTACGGAGTTAAGGTGTGAGTATGTATAGCATTTAAAATCAGTTTCCTTAAATAAAGCCAATACGTCATATACGGAAATAGGTAAAAAAGAATAGACCTCAAAGCCTACGCCAATCCATATGGTGTTTGGAGCGTAGGCTAAAGGTCCGTTTTCAATAAAATATAAATCCACGAAAAAATCCTCAAAGGAAAGACGGGCAATTGTGCCGTTGTTGTTTTTACCGCCGATTCCCGAGGTTAAGTCGCTGAAAGCGAGGGTGGGGGCAAAGCTGCAAAGCTTTGCCGTTGCCCTACAGTTTGTTTTAAAAGCTTCTTTTAAGGTCATCTTATTGCCAATTCAATTTCCTTGTTTATTTCTGCTCGTTTATTTAAAAGCCACTCAATATCGTGCGGGTAGTTTTTAAAGGTGAGCTCTGTATCAAGATTTTTTGTGAGTATTTTTAACACGTGCTCGCGTGACGTAAGTCTTTCTAAGTATTTCATAGCACGGTAGTCGCATATTCCTTCATAGAAAACCTCGTGACGGGAGGAGTTGTAGGGCTTAAAGTCGGGGCCCGGGTAAACCACGAAGGAATCACCTGATGGGAATGCTCCGCCTGCATCTGTAACCTCGTAGGGGTTTATCTGGTTTTTGGAGTATTGTGTGTACCAGAAGTTGTGACCCCATTGTAAAAAGCCCTTAGCCTCGTATTTGTAAAGCAGCATGCCTAAAATTCTGTTTCTTGCAGGAGGCATTGCGAAGGTTCTGTTAGGTAAAAAGTCGCGGGTTTCAGTGCAGCAGTAATAGGTCCAAAAATCTGTTACCTCTGCCTTGAATATGTCTGCAACGTCCTCGCCACAAACAGGAGTTTTTACAAGGCCTTGTCTGTAAAAATCTATTTCTGAAAGCGCATCTATAATATGAAAATCGGGGAAAAGCTGATTTATTATGTATGAAGCCTTTTTATAGTCTTCAATCTGACTTTCGTTTGGCTCGTCGGAAACGTGAAGGTAGCAGTTTTGTTTAATGTCAAGGCGTTCAACCTCTTTTGTGAGAGCCTTTGCAAATACTGCAAGGAATTGCACGTAGTCCTTGCCGTTTGCTACGGTATCCCAACCGAAAATCTGGCGTTTAACGCCCTTAACGTTTGCAATTATTTTAGGTGCGTGTTGTGCGCCCCATTGTGTAAAGAAATGAGATATTTCAAAATATTTAATGCCGCATTCCGTACATATTCTTACGTACTTGTCAAAGTTTTTAAAGCCAAAGCGGTAGCCTGCATCAATTTTATCGACCTCAACCAATTGGAAGGTAGGTCTTTCACCGCCAACCTCTGTATCAAGTGGCGGTGTGAAAACAGGTGTATAAATCATATTAACACCGTGAGCAACGGCATTTTTAACGTAATTTCTTAAAAGTGTCCAGTACTCGTCACTGAAGGGCTCAACCTTGTAGTGAGAGCAAAGACAGTCATTGTGAAACCAGTTTGTGTAAATTAAATCCTGCATGGGCAATTGCCTTGGCAATGTTCTTAAACTGAAAATATGCTTGTTATTTTCGTCGTACAAGCCCTTTTTAAGGAACACGGTAATACTGTTTGTTCCGGCAATATAGTCCATTTCAGGAGTGTACTTGAACCAAAGGCAATTCCATTCCCCTTTAACCAAATCAACGGTGTTATCTTCGTTAATCGGCAATAATAAATCGGGATATTCTGTTCTTTTGGTGTTGTAGTGGAAATCGTCGTGGTCATCCGGTGCGGCATAGGCAGAGGGCATACTTATAACCTTGTAAATTTTAATGCCGTCACGAAGGTTAGAGGCAACCTCAACTGTAATGCTGCAATCGTCGTCAGTTTCGGGAAAAATTGCTATTTGAAAGTTGAACGGCTCACCGCGAAGAACAGAAAATTCCTTGAATTCATCAAAGTTCGGCTCTACGTCCTTGAACACCTTTGTAAGAGAAGAAAGTAAAATGGATTTCATAGTTCACACCCTGACTGTTTGTTTTTACTGAAAATTAATTTTCTTTTTTGTCTAAGCCTTTTTTTCTGAGGAAGAAAAGAGGAATAAATACAAATGCAGAAACAATTGCACTGTAAAGGAACATTTTTGCATCGGGCACGGAAAGCTCAGTGAGAACCTTTTCACCAGCAACAATGTTTTCCTGAATATATGTTGCACCTGCGCTTCTGCAAGCATAGTCACCGATAGCAGGGCCTACAACCATAGGAATAAGCACGAAGAAAATCATTCTTATACCTTGGAAAAGACCTGTTTTCTCGGGTGGTGTAAAGTCACGGATTGATGCACTGAACTGAATTGTAAGAACAAGGTAGCCAATGACTGTGGGAGCAATACCTGCAAGCATTACAAACAAGTTGTTTGATGTTGAGAGAATAAGAAGACCCACAATGAGAGCTGCAACAGCAGGGATGAAAGCAAGGAGCTTTTTCTTTGAAGCAACCTTCATAAGAACAATAATTCCTGCTAAAAGAACGGCAACTGCAATAACACCTACGATGATAACTGTGGGAAGTGATGTGCTTAACAGCTCCTTGTTTGCAGGACTTTCAAGAACAACATACTGAAGATAAACAATAAGGTAGGGGAAGAAAACCTGGAATGCACAGTTAAAGAGTGACATTGCAATAAGAATGAGATAAAGTGTAGAGTTTTCCTTGATAACTGAAGGCTTGAAGCCATAAAAAAGGTCTGCCCAATAGCTTGTTTTCTTTTCTTCCTTTACAATATGTGCAGGCTCCTTAAGTGTGAAGAGACCAATAACACCAGCAATAGCAACCAATATACCAAGAATACCGAAGAAAAGCTTGTAGGAAACAAGACCTGACTGAGTAACAGTACCTGCACCCATAACAATACCCATAGCAACAAAGCCTACAATTGTAAATGCTGTTTCAACCTTGGGTCTTGAAGAGGGGGTGGTGATGTCGGTAACCCATGCGTTAAAAGCAGAGTCATTACTTGTAGAACCCATAAAGGTCATAACCATATCCATAATGATAACTGCCCATACTGTGCAGGTAAGAACCTGTGCAGCTTCGGATAAGCCGGTGATAGCTGCAATGTTCTCCTTGGTGATAAAGCCAAATGTAGCTGTGATGCCACCCCAAAGGATATAACCAATGGAGATGAATACCTTGCGGTTTTTCAATCTGTCGCTGAAGGTACCCATAATGAAGGTCGTTACAACAGCGGTAACAGCAGAGAGGGCAACCATTCTGCTGACAGCGGTTGAAGGCTCCATAGCACCCAAAACAGCTTCCTTTGTTGCGGTTGCATAAATTTCGTTGTAGAGGAATGTGTTGAAATACATGTTTTCAAGATTCCACGCGATGCCACCTATAAGACAGAACAAGCAAACATTGAACCAATTCAATATTGAAAGCTTTTCTGAGTTAAGGGGGCTAATTTTCTTTTTGCTCATATAAATGCTCCTTAAAATTAAGATATATGTATATTATAAATATAAATACGGTATGTGTCAAGAAATTGAATTTGTATAAAATAGCAGAAAAAACCAATAATTCTTTTGTTGGTTTAATTGTTGCTTTTTTGTGAAAATTTCTTTGTATGGTTTACAAATCGCGTAATATATGATATTATTAATCAGTTATGAATTTTTGTGAAGGGAGGTATTGCAGTTGGAGCACAAAATAGTCACCTTTGCAGCGGACAAGGCATTATCAAGAATTTTAAAGTATATAGACAAAGCTCCTGAAAAAAATCTTTTGAAGATTTTAAAGGTTGCAGAAAAGTATTTTACAATGTATCCGAAAGAGAACTACGCAAAAATGCGTAGCGCTGTTGGGGAAAAGGACAATGTTTATATGCAGCTTGCAAAGAACATTCTTAATGATGTTGACAGAGAATTGGTTAAGTCAATGTTAATCTCTTTGGGTATTCATGCTGGCTATTACGGAACAAAAACCGTTCGAGCAAAGCGCGACAAGTATAATTGCAATATTCCTTTCATTATTCTTTTTGACCCCACAAGCGCCTGCAACCTTAAGTGCAAGGGCTGTTGGGCTGCAGAATATGGTCACAATTTCCAGCTTTCTCTTGATGAAATGCGCAGCATTGTAACTCAGGGCAAGGCAATGGGCACGCATTTTTATATGCTTACGGGTGGTGAGCCCCTCATAAGAAAAAAAGATATTGTTACTCTTGCAAGGGAAAATAAGGAGTGTACGTTTTTAATTTACACAAACGCTACTCTTATTGACCAAAAATTCTGTGATGATATTAAAAGGTGCGGAAACATTACGCTTGCATTGAGCATTGAGGGCTCAAAGGAAAATAACGACTTCCGCCGCGGTGACGGTTCTTACGACACAACTATTGAAGCTATGAAGCTTTTAAAGCAAAACAAAATTCTTTTCGGAATTTCTGTTTGCTATACAAGCCAAAATGTTGAAAGCGTTACAAGTGACGAGTTTCTTGAGGATATGATTGAAAAGGGTGTAAAATACGCACTTTATTTCAACTATATGCCTGTGGGTAGTGACGGCAGAAAAGAGCTGATACCAACCCCAATGCAAAGAAAATATATGTATATGTGGCTTAAAAGGACTCGTAACGGAAAAACGGGCAAGCCGCTGTTTGTAATGGATTTCCAGGATGACGGCGAGTACGTTGGCGGCTGTATTGCAGGTGGCAGAAACTATTTCCACATAAACTCAAAGGGTGACATAGAGCCTTGCGTTTTTGTGCACTACTCAGATTCCAATATAAGGGAAACAACCCTTTTAGATGCTTTGCAAAGACCTCTTTTCCAGGCGTACAGAAAGGGTCAACCTTTTAATGATAACCATTTAATGCCTTGTCCAATGCTAGAAAACCCCGAAATTTTACGAAAAATCATAAAAGAAACGGGAGCAAAAAGCACAGACCATTTAATAAATGAGGACGTGGACGAGCTTTGTGATAAATGTGTGGACTTCAGCAAGGCGTGGGCGCCTGTTGCTGAGGAGCTTTGGAAAAACAATTCACACCCGAAAATTTTCACACAATATTACAGAGATTCAGATGAAGCAAAATAAATTGCTCGGCGTTTTGCCGGGCAATTTGTTTTTCACTTAAATTTTCTTTATATGTTTAATATTTCTTTACAAATAAGTAATTGTTATGTTATAATACATAATGTATAATTGTGTATTGGAGTGGACCTTTTTGGAAAGAAAAAGCGGTGTGTTAATGCACGTTTCTTCTCTTTGGGGAGAGTATTCCTCAGGCAGCTTCGGCAAGGAAGCTTTTGAGTTTATAGATTTTTTAAAGGAAAGCGGTTTTTCCTATTGGCAGGTGTTGCCGTTTGTCATTCCTGATGAGTGCAATTCACCCTATAAATCATATTCAACCTTTGGCGGGAATCCTTATTTTGTAAACCTTGATTTACTTTTTGAAGAAGGTCTTTTAACTAATGAAGAGCTGTCACACGCAAAGCAGGGTACACCGTATTTTTGCGAGTTTGACCGCTTAAAGGCTGAAAGAGTGCCGCTTTTAATAAAAGCAGCTCAAAGGGCTGACGGAGCATTAAAAGAAAAAATAAACGGATTTATAAATAAAAATAAGCAAATTAAAGATTTTTGCGTGTTTATGGCGCTTAAGTCTGCTAATAACGAAAAAGAATGGACTCAGTGGACGACAAAAGAGTACGACGAGCAAATTTATTTTGGCTGGTGCTTCATTCAGTATGAATTTTTCTCACAATGGGCAAGGGTTAAAAAATATGCAAACGAAAACGGAATAAGCATAATCGGTGATATTCCCATTTACGTTTCCTTTGATAGTGCAGACGTCTGCTACAACCCGAAAATGTTCTTAATGGATGAAGAAAACAAATTAACAGAGGTTGCGGGAGTTCCGCCCGATTATTTTTCAGAGGACGGTCAGCTGTGGGGTAACCCGCTTTACAACTGGGCAGAAATGGAAAAGGACGGCTTTTCCTGGTGGAAGCAAAGGCTTACCTTTGCACTTGAGCTTTTCGATGGTGTAAGAATAGACCATTTCAGAGGCTTTGAAAGCTTCTGGGCTGTAAAGGGTACTGAAAAAACGGCTAAAAACGGCAAGTGGGTTAAGGGTCCCGGCATGAAGCTTATAAAAGTGCTTAACGAGGTTAAGGGTGACAAGCTTATAATAGCTGAGGATTTAGGCGATATTACAGAGGAAGTAGTTAAGCTTGTGGAGGACAGTGGCTTCCCGGGTATGAGAGTATTTCAGTTTGGCTTCCTTTCAATGTGGGATACACCGCACAGACCTTACAACTACGTAAACAATTGCGTTGCGTATTCAGGCACACACGACAACAACACTCTTTTAGGCTACCTTTGGGAAACCCCTGAGGATATGAAAAGAAAAGTTATGCAATATTGCTCCTGCAATTTTGACAGATGGAATGAGGATGGCTGCAAAGCTATAATAAAAACTATTATGGCAAGCAATGCAGGGCTTACTATATTCCCTGTGCAGGATTTGTTGGGCTACGGCTCTGACACACGCCTTAACGTGCCCGGCCGTGCAGAGGGTAACTGGCTTTACAGAGTTACAAGAGAGCAAATAAACAATATAAACAAGCGCGAGTATAAAGAATTAAACGAGCTTTTTGGCAGATAAGGATTTTAAAATGAGCAATTTAAAGGATATTACACTTTTTTTACTTGATATGGACGGCACCGTGAATTTAGGCTTTGACCCTATAGACGGCGCAAAGGAATTTTTGGAAACCTTGCTGAAGCAGGGCAAGAATTACATTTTCTTAACAAATAATTCTTCAAAGAATGCAAACGATTACGTTGAGAAAATGAAAAAGCTCGGCTTCCCTTGTGAAAAGGAAAACGTTTTCACCTCCGGTATGGCGGCGGGAATGTTTTTAAGGGATAACAAAAAAGGCAAAAGGGTTTACGTTTGCGGTACTGAATCCTTAAAAAACGAGCTTAGAAAATACGGTGTGGAAATTACCGAGGATGATGCTGATTTAGTGCTTCTCGGCTATGACACCGAGCTCGACTACAAAAAAATAACAAAAGTGTGCGACCTTTTAGATGCGGGTGCCGAATACTACGCAACAAATATTGATATGGTTTGCCCCATTGAAAACGGCAGATATTTACCCGACTGCGGTAGCTTTGCGGATATGTTTGAAAATGCAGTTAAAAGAAGACCAATCTTTTTAGGTAAGCCCGACAGGACTATGATAGATATTTTACAAAAAGAAACAAACACCCCGTACGAAAACATTGCAATGGTGGGTGACAGAATTTACACCGACGTTAAAACGGGCGTGAATGCAGGTGTTACCTCAATTTTAGTTATGTCGGGTGAAACAGATGAGGAAATTTTAAAGTCCTCGGACGTTGAGCCGACTTATATATTTGATTCTGTAAAAAATATTCTTGAGGAAATAAAATGAATTTTGTGAAAGGAAACAAAGAAATGAAAAAAAGAATTTTAGCATTAGCGTTATCATTAGTTTTACTTGTTACCTTGTTTACTGTTGCAATTCCTGCAAGTGCAGCAGAGGCACTTAAGGGTGACGCTGACAATGACGGTGACGTTACTCCTGCAGATGCATTGCTTGTATTAAGAGAGGCGGCAGGAATTGAAGACTGTGTGCCCGCTGAAAGGGAAGCTCTTTGTGATGTAGACGGTGACGGCTACATATCACTTTTTGATGCAAGAAGAATTTTAAGAGCAGCCGCAGGGCTTATAAATCTTGAGCCTACAGGTAAATTCAAGGGGTATACCGATACCAACAAAATATTCCAATCACAAGAGGAAGCCCTTGATTTCTTTAACACAAACATAAATAAGGTTAAATCTAACAGATACGGCTTTACCGTTTTAACCGACGTAGAAATGAAAAAATTTGAAGCGGAAAAAATCACCATCTTGGGGCAACCGGCAAGCAACACGGCAAGCCTTATAGACGGTATTTTCAATACAGTCGGGTCTGATTCAGAAACAGAGGTTTTCGTTCCGTTTAACACTCCGTCAACAAACAAAATGAGCGTTGAGGGGCAGTCCTACGTTTCAAAGCTTACAGGCTACGACGTTTACGGCATGAAGGTTGAATACGACAAAAACCGTCATCCTGAAGCAGGCGGTATTGTTACAATAACAATTGCTATTCCGGACAGTGAAAAAAGTGATATAAACGAGTCAAGCTACGTAAAGGTTTTCAATTCGGAAAATCTTCTTGGTGCAACCGAAACTGCACTTAACACAATTTTCACAAAGGTTGCAGACGGCACAGAGGTTGTACACTATAAAAATGCTGTTTTAGTAGCAGAGTTTGAGGCTTCTACAGGCTACCCTGTAAGCTATTCAACCTCTTATGAAACAAACGTGTACATTCCAAGTGCAAACAAGAGTATTTACACCTTTGAGGGGCTCACTTACGAAACTGTAAACACGGTAGATTATATCGATTTCCTTTACGATTAAAAATAAATCAAAAAAGTTTTTCTAAAAAAGGTGATTGCTATGGAAAAAAAGTATATTTTAGCGCTTGACCAGGGAACAACGTCTTCAAGAACAATTGTATTTGACAAAAAGGGACGTATTGTTTCAAAGGCACAGTTTGAATTTACTCAAATTTACCCAAAAAGCGGTTGGGTTGAGCACGACCCTTACGAAATTTGGGAAAGCCAGCTTCATTCCTTGCAGGTGGCTTTACAAAACGGCAATATTAAACCGGAGGAAATTGCTGCAGTAGGCATTACAAACCAACGTGAAACAACAATTGTATGGGAAAGAGAAACAGGCAAGCCTGTTTATAATGCTATTGTTTGGCAATGCAGAAGAACGGCACCTATTTGCGAAAAGCTTAAGGAAATGGGCTTAGAGCCTTACGTTAAAGAGCACACGGGTCTTTTAATAGACGCTTATTTTTCCGCAACAAAAATCAAATGGATTTTAGACAACGTGCCGGAGGCAAGAACCTTAGCAAATGAGGATAAGCTTTGCTTTGGTACGGTTGAAACCTGGCTTATTTGGAACCTTACAAACAAGCAGGTGCACGTTACAGATTACAGTAACGCATCAAGAACAATGCTTTTTGATATTGAAAAGCTTGATTGGGATGAAAAACTCTGTAGTGAGCTTGGCATTCCTATGAGCATTCTTCCAGAGGTAAGAGAAAGCAGCTCTCTTTATGGCTATGTTTCTGAGGATGTTCCCGGACTCAAATCCCTTGCAGGTATTCCTATTTCGGGTGCTATCGGTGACCAGC